>NZ_FNFC01000007.1 GCF_900100385.1 Halovenus aranensis
GGTAGTGTTCAGATAAGCTGATTCCATGCGAAGGCAAACGATCTAAGCCAGTCGTCAGCTGTGTCTGCTTGTGCGTTGCTGAAACAGTTTGAAAAGCTAGTGGTTCGACGTTTTACTTCTCGAAAGACACGTTCGACGCTGTTGCGATTTCCATTGCGTTCGTATCTGAAATCGAGGCCATGTCGTGAACAGGCGTCTTTCAGTGAATGCGAGCCATCGATGAGAAACACCGCATCGTCAACGTTGTGTTTCTCGCGAAGTTCAGCAAAGAATGCATGAGCGATTACCTTGTTTGTTGTCGGTTCAAGCTCTGTATGGAGTAATTCGTTTGTTTCGGGATCGACAGCAGCGTACAGCCAGTATTGCTCGTCATTGAGTTGGATCACAGTCTCGTCAACCGCAACGTGATCCGGGTTTTGCCCATCTTCGGGCTGTAGATCTGCCTTATGAACCCAGTTATGAACAGTCGAACGCGCACGATCGACACCGAATATTTCAAGAACAGAAACAGTATTCGAAAGCGATAGTCCTGCAAGATGCAACTGAATACTGAGCTTCATCAGAAATCGCGGTGTCGCTTCTCGTTCAATAAACTCTAAGTTGATCTGGTCGATACTACCGCTGAGGCTAGCGTTTTCGGGCATGATCACTCAGAAAACGCTACGCCTCACTCTTCAATCCTTATCTGAACACCACCTGCGTCGGCGTCGAAAGGAGACGTTTATACTCACGGCCCAAGACGTGCCGGTATGCTCAGGAATATCGGATTTGTCGGCATTGTCGGTCTCCTCATGCTCGTCGGCGGTGTCGCGCTCGCAGCGTGGGTGAATCTCCTCGTCGGCGGCGCGCTCGCGCTCGTCATCGCCGGCCTCGGTCTCATCGTCTACGGACTCGTCACGAATCTCATGCAGGCGATGGGGATGGGCCAGTTGATGTAAGTCCCGAGCAGGGCTGACTAGTCGGCTCTGTACTCTTTTCGGAACCCACGGAACTCGGTCCTGTGGGCCTCTTCGTCCGAGAGAATCGTCACTGCGAGGTCCTCGGTTACCGGGTCACCAGCCGCGTCCGCCGCATCGATGAGGCTCCGGTAAGTGTCGATAGCGTCCGTTTCGGAGTCGAGCACACCTTCGATAACCGAGAGAACGTCCGTCGAGTCTTCGGGGGGTTGGAGAGAGTCCTGTCGCGAGGAGAACTCCGCAGACCCGGGCGGCCGCTCGTCGAGTTGCTTGAGTCGCTCGCCGAGTTGCCGTGCGTGAGTCAGTTCTTCCTGAATGTCTTGCTGAAGGCTCTCTTTGATTTCCTCGGCTCGGACGCCGTCGAGGACAATTGCGTTCGTCTGGTAGTTCATCACCGTCTCCAGCTCGTCCATGTACGCCGTTTCGAGTAGCTCGATAACACGTTCTGTTGACATGCGACTAGTGGTTGGAGACACAGATAGGAACCAGTTGTGACAATCCGCCACCGGCAAGAATCCCCAGAAGATTATTGTATTGTGAATTCTCCAAACAGCTGATTCGAGTCGACAAGTGACAGCACTCGTGCGTATTGCGAGTCGTTACTGCCGTCACAACAACAGATGAATTCACACAATGTGACACGACCAGACCTGTGGCGTGGTCACGGAACGTGCCGCGATAATCACTATCGGTCAGGCCGGTCGGCCCGATGTTCGCTGATGAGTCTGTCGACCATCTCGGCGCTTTGCTGTCGGCGGCGTTCCGCAGCGCGCCGTTCCCAGTCCGCAATCGCTGCCTCGACCTCGGACTCGCGAGTGACGGCGAGTTCGTCTACCTCCTGAACGGTCACCAGGTCTGCGGGCGCGACCGGTATCTCGTGGTCAAACAGGACCCGGTCGGCCATATCCGAAAGGTCGCCGTTCCGGAGGACGATTTTGGGGTCGAACTCGGCCAGTAGCTCGGCGGTCGAGCGACCCGCACCGCTCGCGTCACGGAGCAGGATGATGTCGTCTTCGGCGAGCCCGAACCGCTCGTGGGCAGTTTCGATGGCGTCGTGGGTGAACTGTTCGATGACTTTCACCGGCGCTAATCCGGCCTTTTTCTCGGCCACGTCGGCGAAGTTCGAGTGGTCGAGTTTCCACAGTGCCTTCAGCCGTTCGAGCTTGCCTTCGAGGGCTTCGACCTCCTCGCGTGCCTCGTCGCGCTCGCGTTCGAGCCGGCGGTTCTCACGTTCGAGTCGAGTGACTTCGCGGCGCTCGCGTGCCTCCCGGCGCTCCTGTTTGCGCGTCTCTGTGAGTTCGTCTTCGAGGTCGGCGATTTCCTCGTCTTTCTGTTCGACGGTCGCTTCGAGGTCGTCGACGTGGCGTTGCAGGCGTTCGACCTGTGTTTCGAGCTGGCGAATCCGGCGCTCTTCGTCGGTTAGCTCGCGCTCGACGTGTTCGTGGTCGTCTTCCTCGTCTGGCTCGTCGTCGGCGAGGTCGGTGAGCACCGCCTCGACGGACTCCTCGTCGGCGACGACTCGGGCCACGACGGTGCCGAGGTCCTGTCGCGGGGGCACCTTGGCAGCGATGCGGTCGAACTGGTCTTTGTGCGCGTCGTAGGCTCCGAGCGCGGCCGCGATAGCGTCGCGCTCGTGGTCGTTGTCGTACCCTGTCTCCCGCGTGCGGTGTTTCTTTACGTCGACAGCCAGGTCGCGGTCGGGGACCCACCCCGCGGCGTCGAAGCTCCGACGGATATCTTCGACTGTCTCGGGCATCGGCGTCACGTCTGCGCCGATCAGTATCGGCCGCCCGCGCTCGATAATCCACTCGATGACCGCCGCCGTGTCCGCCGTTCGCGTACTCAACACGTCGAGTACCTCGCCGTCGAGGCCGACAGTCGCCACCGCGGTCGTCGTTCCGGGGTCGATGCCGACGACGATAGGGTCCCGGCGTTTGGCTAACGGCTGAAACTCGATGCCGTCTCGGCGGACGCGCTCGATTTCGACGCGGGTGTCGCCCGAACGGTTGGCCGACACGGGGATGTCAGCCGGGCGCGCCTCAACTGTAAAGATGGCGTTGGCGAAGCCGCCGTATTTCTCGGTTACGTCGCGCTCGTAGTCCAGACCGGCGTCCTCCAGAGCCGACTCGACCTCACGGGCACGGCGCTTGACCGAGCCGTGGATGCGACGGGTGAACCGGTCTTCGCTCCAGCCGCCGCTGCCGGTCGAGCGCCCGCGGGCAACTTTCACTTCGGTCGTGTCAGTGAATGCGGTCACTTCCTGGCCGACGTTGGCGGCCGCCAGTCGCGCGGCGGCTTCGGCCTCGGCGATGGGCTTTTTCTCGTACGGAACCCCGTGCCGGGAGGCGACTCGGGAGAGCGGTTCTGGCTCGTGGGCGCCCGTCACCTGAACGAGCTGCGTCGCGTCGGGGAGCGAGCCGAGAAAGTGGACCAGTGCGTCCTTGTTCTCGGCGAGTTCGTACATGTTGTCCGTCGCAACCATCGCGGGCTCCTCGCTGTCGATGCGGCGGCGGAGCTTGCGGTAGCTGATGACATCGCGTTCGAGTGCCTCTCCGTCGAACGTGACAACTGCGTACGAGGGTGAATCGCCCCGCACGTCTCCGCTCTGGATGTCGACACCGAAGATAACAGCGTCGAGGGCGGCGGTACGGTCACTCACTGCCCGCTGGTAGGTACGCGCGTCTCATTAACGCTACGCCGCCAGCGAACCCGCAAACGGCGTTCTACTCGCCCCCGGGAAACTCCTGAAACAGCGAGTCGTAGTCGTCGTCGAACCCGGCCGTCGCGGGGTCGGCCTCCTCTTCGAGGTCGTCGAGGCGGTCGACCATCTCCTGGTACTCCTCGCTGTCTTGTAGCTCGGATGGCGTCTTCTCGGCTTCGAGAGTCGCCTTCTTCGAGGCGAGCGCGTAGTACTCTTGGAGGGTCTGGTCGTACTCGTCGCGCTCGCGCATGGTTTCGACGGCTTCGTCGAGGTCGTCGCGCATGACCGGCTTGGTGAGGTAGTCGTCGAACTCCATCGAGACGATATCGAAATCGGGGTCGACGGCAGTCACCATAACAACCCGACAGCCAAGCTCCTGGTCACGAATCCGTTCGAGGACTTCGTCACCGGAATAGTCGGGCATCTGACGGTCGAGAAAGACAATATCGACGTCGTCGTCGACCTTCTCGAGCGCTTCGTCGCCCCCGTAGGCCTTGCGAACCTCGTGGTCCATCTGGAGCCACGTCGTATACAGGTCGGCGATGTCTTGTTCGTCGTCAACGACCAGAATAGTGAGTTCGTCAGTCATTGCTCGTGGAATGTCTTCTGGCTCCCGGCGTCCGGCAAGAGAGCGATGCACTCTGTCGGTAAGGCGACTCCAGGTCGGCCCGCGCGATGCACAGTTCTACTATAATGGACTGGAAGTAAAATAGTATCGGCTTCGCGTCCGTCGACGCTTGCGGTTTAGCTGATAGCAGGCGCTAAGCCCCCTCCCTCAAGGAGTCGTTCGAGAATCAGAGAGTTCTGGTGTGTGAACGAATTGCAGAGCGATTCATCAACGCCTATCGAGACTGCGCTCCCTGCGGGGACTGCGAGTGTTCCTGCAAAGCGCGTCGTGAAAGCAGGAAGCCCCACCCTCAGCGAGCGCGTCAGCGCGAGCAAGGTGGGGTAGTTCACTGTCCTGCAGAGAGCGGACATCTACACAGAGCAGTCACCGGTTCCGGCGGACAGCAGGTACTTGATGCTGCGGTCCTGACGACCCACTATGCCAACCGAGCGGGACCCAACAGCAATTCGGTCGCTCGCAGTCACCGTCGAGGATCTCGTAACGGCGATGGAGCTGAATCAGTCGACCCCACGGCGGGCGGTGCTCCGGGTGACACCGCCGTTCAGCGGCCGGATGCGTGCCCGGCTACACGTCGCTACTGCGGCAGGCGACGACAACGAAACGCTGTACATCGAACCGAGCGCACTCGTCGGGCCGGATGCGCCTGCCTATCCCAACGCCGTCGATACGGAACAGGAGCTCAGAGACGACCCGACGGAGACCTACACCGTCGACCGCCACCACGAGCGTCACGTGGATGCGGTGGCCGACTGGCGGCGCGCTGTCGCCGACGCCATCCGAGAGCGAGCGACGATTCACACGCCTGCCCCCCACGAAGTCGAGGTCGCCCCGCTCGGCGACCTTTCAGAGCACGAACCGCCGGAAAGTAACGAGAATATCGTATAAAACGTCTACGCAATTCTAAACGCGTTATAAAAGATAATATAAATGGTATAAAATCGGGACTGGTAGCGTTAAGCAAGCCGAAACAAACTGAACGCTCGACCGGTTATATGCGGGAATGCGTTGTAGACGTATTCAGGTGACCCCTCCAATGTCAAGCTCCTCGCTGTCCGAGACCGCCGCCCTGCTAGGTGCTCGCCCAGATATCCGCGAGTTCGTCGTTCGGCCGATTCGACGGCTCGCGTTCTGGGCTGCAATCGTCCTCCCCTTCCTCCACCTCTCACTTCTGGTCTCCGGCCTCGAATCGCGGTCGACGACGCTCGCGTTCGTGGCACTGGTGATACTGAACACCGTCGCCGTCTACGTCGGTAGCCCACAGGCACTGGAGTGACGAGGTAATTGGACAGTACTTATTTATAAACAGACGCACTACAGGAGATATGGCCGCATACGGCCGGCCGTCACTTCGAGACTTGTTCGACGAGGCACCGACGCCGCACATTGCCCATCCGCCGGAGACACACCACCTCGAGTTCTACATAGCGACAGACGGGTCGTTCAGAGAGTCGGGTGGTGGTCTCGGGGCTGTCATCCAGACACGGGACGGCCAGCGGGTCGCCCGGCTGTCCCGGCCACAGGACTGCCCCGACAACAACGTGGCGGAGTATCGCGCGCTCCATCTCGGGCTCGACGTGCTCGCTGCACGCTCGCCCGCGGACGCGCGCATCGGGATATTGCTCGACCACGACGACCTCGCCGCGAACGTCAACGCCGCCGTCCTGGCGGGGCCGGGTACACAGTCCCGGCCACACCACGACATCTCGGTCCCGCAACCGACGGGACTGCACTGGCGTGGCATCCGCAATCGGCTCCGCGATTTCGCCGACGTGCGCGCCGCCCGTATCAACAGCGACCGCAACCCCGCACATCCGCTGGCGAACACGCCAGACCGGTACGCACACGTCAACGACGAGCCGGCCCGCTGTGTCCTTCCAAACGTGCCCGACCCCGAGGTACAGATTCCACCGCCGTCGCGTTCGAACCGCGGCGCAAGCGACTGACGGCGCGTGGGCGACACTGGCCGTAGCAGTCAGATTCATACGAGTCGCGCCCCAAACCAGTCTATGCCAAACGCAACGTTCGGTGGCGGATGTTTCTGGTGTACCGAGGCGGCATTCAAACAGCTCGACGGCGTCGAGAGCGTCACCTCGGGATACGCGGGCGGCCACGCCGACGACCCCACGTACAGGGAGGTCTGTAGCGGCGATACAGGCCACGCAGAGGTCATCCAGGTAACGTACGACGACGAGACGCTGGAGTTTGCTGACCTGCTCGAAGTCTTTTTCACAGTCCACGACCCCACACAGCTGAACCGTCAGGGCCCCGACGTGGGCACCCAGTATCGCTCTATCATCCTCAGCCACGACGACGAACAGCATCGCCAGGCCGAAGCCTACATCGAGGCCGTCGACGAGGAGTACGACGACGAGGTCGTGACCGAGCTAACCGAACTGGAGACGTTCTACCGCGCCGAGGAGAAACATCAGGACTACTTCGAGAAGAATCCAAACGACGCGTACTGCCAGATGCACGCGAGCCCCAAAGTCGAGAAGGTCCGCGAGAAGTTCCAGGACAACCTCCAGCAGGCCTGACCGCTGTCACACGAGCCGGTTTCTGAGAGCTGTGGGATAGTCTGTGACAGACCAAGATAGTATTGCCGCTACCGGAGACAGCGAGCAGACGGCTATACTCCTAAAATCTGCCCTTTTATCCCACGTACAACGAATATTCGGCAGTTACTGCTGTCGTCGAGGGCTGCTAACATACCCGTTACGGAGTTGGTTTTTATTCATAGAGCCCAATATGGGCATGATGACGGCACACGAAACAGACGCACTCGTCACGGCAGCGTGGGTAGACGAACACCTCGACCACTTCCAGGCGGACGACCCTGAGTACCGTCTGCTCGAAGTCAACAATCCGACAGTCACCGCAGATTCCGAGTACACACCGTACGAGGACGGCCACATTCCGGGTGCAACCTTCTTCCACTGGGAGGAGGACCTGAGCGACGGGACGACCCGAGACATCCTCGACAAGGAAGCCTTCGAGGAGTTGAACAGCGAAGCAGGTATCACGGAAGACTCGACAGTCGTCCTCTACGGCGGCGGCCGCGTCCCCAACTGGTTCGCGCTGTTTGCCTACTGGGAGTTCAAGTACTACGGCCACGACGACGTCCGCGTACTGGACGGCGGGAAGGGGTACTGGGTCGAGAACGACTACGAACTGTCGACGGAGACACCAGAGTTCACACCGCAGGAGTACACTGCGAGCGGCCCCTACGAGAGCATCCGGGCCTACAAGAGCGACGTCGAGCAGGCAATCGAGGGCGGTGTCCCGCTGGTCGACGTGCGCTCGCCCGAGGAGTTCACGGGCGAGGTTATCGCTCCCGAGGGCCTGCAGGAGACTGCCCAGCGCGGCGGCCACATCCCCGGTGCCCGTAACGTCCCGACGACGACTGTGTTGAACGACGAGGACGGCACGTTCAAGAGCCCCGAAGAGCTGCGCGAACTCTACGAGGCGGTCGGCATCGAGGAAGACCAATCCGTCGTCACGTACTGCCGCGTCGGCGAGCGCTCCTCGATCGAGTGGTACGTCCTCTCCGAGTTGCTCGGCTTCGACGACGTGGAGAACTACGACGGCTCCTGGACGGAGTGGGGGAACACGATTCGCGCGCCAATCGAAACCGGCGAGGCAGAGTAGCTACTTCGGACGCGACGCGACGGCGGACTCGACGGTGAACTGTTCGAGCAACGAGCGCAGGTCGTCGGACTGAGCCGACAGTGACCGGACGCTGCGGCTGACTTCGGAGACAGAGGCGGTCTGTTGCTGGGTCGCAGCGGCCACGTCCTCGGCCTGTGCGGCCGTCTCCTCGCTGATGCTGGCCACGGAATCGACCATTGCGACCACGTCCTGTGCGGTCCGGGACTGTTCGTCGGTCGCGTCGCTTATCTCCTGGATAGTCGTGTTTACCGTGCCGACCTCGTCGACGATGTCCTCGAAGTTGTGCAGCGTCGTCTCGATGGTACCGACGCTGTCAGAGACCTGTGACTCCATGGCCTGAACGTCGGCGACGGTCTCCTCGGACTGTGTCTGCACGGCCTCGATGCGCGCCGATATTTCGCTCGCAGAGGCTTTGGTCTCCTCGGCGAGATTCTTCACCTCGTCGGCGACGACGCCGAACCCTTCACCCGCCTGCCCGGCACGGGCAGCCTCGATGGAGGCGTTCAGCGCGAGCAGGTTGGTCTCCTCGGCGACATCGTCGATAAAGGAGACGATTTCGTCGATTTCCTGAATCTCTTCGACGAGCCGCTCGACGGCAGTCGAGGTTTCGCTGATGCTCGCTTCCAGTTCGTCGAGTTCGGTGATTGCGTCCTCGGCAGCCTCGCGACCGCTTCGGCTCCGTTCGGCGGCCTGCTTGGCGGTCGAGGCAGCGTTGTCGGCCGAGGCGGCAATCTGTTCGACCGTCGCCGAGAGGTTGTTTATCTCCTCGGCGACAGCCTGGAGTTCCTCTGTCTGGGTGCCTGCGCCCTCGGAAATCTCTTGAATCGACTGAGCGACATCCGTGCTGATACCCTCTACCTCGTCCATCGTGTCGGTCACGTCGTCGCTCGCCTCGGAAACGTCAGTCGCGAACGTCTGAACCTGGCTGACCGTTTCACCGATTGTCTGGATGAGCTCGTTGTAGTTGTCGACGAGCTGTTCGTGTTGTTCCTCTTCGAGCTGGAGGGTAGTTTCGTCGATAGTCGCCGTGAGGTCGCCCTCTTGGGCGCGCTCAGCGGCATCGCTAAACGCGGTGACGAGCTGTTGGAGGTGCATCGAGCGCCGCTCCATCTGGTTGCTCATATCCTGGAGGTTCTCGGTGTACTCTCGGAGACTCGTCGTCATACGGGACATCGACTCTCCGAACTCGCCGGGGACATCCTCGTCGAGGACCGGGTCGTCGAACTGCTGGCGCGAGAGCGCGTCGGCCTGCCGTCCTACGGTATCGAGAAACTGCTCCAGGTCGACGAAGGCGTTCTGGAGCGAGCCGATTTCGTCTGGCTGGTTACTTTGTTCGGCCTGCACGTCGATGTTCCCCTGTGCCATCTCCGTCGCAGTCGCTTCGAGGTTGAGAACCGGCGTGATGAAATCACGGCGAACGACGAGCACCGTGTTGACCGCGGCCATCGCCGCGAGGACAAAGAGGACTCCCGCGAGAACGAAAAAGACGGCCCCGGAGACAAAAAACGGCAGCAGAAAGATAGCGACGGTGGCGAGAAACTGCAGCACGATAGCTGTCAGCACCTTCCGTTCTATCGACTCCGTGATACCGAGCAGCTCCATCGTCTTCCAGAGAGTCCGCTCGTAGGTAGTCGTCAGCCGCGAGCCTGTGCGTGTCATATCTAACTGCATGAAAACCAGCCTGATAAAATAGCCGGATGAATACCAGTCGCGAAACAACTCCTCAGGGTAACAGATACTGCTCGCCGTCGACTGCAAGCGCTGCCTCGAAGGCTTCTTCGGCCGGGTAGAAGTGAGCGGCGTGGACGAGGCGGGCCTGTGTCGCGTCGAGTTCCTCGGCGAGCGCGAGTGCACCCTCTCGTGTCATGTGTTTGGTCCCGAACGTCCGGGGGACGCCGTCGCTGTCGTGGTGGTCGCCGCCGAGCGGGTGGTACTCACAGAGGTCGGCCGGCACGAGTGCCTCGGCAAGCAAGAGGTCCGCGCCCGCAAGCTGGCGGCGTGATGCCGCCGGAATATCGTAACAGGTGTCGCCCGTCATCGCGAACCTCGCGCCCGTCTCGGGGTCTTCGACGGTCAGTCCGTAACAGAGAAGCGGCGGGTGGACGACCGGGACGAGCGTCACCTCGAAGCCACAGGTCTCGAAGGACTCGAGCGGCGTCTGGGCCTCGACGCTCACCTGGTCGAGATACGCGTAATCGCTGGCGACGGTTTCGGCGACGCTCTCGCCGGTTTCCGGGTCGGTTTCGTCGGCGGCGAAAACGTCGATATCGTCGACGAGGCGATAACAGTTCCCCAGCCCGTCGAGGTGGTCGAAGTGGACGTGCGTGACGACGGCCGCGTCGGGGAGGGCCACGTCTTCGCGGAGGAACTGGTGGCGAAAGTCGGGACTGAAATCGACGAGCAGCGACTCGTCGGTGCGTTCGTTGTGAATGTGGACCGAAAACCGGGTCCGCTCAACGCCGCCGTCGGCAGTGAACGTCACGTCCCGCCGACGGAGTTGCTCACGGAGTTCGTCGGACGGGTCCCGTGCGAGCTGGCAGGTGTCACAGTCACAGCCAACCGTGGGCGTGCCAGTCGTGTCGCCGGTCCCGAGCAGCGTAACCCGCATTGACTCGAAGCAAGGGCGTCCGGTCAAAAAGGCGTGTGGTTGGGAAGGCACGTAGTGTCGTCAGGCTTTAGCCCCAGCACGTCGAATCGCAGATAATGGCACAAGCACAGGAACAAGACGACCTCGCGGTGGTCATTGGGCTGGAAGTCCACGTCCAGCTCGAGACGGACACCAAGATTTTTTGCGGGTGTTCGACCGACCCCAGCGAGGAACCCAACACCCAGACCTGTCCGGTCTGTCTCGGCCTGCCCGGCGCGTTGCCCGTCCTCAACGAGTCAGCAGTCGAGGCAGCCGTCAAGGTCGGTAAGGCGCTCGACGCCTCAATTCCCGAGGAAACCCGATTCCACCGGAAGAACTACTACTACCCTGACCTCCCCAAGAACTTCCAGATTACGCAGTACGACGACCCCATCTGTCAGGACGGCGAACTCGAGTTCTCTGTCGAGGGGACCCGTCGTGCCGTCGGCATCCGCCGTGCCCACCTCGAAGAAGACCCCGGCAGCCTCAAACACCAGGGCGGTTCCATCGACACCGCCGAGTACACGCTGGTCGACTACAACCGCGCCGGCGTCCCGTTGCTCGAAATCGTCACGAAGCCGGACTTCCGGGGGGCCGAGGAGGTCCGGGCCTTCCTCGCGAAGCTCGAAGAGGTGCTCGAATATCTCGGCGTCTTCGACTCCACGCGAGACGGTAGTCTCCGCATCGACGCGAACCTCTCTGTCGTCGACGACGACGCCGTCGAGCCAGACGGAGCCGTCGCCGAGGAAGCACTCGAATCGGCAAACCGCACGGAGGTCAAGAACATCTCCAGTCACAAGGGCGCAGAGAAGGCCCTCTCCTACGAGGCGACCCGGCAGAAAAACGCCATCCGACGAGGGCGTGCTGTCGAACAGGAGACACGCCACTGGGACGAGTCCCGAGGTATCACAGTCTCGATGCGCTCGAAAGAAGAGGAGAAGGATTACCGCTACTTCGAGGAGGCAGACCTCCCGCCGCTCCGGGTCGCACACTGGAAAGACGAAATCCAGATTCCAGAGCTGCCCGACGCCCGCCGCGAGCGTTTCCAGACCGAGTACGGCCTCAACAGCGAAGCCGCGGACAAGCTCACCACCACGAAACAGGTCGCCGACTTCTACGAAGACGTGGCGGCCGCGTTCGACCCCGACCTCGCGGCGACGTGGGTCGCCGACGAGTTGCTGGGCGAGTTGAACTACCGCGACATGGACGTGACCGAAATCGAGGGCCGTCTGGACGAGGTGAGCCGGCTCATCGAACTGGTCGCGACCGACGAGATTACGGCCAAGAACGCCCGCGAGACCGTCCTGCGCGAGATGCTCGACGACGGAGCCGACCCCGACGCGGTCGTCGAGCGAGAGGGGCTCGGAAAATCGAGCGGCGACGAGATTCAGCAGGCCGTCGAGGCGGCAATCGAGGAGAACCCCGACGCCGTCGAAGACTACCACGACGGTGAGGGCGGCGCTATCAACTTCCTCGTGGGACAGGTCATGCAGAAGACGGGAGGCAGCGCCGACCCCGGCGACGTGAATCAGCTACTTCGGGCTGAACTGGAGTGAGTATCACCACATCGAACGCAGTGAGACGCGGCCTTTTTTCCAAGTTTTTGCCCGAGCCGTGCCCGCAGCGAGCGCGGTGAATGTGCCTGAGAGGGTCTGGTCGAGCTGTTCGACCGTCTGGAAGGCCGCCACGGAGGCGGCCACGTCGAAACTGTCGTCGGCGAGCGAGGCCGTGGTCACGTCGCTCTGGAGAAACTGGACATCGACGCCGTACAGCGCCCGTAGTTTCCGTGCGTGAGCCAACTGCTCCGCAGAGAGGTCGACGCCGACAACGGTCTCAGCCCCCAGCTGGGCGGTCCCGACGGCTCCCTGGCCGCCGCCACAGCCCAGTTCGACGCCCTCGGTTCCTTCGACGGTATCGAGAATATCAGGGTCGCCCGGCGCGTCGGGCGCGAGCGGCGACGGAGTCGACGGGAGGTCTCCGTCGGCCGTCTCGGTGTTTTACAGCGCCTGGAAGTCCTCGCTCCACTCACACCAGAGCTGCCGGTTTGTCTCGCGGGAGTCGGCCATCGTGTTCCGACGCTTGCGGCTATTGGTTATTAATCTGATTTTTCTGTTTTACTGTCTATTCTGGACTGTTCAGAGAACGGACGGAGGAGTCGGCTCGTAAACGTCTGGAGGCCACCGCCAACCATGCGTCCGACGCCGCTCGCCCCGAGCATCTCTTCGTCGAGCGCGTACCGCAACTCGTCGGCCTCGGTCTCGACGCGGTAGATGGTCCCGTCTTCACTGGCGAGGTCGAGTGCTTCGCGGACCCGCGACTCGGTGAGGTCACAGGCAGTCGCCAGCTCGGACACCGTCTTCGGCCCCGACTGGAGTTCGACCGCCACGAGACGGATATGTTGCATGACGAGCATCGCCTCGCCGCTGTCCATCTCCTCGACGCCCTCGGGCTCGGTGGCACGCCGTCCTCGGACGAAGTCGGCCCGGGCATCGAGCACCAGCCAGAGGCCCGTGGCGACGGCAAGAACAGGGAGCACGGCGTCGACTGGCGCGCCGGAGGCGGCGGTCCACAGCCAGACAGTGCTCGCGAGTGTCACCACCACCCCGAATGCGGCCTTACCCCAGCGCTCGTCGACACCTGGAACGTCGACGAGAACGTCGAGTGCTTCGCTGGCGACCATCGCGGTCGCGATACCGAGGACGATTGCGGGGTCGCCGGTGACGGCGACGACCGCGGCAAGTGTAACCGCCCAGAGGAGCGTCGTCCGGAGCGAGAGGCGGTTTCGGACTGCAGCCACGAGTGCGGAAGGCATATCTAAGGGCTGTGTCGCGAACAAAATATAGGTTATTCACTGGAAGATTGACCGCACAGCCGTCAGCCTAGAGCGTCCGGAAGACGCGAATTGTGTCACGGGAGGTAGGTTCACAGAGCAGTTGAGCCAGCCCCAGGTCGGTGAACACGTCCTTCCAGTTGCGGTGATAGAGCGGGAAGTCGTCGTCGACGTAGCTGACATCGTTGTCGCGGCCACGCTCGGGGCTGTTGCCCTCGTTTTCGGCGGTGACGAGGAGGTCGTCGGTTACCCGACACAGCTCTTCGAACACCCAGGTGTCCTCGGGGTGGACGTGCTGGAGCGTCTCGACGGAGTAGACCACGTCGAATGCGTTGTCGTCGAACTCCGGGAGGATGTCCTCGATGGCACCGGTGTGAAAGCTACCCGTGTCTGCGAGTCGCGGGTAGTGTTCGTCCATCACCTGGAAGGATTCGTCGTTGATGTCGATACCCGTGAGGTTATCGAAGCCGTGGTCGCGAAGCTGATTCAGGTGCCGGCCCGAGCCACAGCCGACTTCGAGCACGGCGGCCGAGTCGGCGGCGTAGTGTGAGAGTACGTCGACGAGTGTCTCGCTCACCTCGTTTGGGCCGAGGCGGGCGTAGTACGCCGGCGAAAACTTCCCGGAACGGTCGGCCCAGTCCTGACGAACGTCCTCGGGGTCCATACCGACACTCGTTCCCTGAGCGGCTTATACCCCCCGGAGTCGGCCCCGTGGCTGACCAGTGGCTTTTTGGCTGCTGTCGCGAACGGCCTGGCATGTACCAGACGGCCGGCCGACTGCGGGGCTCCCGGCGGACGTTCCTCCAGACAGTCGCGGGAGGGGTCACGGGCGTCACCCTCGCGGCAACGGCGACGGCAACTGCGGCGGATGCGGCGGTCTACGTCGGCTCGTTCGACAGCAATCTGTACGCGGTCGCGGCCGCGTCTGGCGAGCAACGGTGGGCGTTCACCGGCTCCGAGGCGCCGGTACAATCCTCGCCCACGGTCGTCGATGGCACCGTCTACGTCGGAACGATGGGCGGACAACTGTACGCCGTCGACGCCGAAACTGGCGAACGGACATGGGTGTTCGAAGAGCCCGGCGACGGTGTCGAGTCCTCGCCGACGGTCGTCGACGGCACCGTCTACGTCGGCTGTATGGACAGTCGGCTGTACGCCGTCGACACTGAGACGGGGGGCGCAGAATGGACCTTTGCGGGACCGTCGGGCCAAATCTGGGCGTCCTCGCCGACGGTCGCCGACGAAACCGTCTACGTCGGCTGCATGGACGGGAACCTGTACGCTGTCGATGCCAGTACGGGCGAACAAGAGTGGCGGTTTACCGAACCGACAGGCGGCGTGTCCGCGTCGCCGACAGTCGCCGACGGCACCGTCTACGTCGGCAGCGTCGACAGCACGCTGTACGCTCTCGACGCCGAAACGGGGGAGACGACGTGGGCGTTTGCGACGCCCCGGGGTTCGGTACGGTCCTCGCCGACAGTCGCCGACGGCACCGTCTTCGTCGGGGCCAGCGACGACACACTGTATGCAATCGACGCGGCGACCGGCGAGGAGGAGTGGCGTTTCACGGAGCCGACCGACGCGGTGCGGTCCTCCCCGACAGTCGCCCGCGGCACCGTCTTCGTCGGGTCCGACGACGGGACGCTGTACGCCGTTGATGCCGAGACAGGCGGGCAGACGTGGGCGTTCGCCCAGCCGTCGGGAAGCGTCCAGTCCTCGCCGACGGTCGCAGAGGGCGTCGTCTACGCTGGGTCCGGCGACGAGACGCTGTACGCCGTCGACGCGGCGACCGGCGAGAAACACTGGCAGTTCACCGAGCCGACGAGTTCGGTACGGTCCTCGCCGACCGTCGCCGACGCGGCCGGCGAGAGCACGGGCTCGCGCGTCGCGCGCGGTACGCTCGGACACCACGACGCGTGGCCACCCGAGACCGCGCGGGCGGACAGTTCCGACGAGACGCCAGCCGAACCGACCGAGTCCGAAGCAGAGTCAAAAGCGGCGTCTGACACAGAGTCCTCCGAGGACACCGAGGAAGAAACGCCAGTCGAGCAACCAGACGGCGGCGCAAGCGTCGGCGGCGGCAGTGACGCGGACGCCGACGGTCCGAGCGCTGGGTCGGCTGGTGGCACGAGCAGCAACCGGACGCGCGAGCCAAACGAGCCCGGCCTCGGGCCGAACCTCGACGGACTAGGGCCGGGTTTCGGGGTGCCGACGGCGCTTGCCTCGCTCGTCGGCGTGGGGTATCTGTGGCGGCGGACCGACGACGAGCCGGAGTCGTAGCGTCGGTCACTCGGCGTCTCGGCGTGCCTCGATGGCGTCGAGATAGTCGACGAGGTACGGCGGGACGGCGTCGTGGTCACGAATCGCCGTCGGGGTGAGCCAGTGAACGGCGGCCACCTCCTCTGGTTCTCTGGGGCGGGCCTCGCCACCCGTGTACCGACAGCACGTGACGATATTGATACAGGGCGTTCCGGTGTCGGATTCGAACGTGGCGCTCGTGACGAACTCGACGCCGTCGACCTCGACGCCGACCTCCTCGCGCACCTCGCGCCTGGCCGTCTCCCTGATGGTCTCCTCGCCGCCGGGTGGCTGTTCGACTTTGCCACCGGGAAATGCCAGCGCGCCCGCAGCGTGGCTTTCCGCGGCACCGCGCTCGATGAGGAGGTACTCGCCGTCGCGGACGACCGCGGCGTCGACGTTGACGACGTAGCCGTATTCCTGTAACATACTGGCAGCACTGATTGGAGTATTGATAAGTGAGGTGATTTCGATTATTACGGAATGTCCAGCGAGAGGGGTACCCTCGTGACAGCGGAGATACTCGAAAGCGTCGTCTGGTCATTCTGGCACCCTCACACGAGCGCCGTCAGTTCGATGCCGAGGGCCATCGCCGCCGCTCCGACGGGCGGGATGGTGAGGTTGTCGTCGATGACGTAGGTCCGAATCACCGGCTTGTAGCCGTCGGCGACGGTCGCGCCGACGCCGCCGAGAACGACCGCGAGCAGCGTCTCGGGGTGGAAGGGCGCGGCGAGTGCTGCGCTGGTGAGAAACATGGCAGCGAGCGCCCGCGGTCGCTTGACTCGGCGGAAGTCGTTGCCCGCGACCAGCCCGCTTATCGGGTCACCCACCGTCAGCATGAACACCGCGGGAACGGCAATCGAGGGTTCGAACAGCAAGACGACAGCCGCGCTCGAAAGCATATACAGCGCGTACGCCGCGACGTTGTCGGCCTCGTACTCGCGGATGAGATAGTCGTAGATACGCCAGTCGATGCGGCCGGTGTGACGGAGCGCTTCGAGCGCCAGCGCGACCGCCGCGCCGGTGACAAACAGCGCCTGGGTCTGGGGCCACGTCCCGACGTTGGTAAGATAGACCAACGGGAGCACACTCCCGCTCGCGTGGACCAGTCGACGGGCGAGTTCCCCGGCTTCGAGGACGGTTTTGACCCGGTCGACTGTGCCCATTGGTTCAGATGTCGTCGAACGTGATGTCGCCGTCACGGAGCCCGGAGAGCGTCGCTGGAAGCTCCGCGATGGGAACCCGTACCTGGTCGGTGCTGTCGCGCTCGCGGACGGTCACCGTCTCCGCTTCGAGCGTGTCGTAGTCGACGGTGACACAGAACGGCGTTCCGACCTCGTCCTGGCGGCGGTAGCGCCGGCCGATTGCGCCGGAGTCGTCGTAAGTGACTTCGAGGCCGGCGGCCCGGAGCTCACTCGCCAGCTTGCGCGCTCGCTCGCCGAGGCCGTCTTTGTCCATCAGCGGGAAGACGCCGACAGTCGTCGGCGCAACTTCCGGCGGCAGCGCAAGCCGCGTCCGCTGGTCGCCGTCGATTTCGTCCTCGCGGTAGCTGTGGGCGAGTGCGGTGTAGATGAGCCGGCCGACGCCAAACGAGGGCTCGATGATGTGTGGCGTGACGTGTTCGCCGGATTCGGTCACCTCCTCGACTGCGAAGCCGGTCTTCTCCGTGGGAATCTCGTAGGTCTCGCCGTCGAGCTCGACTGTCACGGCCTCGGCGTCGAAGGCGTCGGGGTCGCGCTCTGCGAGCGCTTCGAGTTCGGCGACGATGTCGGCGGCCGCGTTGCCGAACTCCGGGCCGAGATAGCTCATCTCGGGGTCGACCGTCGGCCGCTCGACGGTGACAGGCTCGTCGTACTGCTGGAAGACAGAGAAGTCCTCGCCGGTGTACTCGGCGTGTTTGTCGAGGTCGTAGGTGCCACGGGTGGCAAAGCCGGTCAGCTCGACCCAGTCGCCGCCGAGTTCGCTCTCGGCGTCCCAACACTCCGAGGCGTAGTGAGAGAGTTCTCCCGCGAGGTGCTGGCGGTAGCGAAAGCGGTCCATGTCGACGCCGATGCGCTCGTACCACTCCTTCGAGATGCCGAGATAGTAGGCCAGCCAGGGGCTGTCGACGACGCCCTCGTCGACGGCCTCCCGGACGGTCATCTCCTTGACGCTGCCCTCGCCCTGCTGCTGGGCGACGGAGTAAAGGGGAATCTCCACGTCCTCGACGCGTTCCAGTGGCGGCTCGTCGTCGGGGTCGACGAAGTGTTCGAGTTCGGCCTGGGAGAACTCCCGGACCCGGATGATGGATTTCCGGGGGCTAATCTCGTTGCGGTAGGCTTTGCCAATCTGGGCGACGCCGAAGGGGAGCTGGTTGCGGGCGTACTCGGCCCACTGGGGGAAATCGACGAAGATACCCTGTGCCGTCTCCGGGCGCAGGTAACCCGGCGAGGAACTACCGGGGCCGATGTTCGTCTCGAACATGAGGTTGAAGTCCTCGACTGGTTCCTCGGCCAGCGGCGTGCCACAGGCCGGACAATCGATGTCGTGGTCGGCGATGAGTTCGCCCACCTCCTCGTTTGGCAGTGCCTCGGCGTCTTCGACCGTCGACTCGGGATGGTCCTCGACGAGATGGTCGGCGCGGTGGCTCTCGCCACACTCGACACACTCGACGAGCATGTCGGTGAACGTCTCGACGTGGCCCGAAGCCTCGAAGACCGGTTCCGGGAGCACGGTCGGGGCGTCGATTTCCATGTGGCCCTCGCGGGTCACGTAGCGGTCGCGCCAGGCGGCCTCGATGTTGTCTTTCAGCGCCGCACCCTGGGGACCGTAGGTATAAAAGCCGGCGACGCCGCCGTATGCCGCCGCGGTCTGGTTGAAAAAGCCGCGGCGCTTGGCGAGTTCGGAAAGGCGGTCGCCCTCGCTCATCGTATCGCCTCCAGTAAGTCCACGTCCTGGACGATACCCGAGAGCTGGCCGCCGCTGACGATGGGAATTTGTTCGATATCGTGTTCGATCATGAGCTGGGCGGCCTCCGTGACCGGGCGCTTCGAGCTCACCGAGACGACATCGGCGGTCATGAAGGCCTCGACTGCTCCGTTCGGAATCTCGACGTTCCGGGTCGGCATGTAGGTGTTGCCGACCGCCTTGATGCCTTCCCAGGCCCACTCGTCGTCCTCGTTTGCGATAGACTCACCGATATCTTCCTCGCCCTCGACGACGCGGGCAACGTCGAGAATGTCGACCTCGGTCAACATCCCGGTCATGTTGCCGTCCTCGCCCAAGACGACCGCGTAGGGGACGCCCGCGTGAGCCAGTTGCCGCTCGGCGACGGGAAGCGGCGTGTCGCTGTAGACGCAGTTGACCTCCTCGCCCTCGACGGAGCCGACCTCGACATCCTCAGAGACCGCACCGCGGGCGATTGCCCGCACGATGTCGGTAACGGTCACGATACCGTCGAGTTCGTCGGCGTCGAGAACCGGGATTCGGCGTTCACCTTCCCGAAGCATCAGGTCGGCCACCTCACTGACCGGCGTCCCGGTCGTCGTCGAGGCGACCTCCTCGGCGAGCAGTGCGAGCTGGTCCTCGTCGGGGCGCTTGATAAGCGAACTCCGCGAGACGATACCGCGAAACTGTTCCCCGTCGTCGGTCTCTTTGACCGCGGGAACCGAAGAGAACTGACGCTCCTGAAGGTAATCGAGTGCATCGTCACGCGTCCCCGGCACCTCGACGGTGACGACCTCCTCACGACTTGTCATAACATCTTCGACGTTCATACTGCCCGATAATCCGCGGCCCATCCACTAAGTCCTTACACATTGGTACGACCTGACGGGAATCGACAGAGAACACGGTGACGACTCACGGCGCAATCGTGACCGGGACCGACGAACACCGGACGACGGTCTCGGCGGTACTCCCGAGCAGGAGCCGCGAGACGCCCTGCCGGCCGTGGGTCGACATCACGATGTGGTCGACGTTCTCGGCCTCGGCGGTGTCGAGTATCTTTCGCGTTGGCTTGCCGAGTTCGACGACCTGTGTCGTCTCGATATCGTCGGCGGCGGCACGCTCCTCGATGCCCTCGAAGACCTGTTCGGCGCGGTCCTGTTGCTGGTCGTACCAACCCTCCGGAAAACTCGACATTGCGCCGTCGACCGGAACGCTCGCGTCCGAGGGGTTGATGACGTGTAACAACACGAAGGTGGCCTCCGGAAAGAGCTGTGCCGCGTGCTCGTAGGCGCGCCTGCCGTGGTCGTTTCCGTCCAGTGGTAACAGGACACGCTCTGTCATGTTCACTATTCACATGCACTGCGGTTTGAACCTTCCGGCCGGAACGGTTCGCAAACGCTTAACGCCTCCTGACCGAATCAACCTACAATGGACGACCTGCTCGTTCGCGCGGCGCGTGGAGAGCGGACCGAGCGGCCCCCTGTCTGGATGATGCGACAGGCAGGCCGCCACATCCCCGAGTACCGCGAGATACGCGAAGAGTACAGCTTTCTCGACGCAATCAAAACGCCCGCGGTCGCAGAGGAAATTACCCTCCTCCCCTGGGAGTATTACCGTCCCGACGGGCTCGTGATGTTCTCCGATATTCTGACCGTGCTGGAGCCACTGGGATTTTCATATCACATCGAGAGCGGCGTCGGCCCTGTCGTCGAGAACCCTGTCGAGGGTCCCGCGGACGCCGACCGGTCGATGGGTGACGTGCGCGAGGAACTCGATTACGTGGGTGCATTGCTCCGTCGACTCACCGAGAGCGTCGGCGACGAGACGACGATTATCGGTTTCGCCGGCGGCCCGTTCACGCTGGCATCGTACGCTGTGGCGGGCGAGCCGAGCCGAACGCACCGACCCCTGCGGGCGCTTCGAGCGCGCAATCCCGACGCGTTCCGGGCGCTGCTCGACTCGTTTGCCGAGGTCGTCCGCGAGTACCTTCGGTTTCAAATCGACAACGGTGCCGATGTACTCCAGTTGTTCGATACCTACGCCGGCGAACTGACGACCGCCGATTACCGGGAGTTTCTCCTGCCGCTCCACCAGCGAATCCTCGACGGGCTCGACGTGCCGACGATTATCTTCGTCCGCCGCATGAACGGCCGACTCGACCTGCTGGAGGCGAGCGGTGCCGACGCGGTGAGCCTCGACTGGACTGTCGATATGGCGACCGCCCGCGAGCAGTTGGGCGAGGTGCCCGTCCAGGGGAATCTCGACCCCACGGCGCTGTACGGCGATACCGACGCCGTTCGCGAGCAGACCCGTGAGATAATCGAGGCTGCTGGCCCCGAAGGACACATCCTGAATCTCGGCCACGGCGTCCACAGAGACACGCCGGTCGACTCCGTCGAGGCCTTCGTCGAGACGGCAAAAGAATGGCAGTGGGACGGCTAGCGCGTTCAGGACGGTCGCTGTTTGTCTGCGGTCCGCGAAATCTGGAGGTCGTCGAGTGCCCGCTTGAGATTCGTCGCGTCGTCGCTCAGTGACTCGACGGTCCCAGTTAATTCGGTCACCGCGGCGGTCTGTTGCTGTGCGGAGGCCGACACCGACTGCGCCCGGTCGGCAGTCGACTCACTCACCTCCGAGAGTTCGTCCATCGTCGAGACGACCTGTTCGGTCGTCTTCGCCTGGCGGTCGGTCGCGTCGTCGATATCCTGAACGCCGGTGTTGACCTCCTCTATCACGTCGACAATCTCTTCGAGTGACTGGATGGTCTCCTCGATGGTGTCGCCCCCTCTGTCGACGCGTTGCTCCATGCTCTCCATGCGCTCGACCGACGTGTCGGCCTGAGCGCGCATCTCCTCGATGAGGGACTCGACCTCTGTCGTTGCCTCGGAGGTCTCGGTAGCCAGACTCTTGATTTCGTCGGCGACGACGGCGAAGCCTTCGCCGGCCTCGCCCGCCCGTGCAGCCTCGATGGAAGCATTCAACGCCAGCATATTCGTCTGCTCGGCGATGTCGTCGATGAGGTCGACGATCTCGCGAATCTGCTCGATTTGCTCGTCCAGCGCTGCCATCTCCTCGGCGGCTGCCGTGGCCTCGGCTTCGATGTCCCGAACCTCTTCGATAGCGTCTGCCGACGCCTCCTGACTCTCCCGACCGGTCGCCGCGGCGTCGGCCGTCCGCTCTGCCACCGACGTTGCCGAGGAAGCAATCTCCTCGATTGTCGCCGAGAGGTCGTTCATCTCGTCGAGCGCATTCTGGAGGTCGCTCTGCTGGCGGTCGGCATCGTCGGCAATCCCCTGTACGGACGCGCTCACGTCCTCGCTGACCTGCTGAATCTCCTGCCCACTGTCGGCGGCGGTCTCGGTCGCCGCCGAGACTGTCTCGGCGAACTGTTCGACCTCGCCGACGGTGCGTTCCAGCGAATCGAGCATATCGTTGACCGCGCCAGCGACTTCGGCCATCGCCGCCGAATCGACGTCTTCGTCGAGGCGACGGGTGAGGTCGCCCGCGGCCACCTCGCTCATCGTCTCGCTGTAGGCCCGCGCCTGTGACCGGAGTGCGTCGGCGGTCGTTTCGGCCTGCTCGCGTGCCTGCTGGGCCTCGTCGCGGGCCGCCTCGGCCTGCTCGCGGGCCTGCTGTGCCTCCTCGGTCGCCGCCTCGGCCTTCGCGATGCGCTCGCTGAGGTCCGCCCCCATCTCCTCGATACCGCGGTAGACGGCGTCGATTTCGTCGGGTCGCTGTGCGTCGATGCGAATCTGGTAAGTACCGTCTTTTATCTGCGCGTTCGCCTCCTGGAGGCGCTTTATAATCAGGTACATCTCGCCGTAAATGAACCCCCCGACGCCCAGCGTGAGAACGAGAATCAGCACGCTCAACACGAGCGACTGCTCGACAAACGCCGCGTACAACAGCGGAATCCCAGTTGCGATGCCAGCGTGGACCCACAGCTGACGGTTCAGCGTGCGCTGCCAGAACCGCGGCGTGAGCCCCTTGACAACTGTCGCAGTCCGCCCCGTGAGTGACCAAAACAGCGCAGACGCCGCGCCAGATGGTGAAATTACTTCCTCAGTGTCGACCGATTGCGTCTCTCGTCCCATCCGTATCCTACAGCACTCCCGAGAGAACAAAAGCCTGACCGAGCGGTTATCAGCGGCGATACCGGGTTTTCTCACTCGCTGTCACGATGCGGTGGACAATAGTGGGAACAAAATTGTTCCGTCGGGTGTCACGCACAGAGGTGACCACAAGAGACAGGTAGACACCGCCCGACGCTCCGGTATGGACGACGACACACCACCGTTTTTCTACGTGATGAACTACGCCAGCGAGGCCGAGGGGGACGTCATCGACATGGTCAGTGGCAACCCCGACTGGGAGCCACCTGAGGCACTTCGGGAGGGACTACACGAGTACGCCGACGCCGACACCGATGCGTTCCAGTACCCGCCGAGTGTCGGTCTGCGCGAACTCCGCGAGGAGATTGCGACGCGTCGCGGCGTCGACATCTCTCAGGTCGTCATCACGAACGGCGCAGGTGAGGCCAATCACCTCGCCATGGCCGAGGGTCTCGACGCGATGGACGGCAACGAAATCATCCTCGCCGACCCGGTGTATCCCTACTACGACGGCCGAACCAATCTCCTCGACGCCGAAAAGACACTCGTGCCCGTCGACGACGACGGCCACCTCGACCCGGCGGCGGTCCGCGAACACGCGAGCGCGGAGACGGCTGTTATCGTCGTCAACTCCCCGAACAACCCGACCGGCGTCACCTACGGCGGCGACACCGTCGAGGAACTGGTCGACGTCGCCGAGGAGTACGACGCCCTGCTGGTCAGCGACGAAGTGTACGACCACTTCGACTACTCCGGCCGGTTCACGTCGGCGCTGTCGATTGACTCGCCGAATCGAGTCGTCACCAACTCCTTCTCGAAGTCGATGGCGATTACCGGCTGGCGGGTCGGCTACGCTATCTTTCCCCGCGAGGACCGTCCCGACCCCTATGGCGGACTCGTCGACTCGGCCCGGACTCGACATATGCTGACGAACGTGGCCATCTCCCGGCCCGCCCAGACCGCCGTGTTGCAGGCGCTCCGCGAGACTGGCCCCGAGTACTACGAGCAGGTCCGCGAGCGGATGGTCGAGCGTATCGACCGCTTCACGGCGGCACTTGAGGCCGCCGGTGCCGACTACACCGAACCCGAGGGGAGTTTCTACGTCATGGCCCGGTTCCCGGGGACGCCCGGGACGATGGAGAACATCGAAATGCTCATCGACGAGGCTGGCGTCGCCGGGATGCCCGGCGAGGCCTTCGGAGAGTCACGCTCGGACTGGATGCGCTTTGCACTCGTCTCGCCTCGCGTCGAGGAGGCCGCCGAGCGACTCGACGAGTTCTTCTAGCGTTTTCGGCCACGCTGTCGGCTCAAACGATTGTTTGAGTCTGAGAGTCGGTTATGTGAATAGGTCACATTCTCCCGGGTATGACAAGCGAATCGAACAGACAGAGGGTCGTGGTACTCGCAGTGGCGCTCGTCGGTGCGGTGGCCGCCGGCGGCATCATCGGCCTGCTAGACGCACCGGGGACGACAGACACGGGCGACGACTTTGACCACCACCGGCTCGCGCTCGCGGGCGGAATCCAAGGAGCAACCGACGACCCGGGTCTCGAGACGTTTGCCTCAGCAGACGCGTTCGAGGCGTACTTCGCAACAGCACAGGAACAGCGGCGCTTTCGGTTCCGAGAACAGCTCGTAACGACCGATGTCACGGTAGAAGCGGGTGACAGTGCTGACGGGGGCGCCGCTGGTGGAAACGGCGGCGCAGGCGGTGAAAACGGCGCCAGCGGTGATGGACCCGACCGCCACTCTGAGACGAACGTTCAAGAGGGTGCCCTCGACGAACCAGACGTGCTGAAAACAGACGGCAAGTCGGTCTACTACGCAGGCCACCGCTTCCAGCGGACCGCCGACGAAACGACCGTCCTCAACATCTCAGACCCGGCCGACCCGGCGCGCGCGGCGACCATTCCCGCGTCCGGAACGCTCCTGCTCGTCGAGGACCGTGACACCCTCGTCGTCTTCGAGGAAGGGCGCATCTGGGGGTACGATATCACCGACCCTGACGACCCGACACAGCGCTGGACCGAGCGAGTGGACGCGAGTCTCCAGACTGCCCGCCTCTACGACGGGTCGCTGTATCTGGTCCTCGTCGACAGACCATCGGACAGCCCCTGTCCAATCGAGCCATACGGCGACGAGTCGGTCGCGTGTACGGAAGTGTACCGACCGGACGCACAGGCCGATGCCGACGCCGTCTACACCGCCGCCCGCGTCGACCCCGCGACGGGCGACCTCGAAGCAGATACCAGTGTCGTCGGCTCGACCCGTCACTCCGCGACGTACGTCTCCGAGGATGCGCTCTATCTCAGCTACACGCGTTCGACCAGCAGATTCGAGCTGGCTGCAGGGTATATCACCGGTCCCGGCAGCGAGCGCCTCGATGACGATGTCGTCGCCGATGTCGAGGAGCTCCAGTCGCTGGATATTTCACAGCGCGCGAAACAGACCGAACTCGACGTTATCATCGAAGACTGGCTCGACTCTCTAAAAGACGAAAAGCGCCGGAGCGCACAGCGCGACCTCCGGGACGGGCTGGCCGCCTACGCCGAGGAGAACAAGCGCAATCTGACGACGACCGGCATCGTCAGCGTCGGCCTCGACGAGATGAACGTGACCGCGACGGGCGAGGTGCCGGGCGTTCCCCTGAATCAGTGGTCGATGGACGAACACGAGGGCCACCTCCGGATTGCGACGACGGTGCCCCGCACGCACCGCGTCGAGTCAGTAAACGACGTGTACGTCCTCGACAGGAACCTCTCGATGACCGGCTCGGTAACGGGGCTGGGCGAGACCGAGCGCATCTACTCGGTTCGCTTCGAGGGCGAGAAAGGATACGTAGTCACGTTCCGCCAGATAGACCCCTTCTATACGCTCGACCTCTCGGACCCAGCGAATCCGATTATGGAAGGCGAGCTGAAGATTCCGGGCGTCTCGCACTATCTTCATCCACTCGACGACGAGGGTGACCTCGTGTTGGGCGTCGGTGAGGAAGACGGCGCGGTGAAGCTGTCGACGTTCGACGTGAGCAACCGGAGCGCGCCCGTCGAGCGGGACGTTCGCATCATCGACGACGAACGTTTCTCGGAGGCAAACGAGAACCATCGCGCGTTCCTGCAGGACCGACGCCACGGCGTCTTCTTCCTGCCGGCCGGCGAGGGGAGCTACGTCTTCTCCTACGAGAACGGGACGCTGGAGGAGGAGCTACGGGTCGACATTGGTGGCCCTGGTGTCCGCGCCATGTACGTCGATAACTACCTCTATATCTTCGGCCCCGAGGAGACAGTCGTCGTCGACGAGACGAACTGGACGGTCGTGAAACGCCTCGACTCGCGGTGAGGATTACTCCTGGACGAGTCCGCGGTACTGCGGCGGACCGGTGACCTCCTCCGCGCCGAGTTCGGCCGCCGCACGCAGGCCAAAGTAGGGGTCCTGAAGGTGTTCTCTGCCGACGATGACGAGGTCTGCCCGGTCGTTGGCGACGACGGCTTCTGCCTGCTCGGGCGTCGTAATCTTGCCGACCGCACCGACGGCCACCTCTGTCTCGGTCTCGTCTTTGAGCCGCTCGGCAAGGGGGAGCTGGTAGTTCGGTCCCTGGTAGTCGGGGTACGAATCCGGATTGATGCCGCCGCTGCTCACGTCGACGAGGTCGACGCCGAGTTCGGCCAGGCGGTCGGTCAGCCGGACCGACTGTTCGACGGTCCAAGACGGCTCGGGCAGCCAGTCGGTCGCAGAGATACGCACGAACACCGGAACGCTCTCGGGCACGCGTTCACGGACCGCTGCGGTCACTTCCCGGGTGAGGCGAGTGCGACCCTCGAAGTCGCCGCCGTAGTCGTCCTCGCGGGTGTTGGTGACCGGCGAGAGGAACTGATGGAGGAGATAGCCGTGGGCGGCGTGGATTTCGACAATCTCGAAGCCGGCTTCGACCGCGCGCTCGGCGGCGCGGCCGAAGGCGTCGATGACCTCGTCGAGACCGTCGCTATCAAGTCGTTCGAGTGCCGGCTCCGGGCGGTCGTACGGAAAGCTATCGGCTGTCGGGCCGACGACGGTCCAGCCGCCGTCTTCGTCGGCGGGGATAGTGTCGTGGCCGTCCCGGGGGCGAACCGTCGACCCCTTCCAGCCGGCGTGGGCGAGCTGAATCGCCGGAATCGAGCCCTGGGAGCTTATAAATCGTGTCACCCGCCGGAGGGAGTCGACGTGGTCGTCGTCCCAGATACCCAAATCCTCGGGCGAGATACGACCGCGGGCCTCGACGGCCGTGGCTTCGGTCATCACGATGCCCGCACCACCGACCGCCCGTGAGCCGAGGTGGACCTGATGCCAGTCCGTCGCGTGGCCGTCGCGGTCGTCACACGAGTACTGACACATCGGCGAGACCATCAGACGGTTCGGAACCGTCGTTTCACCGAGAGAGAACTCTGTAAATAGGTGACTCATATCTGTCTGTGCGGGCTGGAAGAAAAAAGCGGGAGCGAAAGGGGAAATATGGGCAACCCGGGCAGCCTGTCCGAAGAGCCGACAGGTCGTCCCGTGGCGTGTACGTTTATGTAGACAGCAGTGATAGCCCGCGGTATGGACGCCGAAGCATTTTTCGAGGGGATGCCGTTCGCACAGCTACTTGGAATCGAGGTCACCGAGGTCGCCGACGGCCACGCCGAGGGCCACCTCGACGTAGACGAGGAGCTTTCCTGGAACGAGGACACGGTCATGGCTCACGGCGGCGTGACGTTCACGCTCGCGGATACCGTCGGCGGGGCGGCACTGGTCTCGCTGGTCGACCAGCCCGTTCCGACCATCGACATGCGTATCGACTACCTCAGCGCCGCCACGGGCGACATCTACGCCGAGGCCGACGTGGTCCGATGCGGTGACGACGTCGGGACCGTCGACGTGGAGGTGTTCGCCGCCGAGGACGACACCCTGCTCGCCGACGCCCGAGGCGTCTACAAGACCGGCTAGCTGTCGACACCGCGCAAGCGTTCCCAGACGGCATCAGAGACTGCCGTGAGGTGAGCCGTTCCCCAGATTGCCACGATGACGCCGCCGAGTGCATCGAAGACCAAATCGAGGAGCGTGTCGTCGAGACCGTGCTGTGTAAAGCCCGTCGTCTCGGAGCCGAGCGCGCCGGCGACCTCGGCGATACTGAACTCGAGAATCTCCCAGATGACGCCGAAGGCGACCACGAAGACGAGGATGAACACGAACATGAATCGGGGCGGAAGGTGGATACCGTCAGAGTGCTCGTCGACGGCCCGGACCGCCGCGTAGCCGGCACCTGCGACGACCGATGCCGAGAGCGCGTGAGTGACGTTGTCGTAGATTGGAATCGCGCCGTACAGCGACTCACCGGTTCCGGGGACACCCACGACGCCGATAGTGTGCAGGAACGCGGCGGCAGTAATCCACAGCGTCAGGCCCGCGTCCATCGGAATCTCGTGGTCGCGTTCGAGTATCGCCGGCAGGAAGGTAACAGAGAGGCCAACGCCGACGGTAACGAGAAGAGCCGGCTCCCGTCGCTCCAGGGCGATAAACAGCAGTCCGAACAGCGTCAGCTGCATGCCGCGGCTGAGCTGGCGCTGCTGGCGTTTCGAGAGTCCGAGGCGGTCCCGAATCCTCATTGTTGGGGCCCCACAATCCGGTCGTCCATAGCGGGCCGGCGGAAGTACAGCTGGAAGATGAACCCACCGACCAGTCCCGCGAGTGCCGAGTAGATGAACTCGATCATCAGGTCGTCGTGGATGGTCTGGTCGCTCACCCCTGGTTCGAGCAACAGCGTCGTGTCAAACAGCAGGTCCACCCGCCATCGGACGACCGCGCCGACCCCCGCCGCCGCGAGCGTGACGACGACGACGAAGGCGATGGCGAACCCGATGGTCATCTGGACCTCGGTGAACAGGTCGAGTTCGACCGCGACGACCAGTGCCAGCGCAGCCACGGAGATGTACACCAGGAACTCGCCGGGAATCAGCGCGGGCGTGACCGCCTGCCCGAAGGTGGGGAGTCCGGCCAGCGCGACGACTTCCCAGGGGAGCATCGTCTCCGGGTCACGGTAGGCAATCGGTGGAATGAGGCAACACGAAACGATACCGAAAACGAACAGCGCCCACGGAACGTCTCCGTCGAGCAAACTCTCGACGACGACAGCCCCGAGAAAAGCGACGAACAGCCAGGCGACAGCCGCGTTAGCTCGCCTGTTTGCCAGCAAATCCTGTGGTGACAGCTCTGCCATGGTCGCCAAGTCGAGAGCGAGCCTCAAGACTGTTCGGGGGCCTGTACAGACAAGTCGACACATATTTTACAAAAGGTTGTCAACACGGCAACGAGTCGGTTCGATGAGTGACCAGCGTTCGCGCCGTCCGTGTTACAATCCCCTCTCGCGGCCCGCCGCGCGAGTGGCCGGATAGCTGCAGCACTCGGGTCGCTCCACTACGTTCCCCGTAGTTGCATCTTCTCCAGCGAACGCACACGTACATGTTACACGCAGTTCCGGCCACGACAGTCGTATCGAACCACAGCCGACGACCAGACCGAACGAACACACGCGATACACCTCCGGGTGAGCCACAGGACCTGGACACTGTCGGCCGAGGTGGGGTGCGATGAGCGCCACCGCGGCCCAGGCAGACGGACAGCCGCCGCTCTGGCGAAACAGCGATTTCCTGCGGTTTTTCGCCGGGCGGTTCGTCACGAACGCGGGCGACAGCCTCTACAGCATCGCCACGATGTGGCTCGTCCACGACCTGAGCGGGTCGACCGTGCTGACGGGTGTGGCGAGCGCGTTGCTGCTCTTGCCATACGTGTTACAGATTATCGCGGGGCCGGTTGTCGACCGACTACCGCTCAAGCCCGTGCTTGTGACAGCGCAGGTCAGTCAGGCGGTCATCATCCTCACGCTCCCGCTCGCCGCGTACGTAGGACAGCTCAGTGTCACGCTCATCTTCCTGACAGTACCGGTGCTATCGCTGCTTGCTACGCTGTTGGCTCCGGCACAATCGAGTCTGTTGCCCCGTATCGTCGCCGACTCCCAGCTCTCGAAGGGGAACTCGGCACTGAAGACAATCACCATCGGACTGGATATGATATTCGACGCTCTGGGTGGTCTCCTCATCGCTGCCGTCGGCACGACAGCGCTGTTCGTCCTCGACTCGGCCACGTTCGCAGTCGCGGCGGTTCTCTTCGCTGGGATGGGCATTCCGTCGGTCGACCCCGACCGCGACAACGCTGCTGGGTCGGCGCTTGGTACGTACCTCGCCGACCTGCGCGAGGGGACAGCCATCCTCCGCGGGACGGTGTTCGTCCCGATGATTGCCATCGCGGCGGTCGCCAACTTCGCGATGGGCGTGACACTCGCAATCCTGCCGGCGGTCGGTGACCAACTCGGCGGACCGGTAATCTACGGGCTGTTGCTCGGTGCGCTCGGCATCGGACGCCTGTTCGGCTCGGTCGTTGCGCCGACCCTGGAGCGACTGCCCTATGGCAAGGTGCTGGCGGTCACGTACCTGGGTGGGGCCGTCCTCTGGGCGGGCGCGGTCGTCGTCCCCTCGACACCGGCGACCGTCTGTCTGTTCGGCCTCGCTCACGCGACCGCCGGCATCGACAGCGTGTTGACCGCGACGTTGAACCAGAAGGTGTTCCCCGCGGACGTGCTCGGTCGAGTCTCCGCTATCAAGGGGACGGCGTCGATGGTGACACTGCCAGTCGGCTCGCTCGCGGGCGGTTTCATCGCTGCAACGCTCGGACCGCTGGCGACGTTCGGGCTGGCCGCAGCCGGCTTTGGCTTCATGGGGCTGTGTTTCGCCACGCGGGCATCGCTACGCGGTCTCCCGCCGCTGACCGATGTGGACCCGGCGGCGTTTGCCATCCGTCCCGACCAGCCCGAGTAAGCCCCTACTCGGCTTGACTCTCTGGCACGTCGATAGGCAGGTCGTTGGTCTCGGCCAGGTCGTGTAACGCCTGGCTGTCGAGCAGGTCGATGAGAGACTCCTCGCCGTTGCGATAGGCCGCCCACTCCGCATCGGTCAACCGTGCTTTCACGTCGGCTGTGTCGGCGCGCGATTCGAGCATTTCGTCGAGGTCGCGGGGGTCGTAGCCTGGGATGACCATATCGACTGGTAGATGTTCCAGACCCTTGAGTGTTAATGTCACCCACACAGTGGCAGGAACGGTGGCGACCACAGCGCTTATTGAAATACCATCGTTGTCTCAGGTATGCCAGAGACAGACCCACTCACGTGGGCGCGCGACCACACGCCAGTGCTCGAATCGCTCCGCGAGGAGTTCGGCGAGAGTCAGCCGCTGTCGGGGTATACCGTCGCCTTCGCCTCGCATCTGGAGGCAAAGACCGGCGTCGCAATCGAGACGCTCCACGCCGCGGGCGCGGAGGTACTGTTCGCCCCGAGCGAGCCCCAGAGCACCCACGGCGACGTCGTCGACGCGCTCGAGGCACACGACGGCATCACCGCCTTCGCCTGGGAAGGGATGACCGACGCGGAGTTCGACGAGGCCCAACACGACCTACTCGAACACGAGCCGGATTTCATCCTCGACGACGGCTGTGAGCTCATCGCCAAGGTCCACGCCGACCACCCGGAGGTGGCCGCGAACGTCATCGGCGGGGGCGAACAGACGACCGCCGGCATCACGCGTCTCGAAGCGATGGACGAAGAAGGCGTACTGGCGTTCCCCGTCTACGGCGTCAACGACACGCCGATGAAACACTTCTTCGACAACGTCCACGGCACGGGTGAGTCCGCGCTGACGAACGTCGCCATCACGACGAACTCGCTGGTCTCGGGTCGGGACGTGGTCGTCTGTGGCTACGGCTACTGTGGCCGTGGCATCGCCCGCAAGGCCCGGGGCATGGGTGCACAGACTATCGTGACCGAGGCCGACCCCCGGAAGGCCCTCGAAGCCCACATGGACGGCCACCGGGTGATGGATATGGACGAGGCCGCCGAGGCGGGCGAGCTATTCATCACGGCGACGGGCAACCGTGACGTCATCCGGGAGCGCCACTTCGAGCGGATGCCCGACGGCGCCGTTATCTGTAACGCGGGGCATTTCGACGTGGAAATCGAGGTCGGGGCGCTCGAAGCGCTGGCCGAGAAGACAACGACGCCAAAAGAGGGTATCACCCGCTATCACCTGCCGGACGGCCGCGAGCTGAATCTGCTGGCTGAGGGGCGACTCGTCAACCTCACCGGCCCTTACAGCCAGGGCCATCCGGCCGAGGTGATGGACACCACCTTCGCGATGATGTTCACCGCGGCGTACGACATGCTCGCCGACGGGACCGACCTCGACCCCGGCCTCTATACGGTCCCCGACCGGCTCGACCGCGCGGTCGCCAGCCGGAAACTCGACACGCTCGGCCTCTCGACGGAGGGACTGACCGACCGCCAGCAGGCCTACTACGAGGAGTGGGAACACCCCGACAGCAGCTTCTGAGTCAGACCTCGGCGAGCATGTACTGCTGTGTGGTCTCGAAGCCGAGTTTCTCGTAGAAGGCGATCGCCCGGTCGTTGTCGACGTGGGGGTCGAGACTGAACTGCGTACAGCCGGCCTCGCGGGCCCACTCTCGGAGTCGGTCGAAAAGCGTCTCGCTCAGCCCGGTACCGCGATAGGATTCCTCGACGTAGATGTCACAGATGAACAGCCGGTCGGGGCGGTCGAAGACGGTCGGTGCCTCGTCGATTTCGGCCGCGATGAAGCCGGCCAACTCTCCCTCAACGAGGTCTACGCTCCCGTCGACGGCAATCCACAGGCGGTAGCCCTCGGTGTCGACGCGGTCGAGGCGAAACGGGACCTCCGCCGAGACGAGGTCGACGCCCTCGGCCAGCCCAAACCCGTCGACTGTCGCTTCGAGTTCGCGGTTGTACGGCAGCCAGAGCTCCTCGACGAACCGACGAACGGGGGGCTCTTCGGCGGGGAGTTCGACGATGTTCATACCGGTCTGCACTTCCAGCCGACAGATAACTATGTCGTTTCAGTGGCATGACTGCAGGGACAACCACGCGACAGCGTGCCGGTCAGTCGGGGCCGACGACAGCCTACCGACCGCCAGCTTTTGGACCGTCGCGCCCCCGGTATCGGTATGGAGATTCTCGTCACGGGCGGAGTCGGCGAATCTGGGACGTGGATTCTCGACCGCCTCGCCGAGACACACGAGGTGACCTGTCTCGACAGACGCTTCCCCGAGAGCGGCCGCGACGGCGTCGACTACCGGCGCGTCGACCTGACCGACGCGGGCGCGGTGTTCGATACCGTCACCGCGGTCGACCCCGACGCAGTCGTCCACTGGGCGGCCATCCCCGTCGCCGGCACCCACCCGGGCGTCGAGGTGTACCGGAACAACACGCTGGCGGCCTACAACGTCTTGACCGCCGCCGGCCGGGTCGACGCGGCGGTGGTGCAGGCCTCCTCCGACGGCGCGTACGGCTTCTTTTTCGCCGAGGAGACGCCACTTCCAGACGCGGTCCCCATCACCGAGTCCCACCCGCGCAGACCCGAAGACCCCTACGGCCTCTCGAAGGTCGTCACCGAGGAGATCGCCGCGACCGTCGCCCGCCGGGACGGCATCCGCGTGGCGTCGATTCGCCCCTCGTGGATTCAGCTCCCCGGCGAGTACCCCTGTCGCGACTCCGAGTACGTCGAGTACCTCGGGGCCGGAGCGGGCAACTACTGGTCGTACGTCGACGTTCGGGACGTGGTCGACCTCGTCGAGGCCGCCCTGGCGGGCGTTCGTGAGGGCGCATTCGACGGCCACGAGGCCTTTAACTGCGTGGCTCCGGACAACGCACTGGGTCGCCCGCTCCGGGAGCTGTTCGAGGAACACTACGGCGACGTACCCGACGACTACGCAGTCGAGGGCGACGCCTCGGCGTACTCGACGGCCAAGGCGGGCCGGGTGCTGGGCTGGGAGCCGACCCGGTCGTGGCAGAGTGCACGCGAGTGAGTCCTCAACGCATGGCTTTTTACTGTGGCTCACGAGGAGTCATCCGTGTCAGACGACGCGACAAACGAGGGGTGGGTCCGGCTCCTCGACGAGATGGACGCGATGGCGGCGGAGTTCGACGACGACGGCTGGGAGACGCTGTCGATACCGGCCGGCGACGCCGCCCCGGTCGGTCCCGAGGAGGGTCGCACCGACCGCCACGGCTACAGCTACGTCGTCCCCGGCGACGCCGCCGACAGGTTCGCTACGTTGTTCGACTCCGAGGGGTTCCCCCGCACGGAGGTCTATCGGGCGACAACCGCGAGTCACCTCTTTTTGTTGACGGTCGTGCTCGACCCGGCGACCGAGACCGCGATACTGGTCGCCGGCGCACTCGACCGGAGCGACCTCGAGACCTGTCGCGGCCACGCACGGGCAGACGGACAGATGTACACACACCTGTTCAAGGTCGACGGTACCCACCTCGGGTCGTTCGAGCACGCCGACTACGAGCCGTTCTTTCCAGACGAGTGAGAGGCTGCTGGCAGGTCCGAAGCCACTAAGTACACGGCCGCGGACCGTAGAGACAGACTACGTGTACGAGTACAGACTCGCTCCGGGCCAGCGGCCGGAACAGGGGGGGCTGTCGGAATGAGTCGGCTGCGGTATTTTCTCCGTCGGCTTGTGCTGTCGATTCCGGTACTGTACTTCGGCGCGACGCTCACCTTCGTGATTTTCCGGTTCGGGCCAATCGACCCCGCGGCGGCAATCGTCGGCGAAACGGCAACGGAGGCCTCACAGGCCGAGTATCTCCGAGTGCGCGAACAGCTGGGTCTCGAACAGCCCGTGTTCGAACACTACCGGAAGTTCATGGTTGATTTCTTCACCTTCGACCTCGGCCAGTCGTGGGTGCTGGCACCGGGAACAGATGTCGTCGACCTGCTGGTCATCTACGGACCACGGACCATGTGGATTGTGCTCTGGGCGGTTCTGATTCCGATTTTCGTCGGTATTCCACTCGGCGTGTACGCCGGTCTGCACTCGAATACGTTCACGGACTACCTGATTTCGATGTTCGGCATCATCTGGCGGGCGATGCCGAACTTCTGGCTCGCGATTATCCTGCTCGCCGTGCTCTCACAGTCCGACGCGCTGCTTGGCTTTGACTGGAACTCGTTTTTGGCCGATACGTCGGTCACCGGGACGCCCGACCTGTCGAATCTGACCTCTGTCGACGGGTTCATCGCCGCGACGAAGAAGGTGCTACCGGCCGCGGTCGTGCTCGGGTCGGCGTCGATGGGGAGTGAACTCCGCATCGCCCGAACCGCCGTGCTCGAAACGATAAATTCGAGCTACGTCGAGACCGCCAAAGCAAACGGCGTCTCCCGGCGCTCGCTCGTGTGGAAACACATCCTGCGGAACGCACTGGTGCCGCTGGTGCCGACGATTACCAACGAGGCGTTTTTGCTCATCGGTGGCTCCGTCATCGTCGAGGTTGTCTTCGGTATCAACGGCCTCGGCTGGCTGTTCTTCCAGTCGGCACAGAACGGCGACCTGCCGCTGGTGACCGCGCTTGTGTTCGTCTTTATCGTGGTCGTCGTCCTGATGAACATCATTCAGGACCTGCTGTATCTGCTGATTGACCCGCGAGTCGGGTACGGAGGGCGATAACGATGGAGTACACACCACTCACCGAACGCGTCCGGGCGACCCCCTGGCCTGCCGTCGTGTGGCTGCTGGGTGTCTGCCTGCTGGTCGCAATCGAACTCGGCCGTATCGCGTCGGGGCTTCACAACATCGGCGGCGCGGTCGTCACGGCGGCCGGAGCCGGCTACGGCGGCCTCGCGGACGGCCTCGCTTCCGGCGGGACAGGTGGCGTTCTCACGGCTGTTGGCCTCCTCGCCGGGCTCTGGCTGGTCGGGCTGGGGGTCGTGACCGCGACCCGTGCCACGGTCGTCTTGCGGGTCACCGACCGGATTCCGCTGCGGTCACAGCGACTGCTCGACGGTCTGGCCTTCGGGCTCTGTCTCGGCGTCGTCGTCGGGCTCGCAGTCGTGACCGGCGCGGTCGGCGTCGTCCACGCGCTCGGTGACCTGCTCCAGTCGGGCGTCGCCCGACTGGCAGAGCTTCCGACACTGACCGCCCGCGAGACGATTCCGAACCAGGGGTACCAGACGCCAGACGGCACCTGGCACGGCACCTTCTTCGGGCTCTCGCCGGCGCTTGCGTGGGGACTGCGAGTCCTCCTCATCCACCTCTATGTCGCCGCCTGGCTGGGGTGGCTCTGGTCGGGGTACCAGCGGTACCGCCGCCACTACCGCCAGGCCGACTGGACGCCGCGTGACGACGTTGTCAGCCGGCTCCGCTATCACCGCTGGGGGCAGTTCGGGCTGCTCATCGTCGTCCTCTTTCTGACGATGGCGGCGTTTGCCCCTTCCCTCGGGACCGCTCCCGCCAACCAGAACATCTACGCGCCGTTCTCGAACAGCATCACCTACTACGACGCCTCGCTTGGGGAGGTGACCGAGACGCTCGTCGGGAACGCGAACCTCGAAACCCGGTCGCAGGGATACCCCGGAGAGAACGTCAGTCCGATGACCTACGACCGATTCGACCGGTTCCACCCCTTCGGTACGCTCACCAACGGCAAGGACCTCTTTACCTTCCTCGTTCACGGCGCACGCGTCTCCCTACTTATCGGCCTGTTGAGTGTCGGTGCCAGCGCACTGCTCGCGACCGTCTTCGCGCTCATCTCGGCGTACTACCGCGGGGTTGCAGACCTGATACTCGTGGTTACCGGCGACACCATCATGGGCGTTCCCCGGCTGTTGTTGTTGATACTGCTGACGGTCCTGCTGGGTGATACGTGGCTCGGTGGTCTGTACAACGGCGGCGTCTTGCTGGCGCTCGTCCTCGCCGCGACCGGGTGGCCGTTCCTCTGGCGGGCCTTCCGCGGCCCGACGCTCCAGATTGCCGAAGAGGACTGGGTCGACGCCGCCCGGAGTTACGGGCAGTCAGCGACAGGTATCATGCGGTTGCATATGCTACCGTACCTGCTCGGCTATCTGCTCATCTACAGCTCGCTGGTGCTGGGCGGGGTCATCCTGGCGGTCGCCGGGCTCTCCTTCCTCGGGCTCGGTATCACCTCGCCGACCCCCGAATGGGGGCGTGCCGTCGACCTCGGCCGGAAGTTCGTCGCCACCGAGTCCTGGCACATCTCGCTGATTCCGGGGGCCATGGTGACGCTTGTGGTCATGGGGTTCAACGCCGTCGGTGACGCGCTCAGAGACGCCGTCGACCCACAGAGCGACAGCAGCGTCGCCGACGCCAGCGAAACCGAATCCAGAGGTGGTGGGGTATGAGCGAGGAGCCGTTGCTGTCCGTCGAGAACCTGCGGACGACGTTCACGACAGACCAAGAACAGATTCGCGCGGTCGACGGCGTCTCGTTCAGCGTCCCCTCGAGACAGACACTCGGCGTCGTCGGCGAGAGCGGGTCGGGCAAGAGCGTCACCGCCCGGTCGATTCTCGGCCTGGTCGACGCGCCCGGCGAGGTCCACCCTGACAGCGAAATCCGGTACCACGACCCGACGTTCGTCCAGCAAATTGCACGCAAATACCCCGACCAGGTGCAGTGGGACGACGACGGCGACGGCTTCGTCACCGTCGAGGCAGGGTCCGGTGAGGGTGACTCGGTGACCGTCGAGCGCGGGTCGGTCGACCTCGTGGCCGCACCAGATACCGTCGTCCGGTCGGTCCGGGGCAGCGAGATTGCGATGGTGTTCCAGGACGCGCTCAGTAGTCTCAATCCGGTGTACACCGTCGGCAACCAGATACGAGAACTGCTCGGCATCCATCAGGGGGTAACCGGGAGCGAGGCGACCGAGCGAGCCGCGGAGTTGCTCGAAAGCGTCGGCATTCCGGACCCGAAACGCCGGCTGGACGAGTACCCCCACCAGTTCAGCGGCGGGATGCAACAGCGGGCGGTCATCGCGCTGGCGCTGGCCTGTGACCCGTCGGTGTTGCTCTGTGACGAGCCGACGACCGCACTCGACGTGACGATTCAGGCACAGATTCTCGAACTGTTAGAGCGCCTGCAACGCGAGCGCGGGCTCTCTATTGTCTTCATCACCCACGATATGGGTGTCATCGCACAGGTAGCGGACTCGGTGGCAGTCATGTACGCCGGGGAGATAGTCGAGCGGGCGTCGGTCAGTCGGCTGTTCGACGACCCCAAACATCCATACGCCCGCGGGCTGCTCCAGAGCATCCCCGGACTGACCGGCGACGTCGACCGACTGCCGACAATCGACGGCAGCGTCCCGACGCCAAACGAGCCCGCGACGTACTGCCGGTACGCACCGCGGTGTCCGAAGGCGTTCGAGGAGTGTGAGACGATACACCCGGAACACGTCTCGGTCGGCGAGGGCGACCACACGGCGGCCTGTCTGCTTTACCCCGAATCTGCAGGCCTCGCCGAGCGCCTAGACCGACACCACGACACGGAGGAGACCCATGAGTGACAGTACGACAGCCGATGACGCCGGGCGCACAGACGCCAGCAACCCACTCGTCACCGTCGACGGGTTACGGACTTACTACGAGAGCGAGCAACTCGTCGGCGGCAAACCCGTCAAGGCCGTCGACGGCGTCTCCTTCGAGATTGGACGCGGGGAGACCTTCGGCATCGTCGGGGAGAGCGGCTGTGGGAAGACGACGCTTGGCCGGAGTATCCTCCAGCTCGAAGACGTCGATGAGGGGCGTGTGTCCTTCGACGGCACCGACGTGACGACGCTGGGACGGCGGGGACTCAAGGAGTGGCGCCGCGACGCCCAGATGGTCTACCAGAACCCGATGTCGAGCATCAACGAGCGGATGACCGTCGGCGAAATCGTCCGCGAGCCGCTGGAGGTCCACAACTGGGAGACTGCCGCCAGCCGCCGCGAGCGCGTCCAAGAGTTGCTCGACAGGGTCGGCCTCCGGCCGGAACACTACCACCGCTATCCACACCAGTTCTCGGGCGGCCAGCGCCAGCGGGTCGGCATCGCTCGGGCGCTCGCCCTGGAGCCGGAGTTCATCGTCCTCGACGAGCCCGTCAGCGCGCTCGACGTGTCGGTCCAGGCGAAGATTCTCAATCTGCTCTCGGACCTCCAAGAGGAGTTTGGTCTCACGTACATGCTCATCGCCCACGACCTCTCTGTGGTGCGTCACATCTGTGACCGGGTCGGTGTGATGTACCTGGGGAAACTCATGGAGGTCGGGCCGACAGAGCGGCTGTTCACGTCCCCACAGAACCCCTACACGCGGTCGTTGCTGTCGGCGATTCCACAGCCGGACCCGGACGTGGGTGCAGACCGGATTACGCTCCGTGGCACGCCGCCGAACCCGCGGGACCCGCCGGCGGGCTGTGTCTTCTCGACGCGGTGTCCGTTTGCGATTCGCCAGCCCGAGCACGAGGAACTTGGCGACGAGCAGTGGGCCGCAATCGCGCAGTTTCGACGCATGATTCGCGAGCGGGCCAGTTCTACTACTCTCGAACGGGCAAAACAGCGTCTGGGGATGGGCACACAGTTTACCCCGATTCGGGAGGTGGCCGAAGACCTGTTCGGGTCGCTGACCTACCCCGAGGCGGTCGAGGAGACCCTGACGCGTGCGACAGAGCTGGTCGCCGACGGCGACGTGACCGAAGCACGCGACCTCCTCGACGACGAGTTCAGCACCGTCTGTGAACACGAGTCGCCCCAGCAACACGAGGTCGGCAACGGCCGGTCGAGTCGCTGTCACCGCCACAGGGAGGAGTACAGAGAGCCCGGCGACTATCTGCGCGACGCTGGCGACTATCTGCCGGAGTAGCGGACTCTTAACACGCAAAGCGTTTTGCCCGTCGAATCCGGGGTACGACCATGAGCAATACCACAGAGCAGAGCCCGGTGTCTGGCGTGCGCGAGCGCGCGCCACTCCTGCGTGCCTGTGCCGAGCGCTACCGCGAGTCGACGCCGTTCGAGGCGTTGACTATCGGCGTCTCGGCACCGCTGACGCCACACACGGGCCTGTTTCTGGACGTGCTGGCGGCCGGCGGCGCAGAGGTTCTCGTCACCGGCGAGTTCGGGAGCGCACACGCCGACGTGCTCGCATGGCTCGACGACCACGAGGGGATTACGCCGCTGTCGACGGTCGGCATGTCGGAAACAGAGCTGGCCGACGCCCGCCGGGAACTCCTCGCGGCTGAGCCCGACCTGCTCGCCGACGACGGAGCCTATCTGCTGAGTCTCGCTCACGACGAGTTCCCCGAGGCGGCCGCAAACGTCCGGGGTGCCTGTGAGCAGACGACCGGCGGCATCACCCGCCTGCAGGCGATGGACGAACAGGGCGTCCTCTCGTTTCCGGTGTACGACGTCAACGGCGCCCCGATGAAACAGCACTTCGACAACGTCCACGGGACCGCAGAGAGTTCGCTGTCGGCGCTGACCTCGCTGACAGATATGCTGGTGGCGGGCTCGGTGGCGGTCGTCGGCGGCTACGGACAGTGTGGCCGCGGGCTCGCCCGCAAGCTCCGGGCCCTCGGTGCGCGGACCATCGTGACCGAAGCCGACCCCCGGAAAGCGCTCGAAGCCGTCGCCGACGGCCACGAAGTCCGGCCGATGCGCGAGGCGGTGCCGGACGCAGACCTCGTGGTGACGGCGACCGGTCGCTTCGGCATCCTCCGGCGTGAACACATCGAGGCGCTGGCGGACGGGGCAGTGGTCGCGTCTATCGGCAGCATAATCGAAATCGATACCGAGGCCTTCGGCGAGATGGCGAGCGACGTGACCCGGCCGGAGCCGGGCGTGGCCCGGTACCAGTTCCCCGACGGCAGGACTGTGACGTTGCTCACCGACGGGCAGGTGGTGAATCTGGCTGCCCCGAACGGTGAGGGGAATCCGACGCCGGTGATGGACACCACGTTCGCGCTGATGAGCCGCGGGCTGGCGGCGTTTGCCGAGGGTGCTGACCTCTCGCCGGGACTACACCCGCTGCCGGAGGCTATCGACCGCGCGGTTGCCCGCGAGAAACTGGACGCTATCGGCGTCGATATCGACGAGATACCCGACGAACAGCGCGCGTACCGCGAACAGTGGGCCGCCCACGAGGGCAGCGACAGTCCGAGCGAGAAAGAGCCGCGTTAACGGTTGAGCGAGACGTTGTTGAGCGCAGGCCGGCGCTGTGGGCCGTGCATCTCGAAGCCTTCGACCCAGTCGTACCAGTACATGTCCTCGATTGGATGCCACAGCGGCAGCATCGTCATATCCTCCCAGTTCGCCCGCTCGATGTCGAGATAGGCCTCGTTGCGGGCCTCCTGGTCTGCCTCGGAGGGCGTCTGGTGTTGTTCGTAGCTGTCCCAGGCGTCGGTCGCTTGCTGGGCCGCATCCGACAGCTGTTCGTACTCGAAGTCCGCCTCGGCACCCCACTGTGACCAGGCGTACTGGTTCGGGTACGCAAAGCGCAACATCGCGTCGGCTTCGAGCCAGTTCAGCGCGTTCCAGACGAAGTATATCGTGATATCGCCCTCGAAGGCCCGGTTGGTCAGCGTCGAGGACGGCGCCTCCTCGATGCTGATGTCGATGTGTGCCGCCTGGGCCTGGTCCTGAAGGAGGTCGGCAATGGCGGTCCACTCGGATGCCTGCCTGTCCGATGGGTGCTGGATGGTCGTCTCGTACATGTTGTCCTCGCTGTAGCCGGCGTCTTCCATGACCTGCCGGGCGGACTCGATGTCGGACTGGGCGTAGCCGTAGGGGTAGTCGCTCTCGGCGAGTTGCTGGTACTCCTGGGGCCCGCCGGGGAAGCCACTCGGCGGCGTCAGCAGATAGGCCGGCGTTCCCTGCCCACGGAGAGCGGTCTGGGTAATCGTCTCCTGGTTGACCAGATACGCAATCGCTTTCCGGGCCGGCTTTTCGACCCGCTGGGTGTTGAATATCGCGTACTGGGTTCGTGGGAGACTCGTCTCGCCGTAGTTGAGGGTCTCGTCGTTTGCGACGGGCCCGTAGGTCCCCTGGCGGCGGTCGCCGCCGAGGTTCTCCTCGACGCTGAGCAGGTTAGGGTCGAACTGCGACTGAGGCAGGTCGAAGATATCGATGTTTTGCTCGTTGACCGCAGTCGTGAACACGGCGTTCGAGTCGCCGAGAATCTGGAGTCTGACGCCGTCGACGTCGGCGACCGAGCCGTGATAGTCGTCGAAGCGTTCGAGGATGATTTCGCTCCCACGGTTCCAGCTATCCAACTGGAACGGTCCGGTGCCGTGGAGATGCTGCGTGACCCACTCGTCGTACTCGTATTCGCCGTCGTAGCCCTCGATGTCGCCGACGACGCCCTCGGGGATGACCGAGAGCCGCGGGTCGGCGAGGTTGCCGAGCGTGCCGTGGAACGGCGTTTCGAGCGTCATCTCGACGACGTATTCCTCGACCGCTTCCAGCGCCAGCGAGTCCGGAACGGTCTCGTCGTCGTCGTCGACCTCGTGTTCGACCGACATCGGGCCCCTGACGATGCGGTCGGACTGGCCGCGGTTGTTCTCGGATTCGGCGAGACGCCGCCAGGAGTACACCACGTCCTCGGCGGTCAGTTCCTCGCCGTTGTGGAAGGTCACACCCTCCTGGAGCTCGAACTGGTAGGTCAGGTAGTCGTCAGAGACCGTGTAATCCTGTGCGAGCGAGCCGGTAACCGGCGGCGTGCCGGCTTCGTATGTGAACAGCTGCTCGTGGACCTGCCAGTTCGTCCACGCGTTTATCGGCCCGGAGATGCCAATTGGGTCGGTCGTCTCCTGTGGAATCTGGACCAGTTGGACCTGTCCACCGGTCGAGCCGCCGTCGGAGCCGCCGTCACTGCCGGTGTCGCCGTCGGTCCCGTCGGTGCTGTCGCCGTCGGTGTTCTCTTCGACTGGGTCGTCGTCGCCACCGCTACACCCGGCGAGTGCAGCCGTCGCTACGGACCCTACCCCGGTGAGAAACGTCCGTCGGTCGATGTCTGGTGACATGCGAGATGTTAATGGCCCACCGTAATATAATACTTCTCATTAATCCACCGACACAGGACGTGTGACTGTATCACATGGCATCAGCTGCGCGTCTCGGTCGGGAAGACAGGGCGGAACAGCACGGTTTAGTGGCCCCCAGTCGAACGGCCAGTGATGACGTTTCACGAACGCGACTACATGGAGGGAACGCTCGGAACCCAGGCGGTCGACTGGGAGCAGCGCATCGATACCCAGCGCCTGCGCGAGGAGCGCAAACAGCGCGCGCTCGACCGCTTGCAGGACAGCGACCTGGGTGCACTCCTCCTGGTTTCGGACCCGAACATCCGGTACGTGACCGGGCTGGCGATGACCGGCGGCAGCGGGGCCGACCACTACACGCTGTTGACCGAAGACGGCGATATCGTCCACTGGGACACCGCGGACCACGCCTCGAACCAGCGAAAGAACTGCCCGTGGCTAGACGACATCCGGTATGCCTGTCCCGGCCTGGGGAACGTGCCTCGGGCGTCCGGTCGCGACTCGGCCCGGCAGTTCCTCCTCTCGAAGATGGCCGAACTGGTCGCCGGTGCGATGGAGGAGTACGGCGTCGGAAACGAGCGCCTCGGACTGGACATCGGTAATCAGGGTCTTGTGAACGCGCTCGAAGACGCCGGTGTCGAAGTCGACACCGGGACCGCACAGGACGTAATGCTCGACGCCCGCAAGACCAAAACCGAAGACGAAATCGAGTGTCTCCGGATGGTTGCGGCCATCTGTGAGGCTGGGTTCCAGCGCATCACCGAGACGGCCAAGCCGGGCATGAAAGAGAACGAAATCTGGGGCGAGGCCGCACAGGAGCTGTGGCGTCACGGCGCGTTCGTCGGCGGCGGCTACCTCACGAGCGGCCCGAACACCTGGCCGAAACACCAAGCCAACACCACCGACCGGATGCTCCGACCGGGTGACCTGGTGTACGCCGACTTCTACAACATCGGCTATCTTGGCTATCGCTCCTGTTACTATCGGACGTTCTCGATGGGCGAGCCGACTCAGGAACAAAAAGACGCCTACGAAATCGCCCGCGACAACCTCTACGACGTGCTCGAACGCATCGAGCCCGGCGCGACCACCGACGAAATCGCAAAAGGGTTCCCCGACATGGCGGGCGAACACGCTGACTACTACGGGGCCGAGGAACCCTGGCAGATGACCACCAACCACTGGGCACACGGGCTGGGTCTCCAGCTCTATGAGACGCCGCTCATCTGGCGTGGCCTCTCACCGGAGCATCCCATCGAAATCGAGGAGGGGATGACGATGGCCGTCGAGACCCAAGAGCCCGCAGGTCGCCAGGGTGTCCGCGTCGAGGAGATGGTCGTCGTCCGCGAAAACGGCGTCGAACTCCTCAGTCAGTGGCCGGTCGAAGAGATTACGCGCATCGAGTGACGGCCGGGGCTGAGACAGAAAGACGTGTTTTTCCTCATACGCTAATTATCGCCGTGACGCCGCCACCCGTCACCCTCAATAGCGAAAGATAGCTGTTTACCGCGGCATATACTTTTTAGCTCCGCGACAAAAGTACCGATAATGGTCTCCCTGGCTACGGTGCTCTTTGGCGGCGGTATCTTCGTAAGTCTCGTGCTGTGTCTGCTCGGTCTCTACAGCTACCGCCGCTGGGACGAGCCCGGTGTGCTGTCGTTTGCAGTGTTTACAGTCCTACTCGGACTCAGCGGCCTCGCCGGTGGGATTGGACAGTCTGTTCTCGGAGCGGGGGCACAAGACCAAGCCTTCTGGGCAGTGTCTGGACTGCTCGGTGTTGCACTGTGGTGTCTCCCCTGGGGGTTGTTTGGGCTGCAGTACTCCGGCCGATACACCCGTCTGAGCCGCCGAAATATCGCTTTTCTTCTGGTCCCGTACGTGCTGGTCATCGGCGGGCTGACATTCCAGTTGCTGGCACCCGCCGGCGGCTCCGTCCTCGCGTTGATCGTCGGGGGCGTCGTCGCGGTATACATGTTCGGTCTCCTGGCCCTGGGTGTCGGTATCGTGCTCAAGACAACCGCCGAGTACAGCCACCTGTCACTGCGGGCGGGCGTGAGCCTCAGTGCTGCCCCGCTCGCCGTCGTCATCGGCCTTAACGCGGCGAATGCGCTCTCGACCCGGGCGACAATTGCCGAGGCATATCTGGTCACGTTCGCGATTCCAACCCTCGCACTCGGTCTCGCTCTGTTCCGGTACGACACCTTCGAGTCGACGCCCGCGGTCGGAACAATCGGCGAGCGCGAAATCGCCCGCGAAATCGACGACCTCGTGTTCGTCGTCGACAACCACGACCGCCTCATCAAACTCAACGAGGCCGCAATCGAGACACTTGGCCTCTCCCGTGAGACGACTCACGGCAAACCGCTCTCGACGGTTCTCGACGACGACATCGAGCGGTTCCAGGACCGAGAGACTGTCACACTCGAAACGGCCGACGGCTCGCGTCGGTACGACGCCCAGGTCTCGACGGTGACCGACCAGCACGGCCGCGAACTCGGCTCGCTCGTGAGTCTCCACGACGTGACCGAGCACGACCTCCGCGAGCAACGCCTCGCGGTCCTCAACCGCGTCCTGCGCCACAACCTCCGGAACAAAGTCGAGGTCGTAAAAAGCCATGCGGAGGTCCTGGGCCAGCACCACGAGAACGGCCACGCCGAGACCATCGTCGACACCGCCGACGACATCGCCGACCTCGGGCAGAGCGCCCGGACTATCGACCAGTTTGTCTCCTGCTCACAGGCCAGTTCGATGGTCGACGTGGTCGAGGCAGTCAGGACGACCGTCAACGAGACAGCCACCGACGGCGTCACCGTCTCGTTCGACCTCCCCGAGCGTGCGACCGTCGAGACGAACAGCGAGGCGTTACACGGCGCACTCGACAGCGCCGTCGAAAACGCCGTCACCTATGCCGAGAGTGGCATCGAGATTACCGTCTCCGAGGGAGAGACCAGCTACGAGGTCACCATCGCCGACGACGGGCCGGGCATCCCGGAGGCAGAACTCGCCTCGCTGGACGACGGGACCGAGACGGCGCTCGAACACGGCACCGGTCTTGGGCTGTGGCAACTCAAGTGGGCCGTGACCACGATGGGTGGCGAACTCGACTTCGAGACGGACGACGGGACAACTGTCAGGTTCACCGTCCCTCACGGGTACCGCCAGCCAACAGACCAGGTCTGAATATACTGCAAATAGAGTTTCACTAGTGAAAATTAAACAGTGTTATGTAGAGTGACCCGCTACCGCGGCGTATGCAGTCCCAACAGCCGGTCGCGGAGACGGCGACCCTGCAGGAGTCGTACACCGAGATGAGCGAGATACTGATGCCCAACGACACGAATAACCTCGGGCGAGCCCTCGGTGGGTCGGTGCTGCACTGGATGGACATCTGTGGCGCAATCGCCTCGCGGCGGTTCAGCCAGCGACAGGTCGTCACGGCGTCGATGGACCACGTCGACTTCATCCAGCCAATCGAACTCGGCGACGTTGTCACGGTGACGGGATACGTCTTCGACACCGGCGAGACAAGTATCAACGTGAAAGTCGACGTGCAAGTCGAGCGCCCGAGCGACGGGCTGACCGAAGACGCCGCCGCCTCGTTTTTCAGCTTCGTCGCGCTCGATGCCGACGAGCGACCGACGAGCGTCCCGTGCCTCGCGTGTCCCACCGAGGCCCAGGAGGAGCTCAGAGACGCAGCCCTGTCACAGCGCCGCGAGCGTCGAAACGTGGTCGCGGCCACAGAGGAGTGAGGTTTCGAGGTGTACGGAGCGTTTCGGAGAGAGTTACACGCACTCTCTATCTACGTCTTCATATGAGCTGTACGGTGAATTCGACACAGTAGCACACGCGCCGCTCCTCGAAATATTACATGAATTATCGAGACAAATACCATAGAAGACAACGGACTTATGTCGGGATTTCCAATCGTGGCGCCAAGCTGCAATGAATACGTCCTCAGGGTCGGATACTGTCCAGAAGACGTTTCTCAAGTATCAGCACGTGTTTGTATTCCTCGCCCCGCTGTTGTTCGTGGTGGGTGTATACTTCGGAGCCCCGACAGAGGGCTCGGGAACGAGCTACTGGCTCGAGTACTGGTGGATGTTTATCCCCTTCATCACCGGCGCCACCATCGTCAATACGGTCGGCATCAGCGGCTCCGCGCTGTTCGTCCCCTTCCTCATATTCATCTTCCCGATTATCGCGGGCGAGACACTGACGCCCGAGACTCTCGTGAAGGTCGGACTCATCAGCGAGTCCTTCGGTCTCTCCAGTTCCGCGCTCGCGTTCATCCAGTACGGCCTAGTTGACCGACGCCTCGCGCTCACGCTGGTTGCGGGTGGTGTGCCCTTCGTCGTCGCTGGCGCACTGCTCTCCTTTGTCATCCCCGCACCGGTGTTTCATCTGCTGCTCGGACTGGCGTTGCTGACCGCCTCGTATCTCTTGTTCAAGGCCGACCTGGGCCACGAAGAGCCCAGCCGGAGCGACGAACCCGAAGAGAGAGCCGAAGTTTCGGCCGATGGGGGTTCGATGCCGAACGACGCCGAAAAACTCGGCCCGGCCGGCGTCGAGACGGCCGACGACGGCACCGTCACGCGGGTCGACCGCGACGGCAACGACTACAACTACTCCCGCGAGGGGTATCTCGAACGCTTTGCCAACTACAGCGTCGGCGGCATATTTCAGGGGCTCGCTGGCTTCGGTATCGGTGAACTGGGTATCATCTCGATGCTTCGGACCAAGGTCCCCGTACGGGTCGCTATCGGCACCAACCACATCGTCGTCGCGCTGACTGCGGTGTTGGCGTCGTTAGTCCACGTATTCGGTGGCCAGTACGTCCCCGGCGGCCACAGCATCAGCCTCGCCTCAACCCCCTGGAATATGGTCGTCTGGACGGTTCCAGCGACGGTCACCGGCGGTCAGATTGCGCCGTACGTCTCGGCGGCACTGGACACGAGCCTCATCAAGAAGGGCGTCGGCGTCCTCTTTGCGATTATCGCCGTCGCGCTGTTCGTGATGGCAGCCGGTGGTTTCTAAGTTGACGGGGGCTGTTCACGCAACTATGTACGACGATATTCTTCTCCCGACCGACGGAAGCGACAGTATCGCAGCGGCCGCAAAACACGCCAAAACCCTCGCCGACCGCTCTGACGCGACGCTTCACGTGCTCTCGGTTGTCGACACGCGCAACCGCTTCGAGAGCCCGACCGGCGGCCTCTCGGTGGAGGCGTGGACCGACGCCGAACACGACCGGGCTGAAAGCGCCATCGAGACCACGGTCGAGTTGGTGGGCGACGAGGTCCCAGTCGAGACGGCTATCGTCGAGGGTGTCCCCAAGACGGCGATTCTCGACTACGTCGAAGACGAGGGGATGGATATGGTGGTAATGGGCACCCACGGCCGGACCGGGCTGGACCACTATCTCATCGGTAGCGTCGCCGAGAAAGTCGTCCGTCGGTCGCCGGTGCCAGTCGTTACGGTCCGCCTGAGCGACTAGTCCGGGGAGACATCTGCGACCGGCCCCGTGAGAGTGGTCTCGTCGTCTCAACGGTGGTGGCGCGGACAGCGTGTGGGCGTCTGCACGGCCGTCACGACGCGTTGACCGATGTCTGTGAGTCGGTATGTGGCGACGCCACCAACCCTTAACCCCCATGCCCACGACGTGCGTGTATGCAACTCGGCACTGGTCTGTTCACCGCCCAGCAGCGACCAGACGACGACCGCGCGGCGACCGACCTCTACGACGAGATACTCGACGTGACCCGGGAAATCGAGGCCGCGGGCCTCGATAGCGCCTGGGTGTCCGAACACCACTTCGCCGAGGACGGCTATCTCTCGGCGACGATGCCGACGCTGTCGGCGATGGCCGCCGAAACCGGCGACATCGAACTCGGCCCCTGTATCGCACTCGGCCCGCTGTATGACCCGGTTCGGCTCGCCGAGGACGCCGCGACGGTCGACCTCATCGCCGACGGACGGCTCACGCTCGGGCTCTCTATCGGTTCGAACCCCCGAGAGTTCGACGTATTCGGCGTCCCCCGCGAGGAGCGTGCCGACCGACTGGCAGACCTCGTCCCGTTCCTCCGGGCTGGCTGGAGCGACGGGCCGCTCGATTACGAGTCGACGTTTCACGACGTGTCACCCGAGGTGTCGATAACGCCGAAACCAGCACGAGAGATTCCGCTGATGCTCGGCGGTGCCGCGAAGCCAGCCGTCCGCCGGGCGGCACGACAGGCAGAGGCGTGGTGTGCCCCCTCGGCGCTGTCGGTCGGAGCGGTCAAAAAGCGCGTCGAGGATATCAGGACCGTCCGAGACGAGGAGGGAATCGACGGCGACTTCCAGACCTACGTCATCCAGCACGGCTGGGTCGGCGACTCCCGCGAGGACGCCTGGGAGACGATGAAAGACGGCTACTTCTACATTCAGCGGCGCTACGAGGAGATTTTCTCCGGCGAGGCTGTCGACGAACTCGACGCCGAGCGCAAGGAGGAACTCAAAGAACAGGCCATCTTCGGCACGCCCGAGCAGGTGACCGACGAGCTCGAAACCTACAGCGAGGCGCTTGGCGACGACATCCACTTCATCTTCCGCACCTACCACCCCGGCGTCGGTACCGACGAGATGGTCGACTGCATCCACCGTCTCGGCGACGAGGTCGCGCCCGAGCTGTAGGCCGGGTTACCGGACGTTAGTTAGGTATGCCAGGCTCTCTTCGGCGGCGCGGTCGGGTTCCTCGGGGTACGTGTACAGCTCCAGGGTGGCGTAGCCGTCGTATCCGGCCCGGTCGAGCGCGGCGAAGATAGCCTCGAAGTCGAGGTCACCCTCGCCGGGAATCCGGTGGTAGTGTTTCCCCCGGCGGCCCCCGACGATGTCTTCGAGGTGGACTCCGGTGATGTAGTCGACGCTCTGTGTGATTGTCTCCGCGAGGTCCTCGCCGTAGACCGCCGCGTGTCCGATATCGAGGTTGACGCCGAGTCCGTCCCGACCCATCTCGTCGATGAGGTCGAGTACTTCCGCGGTACACTCGATTAATAGCTCGGGTTCGAACTCGATACCCACGTCGATGCCCCGTGGCTCGGCGTAGTCGAGAATCTCGTGGAGCGACCGCCTCAGGTACTCGCGGGCCTGTTCGGGCGGGTTGCCCGCGAGGGGTTGGCCGGAGGTGACGCTGACCGCCGGAGCGTCGACCCGCTGTGCGAGGTCGATAGCGTCTTTAGTGTACTCGATACGCCAGCGGCGGTCGTCGTCGGCCGCCGTACACAGGCTGGGCTCGAAAAACGCCGAGGGCGGGGCGTCGTCGTAGTAGCCGACCGCGGTGTTTGCGTTGACGTTCGCCACGTCGAGGCCGGCGGCGTCGAGTCGGCGTTCGAGGCGCGCTCTGTCGTCGTCACCGAACCCGGGCAAGAACGCGTGGGGTTCGTCGGCAAGTATCTCGACGCCGTCGTAGCCGATATCGGCGATGCGGTCAATGGCCTGAGGGAGCGTAAACTCGGTGTAGGCGTTCGTCGAGAAGGCGAGTTCGACCATATCGGCGGTTCGTCGCCAGCGACAAACCAGTTTCTTCTGGGTCAGGACACGTCGAAGACTCGAGAGAGACCGACCGCAGGGACGAGTAGACCCACGGTGGCGAGCCCCCAGGCCGGGCCGACCGTCGACGCGAACGCGCCGTCGAGCACCACCTGCGCGAGCACGCAGGTCCCGACAGCCGGTCCGACCGTCTCCGGTCTGGGAGTGAGGTAGGCCCGTCGGAGCGCCTGCCCGGTCCAGGCGAGAAAACAAGCCACCAGCACGAAGGTCAGCGCCGTGGCAGCCAGTCCTGGCGAGCGGACACCGAGACGAACCACGACCGCCAGCCCAGCCAGAGCGACGGCGCCGATGGCGAGGGCGACAGCGCCGCGGTTGTCCCCGACCGTCTCGCCGGCCGCCATGAACGTGACCGCGGCGATGTAGACGAACACGACCGCCGGCACTACCAGAACAATAGGTGACAAATCGAGTAGCGCACCGCCCAGTGAGACGCCGAGGAGGACATTCAGCCCCCGGGCACCGCCCATGAACACCACGCCGACCGGTCGGTGTTTGAACACGCCGTCATAAAGGAGGATACAGGCTGTGAGGGCAGCGGCGACGCCACCAGACTGTGGCTTGGTGGCCGCCGCAACGGCGACGCCACAGACCAGAAAAGAGAGGCCAACGGCGAGAGCAGCGGTCCGGGACACCTCACCCGACGGAATCGGGCGCTCCGGTCGCTCGCGTGCGTCCTCGGCGGCGTCGACGTAGTCGTTCAGCGTCGTTCCGCCGGCATAGAGCAAGACCGAGGCGACACAGAGACCGGCGAGCGGTGCGAGGCGGATGTCGGCGACGGGCGCGACGAGTGCCGCGCCGAGTAGCACGTCCGGCGGTGCGGTCGCGAGGTTGGGCACGCGGAGGAGCGTCGCATACGCGCGAAGCGTCCCCGCGGAGCCACTCATGTCCAGCCGTGGTCGGTGAGATAGGCCATCGCGTCGCGGGCAGTCTCGGCGGCCGTCTCCTCGTAGGGATAGAGTTCGACGGTAACGTAACCGTCGTAGCCGTCGGCCGCAATCGCGTCGAGCACGCCCTCGATGTCCATGCCGCCGTCGCCGAGCTGGGTGTGTTCGTGTTCCCTGCTCGCCGGAATGTCTTCGAGGTGGTAGTGGGTGGTGTACGACGAGAGTTTCTCGACGAGGTCTGCGGGCTGTTCGCCGACACAGAAGAAGTGGCCGGCGTCGAAGTTACATTTCAGGCGCGGCGAGTCGATGCGGTCGGCCAGTTCGAGGAACTGGTCGGAGGTCTCTATCAGCAGGTCCGGCTCGGGTTCGACCATCACGTCGACGCCGACCTTCTCTGCGACATCGAGCACCTCACGGAGGCCAGCCTCGAAGGTGTCCATCGCCCACGCTCGCGAGCGGCCGTCCGGAACCGGGCCGCCCGGTTCGATGGAGATATGCTCGACGCCGAGGGCGTCGGCGGTCTCCAGCGCGCTGACGGTGTAGTCGATGCGGCGCTGTCGGTAGGAGGTGTCTTCCTCGAGAAAGGACGGATGGTGGAAGTCCTCGATTGCGGTGAGCATGAACGCGTTGCCGTTGCTGACCGCCAGCCCGGCGTCGTCGAGGGCCTCGCGGACGCCCTCGACCTCGTCTGTGGTGGCTTCGGGCGGATACAGGTGAGGCGTATCGAGAAGCACCTCGACACCGTCGTAGCCGATATCGCCCAGTATCTCGATTGCCTCGCCGAGGTCGTACTGGCGGAAGGCGTTGGTAGAGAACGCGAAATCCATGATTCAGAGCTCGTATTCGAAGTTCGGCGACTGGCTGAAAAACTCGTAGGGATTCTCGAAGACGACCTGCCGGACCTCGTCGCGGTCCCAGCCCCTGTCGAGCATCTTGTCACGCGCTTTCGGAACCGCGAGCGGGTCAGAGGGGTCCCAGTCGGCCGCGCTGTTGAGCAACATCTTCTCGGTGCCGTACTCTTCGAGCAGGTCGATTGTCGTCTCGGCGTCGATTTTGCCGGGGTACAGCGTGAACCCCACCCAGCAGTCGGTCTGTAGCGAGATATCTATCGTGTTCTCCGTGTTGTGGTCGATGACGATACGCTCCTCGGTCACGTCTTCGTCCTGGATGAGTTCGACCAGGCGCTCTGTCCCCTCCGGCTTGTTCGTGTGCGGTGTGTGGACGATGACAGGGAGGTCGCGCTCTTCGGCCATCTGTAGCTGTCGCCGGAACGCTCGTTCCTCGGCCTCTGTGCCCTGGTCGAGCCCGATTTCACCAACGCCCACGACGTTGTCGCGGTCGAGATACTCCGGGATGCGCTCTATCACGCGCTCGGCCATCTCGGGGTAGTTCGCCTCCTTTGGTTCGAGGGCAATCGTCACGTAGTGGTCGACGCCCGCGGCCCGCTGTGCGCGCTTGGTCTCGAAGTCGATAATCTGCTCGAAGTAGTCGAAAAACGACTCCGCGTGCTGTTTGTCTGTCCCGCTCCAGAACGCTGGCTCGATGCAACACTCGATGCCCGAGAGTCGCGCCCGCTCGTAGTCGCTCGTCGAGCGCGAGACCATGTGCATGTGGGGGTCGATGATGGGAAGCGACATACCCCTGAACCTTGGCAGAGAAGCTACTAATAGCCTCCCTCTTTGTCACAGTCTTTCGCTTCGTTGACGCGTCGCGCGGCAGATATTTGCCGGTCGCGCCCGAGGGTGAACCATGCCCGAGACCTGCCCGCACTGTGACGAACCGGTCGACTCCGAGCGCCGGACGCCGGCGGATGAACGCCCCTACGAGGTGTGGCGCTGTCCGGACTGTGGCGAGGAGTGGCGCCACCCCGAGGAGACGATACTCGACAGGAGCCTCGATTTCAGCGCGAGCGACAGCCAACTGTCTCGCCGAGAGTCGGACACAGATACCGGCTGGTGACGCCAGCGAGACAACTGGCGAACAGTTGAAAGGAACAGGCCGAGAGGGCGACAACCGCAGTCGACCGGTGAGAACTCCCGACTATCGCCACTACAGCGGTTGTAGCATCGTTTCGCCGTCCGAATCAGAGTCGCACGATATAATACCGCACAGTCGATACGGGAGAGTATGAAGACAGGTGTGTGGCTCATCGGCGCGCGCGGAAACGTCGCGGCAGTTTCTATGGTGGGTGCGAAGGCAATCGCGCAGGGCCGTACAGATACGACGGGGATGGTGACAGCACGCGAGCCGCTGTCAGCACTCGACTTGCCGGCGGTCGAGGACCTCGTCTTCGGTGGACACGACATCCGGTCACAGTCCATCACGGAGACGGCACTGGCCGCGAGCGAGTCCAGCGGCGTCCCCCCGAAATCGACAATCGAGGCCGTCGAGGACGACCTCGACGCAATCGACAGCCGAATCGAGACCGGGACGGCGATAAACTGCGGGCAGGTGGTCGGCGACCTCGCACACGGCGACGCGACCGCCGAGCAGACCGTCCCCGACCTCGTCTCGGCGATTCGAGCGGACTACGAGGCGTTCGTCGCCGACCACGACCTCGACCGGCTCGTCGTCGTCAACGTCGCCTCGACGGAGCCGCCTATCGACGAGCCCGAGCGATACGATACCGCCGACGCAGTCAGGTCGGCTATCGAGAACGACGACCGGGCGCTCCCGGCGAGTGTTCTCTACGCCTACGCCGCGCTCGAAGACGGCCACCCCTACGTCAACTTCACGCCGAGTACGGGCAGCAACCTCGACGGGCTGTGCGAGCTGGCGAGAGAGCGCGGCGTCCCCCACATGGGACAGGACGCAAAGACCGGCGAGACACTGGTGAAGTCGGCACTCGCGCCGATGTTCGCGGGTCGCAATCTTCGCGTCCTCTCGTGGGAGGGACACAACATCCTCGGCAACACCGACGGACTGGTCCTCGAAGACGACGACAACAAGGCGGGCAAGGTACAGAGCAAAGACGGCCTGCTGGAGGAGATACTCGGCTACGAGACACAGAGCCGGGTCCGCATCGATTACACGCCCTCGCTGGGCGACCGCAAGACGGCGTGGGACCACATCCACTTCGAGGGTTTTCTCGGGACCGAGATGAAACTGCAGTTCACCTGGGAGGGGTCGGATTCGGCGCTCGCTGCACCCCTAGTGTTGGACCTGATTCGACTCGTCTCACACGCCGACGCGCAGGGGAGAAGCGGCGTACAGCCACAGCTCGCCGCGTTTTTCAAATCGCCGATGGCATACGAGACACACGACTTCTCGCGCCAGCACGAACAGCTCCAGAACTACGCCACGGAACACCGACAGGAATGACAGCGACATCCGACACACCACGGCGCGCTATCGTCCTCGACGTGGTCGGCCTCGAACCCCACCACGTCGACGAACAACTCGCTCCGAACATCGCGGCCTTGCTCGACGGGCAGCCGACGGCGCCGCTCGAACCGCCGTTTCCGGCCGTCACGCTGCCCTCTCAGACGACGCTTGCGACCGGCCAGTCCCCGTCGACCCACGGCGACGTGTCCAACGGCGAGTACGACCGCGCCGAGGATACCGTGGCACTCTGGGAGCGCGACCGCGCCGACCGGAACCGTCTCTGGGAGGCCGTCAGCGACGAGACGGCACTGACCACGGGGGCGCTGTTCTTCCAGCACCTCATCGGCAGTTCCGCCGACGTTGCGGTGACCCCCTCGCCAATCGAGGACGAGGACAACAATCTGCTCGAGATGAACTGCTGGACGAACCCCGACGACTTCTACGAGACGCTGGAGGACGAGTACGGCCACTTCCCGTTACACAACTACTGGGGGCCGACGGCAAACGAGCAAAGCAGCGAGTGGATTCTCTCGGCCGCACGCGAGTCCATCGAGCGACACGACCCGGACCTGCTGTGGGTGTATCTCCCACATCTCGACTACGACGGTCAGCGTCACGGCCCGGATTCGCCAGAGTTGCGCGAGGCAATCGGCGTCGTCGACGAACTCGTCGGCGAGTTTCTGGACTGGCTTCGGGACCGACAGCGGTGGGCCGAGACGGCGGTCCACATCGTCAGCGAGTACGGCTTTCACGCCGTCGACACCCCGATATTCCCGAACCGCGCGCTCCGCGAGGCGGGCCTGCTGTCAGTCACAGCGGGACGGGAGGGCGGCGACGCTGTCGACCTTCCCGATTCGGATGCGTTTGCGATGGTCGACCACCAGGTCGCCCACGTCTACACCGACGACAGCGCGACTGACCGAGCACGCGAGGTGCTGGCCGAGCTCGACGGCGTCGAGGTAGCGCTCGCTGGCGAGTCGCGAGCGGAGTACGGTCTCGACCATCCAAACAGCGGCGACATCGTGTTAATTCCGGCACAGTCCGCCTGGTTCCAGTACTACTGGTGGTCCGACGACAGCGACGCGCCGTACTACGCGACGGAGATGGACATCCACGAGAAACCAGGGTACGACCCGTGTGCGCTGTTTTTCGGCGGCGACGGCCTCGTCACTCTCGACGCCTCGAAGGTCAGTGGCTCACACGGTCGCAACGACGTGCCGGGCGTCTACGGCGTCGGCGGCCCGGCCGCACCCGAGGGAGACCTCGACAGCGTCGACGCACGCGCTGTTGCGCCGACGGTCGCGGCGTCGCTCGGCGTCGCCGACGATATCTCGCTGTCGTTCGAGGTGTCTGCCCTGTTCGAGTGAACGGCAGTTAGCCGTGACACCGCCAGTCACGAACGGCTTAAGCGTGCTCGCCGTGAAATACAGAAAGATATGATGGTCGGGCACGCGGCACTGGCGTTTGCACTGGCGGCCTGGGCAGCCGCTATCCTCGGCCTCTCGCGTGAGCGGGCGCTCGCTGTTGGCGTCGCCGCTGGCGCGTTCGCGGCCGTGCCCGACGTAGATATGGGCTATGCCGTCGTCGGCCTCGCACGCGCATTTCAGGACGGCGGCAGCTTTCCGGAGGTGTTCTGGGAGACCGGAAACGTCGTTCACCGTGGGGTGACTCACTCGCTGCTCGTCGGCGGCGTCACCGCGACGCTGTTCGGGCTGGTCGCCTACCGCGGCCGTCTTCGCCTCGCTGGCGTGGTCGGTCTCTGTAGTCTCGTCGTCGGGGCGATTCCCGTGTTGGGTTGGCTCGAAGCCACAGTGATGGTCATCTTCGTCGCCGCCGGCCTCGCGGTCGCACTCACCAGCCGGTGGATGGGGCTATCGCCGCGAGCGACGCTTGCAGCGGCGCTTGTCGGCGTTCTCAGTCACCCGTTCGGTGATATGTTTACCGGCACCGCACCCGAACTGCTGTACCCACTCGATGTTCATCTCCTCCCCCAGCGGCTGTTGCTGTCGAGTGACCCGACGCTACACCTGCTTGGGACGTTCGGCCTCGAACTGACCGCGATATGGCTCGCGGCGGCGGTCTACCTGCATCTGAACGGGCGTCACGTACTGGGATACGTCCACCGCCGGGCGGTGCTCGGTGCCGGCTACGTCGGGGCGGTGCTCGCGCTCCCGCCACCGACGCTGTCGGTCTCGTATCACTTCGTGTTCAGCGTGCTTGCGGTCGGTCTCGTGGGTGTCGTCGACCTGCCTGTGCCGGATTTGCGCTCGCCGAAGTCACGCCGTGGCGTCGCCGTGACAGGTCTGGCCGCGGTCACGATAGCCTGGCTGACGTACATCGTGGGCTACCTCCTAGTCGCCTGATAGTGATTATTGGGAGTCGTTACCGCCGTGGCAACAGCAGACGGAACTCACGGGATGTGACACGACGATTCCTGTCACGTGGTCACGAAAATTACCGCAATAATCACTATGAGCGGACCGTCGAGCGCGAGACGTTGACACTTATATACAGGCAACTCCGCTAGGGAGACATATGAGGCTGATAGAGCGTGGGTCGGGGTCTCCCCGAATCGCCGTCGTCGGTGGCATTCACGGCGACGAGCCGGCCGGCGAGCGTATCGTCGACAGGCTGGCTGACACCGCGACGGTCGAGGATGGAACGCTACAGTTGGTTGTGGCAAACGAGCCAGCGCTCGCGGCGGGCGCTCGCTACACGGAGACAGACCTCAATCGAACGTTTCCGGGCGACATCGACGCCGACGAATACGAGCGCGCACTCGCTCCGCGGCTGGTGAGCGTACTCGAGGGTGCAGACGCGATTCTCGCGCTGCACACCTCCCAGAGTGCGCCGCCGCCGTTTGCCATCTACAGCGAACTCACGGAGACGGTGCGGCGGAGTGTAACTGGGATGCCCGTCGAGTACGTCGTCGACGCGGGCAGCCTCCGGGACACGACACTCGACTCGACACTGCCAAACACGATAAGCCTCGAAACCGGCAAGCAGGGGAGTACCGACGCCGTCGAGTTCGGGCTCGAAGCCACCCGTGATTTCCTCCGGGTACACGGTATCCTGGCCGGTGAGCCGACCTACACCGAGACGACGGTTGCTACTGTCGACGAAGAGGTCCCGAAAGGGAGCGGCAGGCCGGAGGTCTTCTACGAGAACTTCGAGGAGATTCCCGAGGGCGAGGTGTTCGCCCGCGACGAGGAGTACACCCACCGTGTAACTGCACCGGGAACGGTGCCAGTGCTCGCCAGCGAACACGGCTACGAGGATATTTTCGGCCTCTACGGGCGGATTACCGGCACCATCGAACCCCCATCGTAACACGGCGCAGGATGTGACAGCGCAGTTGTCCCAGGCGTCCTAAGCGGTCACTCGATTTCCAACTGCCCGCTCTCGCCGCCTTCGTCGGTACCGTCTTCGTCCCACTCGAGTTCGAACTCGATACTCAGTTCGCCTGGGCCATCAGCCGGCCCCTCACGTTCGGCTTTGACCTCGAACGTCGGCCGGGCCGGTGGCTCCATCGTCACGGAATCGGCGCCGGCGGAGAGTGTGACTGAGTCACCGTCTTCGAGCTTCGCAGCGACACTGCGAAGGTAGGCTGCGATGTCTTTACGGGTCTGGTCGCGCTCTGATTTGAACAGCACGTCTTCTGGCATACCTGACGATACGCCGGCTGTACACATAAGTGAATCTGCGATATCTGCTGTCGGTGCTGTGTCTCGACGTGCCGATGTGTCGGTGTCTCCCGCGAGAAGGCCATTTTTGTGTCTGGTTACCTGCAGAACAACACTAGAGGCGTGCTCAGAGCGGCGTCACGAACGGACAGATTTTGCACATAAAGTATATAATTTAGTGCAGAGAATAACTATGTCATATGTCAAAACACCCCACAATTGGAGACACGCTCGAACAGACGGTTGCACGATACCCCGAGAACGACGCCATCGTCTACCCACACAGAAATCAAACGTGGACGTACGAGGAGTTCAACCAACGTGTAAACCAGCTTGCGAATTCGATGACGCGTCTTGGCGTCGAGAAAGGTGATAGAGTCGCCACTGTTCTCTACAACGGCTCAGAGATTGCCCTCACGGTGTATGCCTGCGCGAAAATCGGGGCCGTCTTCACCCCGTTGAACTTTCGGCTACCAGCAGGCGAGATTGAGTACATCGTCAACGACGCCGAGGCGACGATGCTGATATACGAATCCGCGACACAGGACGCAGTCGAGACGGCTCGCCCGGAACTCGACAGCGTCGAAGAGTACGTCTTTATCGACGACGGGGTGCCCTCGGAGACGCGAGATTTCTACAGTCTTCTCGACTCCGGCTCACCGGAACGCCCCGACGTAGTCGTCGAGGAAGACGACGTCTATGCGTTCATCTACACGTCAGGGACGACTGGTCGGCCAAAAGGGGTTGTCCACGAGCACCGCGACATGGTCGAACACAGTCTGCTGGTAATCGCCGAGATGAACATCACGCGGGACGATGTGGGTCTCTCGATTCTCCCGCTGTATCACTGTGCCGAGTTACACGCCATGCTGTTTACCCGCGTTCATCGCGGTGCGACAAACGTCATCCACCACGAGTTCGAGCCACAGGCCGCACTTGAGGCGATTGAGGAACACGGCGTTACCGTCTTTTTCGCCGCTCCGACTGCATGGCACGCCCTCGCCCAGACAGCAGCCGAAGCCGACGTGGATGTCGGCTCACTGGAGCGTGGATTGTACGGGGCCGCCCCCATGCCCGAGGAGGTCCTGAATATGGCGATGGAGCATCTCTGTGAGGATTACGTCCAGGCATACGGGATGACAGAAATCGGTCCGTGCGGCGTGTTTCAGCGCCCCGAAGACCAGATTTCAAAGCAAGGGTGTGCCGGGCTGCCGGCGCTAAATCACGAGGTCCGTGTCGTCGAGCCGAATGCGCCGCCGGACGAAGAGGTGGCCCAGGGCGACGTCGGCGAAATCATTATTGCAGGTCCATGTACCATGCGCGAATACTGGAACCGCCCCGACGCGACGGCAGCGTCACTCCGGGAGACGGGCGGCACCGAGTGGTATTACTCCGGCGATATCGGATATTTCGACGACGACGGCTATCTCTATCACGTCGACAGGAAAGACGACATGATAGTCTCCGGCGGCGAGAATATATATCCCGCAGAGGTCGAGAACGTGCTGTTTGCACACGAGAGCGTCGACGAGGCAGCGGTCCTCGGCGAGTCCGACGAGGAGTGGGGTGAACGGGTTGTCGCGTACATCGTGGGCGAGGAGGAGGCAACCGCTGAGACACTAGACGAGTTCATCAGAGAGAGCGACCAACTCGCTGATTTCAAGCGCCCCAGGGCGTACTATTTTGTCGACAGCCTCCCGAAAAATCCCAGCGGGAAAATCCAGAAGTTCAAGCTCCGTTCTGCGGACAGCGGTGGCAAGTCCGAATCGATTGGCACGTGAGAGGGGCTGCTGGCCGAGACGACAGTCTGTGACAGAACACACAAAAATTAGGACGGTCGACGTTCTCTCACCGCTGACGCGGTGGGCTTTCGTACTACGTATCAGTCGTCAGCAGCGACCGGGTCACCGTGGCTGACCTCGTCGCCGAGGAGTTCGAGAAACGCCGCGAGCCACTCCGGGTGGTCGGGCCAGGCCTGGCCGGTGACGAGGTTGCCGTCACGGACGACGCCATCGACCCACGAACAGCCGGCGGCCTCGACTTCCGCCCGACAGGCCGGGTAGGCCGTCATCTCGTACCCCTCCAGTACGTCGGCGGCGGCCAGAATCTGCGGGCCGTGACACAGCGCCGCGACCGGCTTCTCGGCCTCGAAGAAATGCTGGACCGCCTCGATGACCGCGTCGTAGGTCCGGAGATACTCCGGCGCGCGCCCGCCTGGGACGACGAGCGCGTCGTAGGTCGTCGGGTCGATATCGGCCATCGTCGCCGTCAGCTCGAAGTTGTGTCCGCGCTCTTCGAGATAGGTCTGGTCACCCCGGAAGTCGTGGATTGCCGTCTTGACTGTCTCTCCGGCTTCTTTGTCTGGACAGACGGCGTCGACGTCGTGACCCACCATCTCCAGGGCCTGGAACGGTACCATGATTTCGTAATCTTCGCCGAAGTCGCCGACGATCATCAGGATGTCTTTCCCCATTGGTAACACCAAGCACAGCTACGGTTCCCGTGGTACTAAAGTGTGGCTGCGACCAACGAACCCTCCCGTCTCCCCCGACGACCACTTCCACCACGGCACACGAACCCTTAACCTCGGGCACGGCTAACCCAGAGACGAATGGCAACGACCGAGGCCGACACAGTCGACCGCCCGCTGGTAAGCGCTGGCTTCCTCGAAGACCGCGAGTACCAGACGACGCTGGCCGACCGGGCGCTCGACGCCCATACGCTGGTCTGTCTGCCGACGGGCCTTGGCAAGACGACCGTCTCGCTACTGGTGACCGCCCACCGGCTCTCTCATGCTGGCGGTAAATCCCTCCTGCTCGCACCCACCAAGCCGCTTGTCACCCAGCACGCCGACTTCTACCGCGAGGCCCTGGAGATTCCTGACGAGGAAATCGTCGTCTTCACCGGCGAGGTCCGGCCCGACGACCGCGCGAGTCTGTGGGACGACGCCCGTATCGTGATTGCCACGCCACAGGTCGTCGAGAACGACCTCGTCGGCAACCGCGTCTCGCTCGCCGACGTGACCCACTGCACGTTCGACGAATGCCACCGCGCGACCGGCGACTACGCCTACAACTACATCGCCGAGCGCTACCACGAGGACGCCGACGACCCCCTCGTGACGGGCATGAGCGCCTCCCCCGGTGACGACGAGGAGGCAATCCTGCAGGTCTGTGGGAACCTCGGCATCGGGAACGTCGAGGTGATGACCGAAGACGACGCCGACGTGGCGCGATACACCCACGAGACCGACGTCGAGTGGAAACGCATCGAACTTCCAGAAACCGTCGAGGAGATTCGCGACGCAGTCGAAGCCGTCGTCGAAGACCGGATGCAAGGGCTCGTCGAACTCGGCGTGACGAACTCGACGGACCCCAGCGTCTCCGAACGCGAGATACAGAAGATACAGGGCCGCGTCCAGCAGCTGATGAACAGCGACGACTCGGCGGGCTACGAGGGGATGAGCCTCCTCGCAGAGGTCCGCAAGCTGCGGACGGCCCTGACCTACGTCGAGACCCAGAGCGTCGAGTCTTTCCGGCGATACATGGACCGCCAGCGCGAGGCCGCCCGCTCGTCGGGAGCCTCCAAGGCCGACCAGCGCATGGTCTCGGACCCCAACGTCAAGAAGGCGGTCCGACTCGCCGAGGAACACGACGACCTCCACCCGAAATTCAGGCGGGCGCGGATGCTCATCGCCGAGACGCTCGGTATCAACGACGGCGAGCGCGTCATCGTCTTCACCGAGTCCCGGGACACCGCCGAGGCGCTGACCGACTTCCTCGGCGAGCACTTCAGTGTCGCGCGGTTCGTCGGCCAGAGCGACACCGAGGGCAGCGACGGGATGACACAGACCCAGCAACAGGACACCCTCGACCAGTTCCGGGCCGGCGAGTTCGAGGTGCTCGTCTCGACTTCCGTCGCCGAGGAAGGGCTCGACGTGCCCGAGGTCGACCTCGTGCTCTTTTACGAGCCGGTGCCGACGGCGATTCGCTCTATCCAACGCAAGGGCCGGACCGGCCGCCAGACCGAGGGTCGCGTGGCCGTCCTGCTCGCCGAGGACACCCGCGACGAGGCCTACTTCTGGAAAGCCAGACAGGACGAGAAGAAGATGGAAGACGAACTCCGCCTGCTGAAAGACGCCGCCGGCGACATCGAATCACGCCTCCGGCCACAGGTCGGTCTGGAGGACGTTCCAGATGAAACGGAGGGGGTCGACGGCGAGCGCGAGGCAAGCGGAGACAGCGGCGACGGGGCCGACACCGATAACGCGGCAAACGGCGACGGGAGCGGACAGGCCGGTCTCGACGCCTTCGCCGGCGACAGCCCCGAGGAGCCCGAGGGAGACGATGGGGGCAGAGAGTCCGCCGATGCGGGCGTCGTCGCCGAAGCAGACCCAGCGGACGGCTCGACAGAAATCGTCATCGACCAGCGGGAACTCGACTCCGCAATCGCCAGAGACCTCTCGACCCGTGAGGGTATCGAGACCCGGCTGGAGACACTGGAAGTCGGCGACTACGTGCTCTCAGACCGGGTCGTCGTCGAGCGCAAGGCCGTCGGGGACTTCCTGGAGACGCTGGTCGGCGGCGACCGCTCGATGTTCGAGCAGGTCGGCGACGCGAGCCGTCACTACGGCCGTCCGGTCGTGGTCATCGAAGGCGAGGAGCTCTACGGCCGTCGGAACATCCACCCGAAGGCCATCCACGGCGCGCTCGCTTCCCTCGCGGTCGATTTCGGTGCCAGCGTCATGCAGACGACAGACGAGGAAGAAACCGCCGACCTGCTCGAAGTGATTGCGACCCGCGAACAGGAAGAGGAGGACAGAGCGGTCAGCGTCCACGGCGAGAAGCAGTCGAAGACCCTGCCCGAACAACAGGAGTACGTCGTCGCCTCCATCGCCGAGGTCGGCCCGGTCACGGCGCGGTCGCTCCTCCAAGAGTTCGGCAGTGTCGAGGCGGTGATGACCGCCGAGACTGAGGACCTGCTGGAGACGGAGGGCGTCGGCGAGGTGACCGCCGAGCGTATCCGCGAAGTCGTCTCAGGTTCCTACACCGGGGAGTGACAGTCACGCGCCGGCGACTGCCCAAATTCCGATATACTTATCAACTGTCGTGAAAGTAATCGAGTAACGGAAGTCGACCGATGCTCCGATAATCCACTTTTTGGCTGTTTTTGCCGCATCGCCCAGCGGGAGCGGCGACTCCATACCGGAGCCACGACGCCATCACCCGTTTGTCACAACCGACCACGACCACGCACATGAGTTTACCAGCACGCACCGATATCGACCCCGAGTATCGCTTCGATTTGACACGAATCTACGAGACACCAGCCGAGTTCGAGGCCGGCGTAGACTCGCTCTACGAGCGTCTCGACGACCTCGAATCACTCGCCGAGGAGCCCGTCGCGTCGGCCGACGGGCTCGAAACGCTGCTCGATGCCGTGGCGGACTGCTTCGAGCGCAGACAGCGCCTCGACCTGTACGCGACACTCGCCGCGAACGTCGCCACCGACAGCGAGGACGCCGCCGACCGGAAACGCCGGGCCGAGGCGGTCCCCGAGCGCTTCGAGCCAGCAGTCGCCGCCGCGTTACGACGCGTCGACGAGGCCGCACAGTACATCGACGACTTGCCCGAGCGAGACCGCTGGTACGCCCGCAATCTCCACGAGCAGGCCCAGTACGTCCGAAGTGAGGAAATAGAGGGTGTACTTGCGACGTTCGAGCAGCCACTGGGGGCCTCCTCGCGCATCGTCCGGTCGGCTCGGCTGGAAGACTTCGAGCCGCCGACCGTCGAGCGCCCCGACGGCGAGACCGTCGAGATACGCTACGGGAACCGACGGGCTGTACTCTCTCATTCCGACCGAGCGTTTCGCCGGCGCGCCTTCGAGGCGTATCACGACCGTATGGACAGCTACGAACACACCCTCACCCGGGCGTTCGCCGAGAAGCTCCAGGCCGCCTGGGCGGAGGCCTCGGTCCGGGGATACGACTCGACGCGCCAGTGGGCGCTGCGCGGGCGCTGTTACCCTGAGTCCGGGCTGGGCGCGTCCCTGCCCGGTGCTGTCCACGACCTGATGGTCGAGACGGTACGGGACAACCTCGACCCGTTTCACGACTCGCTTGCCCTCCGGCAGCGACGGCTCGGTGTCGACCGACTGCGCCCGTGGGACCTCGAGGTCTCTATCGCCGAGAGCGAACCGCCCGAGTTGTCCTACGACGACGTGAAAGGCCACATTCTCGCTGCACTCGAACCGCTGGGAGAGGAGTACGTCGACCGCGTCGAGCGATTTTTCACCGAGCGACGGGTCGATGTCTACCCGACTCGGAATAAACGGACCGACATCCCCGCCTACTGTCCCTCGTCGGCAACAGACGGTGCCTACATCCTGGCGAATTTCAAAGAGGACGTGCGGACGGCGTTCTATCTCTGTCACGAACTCGGTCACGCGGTACACGTCGACCACCATCGCGAGGGACCAGCGCGGTATGCAACCGCGCCCCGCCCGGTCGAGGAGGTGCCCTCGATTTTACACGAGCTCCTGTTGGTCGACCACCTGCTCGAGGCGGGCGGCCCACTCGCCGAGGCCGCGCGGAACCGCTTTCTCGAATGCATCGGCGGCAACCTCTATAGCTCGGCGCGCTCGGCGCAGTTCACCCACACGCTCGCCGGCTACGTCGAGAACGACACCGAGGTGACCGTCGACCGCGCCCGTGAGGTTGCGGCGTCGTTGCGCGACGAGTTTTACTCGCCAGTCGACTTTGGGGACCAGGCCGGGAGAAATCTCCCCGTGAGCGGAATTCGTGAGCCGTACAGTAGCTACCAGTACGTCCTCGGCGCGGCGGGCGCGCTTGCGGTCCACAGGCAACTCAGAGCGGGCGACCTCTCGCCGGCGTCCTACCACGAGTTCCTCCGGTCGACCGGTCGGCGGCCTGCGGTCGACTCTTTCGCGTCGCTCGGCTGTGACGTGCAGACGCCCGAGCCCTTCGAGCGAGCAACGGAATCGTTCGGCTCGTACGTCGACGATTTTGCGTAGCCTACTGTCGGAGCGCTTCGAGCGTTTCGGCGGCCTCGCGAGCGGCAGCGAGATGCTCGCGGGCGCGCTGTGGGTCCTGACACTCCTCGGCACGGTCGCTGAACCGCTGGAGCGTTCGAACGAGCGAGTCACGGATTGGCCCGATATCGGCTCCGCCGGCGCGAGACCGCTGTCGTGGCTGGCGTTGCTGAGGACGGTCTGTGTCCCCGGCAGGTCGGCGCTCGTCGGTCGCCCGCCCGTCGGCTGGCTTGCCGCGGTTTTGCTGTCTCGTCTGCCCGCCGCCAGGCTGTCTCGTCTGTTCGCTGTTTGACTGTGCCGACGCTGGCTGCTGGCGCGGCGTGTCCTCCGACGACGACTGCTCGTGGGCCTGCTGTTCGGCCCGGTCGCCGTTTGCCTGCTCGCTGTCGCCGCCGAATTTGACGCGGGCGTCGTCGCGTGGGCTTGTGACTTCGATTGCGCCCTCCTGGCCACCTTCCTCGCTCGTGTCGCGGTCGACCGGCTTCTCGCAGGTGGCACAGAACTCCTGGCCGTCGTAGCGGAAGATGGGGTCGTTACACTCCGAGCAGTGGGCGTTTGTCATCGTCGCCCCCTGGAGGAGAAGTTCGCTCATCTTCTCTGTGGTCTCTCGTTTCTCCTGGTCGCGTTCGTATTTTTCTCGGAGCCGTTCGCGTTCGGCGTCCTCGTCGAAGTCGCTCATACGCGAATGGAGTCGACGAGCGCAAAAATGCGTTGCGGGCTAGAAAGCCCAATTCGATATTTTTAACGGGAGCGCGGGGGGACGTTCAGGCATGGCAAAAGTAAGCATCGTCGGTGCCGCGGGCACCGTAGGTGCCGCCGCAGGGTACAGCATCGCACTGCAGGATGTCGTCGACGAACTCGTTTTCGTTGATATCCCCGAGCAGGAGGATACGACCGTCGGCCAGGCCGCCGACGCCAACCACGGCATCGCCTACGACTCGAACACCGAGGTCCGACAGGGCGACTACGCCGCGACCGAGGGCTCTGACGTGGTGGTCATCACCGCCGGCCTCCCGCGCCAGCCCGGTGACACCCGGCTCGACCTGGCCGACGACAACGCACCCATCATGGAGGACATCCAGTCTTCGCTGGCCGAACACAACGACGAGTTCATCACGGTCACTACCTCGAACCCGGTCGACCTGCTGAACCGACACCTCTACGAGAGCGGCGACCGCCCGCGCGAGCACGTCGTCGGCTTCGGCGGCCGTCTCGACTCGGCGCGGTTCCGGTACGTCCTCTCCCAGCGGTTCGACGTGCCCGTCCAGAACGTCGAAGCGACGATTCTCGGCGAACACGGCGACTCACAGGTCCCCGTCTTCTCGAAGGTCCGCGTCGACGGCCGCGACCTCGAGTTCTCCGAAGACGACAGAACAGAGATTCTCGAAGACCTGCAGGAAAGCGCGATGAACGTCATCGAACGGAAGGGTGCGACCGAGTGGGGTCCAGCACAGGGTGTTGCACACACTGTCAGCGCCATCCTCAACGACACCGGCGCGGTGCTGCCGTGTTCGATTCCGCTCGACGGCGAGTTCGGCTACGACGGCGTCGGCTTCGGTGTGCCCGTTCGACTGGGCTCGAATGGCGTCGAAGAGGTCATCGAGTGGGACCTCGACGAGTTCGAGCAAGAACAGATGGCCGAAGCCGCAGACAAACTCGGCGAGCAGTACGACAAGATTAGCTAAGCCTGCAGGCGCGGTTCTCGCCGCGACGGGCCGCCCCAGCACACGGGACACCGTGTGTTAGGCGATTTTGTAGTGGTCTGGGTCCATATCGTCCAGAACCCGCCCACAGTTGACACAGCGCCAGGTGTCCGCACCGATTCGTTCGTACCCGTTGCGAAGTTTGCTGCCGTGCCAGGCCGTCCAGTCGAGTCCACAGTCGGGACAGGCGTCCGGGAGGCCAACAGCATCAGGTGGCGGATTGTTCTTTGCGCTTTTCGAGAGGCTCTTGAGGCGGTGTTCTCGGTTGGAGATAGCGTCCATGTCCTCCTCAGTGAGCACCCGTCGGAACAGCTGCAAATGAGACTCCAGACGGTCGCGTGCGCCCTTGAGTCGCCGTATCTGTTCGTTTTCTTCGGGTTTTTCTGTCGTCGTCTTCTGGTTTTGTATCGAGAAGCAAATCTTGTAGTAGCGCTCCATTGTCGCCGCGTAGTAAGACCGGATGTACAGATTCTTGATGTCCGATTTGAACGTCTCCGTCTCGTCGGGAAAGACGAACGCCTCGTCGTACGGTACCTCGGACCTGAGCAGTTGCGCTCCGTCCGTCGCAAGCAATGCGACTCGTGCGTGCTCTGATTTTTTCACTGTCCGGGCAACGGCCTCCCGGACGTTCGACTCTGCCAGGGTCACGTCGATGACCACGACTGCGACTTTGCCAGAGAGGTCGTCGAGAAACGACGACAGCTGGGTGTACCCACGAGCCGTAACTCGGTTCGGTATCAGCGACTTCGCCCGCGTTCCCAGTTCCTGCCGGGCGAGCAGATGAATCTCTGCTTGTAGCGACGGTGAATGGGGCCGCCTCTTGGTTTCATCTGACTCGGAGGATGGTGTGCTACCATTCACCATGAAAGTATCTATACTTCTGGATTCAACGAATAAAAGCATTTATCCCAGATTACCACACCCGATAACCAGACACGGGAAACGCGTTAATTATCTGTTTGTATTCGTCACTCGCTCCAGCGTTCGGGCACCTGAATCGTGTATTTGCCGTCTTCCTGGAGCGCGATAATGTACTCCTCACGGTCGTACAGTTCCATGAGGTTGAGTTCGTACTGGCCGGGAGCGACTACACGGATGGACTCGAACTGCTCGTTGAGTTGTTCGCGGAGCTCTTCGAGGTCTGGTCGGTCCTCCCGCGATTGCTGGTCGGCCGTCTCGGCCGCTGTGGACTCACGTGTCTGTGAGGGTGCTGTCTCGGGCAGGTCCTCCGGCGAGACGACCTCGCTTCTGGCACTCGCCTGCGCAGCGTCCTCGTGTGCCGCCGACTCGGCGGCGATGTGAGACGAGTCTGAACTGGACCCCGACGTTTCGGGTGGACCGTCGCGGCTCGACGCGGCAGTGGGGGTCGACTCCTGTGTGGGATACTCCGGCGAGTCGTCGGCCCCAACCAGGTCGCGGACGACCGTAGCCGCACTGCCGACCGTCCGGGCAACGGTGCTGTTCCCCTCTGGTTCGGGCGGTTCTGGCGGTGTCGCGGCCTCGTTGGCCTGACCGTCCCCATCGGGACGGAACTGGAAGGTGTTACCACCACAGTCCGGACAGCCCGAGAGCATCTCCTTGGAGCCGTCGTCGAACGCGCGGCCGCAGTCGGTACACTCGTGTGGCATCTTACCGTCTGGAGACGAGCGTCTGGATGAGCGTCTCGTCTTTGTGGAGCGTCTCGATGCGGTTTGCCGGCCCGATGACAGTGAGTTTCTTGTCCGAGTCGTTGCCCATCAGGCGGTCGAACAGTCCTGATTTACCCGAGTCCGAGCTGGGGTAGGTCTCGATTTCGATGCCGTTGAACTCGTCGGGGCTGATTTCGGTCATCGTCACCTCGATGAGTCGCGACTCCTCTTCGGGCGAGAGTCCCTCTTCGAGGATGACGATGTTGCCCTCACGGACACCGTCGAGAATCATGCGAATTTTCTCCATGCTGGCGAGCCCTTCCATGCGCTCGCCACTAATCAGGTCAATCTGAACGCCGTCCGGTTGTTTCACTTCTGCCATTGTATCACCCGAAGTACTCCGCTATCTTGTCGTAAACCTCGTCCATGTTGTCGCCTTCGAGTGCCGACAACGGAATCGTCTCGTGTTGTGGGAACGCGTTCCGGATGCGCTGGACGCTCGCGTCCTCGAGGTCTATCTTGTTCGCGAGAATTAGGACGGGGAGGTCCTGACTCTCGATAATGCCGATGAGCATCGTGTTCACCTGCGTGAACGGGTCCTGTGTCGCATCGAGAACGTAGATGACGCCGTCGACGTCTTCCCGGAGCCAGTGCATGGCCTCTGCGACGCCCTCCGTCGCTTCCCGAGACCGACGTACGGCGTCGTCTTCCTCCATGTCGTGTTCGAGGAACTCGGTGTAGTCGACTTTCGTGGTCACACCCGGCGTATCCACGACGTCGATTGTCACCGTCTTCCCGTCACGCTCTATCTCGACGTTCTCTTTCCGCCGGGCACGCCGTGTTTCGTGTGGAATGTGGCTCTCTGGACCGACGGCGTCGCCGTGTTCCGTCCAGTCTCTCACGATGCGGTTAGCCAACGTCGTCTTCCCAGCGTTCGGCGGCCCGTAGATGCCGATTCGCTTGGGCTCTGCGTCGGCAAACAGTGTCGATGCTGCCCGTGATATGCTGGATCTGAGGTTTGTAATCAGTCCCATCCTTAACTCCCGAACCCCTGAACAGGGCTTGTTCCTACGAGATAACGGAAATCACTTAACTATACGTCAGACAATTATTGGAATTATTATATATTATCCGGCGGGCTCAGAGTGTGAGAGACGGGTATTGGCGGAGATGTCCCAGTCGCTTATACTGATTACGAGGAAGTTGCTTCGTCCACCTTGGCGCCCAACAAAGGAGTCTCACCTCTCTCACTCGATTTCCCAGCCCCCCACCCCTTTGTTTCAAGTGGAACCACCAAGGACCGGAACCCGCCCGCCACGATGTCGCGTGAAACTAGCAGTTATTGATATACCTTCGAACTAAGGAAATCCCACGACAGGAGTGACGTTGACAGCGACATCTAGTTGTGTCCAGTATATAACTAGGTAAAATAAGGTAATACCTAGATAGAATTTACTTCTTTCTAGTGCGGGTTCGGTATTACCGTGTTTGTATTAAATCTTTCCTATTCTAGAGACAATTCGTCTCCGCTCTGTTCTCCCACCCGTTCTTGTTGCTGTTCCACCTGAAACGAAGGGGTGGGGGGGTATGCCCGTTGTTTCAACTCCAATCGACTACCACCAGTTCAATTCGTGACACCACATAACATACATTCTGGCCACTGTGTCGCGCTCGCGTCGCTCCCTGTCCAGTTCTCTCTCACTCATCGCGGCCTGACTGTGACGACACCTCATCAAAACAAGCGGTTCTGGGCTGTTATCCTCGATATCCGGCCTTTCGAACCGACTCGGTGGTTCTCGGGACTGATACTCGAATTATCGTCTGTATACACAATCGAAATCTTTAATAGAAACACAACCGCCATTTCATCTGGTTCAAGTGGACACACCCACGACATACATATCCCGTATTTCCGGTGTATAGGGACTCTCGGTGGGTGTTCTACACGCGCACGCAGATTTCCAGTAGAAACAAAGGGGTTCTACCGATCATGACAGATGGGGACAAATCGGTCGACGACAGCGAGTCGCCGTTCGACGAGAGTGTCATCTCTGATAACGCGGATGCTACATCAGAGCCTTCGGCCAACGAGCGCGCCGAAAATGTCGCCCCGCCGGCCGAAGACCGGACGTCGTCGCTCGACGACCTGCTCGAAGACGACGATGACTCCTCGGCAGGATTGTTTGACGACCTCCTCAGCGGCGAGCCGATTTTCGAGAACAAAGAGGTCTTACGCCCCTCGTATACGCCCCGGAAGCTTCCCCACCGCGAGGAACAGATCAACAACATCGCGACGGTGCTTGTCTCGGCGCTTCGGGGGGATACGCCGTCCAATATCCTTATTTACGGTAAAACCGGGACGGGAAAGACTGCGAGTGCGAAGTTCGTCAGCGAGGAACTCGAAGCGACCTCACAGAAGTACGAGGTTCCGTGTGAGGTCCAGTACATCAACTGCGAGGTGACCGACACGCAGTACCGAGTCCTCGCACAGCTTGCCAACACGTTCATCGAACAGAACGAGGCCGCAATCGAAGACGAACTCGCGGACCTCCAGTCGCTTCGTGACCGCGCGCGCGACGCCGGTGACAGTACACTCGACGAAACACAGTTTGCCTCCGCCGACGAGGTACAGACACGCATCGACAAACTCGAGTCGAAACGGGATTCCTTCGACGAGGTGCCCATGACGGGCTGGCCGACAGACCGGGTGTACAACTCGTTTTTCGAGGCGGTCGACTTCCGCGAGCGCGTGGTCGTCATCATGCTCGACGAAATCGACAAGCTCGTCGAGAAATCCGGCGACGACACTCTCTATAACCTCTCGCGGATGAACTCCGAACTCGAACGGTCCCGCGTCTCGATTATGGGCATCTCGAACGACCTGAAGTTCACAGACTTCCTTGACCCTCGTGTCAAATCCAGCCTCGGTGAGGAGGAAATCGTCTTCCCGCCCTACGACGCGAACCAACTGCGTGACATCCTCCAGCACCGCGCCGAAGTCGCGTTCAAAGGCGGCGCACTCACAGACGACGTAATCCCGCTCTGTTCGGCCTTTGCGGCACAGGAACACGGTGACGCCCGTCGGGCGCTCGATCTCCTTCGAACCGCTGGCGAACTCGCCGAGCGGGACACGACCGACAACGTCGAAGAAGAGCACGTCAGACAGGCTCAGGAGAAAATCGAACTCGACCGGGTCATCGAAGTCGTTCGCACGCTTCCACAGCAGTCGAAACTCGTCCTCTTTGCCATCATTCTGCTCGAAAAACAGGGGGTCCACAACATCAACACGGGCGAGGTGTACAACATCTACAAGCGCCTCTGTGAGGAAATCGACGCCGACGTGTTGACCCAGCGCCGGGTCACCGACCTCATCAGCGAACTCGATATGCTCGGTATCGTCAACGCCGTCGTCGTCTCGAAAGGCCGGTACGGCCGGACCAAAGAAATCAGCGTCTCGGTTCCTGTCGAAGAGACGGAGGGTGTACTCGTCTCAGACTCCCGACTGGGTGACATCGAGGATGCACAACCGTTCGTTCAGGCTCGCTTCGACAACTGATACGTTCTCGTCTTTCAGTATCGATCACTACGACACCGCAGAAACGCCACTGCTGACCACGGCAGCAGCGCTGTACTGGTCTACCACGTCACCTCGTAACGACACTGCTCGCCGCCGTCGGCTCGGCACTGATCTCCGACTTCGGTGAGTTGTATGACTTCGTCACTGAACAACTCTGCAGTGCGCTTGACCAACGCTTTGTCGTAGTCACATGGATACGGTGTCTTGCATTCCATGATAACGGTTCTGTCGTCGTGTTCTTCGACTTCGTAGTATCCGATGTCGCCACCCCGGTGGTTCATATGATACGCGTCGTCGATTGAGTCAAGAGCTTCTGCTGGCGTCTCGACATCTGGCGGCCACTCCGCGTTTTCGGGTGTTGACTTCGCGATTTCCTGGAGCGTGGCATCCCCCATCTCTTCGACGACATGCTCGAAGGCGTTCAAATACGACTGCTGTGAGTACCAACTGTCTGGCTCGATGTCTTCGATTCCGTGTGAAGCCAGTACCGTCCGCGCTTTGTCTCGAAACGGTGCCGGAACGCCGTTGATGAACGAGAGAACAGCGGCACCTTTCGCTTCGACGCCCTCCTCGTACGGATTTAATTTACTCATTGACACTATTCCTATCCCGCATCCAGTATTAGCTCTTGTGGCCCGCTTCAAATTGTATTTTAAATGATGATTAGTCGCAGCGATATCTGTAACCAGGACATGAAAGTAGCCGCAATAACTAGTACGACCGAACGAGTGTGCCTCGGCCGGGTGGCGGCTACTCGGTGTTTTCGCCGTCGCGTTCGTCTTCGTGGCTCTCGCGAACCATGCCGCCGTTTGCCGGATGGTCCATCGTGCCGCCAGCCGAGACGAGTCCGACGAGTCGCCTGAGCGACTGTTTGAGTCCTTTCAGTACCATAGCTGACCTTCGCTACCGTCGGGGATAAGGTTGGTGTGTGGACTGTGGTCGGCGATTACAGGGTGTAGTCATATTCGCCGTCCTCGGTTTCGAGAAACGCCGTCAACAGGTCGATAGTCGCGCTCACATCGTCGACGTGAGCACTCTCGGTAACAGTGTGGAGGTACCGGGTCGGAATCGAAATCGCGCCCGCCGGGACCGCGCCACCAGCACGCTGGAAGCCAGCGGTGTCAGTACCACCCGCGGGCAGAACTTCGAGTTGGAAGTCGATGTCTTCCTCGTCGGCGACCGACTGGAGTCGCTGGTGGACCTTCGGATTCGCGATGACACTCGAATCCTTGAGCTTGACAGCCGTCCCGTCGCCGAGTTCGGTGACGTGGTCGGCAGGCTCGAAGCCCGGCACGTCGTTCGCGACGGTCACGTCCAGCGCGATAGCCAAGTCGGGGTCGAGGTCGACGCCGAGTGCCTCGGCGCCGCGAATACCAACTTCCTCTTGGACGGTCGCGGCGAAGTGAACCGTCAGGTCAGGGTTCTCGATGTTTCGGGCGGCTTCGAGCATCGCGAACAAACAGATGCGATCGTCAAGTGCCTTGCCCGTGACAGTGTCGCCGACGCGCTCGGTCGACTGCTCCATCGTGACGAGGTCGCCTTTCGAGATGCGGTCGTTTGCCTCCTCGCCGTCGAGACCGGTGTCGATATGAATGTCCTCGACGTCGGGTGTCGACTCGCGCTGTTCTTCGTCCAGCGTATGTGGCGGGAGCGACCCGATGAGTCCCGTGACGTCCTCGTCGTCAGTGTGGATGGTGACTCGCTGGGCTTTCAGAACGCGCGGGTCCCAGCCGCCAAGAGCGTCGACCTGGACGAAGCCGTCGTCGGTGACGTGACGGACCATGAACCCAATCTCGTCCATGTGAGCCGCGACGACGACCGAGTCGTCGCTCTCCCCGTCGATAGTCCCGACTACGTTCCCCATCGCGTCGGTCTGTACCTCGTCTACTTCTGGTTCGAGTTCTCGCGTGACAACCTCGCGGATGCGGTCCTCGTACCCGGGGACGCCACTCGTCTCTGTCAGTTCACACAACAGCTCGAAATCGAACGGGACTGCCATATGCTGGCATATCCCCGAGAACGTTAAGAAACTGTTTGATTCCCGATTGACAGCCGCCGGTTTCAGCCGCCAGGGTCCCCGGGGTCGGGTTCGGCACCGTCTATCGCGTCGCCAAGTCCGTCCTCGACGGCCTCGTCGATGCGGTTCTCACCACGAACGTCGCGCCGGTTGCTGTCTGCTTCCTGTTGTTCGGTCACTGCTTCGTCTCCCGTGACGGACACGAAGATGTCGCCCAGTTCTTCGGTCCGATTTGATTGTGTCTGACTCATACGACAACTACTACTCTCGGCGCTACGGGCATAGAAAGTATGCCTAATCAGTTTGGCAACTTATGATATTGTATTTTCTGGAGGAAAATACGACAAACGTATGGCTATTTTTCACTTCCGTCGTTAGCCATCGCCGAAACTGCCTACAGAATATCTCGTTGACAGGACCCACAGAGCGTCTGTTCTTTCACGTCGACCTCGCGGACCGTCGGCGAGAAGTTCATCACACAGCGTTTGTTGTCACAGTGTTCGAGCCCGAGCGTGTGGCCAATTTCGTGAACGACCTCTGTACGGACGCGGTCCGTGAAGATATCAGACGCCGAGCGGTTCGAGAAGCCGCCGTCGGAACTTGTCCGCAGGCGATACGTCGAGATGACGCTCCCGCTGCCACCGAGGTAAGCCAGTCCGAACACGTAGTTGCGACGGTGATAGAAGAGGTCTTCCGGGGTGATAGCGATATTTTTCGAGCCGGTACCGACGCGCTTTGCGAGGTCGATAAACTCCTCGGCGCGGTACTGCTCGCGCGAGGAGTCGTAGGCCCCAGTTGGCACTCGTTCGGCGTCGTGGACGGTCACGTCACAGTCGTAGACAGACCGAAGACCGCTCGACGCTTCGCGCTTGACCACGGGGTCGACGTCGCCGACCGGCACGATGTCGACGTGCATATACCTCTTTATGCTACCGGATAAATAAAAATCTGCGTGCTTGATTCGACACGTCGCGCGCTGGTGGCTCGCCTCGCTCAGTTCGACAGGGTCGTCGAACTTGGAATCGGGAGACGCGTCACGCTCGCCAGAGCGCTCGCCGCCCAAGGTGTGAACGTGACCGCGACCGACATCCGGGAGCGGTCGGTTCCCCGAGGTGTGACGTTCGTTCGCGACGACGCGATTGCGCCCGACCACGACGTGTACGCCGATGCCGGCGCGATATACGCGCTGAACTGGCCGCCGGAACTCCACCGTCCGGCGCTGGATATCGCCGAGGCGGTGGACGCGACACTCCTATTTACCACACTCGGGGGCGACCAGCCGACCGTGCCCGTCAGACGAGTGTCAGTTCCCGGCGAAACCATCTATTTCGCTCGTGAGCGACCCGAACACAGCCCCTCGTCGCCGTAACGACCCCGCTTCACAAGGATTTTAACCGGCCGCTGGGTCACATCCTGTATGAAAGCAGTCGTTCTCGCCGGTGGCTACGCGACCCGGCTGTGGCCGATTACTCGCAACCGCCCGAAGATGTTCCTGCCGGTCGGCGAGACCACCGTCATCGACCGTGTTCTCTCAGAACTCGAAGACGACGACCGTATCGACGACGTATTCGTGAGCACCAACGAGCGGTTTGCCGACGACTTCGAGGCACATCTCGCCGAGACGGCGTTCGAGAAGCCACAGTTAAGCGTCGAGGAGACCGTCGACGAGGACGAAAAGCTCGGCGTCATCGGGGCGCTCGCACAGCTCGTCGACCGCGAGGATATCGACGACGAAGACCTGCTCGTCGTCGCCGGCGACAACCTCATCAGCTTCGACCTCTCGACGTTCGTCGACTTCTTCGAGGAAGAAGAGACGGCGACGCTCGCGGCCTACGACGTCGGCTCCCGGGAGAAAGCGACCCAGTACGGACTCGTCGAACTCGACGGGACCCGCGTCGTCGACTTCCAAGAGAAGCCGGCCGACCCGCCGAGTACGCTCGTCTCGATTGCCTGCTATGCCTTCCCCGCCGAGGAAGTGCGCTTCAGCGAGTACCTCGCGGCCGACAACAACCCCGACGAACCGGGCTGGTTCGTCCAGTGGCTCCAGTCCCGCAGTCCCGTCAGTGCATTCACCTTCGAGGAGGCGTGGTTCGATATCGGCACGCCAGAGAGCTACCTCGAAGCAGTCGCCTGGGCGCTCGACGGTGACTCTATCGTCGCCGAGGACGCGACCGTCGAGGACACCACGATCGGCGAGAACGTCCACGTCATGCCTGGTGCGACGGTTACCGACGCGACGCTCGAACGCTCGCTCGTGTTCCCCGACGCGACGCTCGAATCCTGTTCGCTCGTCGACTCTATCGTCGACAGGGAGGCCCTCGTCCGAAATCTCGACCTCACTGGGGCGCGCATCGGCGGCCACACACACCTACCCTGACCGGACACCGCAGACGCTTTCCCCTCGCACCGTCGAGTTCGAGGTATGCAACTCACCTTCGATGGGGAAACCGTTCGCGGCGGCAACGAGGCCCGCGAGCGGTTCTACGACGCCCGAGGGTACGGTCGACCGCACGACGGCGGGCTCGAACTCGCCCCCGTCGAGGCCGGACACCTGCTGTTTCGTGGCGACGTGACGACGGTTCGTGACGACCGCGACGACAGCGGCGAGGGCATCGGTTTCGAATCACTGCTCGCCTCCCGCGCGGTCTCAGAAGTCGATTTCTTCGTCTACAAGGAACTGCGCGACCGCGGCTTCTATCTCTCGCCGACCGACAGCGCCGACGTGACAGACTTTATCGTCTACCCACGGGGACAGGGACCGTGGGACGACGCTGTCGCATACCGTGTGACGACGCTCAGCGAGCGTGCCACAATCGATGCCGGAACGTTACAGGCGATTGCACGCGGTATAGACGCCGAGGAAGACGAAGCGAGTACCGGCGTTCTCGCGGTCGTCGACGAGGAGAGTGAGGTCACGTATCTCGAACTCGACGTGCCGACGCTCTCGGGGTCGACCTACCACGACATCCCGTCGTTCGAGGGGGACTTGCTCTCGGACCGCGTACTCGTTCCGGAACCGCCGGCGGCGCTACACGACCGGGCCTTCTACGGCCAGCGCCTCGACCGCGACGACGACCGCGTCCAGCTCTCGCTCGTCGAGGCCGCGTACCTGAGCAGCCGCGGCGACCTCGCGGTCGGAGTCGAAGACGTTGCCGACGCGGACGCAATCGTCGACCGCGGCCGCGAGGTCGAAGGCGAGCGGTTCGACCGCCGTCTGCGCGTCTACGACGCGCTTCGCTCGGCCGGCATCGTCCCGAAGACGGGATTTAAGTTCGGCGCTGATTTCCGGACCTACGCCGACGTGGACTCCGTCGACGACCTCGGCCACTCCGAGTTTCTCGTCCGTGCCCTGCCCGCAGACCACTCGTTTGTGCCGCGGGACCTCTCGCTTGACGTGCGTCTCGCCCACGGCGTCCGCAAACGAATGCTGTTTGCGCTTACTGTCCAGGGGGGTATCGACTGGCTCTCGGCCGAGCGGCTGACCCCCTGAGTTACGCGCCGTCGAGTTCCTTGACGTAGACGTATGAGTCTGTGCCGACCTCCTCGTCGTACAGCTTCTCGTGGCGCTCGAACCCGTTTCTCTTGTAGAACTGCACTGCGCGGTCGTTCTCGACCATGACGCGCAGGCTCATCTCCCCGTAGCCACGTGTGGCGACATCGCGCTCGAACGCTCCCAGCAGGCGGCTCCCGATACCGTTTCCCCAGTACGCCCGGCGGAGGTATATCCGGTTCAGATAGAACAGGTCGGGCCGTTCGTCGTCGGGGCCGCCGGAGACGAAACCGGCGAGTTCGTCGCCCGCATCTGCGACGTGGGCACTCCACCCGTCGCTGTCGATGACCTCACGCAGTGACTCGGTGTCGTAGTATCTCGTGAGAAACGCTTCGGTGCGCTGTTTGCCGATTATCGGCGCGTGTACCTCGTGCCACGCTTCCTCGGCGACGGCCGCGATTTCAGATGCATCCGCCGGTGTCGCCTCCCGTATCTCGACGCTCATAGTACACCGTTGGCAAAAACGCGGGTAAACCTTTCCGACGACGTTACGTTTGGGCTCGCGGCGAGTCGAACTCGATGTCGAGGTCGTCCAGCTTCTCGGCCCACTCCTCGCGTTTCTCCTGGTGGTCTTCGAGGAACTCTTCCATCAACTCGGCTGCCTGTTCCTTACAGCCGCCACAGAGGCGTTCGCCGCCGACACACTCCTCGTAGACCTCGGTCGCGAAGTCGTCGTCGGCGTCTGCGAGCAGGTAGGCGTACAGTTCATAGACCGGACACTCGTCTGCTTTCCCGCCGAGTTCGCGCTGTTTTTCCGCGGTCTCGCGGCCGCCCGTCGTCGCCGCTTTCACCTTGTCGTAGCCGTCCTCGGGGTCGTCGAGCAGGCTGATGTGTGAGGCCGGGACCGACGAGGACATCTTCCCGCCGGTGAGTCCGGTCATAAAACGGTGATAGATAGACGAGGGTGCACAGAAGCCGTAGCCGCCGTGCGCCACCTCGACCTCGCGGGCGAGGTCTTCGGCCTCCTCGCGTGCAAGCTCGAACGTGTCGATGTGTTCGTCGTAGACGCGCTTCTCGCCGTCGACTGCCTCGATGAGCGCTTCGAAGGCGTCTTCGGTGGCGTTGCGGTCGACGATGCGCACGCGCGGCCGAAGGGGTTCCTTGCCAGCCTCACGAAGCATCGTGATGGTGCTGTCGAGTGTCGTCGCCGTCTCGTCGGTCGCGCCCTCCTCGCGCTCGCCTTCGAGGTAGTTCGCGGCGTCGACACACCGAATCGTCTCGTCGGGATGGCGCTCACACAGCACCTCGTAGGCCTCGGCGACCAGCGCCCCCTCTTTCGGGCCGGTTTCGAAGCTCGCGTAGGCTTCCGTGACGCCGAAGTACTGGACCCGCGCGGCGAGGTCCCGGGCCAGCCGGACGTGTGGGTCCTGGTCTGGGCCGACGGGGATGACCGTCGGCTTTGGCTCCTCCAGTTGGGGGTAGAGAATGTCTGCCATCTGCGTGATGACCGACTGCATGTGCGAAACGTCGGTTTCGCCGTCGAAGTCGTAGATTGCGCCCAGCTCTGAGAAGTTCGCCTCGATACCCAGCTCGAAGGCCAGGTCCTGGACTTCACGGTTTGTCGACTGCCGATAGAGGTCGCCTTCCTCGGGGTCGAAGCCGAGCGCGAGCAACGAGAGGATGTAGTTCCGGGCGTGCTCGTCGATTTCTTCCCAGGAGAGCCCCCGAGCGCTGTGGGCTTCGAGGTCGGCGATGAGGCCGTAGGCGTCACCACCCTGTCGTTGGTGCCAGATGATTTCGTCGAAGACGAGTTTGTGCCCGATATGCGGGTCGCCCGTCGGCATGAACCCCGACAGCACCGCGAACGGGTCGTCGTCGCGCATCGCCCGAGCGACGGCGCGGTACTCTCGGTGGCCGAAGATGACGCCTCGGCGCATCAGGTAATGCGGCGTGGGTACCTCTTCGAGCACCTCGTCGAAGGTTTCGATGCCGAACTGGTCGAACAGCTTGCGGTAATCCGACACCGTCGAGGACCCCCACGGGTCAAGCGTGACCGAGTCGGCCCCGGCGGCGTCGGCCCCGCCGTCGGTCGCCACGTCCCGCGTCTCGTCTGTCCCGTGTGGCGACTCCGCCCCGGCGGAATCGCCCGCGAACGAATCGTGTGTCATCGAATACCGGTATCTCGCACCGACACGCGCAAAAAGCGTTCGCTTCCCGTCCTCAGTCGGCTCTTGGCAACTCGACGACGAAGACAGCGCCCGTCGGAGCGTTGTCTTCGACACGGATTGTGCCGCCGTAATCTTCGACGAGGGTCCGAACGAGGTACAGCCCGATTCCGGTTCCCTCGCTGTCCAGTCCTTTCTCACCTTCTCCAAAGATTGCAGTCTTCCGTTCGGCCGTGATACCCGGGCCGTTGTCTGCCACCTCAACGACGGCACTGTCGCTGTATTCGGTCAGCGACACCGTCACCTCGGGTCTCTCCTTGTCGTTGTGTTGAATGGCGTTTTTCAGGAGATTCGCAAACACCGAGTGGAGCATCTCGTCGGCCCTGACTGTGACCGATGGCAGCGAGCCCTCGACAGCGACGGCGGCATCGTCACTACGGAGACGTGCCTCCTCCAGTTCGCTTTCGAGAACGCGCTTGAGGTCTATATCTTCCCTGTCCCGCTCGCGTTCGAGCATTACATCAGCCATGACCCGCGCGGTTTCCGTCAGATTGGTCGCGTGTTCTGCGTTCGTGATAAGTCGAGTAATGTATTCTTGCTGCTCATCGTCAATTTCGGATTCGAGTAACTCTGCGTACAACGTCACCACCTGCAGGTCGTTCCGGATGTCGTGTCGGAGGACCTTGTTGAGAAGTTTCAGATTGTTTCGCTGTTCTTCGAGTCGGCGCTCGTACTGCTTGCGCTCGGTGATTTCGGTGACAAAGCCTTCGAGCAACTCCGACTCGGAGTCGGCCGGCGCGGGGACCTTGCGCCCTCGCTCCCACATCCAGCGCTGGTCGCCGTCGGCGGTCTGGATGCGGTATCTCACCTCGAACGGTTCGTCGGCTTCGAGCGCCTGCGCTACCTCGGCCCGCACCGTCTCTTTGTCGTCGGGATGGGTGAGACTCTCCTCCCACTGTATGTCGCCCGATTCGAGTTGCTCGGCCGTGTAGCCGGTCAGCGACTCACAGTCGCCGCCCACGAACTCCATCGGCCAGCCTGGCTCGTTCCGACAGCGGTACACCACGCCAGGGAGGTTGCCGATAAGCGTCTGGAACCGCTGTTTCATCTGCTTTCTGTCTGTGACATCTCGCCCGACCGCCACTGAGCCAGCGAGGGTGCCGTCCCTGTCCGTTATCGGATGTGCATACCAGGACATAATCCGTTCGGCCCCCTCACGGGTCTGGATTGTCGTCTCGAACTCCTCAACAGGCTCACCGTCGATAATCAAACTGTTCTGTTCGCGTATCTCGGCTCTGTACTCTTCGTCGGGGTACAGCCGCCGCCAGATATCGTCGCCGCCGACGACCTCTGCTGCCGGGTACCCGCTTATTTCGGCCGCCGCCCGGTTCCAGGCAGTCACTGCTCCGTCGCGGTCGAGGACTGTTATCCAGACGTTCGCGCTCTCGATAACGGCACCCCAGAACTGAGAGATACTGTGTTCGGTCCACGCGACTCGCGGGTGGCCTTCGAGTACCTCCTGTATCCGTCCTCGCAGCCGAACGTATGGATTTTCGGCGGCGTCTTTCCGGATGTATGCGGTGACGTCGTTCGCAATCGCATCGCTCGCGACGGCTTCGCTCCCGCTGTCGGTGAACAGGACAAACGGGAGCCCGCCGAACTGGTCGCGTACGTCCGCTAACAGCGCCACTCCGTCTCGGGTCGGGAGGTCGTACTCGCTGACGAGACAGTCGACCGCGCTCTCTTCGACCTGCGTTAGGGCCTGTTCCGGTCGGCGAACCGTCTCGACGGCAAGGCCGCCCTCGGCGAGTCGCTTTGTCACCCGCTGGCTGTTGTCATCACTTCCCACATAGAGAATCGTCCCCTGTGTTGGCTCCTGAATCATTTGTTACCCCTTGCGCGAGAGACCCCCACCGCGCTCTGTTGTAGCCGTAGGCGCTCCGAGAACAATAATTTTCCCTCGCGGCTGCTACCTACAGCTCGCCTTGGAGTTCGAGGAGCTGGTCGATTCGGCGCTCGGTGGAGGGATGGGTCCGCGCGAGCCGGCCGATGAAGCCCGAGCGAATCGGCAGGATGAAAAACGCGTTCATCTCGGCCTGTTCGCGGAGGTCGTCCTGTGGGACGCGCTCCATATCCTCGGAGATTGATTGCAGCGCCGAGGCGAGTGCGGCGGGTTCACCGGTCATCTGTGCGGCCCCGCGGTCGGCCGCGTACTCGCGATACCGTGAGAGCGCCCGGATGAGGAAAAAACTGACAACCCAGACCACGAGCGAGACGAGGATAGCGACCCAGATGGGTGCAGCGTTGCGGTCACGGCCGCCGCCGAGCAGCCAGCCCCACCGCACCACGAGAAACGCAATCGAGGCGAAAAACGAGGCGATTGTCATCACGGCAACGTCGCGGTTCTTGATGTGAGCAAGTTCGTGTGCGAGGACGCCTTCGAGTTCGTCTTGGTCGAGCGTCGAGAGCAGCCCCGTCGTCACACAGATTGTCGCCGCACTGGGCGACCGACCCGCGGCGAACGCGTTCGGGACATCCGTCTCGGCGACGGCGACTGTCGGCTGTGGAGTGTCGGTCTGCTGTGCGAGCTGTGTGACCATTCGGTGGAGCTCTGGATACTCCTCGGCCGAGACCTCTCGTGCGCCCATGCTCCGCAGCGCGAGCGCGCCGCTGTAGTAGTACTGGGCGAACGAAAGCCCTCCGAGTATCATGACGGTAAACAGCAACCCACCGCCAAGCACCTCGACGAGGACGACCGCAAGCGCCAGATACGCCACCAGAAGCAACAGGCTGACGAGGACCATCCGTCCTCGCAGCCCCCAATCTGCTTGCAGTTTCATCACCCACTTCTACGGGTACTGCGGCATAAAGCCTCACGCCTCGGGTCGCTACGTGTCGACGGGGGTCGCCGGCTGGAGACGCGTCACCGCAGTCTCTTCGGTGTCCGGAGCGTCGACGCGCTCGGGGTACAGCACCGACCCCAGCAGCTCCATCGTCTCGACCAGTCGCGGCCCTGGCCGGTTCACGTAGTGATTGCCGTCTATCGCGTACACCTCGCCCTGCTGGACGGCGGTCAGTTCGTCGTATCCGTCGCGGTCGGTTACGTCGTCGAGATTCGCCCGCGTCTGGTCGATGCCGAATCCACAGGGGGCAAACAGCAACACCTCGGGGTCGTAGGCCACAATCTCTTCCCACTCGCGGGGCCGCGAGGGCGTTCTGGTGTCTGCGAGGCCGTACTCCGCGCCACAGCGCTCGACCATCCCCGGCACCCAGTGGCCGGCGACCATCGGCGGTTCGAGCCAGTCGAGCATCCCGACTCGTGGTCCCGAGTCCGGTGTCGCCTGCTCGACGCGCTCGATGCGTTCCTCGAAGCGGTCGACCAGTTCTGCCGCCCGCTTCTGTCGCCCACAGACCTCGCCGAGTCGTTCCATATCGGTCAGCAGGTCGGACAGACTGTGCGGGTCACTCGTCACCACCTCGGCGTCGAGACCGAGCTCCGAGACCGCCTGGCGAATCCGTGAGTCGTCGACGGCACAGACGTCACAGATGCCCTGAGAGACGACGATATCCGGGTCGAGCTCGGCCAGTAACTCGCGGTCGATTTCGTAGACGCCACCGTTGTCGGTCGCTTCGAGAACCTGTTCGTTGATATCGGCACTCGACGCGCTGGCGTCGATATGGGTCTCGATGACTGACGGCAACTCGGCCGCCTCGGGTGGGTAGTCGCACTCGTGTGAGACACCGACTGGCTCGACGCCGAGGGCATACAGCATCTCCGTCGCCGACGGGAGCAGTGAGACGACGCGCATACCGTGTTATTGGGCCGTATCCTCTTAAGGGCTCGTTCAGACCGGCTACCACTGCTGGCTGCTGGAGGCGTGTACGTCGACGTAGTCGCCGTACAGCAACGACGGCTCGCCTGCCGGATGGTCGAATCCGTTGGCCTGAAACAGCCCGTTGTCCCGACGGTCCCACGACCCCTGTCGGAGCGTCCAGGTCTCGTGGTCGATATCGGCATACCGGATACTCCCGTCGCTCACCTCAGTGAAATAGCGGTACCGCTCGGTGAGGAAGTGTTCTCGTGTGCCAGGCTCGGGCTCGAACCGCGCGCTCCCTTCGGCAGGGCCGTACTCTGCGTCGAACTGTGCGGCCCGCGCTCCCGGCGTGGTGCGTCGGCTCTGGAACGTGACCGGTGGGTCGGCGTCGTAGGTGATGTCTGCCACGTAGTAGGGGAGACGGTTGAACAGCCGTGCTCCGATGACCCCGAGGATGTCGTCGGCATCGAGGTTGAAAAAGTAGATGCCCGGCGCGCCGTCGCAGGTGACGTAGGTCCGGAGGTTCAACTCGGGCGTCGAGAGGCCCACGGCGGCCGGCAGTCCCGCGGGTCTGATGTCCTCGATGGCGAAGGGAACCACCGAGAGGTAGGCGTCGCCGTCGAAGGTGTCGACAGCGAGGCGTTCGGGGACGTGCGGTGCGACCAACGCGGGGTCGACGGCCCAACTGGCGAAGAAGGTGTCTCGCCACCCCATCTCGAATGCAGGCATTGACGGGAGTTAGTTGTCGAGACAGACAGGGATTGTGGCTACGGTTGTCGGTGTGACGAACGGCGTCCTGGCCGAAAATCATCTCTACGCCGGGCCACACCTGTCCTGGTAGACGAACTGCAGCAGCGAGATTTCTGATATATAAATGTAGGGCATTACTATCCCTGCAACAGTACTACAGTATGTCAGGTCATGCCTCTATTCGATGTCGAATCAAGAAATCAGCGGACAGTTCGTAAGCGCGTTTATTGCCAGTGCCGGTGAAGTCTCGCCTGTCTTCGAGCGGAAGGTGCGAGAATATCTGGAGAAAAACGGAATCGAATCGGTCGAGCCGGCTGCATTTTACAGTCTCGACAAGTTCTCGAAGACGATGCACCAGGTCGAAGACGATGTCGGAACAATGACGACGATGGAGGCAGGCCGAGAGATGATTACGGTCATCGAGGAGCTGTCAGCAATGTCGTCACTCGAAGAGACAATCGACGTTGGAAAACAGGCACAGCGAGATGCATACAAAAATTTCTCGGCCGAAGACGCCGGACAACTCCGACACGAACAACAAGACGACGGGACCGACCGCGTCGCATACTACGGTGGCTGGCGGTATCCCGAGGGATTCACGGAGGGCATCATGAAGGAGTTCGCCGCGGTGACGAACGGGTACGCAGCATCTGGCGTCGAATCGACAACCCCGCGTCACGACGAAGTTTTCGCGTATCTCTTTCAGGCCTGATAGTGATTCTTGCGAGTCGTTACCGCCGTGATAACAGCAGACGAAGTTCACAGGATGTGACACGACGATTCCTGTCACGTGGTCACGAAAATTACCGCAATAATCACTATGAGACAACCCTCACGTTGCCGTCGCGCTGTCACCACTTGACAACCTATTTACACTCTCGGTCGAGACACCGCCGTCCGGATTCGGTGTCGAACACCGGCAACCCGCAGTCACAGGTAGCAACCTATCGTCCGGCTGGCAGCGAGAATCCTGTCTCACAGGCAGGGTAGTTCTCACACCCAAGCAGGAGACCGCCGCGGCGCAACACCCGTAACGAACCGTCGCAGTTCGGACAGTTCCACACGCCGTTGAACTCTTCGTGCTGTGACTCTTCGAAGACAGTCGTACATCGCCCCGCGATACCCTGAATTGGCTCGGCCATACGGCTGGCGGTGACGTTATCGGATATAAACCTCGGGAGCAGGTTTCGCAGTAGGAGTGGCGGATTCGGGTGGAGGAGGGCTTACTGGTGAGGAGTCCAGTTATTGCTTGTAGTCCCGGCCGACGACGAGGCCGACGAGGTTAGCGCCCAGCAGCGCGGCGAACAGCTGTGGGGCCTGCAACACCGCGCCGCTGGCGATGAGCGCCAGCAGGACGAACGGGACGAACACCGCCGTCCAGAACCCGATGAACTTTACTGGCAATCCGAGAACTCGCCGTGACGTCGTCTCGACTCTGTGGCGTGACTGTGACTTGGTTGGGGACGCGTTTGACATAGTGGGACTCCTCAACTGTACATACAATGGTATCCAGCATATAAGGGGCTGAACGCTAGCGCAATTTCGCCCCGTTTTGTCTGTCTCCGTCCGAGTATGCCTCTATTTATTCTTTCACGCGAACGTTTCAATACCTCCTCAAATTTGTTTAGATTGTTTACAACAATGCGAAAACTGCTAAACCCGAAAACCCGTTATCTCATCTCGAACGGTCGTCAGACGGAGACATCGTCCGCCGTCGTGCTCAGGAGTCGACGACGCGAACCTCGCGCGTCTCGACAACGGGAGTAAGCGGCAGGTCCGGGAACGAGACACGCACAGCGAAGGTGAGGTCGTCGGCCGTCCCGCCGAAGACACCGACAGGGAGGCTCGTCTCCCCGAGATAGGCCGCCTTGCTCGTCATTTCTTTGCCGTTGACGGTCACGACCAGCGCTGCGCGCGCGTTTCCCCGTGTCGTCTCGACGGTCACCTCGCGCATGTCGCGCTTACCTCGCTCGATACGGTCCGGGAACGACCCCCAGTCGATGTCGAGTGCCGGCAGCTCGGTTGCGCTCTCGTGGACGCGTTCGGCGACGCCGTCGGTCAGCCCGGCGGCCGCGAGTTCGGTCGGGCTCGCCGCGGCTATCTCTGTCGGACTGGTATATCCCGCGGCGGCCAGCGACGCGGCCCGGCTCGACCCGACGCCGTCTATCGCGGTCAGCCCGACCGCGTCTTCGCTGATGCCGGTCTCGACGCGTGCCTCGATGCGTCGAACGAGGTTTGCGGCGTGACCGTCGCCGAGTCGGTCGACGATTGCGCGCAGTGCCGCAAGCAGACGGAGCGCGTTCTGACGAATAATCCAGGCGTCGCTCCGGAGTTCCGTAGGCGTCGTGCCGTTCATGCCCGCCCGCAGGATGGCGAGTACTTTTCGCGCCCCCGGCGTGAGACTCTCGCCCGTCTTTCCGAGCACGGCGTCGATGGCGTCTTCCTCGTCGGAGCGGGCGCTGACGCTGTCGAATTCGGTCGCCGTCGCCACCGCGACGAGTACGTCTGTCGTCGTCAGCTCTGTCGACTCGGCGAGATCGGCGAACGCTCTGGCGGTTCCGAGATGGAGATAGAACTCGGAGGCGAGCCGGGCCAGTGGGGTCGGCTCGACAGACAGCCCGTCCATCTCGACGAAGCCGCGGTCGACCAGCCAGGAGAGCGTCTCGCTGACGCGCTCGCGCAGGTCAGAGCCGGTGACGTAGGCGTCGGCTCGCTGGGCGCGGGCGTAGTAGAACGTGGTTTCGAGCCAGTCCATCGCGTCGTCGATGTCCCTGACGGTGCCGAGCGCGATTTCGGCCGTGAGATGGACCGCCAGATCCGCCGCCGGCGGCCCCTCGCTGCCCTGTTCGTCGGCGTCGGCGAGCTGTGAGTCGATTGTCTTCCCGTCGTCGAGCAGCTTCCGGTACCGGTCGGACGTCGAGCCGTCACAGACGACCCAGGCGTACCCCCTGTCGTCGTAGCCGGGCCGTCCGGCTCGGCCGAGCATCTGGAGGATATCGAGCGGGCTCATCTCGACTTCGCCCTCCAGTGGGTCGTGATACCGGGTGTCCCGGATGACGACACACCGGGCTGGCAGATTCACGCCCCAGGCGAGCGTCGAAGTCGAGAAGAGGAGCTTGATTTTGCCCTCGCGGAACCACTCCTCGATACGGTTCCGGTCGCTTCGCGAGAGCCCAGCGTGATGGAAGCCGACGCCGTCGAGTACGGACTTGCGGAGCGTGTTGTCGTCGAGTTCCTCGGCCGCGGTGTGAAAGTCGTAATCCCCGCGTGCCTCGACCGGAATGTCTCGGGAGGCGAGTTCGTCACGGGCCTTCTCGGCAGCCTGGACGGTGTCCTGACGCGAGGAGACGAAGACGAGCGCCTGCCCCTCCTCGCGGATGTGGTCTTCGGCGAGGTCGAGCGCCCGGTAGAGGCGACGGTACTTGTCGGCGAAGGCGTTCTCGCCGTGGCTGTAGGTCGCCACCCGCGCGTCCAGTGGCACCGGCCGGTACTCGTCGTCGAAGGAGAAACTCGTCTCGTCGGGCGCGTCAAGCCATGTCGCCACATCGTCGACATTTGGCATCGTCGCCGACAGCGCCACCACCCGCGGGTCACAGAGCCGGCGCAGCCGCGAGATAGTCACTTCGAGAACACTGCCCCGCTCGTCGGAATCGAGCAGGTGTACCTCGTCGATGATGCAACAATCCACGTCAGTTACGAAGGAGTAGCGCCGCGAGTCGTGTTTTCGCGTCGCGGAATCCGCTTTCTCGGGTGTCATCACCAGCACGTCGGCCCGCTGTGCCTTCCGGGGGTTCAGGTCGCGCTCGCCGGTGACGACATAGACCGAGTATCCCAGCTCCTCGAAACGCTGCCACTCGCGTTCTTTCTCGTCGGTGAGCGCCCGCAGCGGGGCGAGAAAGAGCGCCGTCCCGCCGGCGTCGAGCGTGCGACAGATGGCCACCTCGGCGATTGCGGTCTTGCCGCTCGCGGTGGGGGCACTGACGACGACGTTCTCCTCGGTGTCGAGCAGCGCCGGGAGCACCGCCGACTGCATGGCGTTGAAGCGCTCGAACGGAAACGCGTCCGCGAAGCCGGGCAGTACCTCCTCGACGGCGATTTCCGTCCTGGTGTCGGCGCTCCGTGTCACATGGGGAGAGAGGGGTCCGCGCACATAGGCGTTTCTGTCGACTCGCTGGCTCCCAAATCGCACAGTCTCGTGGCTCTCCCGAAACGATGCCGAGAGCCGCAGTTTTTAGTCATCACGCGCCAAGACCAAGACAATGAGTAAGGCTCGAAAGCCCGAGTGGCTGAAGATGCGGCCGCCGTCGGGCGAGCGCTTCACCGAAATCAAACAGACCCTGCGCGACCACGACCTGCATACGGTCTGTGAGGAAGCCTCGTGTCCGAACATGGGCGAGTGCTGGAGCGGCCGGGACGGCCCCGGAACGGCGACGTTCATGCTCATGGGCGACCGGTGTTCGCGTGGCTGTAACTTCTGTGACGTGAAAACCGGCGGGATGGACCCGCTGGACGAGGACGAACCCGCAAACGTCGCCAGCGCCGTCGCCGAAATCGGTCTCGATTACGTCGTGTTGACCTCCGTCGACCGCGACGACCTACCCGACCAGGGGGCGGGACATTTCGCGGAGACGATTCGAGAGATCAAAAAACGGGACTCGGATATTCTCGTCGAGGTGCTGATTCCTGACTTCCAGGGGGACGCGGAGCTGGTCGGGAAGATTATCGACGCCGAACCCGACGTTATCGCCCACAACATCGAGACCGTCGAGCGCCTCCAGTGGCCGGTTCGGGACCGCCGGGCGGGCTACGAGCAGTCACTCGCGGTGCTCGAACAGGTCGCCGACGAGTCCGACGCCTTCGCCAAGACCTCTATCATGCTCGGCGTCGGCGAGTACCACCACGAGGTCTACCAGACGCTGCGGGACCTGCGGTCGGCGGGCGTCGACGTTGTCACGCTCGGTCAGTACCTCCAGCCCTCGCGCTCGCACTTGGAGGTCAGCGAGTTCGTCCACCCCGACGTGTTCGACACCTGGGAACGGGTCGCCGAGGAGGAGCTGGGCTTTGGCTACTGCGCCAGCGGCCCGATGGTCCGCTCGTCGTACCGTGCCGGCGAGCTGTTTGTCGAGAACGTACTCAAAGGCGACGGTGACATCTCCGAGGCGCGCAAGCAGGCGCGCACCGACGCCTGAGCTTCGAAGTCTTTAGTTAGCGGCCAGAAGTACGACCGGTCAGTGACGCAACTCGACATTCACTCCGAGCGTCTCCGACAGGCTCTGGACGGCGAGGAGTTCGCGATTGCGGTCGTCACGGCGACCAAGCCGGATTTCTACAAGCAGGCGCCGGTCGTCGCTGCGGCCAACGAGTACGGTCTCCCGTGTTTCATCATCCACACCGGCCAACACTACGACGACGTACTCGGCCACGGGCTCTCGGAGTACGACCTCGAATCGCACATCGCGGTCGATATGGGGGTTCGAGGCGGCCTCTCTGAGAAGACGGCAGCTCTGATGACCCGCACGAAGACGTTTGCCGACCATCTGGACGAGCAGTTTCCCGAGACGACTGTGCTTCCCATCGTCCACGGCGACACCCACGCCGCGGGCATCTTTCCCCAGGCGTGGGCCTTCGCGACCAACCAGTTCGTCGCTCACAACGAGGCGGGCCTCCGCGGGATGATGCCCGATTTCGACAACGCCGACGAGCCTGCCGCCTTCGTCGCCGACCAGTTCGAGGGCGAGTGGACGCTCAACCGCGCCGAGCCGTTCCCCGAGCAGTACGACACCTTCGTCGGGAGTGCGGCCTCGATATATCACTTCGCGCCGGTCGAACGCAACCGCCAGCACCTCCTCGAGGAGGGGTATCCCGCCGAATCAAACGGCGTCGAACGTATCCCCGTCGTCGGCAACTCTATCGTGGACGCAATCGCGATGAAACGCGACCACGACCTGACGGAGTCGATTTTCGACATCTATCCCGTTCTCGAAGCGCGCGACGACTGGATTCGCGTCGACATCCACCGCCGCGCGAACCTGCTTCCAGAGCGGTTTTCGAGCATCGTCGAGGGTATCATCGGACTCGTCGAAGACGGCTACAACGTCAACTTCGTCGAGCTCACTGCGACCAAAAAGGCCCTGGAGAACTACGGCTACCGCGAGCGCCTGCTCGAACTCGATGCCGACCGCGAGAACTTCCTGTTTACCGGCCTCTGGAAGAAACACGCCCACGTCTACGAGTTCCTCACCTCCGGGCAGTGTTTTGCCGAGTACACCGACTCCGGAAGCATGCAGGAGGAACTCAACGTCATCGACGAGGCGCTGTGTCTCACCGCCCGGTTCAATACCGACCGTCCGGAGACTGTCATGGACGCCGAGTCGAACCTGCTCGTCCCGCCGACGTCGGCTACGGCCGTCCGCGACACAATCGAGTACGTCTACGAGACAGAGCGCGTCCGCGACCGCCTCGGCGACAACGAGGCTCTCTACGGCGAGAACGTCGGTCGACAAATCGTGGAGTTCCTTGACGACCGGCGCGACGACGCGGTGTTCGAGTGGGCCTCTAGACGGGCTGGCTTCGACTCCGCTGGCACCGAGTTCGAGTATCTGTAAGCTGTTGCAGGGTCTGTAACTCTGGTCGACTGTTTATGCTGTGTCAGTGGCTGTGTACGCGCATAGATGGGAGCCACGACGCGGCAGTACCAGCCCGAGACACTCGCCCTCAGCGGCAGCCAGTACACTGTCGAACAGACCGGAACAGACGAGAACATGCGCCCCGAGTACGAGGCCACGGACGCGGCCGGTGAGACCGTCTTCAGCGCTACCTACGAGATGTACCAGACGAAGGATTCGTTTGCCTTCTTCGACGGTGACGGTGAGGAAATCGTCACCGTGACCGCGACCAGCGCGCTGGATATGGCCGGCGACTACACGCTCACTGATACACAAACCGGACAGGACCTCGTCGTCCTGGAAAACGACTTCTCGTTGCTTCGGGACACCTGGCGGATTCGCGACGCCGACGACGGCTCCGTGCTCGCCGAACTCACCTCGCGTGGCGGTGTCGCCACCGTCGCCCGAACGCTCCTTCCTTTCGGCAGGTGGCTCGGCCACGAGTACACGATTGCAGACCGAGACGGCGAGGCCGCCGGCACCATCGAGAGCGGGTTCGGAATCCTCGACGAGTACGAGGTTACGATTGCCGACACCAGTTCGGTTCCGCAGGTACCTGTCGTGGTCGGGGTCGCCGTTATCGACGGGATTCAGGCAAATTAGGAGACTACCCTTCGAGGACGGTCCCGCTTGCACCGACAGCGACACCGATGGTGACGCGGGCGAGCACAGAAAGGTCCTACCCGACTGGCGTCTCTGTTGCTGCCCACCGCTTGTCAGCCGAGTTTCTCCGTGTTCTTTCGTCTGGAGTAAAATGTTTATTGCTGCTGGTTCGATACACGTATGTCCAGTTATTTCTCTCATTTACTGTTTTTGGTGACCGTTTCTCCACTGTCTGTCGGTGATACCGATGGGAGACTGCCTCATATGTTTGGAAGCTGGAACGTTCTATCACGAAAATAATAAATCATCGGCAATAGAAAATTGCAGGTATGCACCCAGAGAGGTGGTCTTTCTCATGAGCGTGTTACAGCGCGAGCCAGACGACATGGTACAGGTACTCGACGACGAGGGTAAGGTACTCGACGGTGCGGACGTGCCGGATATCGACGACGAGACGCTCGTCGAGATGTTCCGCCAGCTGAAGGTGGCCCGGCACTTCGACGAGCGAGCGGTCAGCCTCCAGCGACAGGGACGAATGGGGACGTACCCGCCGCTGGCGGGCCAAGAGGCCGCACAGATTGGCAGCGTCCACGCGATTGCCGACGACGACTGGGTGTTCCCGAGCTATCGGGAACACGGTGTTGGCTACGTGTTGGGCTGGGACCTGTATCAGGTCTTGCTGCTGTGGATGGGCCACACCGAAGGGAAAGTCGCCCCGGACGACGTGAACATGTTCACGCCCGCGGTGCCGATTGCGACACAGATTCCCCACGCGACGGGAGCCGCGTGGGCCTCGAAACTCCAGAACGAAGACCGCGCGTTCCTCTGTTATTTCGGTGACGGCGCGACGAGCGAGGGAGACTTCCACGAGGGCCTGAACTTCGCCGGCGTCTACGACACGCCCACCGTCTTTTTCTGTAACAACAACCAGTGGGCGATTTCGGTTCCCCGAGAGAAACAGACCGCGAGCAAGACAATCGCTCAGAAAGCTCACAGCTACGGCTTCACGGGCGTTCAGGTCGACGGGATGGACCCGCTTGCGGTCTATCAGGTCACCAAGGAGGCAGTCGAGAAGGCAAAGACGGGAGACGGCGCTGACGAGGACGTCGGCCGGGCGACACAGCCGACGCTCATCGAGGCGGTCCAGTACCGCTTTGGCGCACACACCACCGCCGACGACCCGAGTGTCTACCGCGACGAAGACGAAGTCGAGCGCTGGAAACAGAAAGACCCTATCCCGCGCATGGAGACGTTCCTGCGCGACCGCGGACTGGTCGACGACGCGGCCATCGAGGAGATGGAGGCAGACATCAAACAGGAGGTCGCCGACGCCATCGACCGCGCCGAGGAGTTCGACCGCCCCGACCCCGCGGAGATGTTCAACGACGTCTACGCAGACATGCCACAGCGCCTGCAAGAACAGCTCGACTACCTCGAAGCGCTTCGCGACCGCCACGGTGACGAGGTGCTACTCGAATGAGCCAGGAACTGAGCGATACGGAGAGCACGCAGAGTCTGACGCTCGTCCAGGCCGTCCGTGACGGGCTGTACACCGAGATGGGTAACGACGACAGCGTCGTCGTCATGGGCGAAGATGTCGGAGAAAACGGCGGGGTCTTCCGTGCGACCCAGGACCTCGTCGACGAGTTCGGCGACGACCGCGTCATCGACACGCCGCTCTCGGAGGCCGGCATCGCGGGCACCGCCGTCGGCATGGCTGCCTACGGGATGCGCCCCGTCGCCGAGTTCCAGTTCCTCGGGTTCATCTACCCGGCCTACGACCAGATTGTGAGTCACGCGGCTCGCCTGCGAACTCGAAGCAACGGCCGATTCAGCTGCTCGGCGGTGTTCCGGGCCCCCTACGGCGGCGGTATCCACGCCCCCGAACACCACTCGGAGTCGAGCGAGGCCTTCTTCGTCCACCAGCCCGGCCTCAAGGTCGCAATCCCCTCGACGCCCTACGACACGAAGGGGATGCTCATCCAGGCCATCCGGGACCCCGACCCGGTCATCTTCCTCGAACCGAAGCTCATCTACCGGGCCTTCCGCGACGACGTGCCCGAGACCGACTACACGGTTCCCCTCGGCGAGGCGAAGGTCCGCCGAGAAGGGTCGGACGTGTCGGTGTTCACCTGGGGCGCGATGACGCCCGCGACGATGGACGCCGCCGAGGAACTCGCCGAGGAGGAGGGCATCGACGCCGAAGTCGTCGACCTCCGCTCGCTGTCACCCCTCGACGAGGAGACAATCAAAGAGTCGTTCAAAAAGACAGGTCGCGGGGTTGTCGTCCAGGAGGCTCCGAAAAGCGGCGGGGTCGCGAGCGAGGTTACCGCGACCATCCAGGAGGACATCCTGTTGTATCAGGAAGCACCGATTAACCGCGTCACCGGCTTCGACGTGCCGTTCCCGCTGTACGCGCTCGAAGAGTACTACCTGCCGGAGCCGGCACGCATCAAGGACGGTATTCGCGAGACTGTCGAGTTCTAACCATGGCATTCGAATTCGAGTTACCAGACGTTGGCGAAGGTATCGCGGAAGGAGAAATCGTCGCCTGGCACGTCAGCCCGGGCGACACGGTCGAAGAGGACCAGGTGATGGCAGACGTCGAGACAGACAAGGCGGTCGTCGACCTCCCTGCACCGGTCACCGGAACGCTGCTCGACCTCCACGCCGAGGAAGGCGAGATGGTACCTGTCGGCGATGTTGTCGCCACCATCGACGTCGACGGCGACGGTGAGGTCACAGAGGAGACGCCGTCCGAGGACACTGCGACCGAGGAGGTTGCGGCGACTGAGACGGCCGCCGACAGCGAGCCAGACCAGGACGCACTCGAGGCATCGACCGGCGATGGTCGCGTGTTCGCACCGCCGAACGTCCGGCGCCTCGCCCGCGAGGAGGGCGTCGACATCACGACCGTCGAGGGAACTGGTCCAAGCGGCCGAATTACCGAGTCAGACGTTCGCGCCGCCGCAAACGGCGAAGAACAGACGACGACCTCGGCAGTAACACCGCGAGACGACGGCGACACGGCCACGCAGTCGACCAGCGAGACGACAACTGCGACGACACAGACGACTGTCGAGACGGCAGACCGCGACCAGACGCTCGCGACGCCGGCCACCCGGAAAATCGCCGAGGAGGAGGGTATCGATCTCGACACGGTGCCGACCGACAAGACCCGCGACGGCAAGGCGTTCGTCGAGGAGGAAGATATTCGTGCCTTCCTCGAAGCTGAGGAGGCGAGCGCAGAGACGAGTGCGGGCGCTGACACGGCCACCACCAGCGCCGGTGTCGAGACGGCGACGCCGACGCCCCAGGAGGTCACGACCGAACCGTACCGGGGCGTTCGTCGGACTATCGGCCAGCAGATGGAGGAGTCGAAGTACACCGCACCCCACGTCACGCACCACGACACAGCGGATGTCTCCGAACTCGTCGAGACCCGAGACGAGCTCAAGGCTCGGGCCGAGGCGGAGGGCATCACCATGACGTACATGCCTTTCGTCATCAAGGCAATCGTCGCTGCGCTCAAGGAGTACCCGATGCTCAACTCCGAGCTCGACGAGGAGGCCGAAGAGATACAGTACAAACACTACTACAACATCGGCATCGCGGTCGCCACCGACGCGGGACTGATGGTGCCCGTCGTCAAAGACGCAGACGACAAGGGCATGCTCCAGCTCTCCTCGGAGGTGAACGAACTCGCCTCGAAGGCGCGAAACCGGGAGGTCAGCCCCGACGAACTCCAGGGGAGTACCTTCTCGATTACGAACTTCGGGGCCTTCGGCGGCGAGTACGCGACCCCCATCATCAACTATCCCGAGACCGCCATCCTCGGCCTCGGGGAAATCAAACAGCGCCCGGTCGTCGAGGACGGCGAGGTGGTCGCCAAACACACGCTGCCGCTGTCGCTGACCATCGACCACCGGGTCATCGACGGTGCCGAGGCTGCACAGTTCTGTAACACGGTCATGGAGTACCTAGAGAACCCGACGTTGCTGTTACTCGAGTAATCATGGTAGTTGGAGATATCACCTCATCGACGGACGTACTGGTAATCGGCGGCGGTCCCGGCGGCTACGTGGCCGCCATCAGGGCCGGACAGCTCGACCTCGACGTGACGCTCGTCGAGATGGACGCCTACGGCGGGACCTGCCTCAACCGCGGGTGTATCCCCTCGAAGGCGATGATTTCGGCGAGTGACATCGCCCACGACGCCACGCAGGCCGAAGAGATGGGTATCTACGCCGACCCCGCAGTCGACCTCCAGGGGATGGTCGACTGGAAAGACCAACTGGTGACCCGCCTGACCAAAGGCGTCGAGTCACTGAGCGAGCGCGCCGGCGCACATCTCATCGAGGGACGCGCCGAGTTCGCCTCGCCCGGCAGGGCGCGCATCGTCGCCTCCGGCGAAGGGCAGGGTTCGGAGTCGATCGAGTTCGACAACGCCATCATCGCGACGGGAAGCCGCCCCATCGAGGTGCCCGGCTTCGAGTTCGACGGCGAGCGGATCCTCGCCTCGGAGCACGCCCTCTCGCTCGACTCGGTCCCCGAGAGCATGGTCGTCGTCGGCGGCGGCTATATCGGGATGGAGCTGGCGACGGTGTATCAGAAGCTCGGCTGTGACGTGACCATCGTCGAGATGCTCGACAGCCCGCTCCCCCAGTACGGGAGCGACATCACCGATGTCGTCCACGAGCGCGCCGAGGAGTTGGGTATCGACTTCCACTTCGGCCAGCGCGCCTCCGAGTGGGAGGAAGACGGCGACGGTCTCGTCGTCCGCACCGAGGACGAGGACGGCAACCTCACGGCCTTCGACGCCGAGAAGTGTCTGGTCGCGGTCGGCCGCGAGCCCGTGACGGACACGCTGAATCTCGATGCTGTCGACGTGGAAACCGACGACAACGGCTGCATCGTCACGGACGGCCAGACCCGGACGACCGAGGAGACCATCTTCGCGGTCGGCGACGTGGCCGGCGAGCCGATGCTCGCTCACAAGGCGTTCAAAGAGGGCGAGGTCGCCGCCGAGGTCGTCGCCGGCGAGCCATCGGCACTCGATCACCAGGCGGTCCCGGCGGCGGTGTTCACCGACCCCGAAATCGGCACCGTCGGCATGACCGAAGCCGAGGCCGAGGAGGCCGGCTTCGACCCGATTACGGGACAGATGCCGCTCCGCGCCTCCGGCCGGGCGCTCTCGCTCAACGAGAAAGAAGGGTTCGTCCGCGTCGTCGCCGACGGGGAGAGCGGCTTCATCCTCGGGGCACAGATTGTCGGTCCCGAGGCCTCCGAACTCGTCGCCGAACTCACGCTCGCCATCGAGATGGGCGCGACTCTGGAAGACGTGGCACAGACCATCCACGTCCACCCCACCCTCTCCGAGGCCGTCCACGAGGCCGTCAAGGGCGCGAAAGGCGAGAGCATCCACTACTAACGTTTCCGGCGGCTTCTTTCCATAGGTGCGGTCTTCTGTACGGCCCTGTCACTTGCATTTACCGGCAATTGTATCTTATTCTCGATGAATAATGTCAATAGGAACAAATGTGTTACACTATGACGGGGCCATGGAATATCGACCCGGATGAGATTCCGGCAGATAGCCGCACACGAACCCGAAAGCGGCGGCTTCAGGCCGTCGGTCTGGGATTCTGGGGGTTGTTTGCCGGGAGTCTCACGGTGTTGCTGGTGGCGGGGACTAACGACCTCACCACCGCTGAGACCGCGTCGCTGGTCGGATTGAGCCTCGGGACAGCGTTGGTTGCTATCGTCCTCGGAGGACTCGCGCTTCTCGTGCTCCGGTATCTCCCGTCTATTATCGCAAAAATACTGTTCACAGTTGCGTTCCTGGCCGTTCTGGCGCTGGTGTTACCCCAGTTCGTCGCGGTAGCGCTCGCAGAGTTCTCGGTGTTCGAGGGCGTCCCGACCGAAGCCAAACAGCCGCTATTGGACCTTCTCGAAACGCTCACAGAAGAGTGACGCCGTCACTGGTTCGTCGAGACGACCTCGACGACATCGCGGTGGTCGAGGACGGTATCGGCCCCGACCTGCCGGTCCGTGCGGCAGTCGATGGCGTGCAGGAAGCCGTCGCCGATATCCGAATGGAGGTGGTAGGCGAACTCCTCGGCGGTCGCGTCCTCGGGAAGCAGGAAACAGTCACGGAACGGTCCCTCCGACCAGTTGCCCGAGGCCGAGCCGGGGAAGACGGCCTTCAGCCCGAGCACGTCGAAGACGGCGGTTTCGAGCGCACGCTGGACGCCGGCACCGCCGAACTCCTCGACGAACGTCCGAATCTGTTCGAGGCCGGCCGCTTTCTCGTCGGGTAGCTCCGCCGTAATCTCGAAGCCGTCTTCTCCCGGCACGTACTCGATTGCGCCCTGTTCGTTCGCGTTTTTGAGCGCTTTCTCGGCGTGGGCCGAGACCGGAACGAAGTCGAGATGCTCGTAGTCGGGGTCGGTCGTAATCTCCTCCCAGTTGGCCTGTGCCTCGGGGGTGTCCATCTTGTTCGCCGCGATGACCATCGGCTTCGTCCGCTTGCGGATTGCACGGGCAAGCGTCTCCCTGGCGTCTGTCTCCCACGCCGTGGGCGTCACCTCGTACCCTTCCGTGAGGATGACCTGCTTGATTTCGGCCGCCGAGATGCCAAAGGCCGAGAGCTGTTCGGCGAGAATATCCTCCGGGTCGGGGTCCGAGAGCTGTTTGCTCTCGTAGCGCTCGATGCCCTTTTCGAGGATGTCGAGATACCACGCGTCGAGTTCGTCTTCGAGGAAGTCGATGTCTTCGCGAGGGTCGTGGCCCTCCGTGGTTTCGCCTTCGCTGTCAGTCGTCCCTGAGAAGTCGACGACGTGAATCAGGGCGTCCGTCTCGTTCAGGTCGGTGAGAAACTGGTTGCCGAGCCCTCTACCCTCGTGTGCCCCGGGGACGAGTCCGGCGATATCGACCAGCTTGATTGGGACGAACCGGCTCCCGTCCTTGCAGTCACCGACCGAGGGTTCACAGGTGTTGTCGAACTCCGGGGCGGCACACTCCGTCCGGACGTAGGCTTCGCCGATACTCGGGTCGATTGTGGTAAACGGGAACGCGCCTTCGGGCACGTCGTTCATCGTCGCAGCGTTGAACAGCGTCGACTTGCCGACCGACGGCTTGCCGACCAGACCGATGCGATAGCTCATTGTCGGAGTGAGTCGGCCGGTGCCTAAACGGGTTTCTTCACGACTCGTCTCTGTGGTGTGTGTGCGGTCGGCAAGGCTGTACTGTTATATCGCTGGCCGTCGATGTTCGGCCCGATGGACGATTCGGACGACCGCGTCTACTACGTCATCAGCGATCTTCACATCGGGGGTGACGAGCAGTTAGAGGAGATTCCGTTCCGCGAGGAGCTACTCGGCTTTCTCAAGCGCCTGGAGACGACCGACGAGGACGCCGAACTCGTGATTAACGGTGACGCCTTCGGGCTCTGGGAGTTCACCTCGCTTGAGGGCATCGAGAAGTTCGACGCGCTGGTCGAGGCCTACCCCGACCTGTTCGAGCAGTTGCGGGCGACCGGTGAGAACGTCGACGTGACCCTCCTGCCGGGCAACCACGACTACGAGCTGGCCGCCTACGACGAGTTCGTCGAACGGTTCGCGGCCTACAACGTCGACCTCGTCCAGGAGCCCTCGATTTCACGGCCGGTCGGTGACCGCGCGATTCACTTCGAACACGGCCACCAGCGGGACCCAAACAACCACATCGAGGACTGGGGCAACGCCCACGTCACCCCGCTTGGCTACTACTACACGACACAGGTCATCAGCCGGGCCGGCCAGCTCTCGGACCGCGGCAAATTCAACTGGCTGAAAGACGTACAGGCGGTTACGCCGACCGAGCGGATGCCCGTCTGGCTCATCTCGAAGTACTTCTACCGGGAGATGAACGCGCTGTTGCGGTACTCGCTGTTGCCGTTCCTGCTGTTGTTCAACATTAGCGCTTTGCTTGCGGTCCTCGCCGGGCTCGACATCGCGGGCATCTGGTCGGCCCCAGTCGAGCAGGTCCAGTCCGTCTTCCAGCTGTTCGGGCTCGCGGGGACCGCGGCCTGGGTGTTCCTCGGTGCGAACGTCGCCGTCGCCGGGCTCCTCTTGCTCGTCGCAGTGCCGCTGTATCTGCTCCGTCGCGATGTTCGCAAGACAGTCGACCGCTTTGGCGTCTTCGAGACCGCGCTCACTGTCGACGCCGAGTTGCCTTACGTCGACGCTGCCCGGGAGATATTCGACAGCGACCCTGGGACGGACATCTTCTGTTACGGCCACACCCACCGCCCGACGCTCCGGGAAATCGAGGGCGGCCTGCTGGTCAACAGCGGCACCTGGCTGAAACGGCTCCATCGCCGTGACGGCGTCGTCGGCGTGTTGCCGCCGGTGTTTTACCCGTCCTATCAGCTCGCTGCCGTCCGCATCGCCGCCGAATCCGATGGCGTGGCCGTCGAGTTCGAGGAAATCGAAAAACCGAGTCCCAGCCCCGAGGAGCTGACGCTCACGGAGCGGCTACTCACGCTCGGGCGAAAACCCGACCCCTCACTCCCCGACCGGGCGGTTCTCGAACCCTCGAAGGCGGCAGACCCGCCCACGGCCGACTGAGTTACGCGTTGTGTTCGTGTGCGGCGACCAGCGCTCCGGTGAGTACCGGCTCCTCGCAGGTCGCGAGCCGGAGGTCCGGCGCGTCGAGAAACGTCTGTTCGGGGAGTCGCTCGCGAATCGGCTCCAGTATCGTCTCGGGGTTGTTCCGTGCGATTGCGCCTCCGACGGCGACACACTCGGGCGCGACGGTCTGGACCAGAGTCGCAATGCCGAGGGTGTTCCAGTAGCCGACGCGTTCGACGACGAGGTCTGCCAGCGGGTCGCCCGCGGCGGCAAAGATGTCCGCCGCGGTGAACTCGGGAGCTGTCAGGTGCAACCTCGTCTCGACTGCCTCGGCTTCGTGGAGGTGGCGGGCGTAGCGCGGTAGGTTCGCGCCGCCACAGTACGCTTCCCAGTGGCCCTCACCGCCACAGCCACACGACATCGCGCCGGCCGGGTCGACGGGCAGGTGACCGACTTCGCCCGCGTTGTGACTGTCGCCGAGCAGCGGCGACCCATCGACAACGATACCGGCTCCGACTCCTGTCGAGAGGGTGAGATAGACAAGGTTCTCCGTCGTCGGGTCAGCGTGGGCTTCGGCGATGGCCCCACAGGTCGCGTCGTTGTACAGGACGACGGCGTCCGTTTCGAGCAGGGCACACAGCGGCCCGACGAGGTCGATGGTCTCGTCTGCGACGTTCGCGGGTCCGGCGACCGCCCCCCGTTTCTGGTCGAGCGGGCCGACCGAGCCGATACACGCCGCGGCGATGTCGGTCGGCGCGAGACCGGCCGCCCCACAGGTCCGGTCGACGAGGTCACAGAGCCGCTTTGTGACGCCCGTCTGTGGCGTCGGTGCCGTCGCGGTTGCGACCGGGTCAACGCCGTCGGTCGCGACCGCTGCCCCGAGTGTCGTGCCGCCGATATCGAGGCCGAGATAGCTCATTCCGAGCGCGGGCTGGCGTGGGTCTCGATGTACTCCCGCAACTGCTCGCCGTCGGCCTCGACACCCTGGCGGGCGAAAAAGGCCGCCACGTTCTCGCAGTCGCGGTCGAGGAAGTCGTCGCTGTTGGGATGATGGATCGTCACCGCCTGGCCAACGTCGATGACGACCAGCTCTGAGTCCTGGATGACGACGTTGTACTCGGAGAGGTCGCCGTGGACCATCCCTGCGTCGTAGAGTCTGGTCATGTACTCCCGGACGACCTCGTATGCCGTCTCGGGGTTTTCGATGTGGACCTCAGAGAGTCGCTTGGCCCGTCCCTCGGCGGTCCCGAGGTACTCCATCACGAGGACGTTACGCTCGACGGCGACGGGCTCGGGGACGCGCACGCCGGCTGCGAGCGCGCGGTCGAGGTTGGCAAACTCTTTGCGGACCCACCCGACGACGATTGCCTTCTTGTCGTTTGCCACCTGCTCGAAGCGCGGGTCGCCTTCGAGATACTCCCCCATCTCTCTGAAGTCAGAGGCGTTGATGCGGTAGATTTTGACTGCGACCTCGCGGTCGTCGGCAAGCGCCGAGTAGACGTTTGCCTCCTTGCCCGTCGAGATTGGGCCGCCGAAAGCGTCGATGTGACCGTCCTGGACCAGTTTGTAGAGGGCGCCGTAGGTTGCCTCGTCGAAGACAGAGTCCTCGACTTTGAACTGGTCTGCGTCCTTGATGCGGTCGCGAAACTGGCTGAATTTCCGGTCGCGCTTGCGGGCGATACGGTCGGCCTCGGTGTCAGAATAGTCGATCTCTTCCCACTCGTCGCCCGGTGACGCTGTCTCCTCGGTGTCGAGCAGGCTAAACTCCTCGTCCATCTGGAACCGGCTAACAGTGCGAGCCCTAAAAGTATGCGCTCTATTGGGCGACCGGCGTCTCTGGCTCGGTCGCGTCTTCGAGTATCTCTTCGAGGGTCATTTCCTCGCGTGGCTCGTCGTAGAGAAGTACGTCCAGGGGAAGCGTCGGCGCACCGTCGACGAGGCCTTCGAGCAAGACGAGGCGCTCGCGGGCCCGGGACATGCCGACGTAGAAGACACGCCGCTCGTTGTCCGTCATCGTCGGCACGGGACTGGTGTGTTTGGTAAACTCGACGTCGCCGGGAATCGGCTTTTCCTCCTGTTCGGCCGTGGCGGCCATCTGTTCGACGACCTTCTCGGTGAGGTCGGTGCCGACGAAGACGTGGTCGGCCTCGCGACCCTTCGCGGAGTGAATCGTGCCCAGCCGGACGCGGTCGTGGTCGGTGCCCTCGTAGGTGCTGTTGAAGTAGGCGTCGACGCTGCGTTCCTGGAACTGGGTCACCTTCCGGAGCATGTCGGCAGCAGCCGGCGGGTCAGGCGCGAACGGCGCGTGGTCCCGGATGACGTCTGGCTCGATATCGAGTTCGACGAGGTCGTCCACGTCGGCTTCTTCCTCGCGCTCGTCGAGCACCTCGAAGAGGTCGTCGCGCTCGCCGGTGCCAAACGCCGAGTCGGCGAGCATGTCCGCGAGTCGCCGGGCCTGCAGACAGTTAATCGGCTCGTCGTCGGCGAGCCGTTCGATGGCCTCGACGTACTGGCCAAGCCGGTCGGTCCACATCCGCTGGTCGGTCAGACACTGGAACGGAATCCCCTCGTCGATGAACTCGTCGATGAACTGGAACATCTGGTAGCGAGCCCTGAAGAGGACCATCACCGTCTCGTCGGTCTCCTCGACGGTGCGGACGACTTCGCGGGCGAGGTCGAGCATCGAGCGGTTGCGCAGTGCCTCGACGTTGCCGCCCTCTTTGCGGGGTTCGAGGTCTTTCTCCTGGCGTTTCTCGATGTGGTCGACCTCCTGGTTGACGGCGTGGAGAATCCGCGAGGGGAGCCGGTAGGAGTTTGGCAGGATAACGTCGTCGTCGACCCCCTCGTCGAGGAGGAGGTCGGGGTCTGCGCCCTGCCAGGCGTAGACGACCTGGTCGTCGTCGCCCGCAATCAGGACCCGTTCCATGTGGTGACGCCACTCCTCGTAGACGCCGTACTGGAGCGTGGTGATGTCCTGAAACTCGTCGATAACCAGATAGTCGACACTGGGCAGCAGCGAGCGCTGTCTGACTCGTTCCAGCATGTCGGCAAAGCCCACGAGGCCGTTGTTCCCCTTCCAGGAGCGCCAGGCTCGAATCGCCTCGGGAATGTCCAGCCTGTCGTCGTCGCTGGGCCAGGTCGGCGTGTACTTGTTGCCGGTCTGGGCGTTGTCGTCGATATCCGGCGGGAGGCGGACGTTCTCGTCGTCCCACTGGAAGGGAACGTCGTACCAGTCGCCCACGTCGCGGTCGGTGCGCTGGAGCCACTGGCTGGTCGCGATGACCTTGTTCCCGAGCGTCGTCGAGCGGGCCGACCGGCGGCGTGACCCCTCGTACTCGTCTTCGTACTCGATGCCGTAATCCTCACAGAACTCCTGTTTGTCCGATTCGCCCACGACATCGTTGCTGGAGAGGTTGAGCAGGTCGTAGGCTTTCGCGTGCATCGTACAGACGTTTCTTCGGAGCGCCCGCGGTGTCGTATCGAGTCGCTCTGCGAGCCGTTCGCGAATCTCCGCGGCGGCTGCACGAGTGTAGGAAACCACTAGCACGTCGCGAATCTCGACGTCGTTTTCGGACTCGAGGAGAGTTTCGACCCGGTCGAGAAGTGCGGTCGTCTTCCCGCTTCCCGGGCCGCCGAACAGACGTGTCACGTGAGTCGAGTCGGTCATTGCACATCTAATGGGTGCGGAGACTCATAAAAAGAACGAAACAACTGCACTCCTCACCGGTACAGCGACAGATACAGCATGCTGAAGCCGACTATGAATGGGACCGTCTCCGCGCCTTCGAGAAAGAGCAACACCAGTGCCTCGGCGTCAGAGCCGACCCGGGTGATGACGGTACTTACTGCGACACCCATACTGATGAATGCAAACCCCACAAAGGCAAACTGGAGGCGCTCTGTCTGCTGTTGTCGGTATGCCTGAAAGCTGATGAGTGTGATGCCGAGAGTCAGTCCGAAGACCAGCACACGCAACAGCGTCAACACCCCCCGCGCCAGTAGCTCGAAATCCACCATCGACTCTCGAATATACACGAACCGGTTTAATAAACGTGTCCGCTCTCGGTGGCCGGCTACTCGCTGCTGAGTTCCTCCCAGAGCTGGCTAAACCGGTCGGGAAGATTGTTCTCACGGTAGACACGGACCTGATACTCGTCGTCGTCGTTGAGCGTAACGACTGTACTCTCGAAGTTCGACTCGTAGACGTTGTACTCGTTGCCGTCCTCGGTGACACAGGTTCGGTCGGTGACGAGCGCGTGTTCCTCGAGCATCTCGATGCGACGGTACACCGTTGGCAGCGAGAGCTCACACTCCTCGGCGAGTTCTTTCGCCGACCGCGGCTCTCGGCTGATTGCCGCAAGCAGGTGCCGGGCGTGCTCGTCGCCGATTGTATCGAGTACGGCTTCGATGCGCTGGTCACTCACGAGCGTAGTATTGTGGTCCGCGCATGAATGTATTTTGGTAAGAACGGTCGAACCACCGGAAGCTAAGGTACGCGCTCTCGTAGCCACGCCTGATGTCAGGCATCGTCTTTTTCAGTACGGAACAGCGCGAGGCCGTCGTCGAATTCTACACCGAGACTGTCGGTGCGTCGGTCTGGCTCGAACAGCCCGACTGTACGATTCTCGACTACGACGGCTTCCGGTTTGGCTTCTGTCAACGCGAAACGACCGACGATTGTGGCATCCTCACCTTCGTCTTCGACGACAAAGCCGGCGTTGACGAGGCCCACGAAGCTGTCGGCGACGCCGCGACCGAAACGCCCCACGAAAACGAGACCTACGAGATTTACCAATTTTTCGCCGAAGACCCCGACGGACGGACCGCCGAGTTCCAGACGTTCCTCCACGACCTCCCCGAGAGTTAAGAACCGTCGGCGGGATACCACGCCCATGAGTGCGCTGACGATAGAGCGAACCGATGGTATCGCAACGGTCACCTTCGACAACCCGAGCCAGCGTAACGCGTTGGACCTCGCGGTCGCAAACGAGCTTGTCGACGCGGCGGCGACCCTCGGGAGCGACCCCGACGTGCGCTGTATCGTTCTCACACACACCGGCGACTTCTATGGCACGGGTGCCGACCTCACGCGACTCGACGGCGACGCGGGCGACGAGCCGGACATCCGGAAACTCGCGGGCCGTCTCCACGAGGCTATCGTCCAGTTCCATCAGGCACCGACGCCTGTGCTGGGCGGCATCGACGGCGTCGCGGCCGGCGCGAGCTTCGGCCTCGCGCTCGTCCCCGACTTGCTCGTACTCAGCGAGGATGCCCGCCTCGAGTTTGCCTATCCCCGCATCGGGCTGACCGGCGACGGCGGCTCGACGTTTTTCCTCCCGCGGCTCGTCGGCCTGCGGACGGCCAAGGAAATCGTCCTGCTCGATGAACCTATCACGCCCGAGCGCGCCGTCGACCTCGGACTGGCTACCGAAGCTGTGCCGACAGAAGCGTTCGAGGAGCGTCTCGACGACCTCGCCACACAACTCGCCGAGGGGCCGACGGCCGCGCTCGGTGAGGCCTCCCGGTTGCTGACCGAGAGCTTCGACCGCGGTATCGAGGCCCAACTGGCCGCTGAAACCGACACAATCGGCAGGGCGACTCGAACCGACGACTACGAGCGCGGTCACGCGGCCTTTTTCGGCGACGACGACCCCGAGTTTACCGGCCAGTGAGTCCCTCGCTGGCTATCGGCACATATAATAGAATTGGTGTGTTATACTACGTTGTTCAACCGGTCCGGGAGTCGACATATCTTCACCGCGCCGCGTGGCCGGGACGAGGACAGCCGTGGACGAGAATCACCGCCCTACACTGTACGAAGCGCTCGTCGAGGAGGCCACAGAGCCGTTGTTCGCGCTCGACGAATCCGGCGCCATCGACGTCGTCAACGACGCGTTCGTCGACCTGTCGGGATACGAACGCGAGACGCTTCGCGGCGACAAACTGGCCACGTTCGTCCACGAGGACGACAGGGGGGGAGTGGGAGCGTCGGCTGGAGATTCTCCGCAACGACGAGACGACGGCCACCGAGAGCTGGGAGAGCCGTCTGCGGACGCGAAACCGGACGGCCGTCGACGTAGAGTGGCGGTGTTCGGTCGTCGCAGGCGACCGCGTCGTCGGCGCCGCCAGCGACCTCCGGGGCGGCGAACAACTCCAACAGCGGCTCCGTATCCTGAACCGGGCGCTCAGGCACAACATCCGTAACAAGATGAACGTCATCATCGCCCGGGCGGAGACACTCCAGAACACCGAGGACGAGGCCTGTCGCACCGCGGCAACGAAAGTCGTCGAGAGCGGAAAAAGCGTCATCAACCTCAGCGACAAGGCACGGAAAGCCCAGCAACACCTCGATATCCCGGCCGACGAGGACTGCAATCAGGACCTCGTCACGGAGACAGAGCTCGTCCGCCAGCGAACTGCAATCACCTACCCCGACGCGACCGTCGAGACGGCCTTGCCCGAGCGTGCTCGTGCGGTTGCGCCGCCGTCGTACACCGTTGCGCTGACCGAACTGGTCGAGAACGGCGTCGTCCACCACCCCTCCGGCAACGGCCCGGTCACTGTCCGCATCGAGACAGACGAGTCACAGGTCGTCGTGGCTGTCGAAGACGAGTGCGAGCCGATTCCAGAACAGGTCCGCGAGACGATAACGGCTGGGAGCGAACAGCCACTCCAGCACAGTGACGGGCTCGGACTGTGGCTGGTGCGCTGGATTGTCGAGCCCGTCGGTGGGGCCCTCTCCTTCGACCGTCGGGCCGACGAGGCCGGCAACGTCGTCACGCTCGCGTTCGACAGGCTACAGGAGTAACGGCTACTGGTACATCTCGGCGTCGGTCTCTTCATCGGGACCGCCGAAGATGATGTCGGCGCTCTCCTCGGAGAGGTCGGGAAGGATGTTCTCGTCCTCGACACGGCTGATTTCGTCGATATTGCCCGCCAGAACCTTCAACGCGTCCTGTGGGTTCGGATAGACCATCATGTAGCCGTTCTCACCCATCGTGATGAGTTGGGTGTCTGAGACGGCGACCTGGTCGCCCTGTATTGTGGCCGCGACCGCGGGAAGTGCTGCCGGGCGGCCGTCGTCGCTCTGGTCTTCCGAGACCATCCGGATGTGCACGTCGTCGAAATCCGTCCGTTCGAGGTGGTCGCGGATGACCCGCGCACAGGCGACGAGGTCTCTCGTCACCGCCGTCTTGTGCTCGTTTTCGTGTTCCCCTTCGAAACAGTGTTTACAGACCCGAAGCTCGATTCTCATTGCTACAGTGTAAGAAACGAGCGTGAAAGAGGGTTTCCGTTCGCGGCCACTGGAGATGTTCGAGTCAACCCTCAAGAGCCTCCGGGCGAAACGTCCGACGCGGCGAGACCCCTATCTATGACCGACATCACAGCTCTCGACGACCTCGACGGACAGCCCCACGTGAACGTGTTTCCGGGCGCCGAACCGAAGACGGTCCGACTGTCGCTCGAAGCAGGCGAAACGGTCCCCGAACACACACATCCCGGCCGCGATATCGTCCTGTACGTCGTCGACGGCGAGATCGAACTCGCGCTCGAGGAAGACACACACGAACTGACCGGCGGTGAGGTTGCGCGGTTTGCTGGCGACCAGGACATTTCGCCGACGGCCACGTCCGAGAGCACCGCGCTCATCGTCCTGGCACCTGCTGTCGAGGAGTAACTGCCAGGCGGCCGATACCGCCGAACGTATTCGGGGTAGCTCTGAGGGAACGCCGGCCACAACGACAGCCCACAGAGAACCAATGTACGCCGATACTATCGACACCGACGAGCGGCCGTTCGTTCTCATCTGGGAGGTGACACAGGCGTGTGACCTGGCCTGTAAACACTGTCGTGCGGAGGCAGAGCCACGGCGCCATCCCGACGAGCTAACGACCGCGGAAGGCAAGGCGCTCTTGGAGGAGGCCGCGGCGTTCGGGGACGGCCAGCTTGTCGTTCTCTCGGGAGGCGACCCGCTTGCTCGCGGGGACGTTCCCGAACTCGTCGAGTACGGCACCGACCTGGGGCTACGGATGACGATGACACCCAGCGGGACGAACTCGCTCACCGCAGACCGGATTCAGGCACTCGCTGATGCCGGCCTCCGGCGGATGGCCGTCAGCATCGACGGGGCGTCGGCGGTCTCCCACGACGAGTTCCGACAGGAAACCGGGAGCTTCCAGCAGACAATCGAGGCCGCGCGACACGCCAAGAGAGCGGGGCTTCCGCTCCAGATAAACACGACAGTCTGCCGGGACACCGTCGAGGAGCTGCCGGCGATTCGCGACCTGGTCGCGGACCTGGGTGCGGTCCTCTGGTCGGTGTTCTTTCTGGTCCCAGTCGGGCGTGGGGCGGTTCTGGACCCGATTTCGCCCGAGCACGCCGAGCGCGTGATGGCGTGGCTGTGTTCGGTCCAGTCCGACGCCCCCTTCGGCATCAAGACGACCGAAGCACCACACTACCGACGGGTGGCACTTCAGGAGCAGACAGACAGCGAGTCGCCCGGGCCAGCCTCCGACGGTATCGGTCGGCGGACGGGTATCACCGCCGGCGACGGGTTCGCCTTTGTCAGCCACACCGGAGAGCTGTTCCCGTCTGGCTTTCTCCCCGAATCGGCCGGCAGCGTCCGCCAGGAGAGTCTCGTCGACCTCTACCGGAACTCCGCGCTCTTCGAGGGGCTTCGTGACCCCGACGCGCTCCAGGGGAAATGCGGGGCCTGTCCGTACCGGAACGTCTGTGGCGGCAGCCGCTCGCGGGCGTATGCCAACACGAACGACCCGCTCGAAAGCGACCCGCTCTGTGCGTTCGTTCCCGACGGATACGATGGCCCGCTTCCGGCGTCGTGGGAGAACAGCGCTGTCGGCGACTAGAGGCCGACGCCGGCGACGATAGCGACCTGCAAGAGGCCGGCACAGACGAGCAACACGCCCGCCGCTTTCGACAGCGTCCCCGCATGTCCCGAAAACCGCGAGAGGACGCGTTCTTGCCCGAGTGCGGTCATGACCGTCGTCGCGACCATCAGAGCCGCGAAACTCCCGGCGTAGGCCCCCAACACCAGCGCAGTGCCGACCGGTGAGAAATCGACGGAGACGAGGCTGACCGAGAGAAACAGCGGCAACACACAGGCCGTCGCCGCGAGTGCGTACATCGCGCCAAAGACCCCGAAGCCGAGCAGCGTCTCCTGGCGCTCGGGGAGGGTGACGGTCAACGAGAACGCGCCCTTGTAGACGACGAGGACGCCGAAGACGACGAGCAACGCGCCGACGAGGTACTCGAACACCGGGAGGAATCGTTCGAGCACCTCGCCGGCCGCGAACGCGACCGCCGACAGGACTGTGAAGGTCCCGAGCGCGCCGAGACTGGCCGTACCACCGCGGGCGAGTGCACCCGAGAGCGGGGCCGACTCGGCGTCGACATTCGCGACGTAGTAGCCGACGTACCCGGGCAACAGCGCGTAGACACACGGCGAAAAAAACGTCACGACTCCCGCGCCCAGTGCGAACGTCGCCGTGCCGTACAGCGTGCCAGACATTGGACTCACTCCGTGCGTGCGTTCCCGATGGCCGTCGTCAGTGTCGCCGCGTCTGTTCGACCGCGGTGGCGCCACGCGATACGGTTCTCGGCGTCGAAGACCACCGTGTAGGGGACGCCTTTGGCATCGAGGCGCTGTGTGAGGGTGAGGTCGGTATCAGCCCCGAGCGTCCAGGCTCCCTGGTGGTCGGCCCACCACGCCGACACGTCTTCCCGGGTAACGGTCTCGCCAAGGGGTTCGTTGGTCACTGAGACGAACTGGACCTCCCTGCCGAGGCGCTGGTGGGCCGTCGCCATCTCGGACATCATCGACTCACAGACGCCACACCACGTGGCGAATAGTTCGAGGACCGTGACCCGACCGCGTTCTGGCACCGTGACAGCTCCGTCACTGCTACCGGGGGCGTCGATGGTCTCCAGCTGTAGTGACTCGAAACTAGACCCGTCCGACCCGGTGTTGTTGAACGCGAGCGCCGCACCTCCGCCGAGGACCGCGAGACTGCCGACGCCGGCGATGACTTCGCGCCGCTTCATCGCTACCACCCCTCGATGACCGCTCTGGCGTCTGTTCTAGCCTCGCTGGCCCCGGGCGGGCCGCCGTTGTAGGCGCGCTCGACGAAGCCGTCCTTGTTGACCAGCAGGACGACCGAGGCGTGCTGGAACATCGTCGCCTCGGTGTCGCCGCCGTGGCCTCCCTCGCCCGACTCGAAGGCGACGCCGAAGGTGTCCTCGACGACCCGCTTTGCCGCCTCGGGCGTCTCCGGCCTGAGGAAATACCAGTTGTCGGCGTCGTCGTTGACGCCCATCTCCTCGCCGTAGGTCCGGAGGCGCTCGGGGGTGTCCTGTTTCGGGTCGAACGTCGTCGGCAGAAAGGCGATTTCGTCGGCGTACTCCTGCTCGACGGAGTCGGCCTGGACCTGCCGGAGCGACGCGGTCAGCCCCGGACAGACCGTCCGACAGCTCGTGTAGATAAACGTCATCATCACGTGGCGCTCGCCGACGAACTCCCGCGTCGAGACAGTTCTGTCGTGTAACGGCGCAGGTACCGACACGTCCGGAATCTGCTCGCCGTAGGTTGGATACGGAATATCGAGGTCTTTCCGGCGGTCGTAGTTTTCCGGGGGGTCTAACACCACGTCGTCGTTGCCGCTCTCGCCGCCGACGAAGGTGTCAACACAGCCCGCCGCTGCCGTGGCAACCGCTGTTGTGCCTGCGGCCAGTAGCGTCCGTCTGTCGACTCGCTTGATTGGCATGGGAAATCACTCCGGACCGTCTTCGAGGACCGGTCTGGTCTGTTCGTTGAACTGTGCGAGCGCGTTGGCGACCTGTGAGGGGAGGTCGGGCTGTGGCTCGGCCAGCGCCGGCTCGTCGGCCGGCTCCGGCCAGCCGACGACGACGCGGCCGACGTTGCCGGCAATCTCGTGTGAGACACACACCTGCTGGGTGTCGACGTAGTCGTAGACGCCCTCGGTCTCGAAGGTGTGTGTGTAGCTCGACCCGGGACCGGTCATGAGGTCACTGCCCCAGGCCGCCGCCTGCGGGGTCGTTCGGTGTGGCGGGTGATTGTCCTCGTGGTAGCCGGTCACGTTGTGTCTGCCGGTTTCGACGACCCACTCGACCCTCGTGCCGGGGCTGACGTGGACCACCTGTGGCTTGAACTCCGGGAACGGCCGCGAGGTGACTTTCACCGTGAACGTCTCCGCGGGGACGCCGAGCTCGCCGGCGTTTTCGGGTGGCTCGTCGTCACTCTCGCCGCCGGCGAACCCGCCCACACAGCCCGCGAGCGCGGCGGCGGCCACGCCACCGGTCACGCGAAGTGCGTCACGACGGGAGAGTTGTGGTGTCATAGTTGGTCTTGTCTCCGCGGGTGCGTCCTCAGGGCTCGGGGTTGAAGATGTCGGGCTCTTCTTCGCCTTCGACCTGGATGACGCCCAGCATTCCCTTGTTGACGACCCGCGAGAGCGCGTGGTCGACCAGCTTGATTGGGCCGGGCACCGGGGTGTCGATTTCGGCGATTGCGACGCTGCCGGGGACGACCGGCGCGGTCTCGACGAACCGGTCGGGGTCGGACACCACGTCGCCGTCGCGGTAGAACGTCTCCCAGACGTTGCCGATGCCGTGCCAGGAGCTGGTGAGGTTCGGGCCGCCGTTCGAGTGGAAGATGCGAATCCGCTCGCCCTTGTCGACGGTCACGGGACCGTAGCCGTTGCCGGTGAAGGCGTAGGCCTCGCCGTTGAGACAGACGTAGGTCGGCTCCTCGTTTTTCATCGCGTCGAAGTCGAACTTGTGGTGACCCTCCTTGCCGGCCGCGGCTTTCGTGTAGATCTCGTGTTGGCCGAAGTAGAGCTCGCGGTCGACCTCGGGGAGACCGTCCTCTGGCTCGACCAGGATTGCGCCGAACATGCCGGAGCTGATGTGCTGGTCCATGTTCGGGACCGCACAGTGGTAGACGAACGAGCCCGGGTACATCGCTTTGAACTCGATGGTGGCGCTCTCGCCGGGTGCGACCGTGGTGTCGTCTGCCCCGCCGCCGGGGCCGTACACCGCGTGGAAGTCGACGTTGTGAGGCATCGAGTTCGACTCGTCGTTGGTCAGCGTCAGCCTGACCGTGTCACCGCGACGAACCCGAATCATCGGTCCCGGAATCCGCCCGTCGAAGGTCATGTAATCGAAGGTGACCCCGGGCTCGATTTCGGCCGTCTCCTCGGTCGTCGTCATCTCGATTTCGTGGTGACGCGGCTCGTCCCAGTCGACCGGGTCCGGAAGCTCTCTCGGGTCTGCCGCGATTCTGTCCGTGTCCGTCTCCGCCGCGTTGTCGAGTGAGTCTTGCATATCTGTAGGAGTTTCCTGGGGTTTGTCATCGGTGTCATCGCTGCTCGAAAGCGGGCCCGTACAGCCCGCGAGCGTGGCCACACCCCCGGCGCCGAGCGCCGAGAGGAACGGGCGTCGTCTCGTGGAGGTTGGTTCGGACATTAGCTGTCACCTTACACCTGTACATTTAATACACAAGCATATGAAGCGTAGAGTCTATTCTTGTCCGCCGAGAGCCGTTCTCGGGCGCTGAGATACGGTCTCAATTTCCCCTCATACGCAGGGCCATTAATAAGTAACCGGCCGGCGTTTGCTCCCAGAGCGATGTATTCGAACACAGTTTGGAAGGAATGAATACATCTCGACGGACGGGCGGCTGGCGCAGTCGTCTTCGAGCGATGCGCTGATTGTCGACGGACTGGCCGAACAAGTTCGGCCACAGACATTCGTCGGTACCGGGAAAACGGCGAACAATGAGTACGTGTAGCCTCTGTGACCTCCCGACGCCGACTCCGCCCGTGACCGAGGCGGGGGTCGAGGGGACGTTCTGTTGTCGCGGCTGTCTGGAGGTCGCACGGTCGCTAGACGAACTCCCGGATTCGAGCACGGACGTGCGCGCGGACACAGAAACCGACACACCCGACGTGCCCGCGGACGCCGAGACGGCCTACTTCGCCGTCGACGGCATGCACTGTACCACCTGTGAGGCGTTTCTCTCCTTGCGCGGCGACGAGACCGAAGGAGTCTACGGCGTCGAGGCGAACTACGGGCTCGAAACCGCGCGCGTGTTCTACGACCCGGAGCAGGTGTCGGCGGCGGCCCTGCCCGAGACACTCTCGGGCCGTGGCTACCAGTTCCGACAGCCCGACGAGGGCAGCGGCGCGGCGATGCGGAGCCGTCAGCGCGACACGGCACAGCGGCTGGTCGTCGGCGGCTTCCTCTCGATGCTGGTGATGCCGTGGTATTTCGTCTATCTCTATCCGAGCTACGTCGGCATCGAGACGGGGATTCTGGACGTGGACGCGACGACGGCGGCGACGCTCTATGTCCCGATGGTTATTATCGCCTTCGCGACAGCCGGCGTCCTATTGTATACTGGCGGCCCTGTCCTCAGGGGCGCGTGGGTGAGCATCACGACACGACAACTCAACATGGACTTACTGGTTGCAGTCGCCGCCTGCGCCGCCTTTGCTTACAGCACCGTGGCGCTTGCCACCGGCAGTATCCACCTCTATTACGACGTGAGCGTGGCTATCGTGATGATTGTGACACTCGGACGCTACTACGAGGGCTCGGTCCGCTCGCAGGCGACCGCTCGCCTCACCGACCTCACGGCCGCACGCACGAGCGAGGCGACTCGCCTCACCGACGACGGCCGCGAGACCGTCGACATCGACAGCCTGACAGCGGGCGACGAGGTCGTCGTTGCGCCGGGCGAGCGGGTTCCCGTCGACGGCACTGTCAGTGAGGGTGTCGCCGACGTAGACGAATCGGTGGTGACCGGCGAGCCGATGCCGGTCACGAAAGCGCCCGATGACGAGGTGGTCGGCGGCTCTGTCGTCACCGACGACGCGCTCGTCGTCGCAGTCGGGCCGGCCGTCGAGAGCACGGCCGAACGGATTACGACGGCGCTGTGGGAGATACAGAGCGCCACGCCGGGCATCCAGCGCCTTGCCGACGCGATTGCGACAGTATTCGTTCCGCTCGTCCTCGTCCTCGGTACGGCGGTCACGCTCTGGCAGCTTGCTGGGGGAAGCTCTGTTGCGAGCGCGATGCTGTCCGGGCTGGTGGTGCTCGTGGTCTCGTGTCCGTGTGCGATGGGGCTGGCGACGCCGCTTGCGGTCTCGGCCGGGCTGCGAGACGGGCTCGAACGGGGTGTCATAATCGCCAACGAATCTGTGTTCGAGGTCGCGCCCGCGGTCGATACCCTCGTCTTCGACAAGACGGGGACGCTCACGACCGGCGAAATGACCGTCCGAGAGCTCGCCGGCGACGACCGGACGCTACGGTACGCTGCGGCGGTCGAACGCCTCGCCAGCCACCCGGTCGCGGACGCGATTCTCGACGCCGCGAGCGAGGACGAGGTGGGGATGACCGACGGCGGCACGGCGGTCGCCGCGGGGCTCCCCGGCGTAGACGGGTTCACGCGTCACCCCGGCGACGGCGTCTCCGGGACCGTCCAGGGACGCGAGGTCGTCGTCGGCACTCCCGAGTTCGTCGCCGACCGCGTCGGGCCGGTCGCGAATCTCCAGAACGAAATCGACGCGGCCGAGCGCTCGGGACACCTGCCGGTCGTCGTCGGCTGGGAGGGACAAGCCCGAGGGGTCATCGCAGTCGGCGACAGCGCCCGTGAGGAGTGGGAGCGCGCACTCGAAACGTTCGACGACCACGAGATAGCGGTGCTGACCGGCGACGAGGGACCCGGAGCCCGGCGGTTCCGCGAGCATCCAGCCGTCGATAGCGTCTTCGCCGGCGTCCCGCCCGACGGGAAAGTCGAGACGGTGCGCCGGCTGTCGGCGTCGGGAACTACCGTGATGGTCGGCGACGGAACCAACGACGCGCCGGCCTTGGCGGCCGCCGACCTCGGGGTTGCGATGGGGGACGGAACCGCTCGGGCCATCGAGGCGGCCGACGTCGTCGTCACCGACAACGACCTCACGGCCGTCGAGACGGTGTTTGCGTTCGTGCGCGGGACCCGGCGGCGCATCCGCGAGAACCTTGCCTGGGCCTTTGTCTACAACGCCGTGGCGATTCCGCTCGCGGTCTCTGGCCTGTTGAACCCGCTGTTTGCGGCGGTCGCCATGGCCGCGAGCAGTCTCATCGTCGTGTCGAACTCCAGACGGGCCGTCCTCTGACTCCCTGACGTACATATTCGGGAGAACAGTTTTACGGCCCTCAGGCGAGGGACACGTACATGATAGACACCACGCCGTCGGGACCGGATATCGACCCGGAGCCGACGAAGGCGGACCTCCGTGCCGTCGTCGAGGACCTGCAGGCAGAGGGACTCTGTGGGCGACGCATCGCCGAACACCGCCTCGGACCGCATTTCATCACCAGCCCGGTGCACGGACAGCGCGAAATCGACCTGCTCGACGAGGTCATCGAGGAGGTGTACGCGGAGACCGACCTCTGTGTCGAGACCCGCCAGTCCGAATGCAGTCGCCTTCGGGGCGGCTGTAATGGACAGCGGTAGTGTCTGATAAGTCTGCTCGACGTGCTCCGAGATGACCAGAGCACATCGAGACGTGGACAGGTCTGCAAGCAGCAGGCCTACGCGTTCGATACCGCACAACCGCCGACCACCCTGTCACATCCAGTCTTTTATCTCTGAATCGTACGTATCCGTCACTCTCTGGCGCGCTCGTTCGATTTTCATTCCGGCGAGGCCGCCCAGCAGGGCCGTAATACACATCAGACCCAGCACCGCTACTACCTGCAAGACTCCGGTGTCAAGCCACAGGAATGCGGTGACAAGACCGGTAATGAGCACGAGCGCCAAGCCGATTCCCAGTATCGCTCCTGCTATTTCGAACCCACCGAACAACAGTCCCAGTCCACCGAATTCGAGCACATCTTCGAGGTCCATTCCTGTTTGATAATTGGATATTTGAACATTTGAAAGTTGCCCCGTCGCCCGACGAGCCCGTGTCGTTACCGTGCGCTCACAACACGCTTAATTCCTCTCAGTAATAAAAACCAATCGGACTGTGCGTGCTACTACGGGTCGCCGACCTGCTGGACGAGTCGCTGGAGGCGGTTGCCGTCGGCGTCGCGAAACTCGACGATGAACTGCCGGCCGCTTCGCGTCTCGGTGAGGTCCTCGCGGGCGACGCTGAACCGGAACGGCGGTCCCTCGACGCGTTCGAGGGTCTGGTCGTCGGCAAGCACGACGACGTGGTCGACTCCCTGCGGGTCGACGATTTCACACGTGATGCTGTCACCGTCCTCACAGACGAGTTCGCCGCCGACGGCTGGGCCACTGTCACCCCCCGTAGAGGGCGAGAATTCGAGCATCATCACACCCGGCGCGAACGTCGCGAGTGCGATGATACACACCGCGAAGATAGTCAGGTTGATTTTCCCCGAGTTCCGCGAGAAGGCTCGGCCGACGGTCGTCTCCGCGTTCCGGCGGAGCCGAATCGTGAGCGGGACCAGCACCATGTGAGTAAACGGTCCCCAGACGATGAGCAGGAAGCCGTACGCCATCAGGTACAGCACCGGCCGCCATCCTGTCACCGAATGGACCGCGGAACCGCCGGCCCAGACGCCGATGCCGAGAAAGAGCAACGCGCCGCTTTTGAGCCAGCGCCAGATTGGCGTATTGGCGTAGTAGACGCTGAGCAGGTCTCGCCAAGACTGCTGTACGTAGCCGCGAGCCGTCGCGATGAGTGTTGCGTGTATCATGGGGCTGTTCGTCGAACCTGGGTCATCGTCAGGCTCCAATCGACCACAGCTGGGTGAGCAGGAACCAATTCAACACGTACAGCGTGACAAACGCCGCCATGAAGACGAGACAGAGGGTGAACGTCCCGCGCATCTCGACGGCATGCACGGAGTCAGACCCGCCGTCGGGGACGAGTCCACCCTGGGGGAGCAAGGCCTGTGCGTCCGACTCGGTCGTCCGCGAGCCGCCAAGCAGTGACCCGACCGCGACGAGCACGAACACTGCGCCCACGATGATAGCGAGCAGCGTCATCGGACCGAGAATCAGGAACAACGGCTCCGCGGCCGAGAGGCTGAACTCCGACCCGATGATGTTGCTGACGACCTGTGAGGTCCGGCGTGGCACACCGTAGAGAATGCCGATGTAGACCATCAACAGCGAGGCCAGCCCCATCGCCGCCGCGTAGCCATACGGGACCAGCAGCGCGAGCCTATCGGAGATGAAGTTGCGCTGGAACATGGTCTTGATGACGAAAAACACCAGTCCCATAAAGGCGAGTGTCGTCCCGAGCGCGACCGTCGCGTGGAAGTGGCCGACCGTCGCGTAGGTGTTGTGCCAGGTCATGTTCAGCTGCATCTGTCCCATCAGGACACCGGTGATTCCGCCGAGAAAGCCAAACAGGATGATGCTGAAAATCGTCGAGGCGAAGATGGGGTTCTTCCAGGGCGCGGAGGTGAGCCAGCCGAACAGGCCGCCGCCCAGCCCGCGCTGTCTGCGTCCGGCTTCGAGCCCCGCCGGGATGGCGAAGGCGTGAATCATGCTGGCAAACGCCGCGCCGTAGAAGGCATACGACGTGTTGAAGATGCGCCAGCCAGCCGAGAGCCCGGGGTCGACCATGAGGTGGTGTGCGGCCCCGAGGTTGATGAAAAACAGATACATAATAAAGGCGGTCCGGGAGACTTTCTCGCTCGCGACGACCGCGCCGCCGACGACGTGGGTCAGGAAGTACCAGACCGTGATCATCGCCAGGAGATTGATTTGCTGGCTGCCGTGGCCGATAATCCAGTACAGTTGGCGGTAGATGCCGGCGTTGATGGTGTCGATGATGCCGGCCTGCCAGATGAAAGCGTAGCTGAACGCCGCAATCCCGCCCAGAATCGCCTGGACAGCGATGACAAAGGTGACGAACGCGCCGAAGGCGACCAGCGGGAGCGTCCCGTTCCAGTCCTCCCGCTTTTGTTGGATGATGCTTACGAGAAACGGCAACGCGGCGACAGTTGCGCCGAGCAAAAAGAGGATAGCACCGCCGTAGAAGCCAAGCGGGACATCGAGCGGGACGTAGGCCGTCAGCAACGGCGCGTCGGAGCCGCCGCTGAGCGTCCAGATGAAGTAGTTGACTGCCAGTGCGCCAGCGACCATAATCCCCCAGCCGGCCTTGGCGACTTTCGTCAGCGGCAGGCGGCGACCCAACACGATGGGGCCGCCGACGTACAACACCGCAATCTCCATGAAAACCATCCAGAAGATGAGGAGGTTCCAGGCGTGCATGCTGAGGTGGCGGTAGTACCCCTCGAACTCGCCGATGAGGCCGACAACCTCCCAGCGGGTCATCGCCACCGAGAAGGCGAACAGGCCGCCGACGATCATCGCGATAACAGCTGTCAGCCCGAACAGTTTGACGTGTACCTCCGCCGAGCGGTGGATGTTCAGCCCCGTCACCGAACAGGTCCGGAAGCCGTCCTCGTCGTAGTCGTTCTCGAAGAGTCTCGTGATTGTTGCTAGCATTGTCACTCACCCGTCACCGTCTCGTACTCCGCGGGGTCGACCACGTAGAACGTGCCATGCATCGAGGCGTGGCCCTGCCCACAGAACTCGTTGCAAATGACCTGATAGGTCCCGGGCTCGTCGAAGCTCATCGGAACGACCCACTCCGTCCCGGGGAACACCTGCAGGTTTATCTGTTGGCTCAGGCTCTCTTCGGGCCGAACCGAGAAGCCGTGCTGGACATCGGCCGAACTGAGGTGGATATCGTACTCCGTCCCCGCTTCGAGGACCACCGGGAGTCCGCCCCAGCTGAACCGTCGCGGGAAGACATACACCGACTTGCTCGGCGGGACCAGTACGTCCTGTCGTTCCTCCTCAGTCGGCGCTCGACTCTCTTCGATTGCCGCGGTTGAGGTCGTCTCCGCGTTTTCCTCGTAGGTGTCGACCGTCGCGGCGTAGGCCTCCGGTTCCACGTCGTAGGTCTCGCCGATGGGGTTCTGGTCGCCGAACCTGGTAAACCCGCTCATCCAGGCGAAGATGCCGAGCGACCACGCGCCGGCGATGCCCAGCCAGATTGTCTCGCGTCTGTTTACCGCCCTGTCCCACCAGTTACCGTCCGGGGGGTCGAGTGGACTTGTCATATGTTATTACCTCGCTGGTACCGACATGATATCGAGCAGTCCCCACCCGACGTACACCAGAAAGAAGAACACGAGCGACGCGACTGCGAGCAGGAAAATGCGATTGTACAACCATTGCATCGTCGGTATCTCGTCTGCACTCATGTGATGCTCACGTCCGCCGATACTCAACTGACTCCCGTGGATATTGCCGCGTACATGTTCGGCTCCAGCTGGAGGTTTATGTACCGGGTGGTGTTCTACCCGCCATATTGTTTGCTCTCATCATGGGCGAACATATTCGGCACTACAGTCCTGTACGTCGCCAGTCAACAGCCACGTATGACTTACGATGGTCTCGAACGGCGTTCAGGTGGCGGCAGTGCCGACGCAGTCAACACCGCTACGTGTGACACGTGCTGATGAGTGGGACTCACATCGAACAGTGGACCGACGACAGCGTCCCCGGTGGTGAAGGTGCTACCTAAATGGGCCGTAGCCCGCTTGAGGACACAGCTCAGCCGGATCTGGAGCCCGTCCTCGAAGGACTGTACGACGAAGACTGTCGAACCATACTCACGAATCTCACGGAACCAATGACCGCAAACGAAATCGCTGAAACGACCGATATCCCGCTGTCGACCACGTACCGAAAACTCGACGTGCTGACGGCGGCTGGACTCGTTGCCGAGGGCGTCGAGATGCGAGCCGACGGCCAACATGTCAGCCAGTACGCACTCTCGTTCGACAGCGTCAGTATCGAGCTGTCTGAGGAGGGAGAGTTCGTCGTCGAACTCGATGAGGACCCCCAGAGCGCCGACGAGCGGCTCGCGACGCTGTGGTCTGCCGTTCGGGAGGAAACATGACTCCGATGACAGTGACCTCCGTGATAATCGGGCTCAAAGTACTTTCCCTCCTGCTCGGTGGCCTAATCACCTATCTGACGTTCAAGGCCTTCCGTACGACGCAGTTCAGGTCACTCGAAGCACTCTCGGTTGGCTTTGGCATCATCACTGCTGGCACATTCCTCGCCGGCGTCGTCGACCAGGTCTTCGACGCTGGCTTCCGGATGGGACAACTCGTCGAGAGCGTGCTCGTCACGGCTGGCTTTCTCGTTATCGTCTACTCACTGTACACGACGCGGCCGTGAATCGGTCACTCGCTTTGGCCACCGTCCATCTCGAAAAGCCACAACGCTACCTCGCCCACCGCGGGGTCGTCTGTCTGTTCGAGCGCTTCGATGGGAGCGGCCGTGAGCCGTCGCGTGAGCCGGTGTGAGAGCGCCGAGAGGACCAGCGCCTGTCGCCTGTCGGTGCCTATCGAGCTGACGGCTTGTTCGAGTGCGTCTCGACGAACGTGCGAGCGGCGGCGACGTATCGCCTCTACTGCGGCCTCCGTAGGGTCGTCTTCGCTGGTGTGTGCGGCGTCAGTGCTCATCGTTCCCAGATTACCGTGACAACCGCATCGTCGGCTTCGACAGTCTCGTAGGCGTACCCCCTGTCGTCTAGTTTCGGGTAGAGGTTCTGTGGAGCCCTGTCGTTCAACTGGACGAGGATTCTTTCCTCCAGTTCGGTAAGCCGTTCGAGCGTCTTCGAAAGCGGTTTTGGCGGGCCGAGCTGGCGCACGTCGAGTTCTTCGCGTCGTTGCTCCGGTGCGTCTGTCTCCTCGACGATGTGGTCGGTCTCTACCGGCATGCGGGTCGCTTGTACTCGCCTGAACTGGGGGCTGTCGGCGAACATCTTCGGCCGACGGTCGTTACTGGGCTTTCCCGACGAGGGCCCGGAACTCGCCGGGTGATTTCTGTCGGTACTCCCAGGTGAACTCGGGGCCCTCCTCGGCGTCGAACCGGTGATAGAGGGGTTTGGGGTCGTGGTCGTTGATGAGAACGAACCCCTCACCGGCGTCTAGTTCGTCAAACGTCTCCAGGAGGACCTCGTGACGGCGTTGTGGTCTCAGGTCTCTGACATCGACGGCACCGAGCCCATCACGTTCGCCACAGGTCCGTATCTGGAGGCGTCGCGGCTCGGCGTCGGGCTCGGCATACGTCCAGTCGAGGGCCTCGCTGCGCTCGATTTGATACCGTGCTAGGTGTGGGTCGATATCTCGGTCGGCGACAACCGTCAGCCTGTCACCAACGTCACGCGCTGAGAGGGCGTTGAATATCGCCTCGCGGTACTCGCCGTCGCGTTCTCGCAGGTCCAGGTCTGTCATGTAGTCGTCCTGTGACTCGTACCGGAATAACCGCTGTGTCGAAGGTGTTCCTGTATCTAGCCAGAGGCTGGTTCGTGTTCGGTGACGGGGCGGTCACCAGACCGCTTCGAGACGCTTGTCACTGGCGTAGGCGAATACGTTCGCCCGAACTCTGAGGAGGGACTGGACCGTTTCACTGGGTATGGGATTCCCGTCACCGTTCGGTGGGTCGACTGATGACGACCTCTTCGACGAGGCCGACGAGTTCGTTCCAGAACACGTCCCCGAACCGGGTTGGTTCCTGGAGGGACAGACCGTCCTCACGGGCGAGGACCACCTGGCATTCCACGAGACGACGAGCGACATCTTCGACGAACGCGGCGTCTACGACATGACGTTCGGGTACAACCTCGCGCGCCTGAACCATGACACCCGTCACCCCGACGCCGGGTACCGGTACGCCGAGGAGGCAGACGACGCCGCGGTCCTCCGCGCCGAGTTCACGCCGACGACGCCGTTTTGCCCGCAGAGCGACACACTCACGAAAGGCGCCTTTCGCGCCTGGAACGAACTGAGCGACCGACACGACTACGACCGCGTTCGAGTGCGGGTCGCCGAGACACACCACCAGAGCGACGACATCAACGCTGCGCTCGAATCGCTCGAAGCCACGTACCGCGAAACTGGGTCGGTGGCACCTGCTACAGACCAGGCGTCCGACCTCGGCACGGGACCCGCCTACACAGACGACACCGAGACGACCGGCCGCGGAGACGCCCCTGACGCGCCGTTTTAGGAGCGCTGTTCGGCTCGGTCCTCGCCATCAGCGCGCCGTGGCGTCAGCGACCCGAGGACGATTTGGTCGAGCGTGTGGGGACTGTGACGCCGGACGACAAGCAGTAGATTCGCCAGCACGGCACAGAGCCCGAGTATCAGCAGGACACCGCCGAGGCCGACGAGCCACTGTGGTCCGCCGACGAGTGACGTTCCGGCAAGCAGTGCCGTCCCGCTCAGTGTGAGGGCGAAATCAGCGGCCGCCACCCGGTCGTCGTAGAGGTCGTCTATCATCGGCACGTCCTCGAAGCCGAGCAGGTCGCTGTAGCGATGCACCCAGACGACGAACGGGACGACGTGATACAGCGTCCCGAGTACAATGAACCCGACGAACCCGACGACGAGGAGGTGTGCGGCCCCCTCCGCGCCGAAAAGACGTGTGGGGTCAGTTGGGTCCCTGACCCACTCCGGGAGCGAAACCAGCGCCCAGAGTGTAAGCGCCAGCACACCGACCGCATACCGCCTGTGCATCGGCGTCACCTCGACCTGCGTCTCGACGAGCTTCCGACCGAGGACGGTCGCGACCGCGAGTGCGGCGACGAGAAGCAGGACTGCACCGAGGCGGGCGACGAAGAGCCAATCGAGAAGCCGTCCTGCGGCGAGGAGAACGACACCGACGGGATGGCCGACTTCCTCGGCCGTCTGGAGGTGATGGTCGACGTCGTGGAGGGCGGTCTGGGTGAACATCGTCCCGAGCTGGTACAACGCGCCGTATATCGTGGTGAGGACCGCACCGAACACCGCGAGCGTCACGTGGGCACCGCGGACGCCGCCGTGTGTCACGGGAAGCCCCGACAGCACGCCGCGGTCGAGGTTCACCGCGAGCGCGAGCCCGAGAACAGTGAGCAACAGAAAACAGCAAAGCGCGAACAGGAAGTGGCCCTCGGTTACGTCGTACCCGTCGACGGTCGTGAGCGTCCGGCCGATGTTGTAGACGAACACCCAGAATCCTGCGAGCAACACGCCGCCGAACGCGACCAGCCACGGGAGTGCGCTCGTGAGAAACGCGACCGCGAACCCGGCGAGGCCGACGGTCACCAGCCCGAGTTGCACGCTCGCGAGCGTCCGGGAGTGCAAATCGGTTCCCGACCAGACGGGGACGAACTGCGTCATCGCGCCCATAATCGTGAGACAGACCCAGCCGGCGAGCAGGAGATGGACGTGAGCCAACCGACCGAGGCCGGGGACGGCATCGACAGTCCACGCGACGCCGACACCGACGCCCGCAAACAGGAATCCCAGCGCGACGAAGAAGTGTCGCAGCGGCACTGTCATCGGCGGCTGCTGGGCCGTATCGAGAGTTCCCGGAATCGCGCTCATACGACAGCGTACCCGTTCCACTCACCTCCCGCTGCTCCCGAACATATTCCCACCCGTCGCCGACTCACGCCCGCGAAATCTCGACGTGCCACTCGGCGTCGGCCACGTGCGCCGTCTCGTGTTCGAACCCGCGGTCTGAGAGCACATCGTACAGCGGCACCGGCTCGAAGCTGTTGACGAGCAACAGCGTCTCGTCGGGGCCCAGCTCGTCGAGTGCTGTGCTGATGTGGCCGAACGGTTCTCCCTCGATGTCGCGCGCGTCGAGTACGCGGTCGCAGTCGGTGTCGATAGCGGACATATCTGTTTGAGTCGTCGCCATCTGGATGAGCGTTCTCCCGAGTATGTTCGAACCGGCCACAGCACAGGTCGGCCACTGTCACCATGTACCGCGACTTCTGCCGCGTGAACATGTTCGGGAATACCACCGAGTACGACCGGAAACTTCCTATCACTCGTATACGCTAATGCGTCTCTGGAATCTCACAACGCGGCAGTTCGAAACCGTCCTCGCAGCGACCACGCTCGCAGTGTATGTCCTCATCGCGACGGGCGCGACGCTCGCGTCGACAGGAACGACGACCTGCTCGCAGTGGCCCGTCTGTGTCTCGAACTCGGGGCTGTTCACCCCTGGATTTCTCCTCGTCGTCGGACACCGGGCACTGACAGCACTGGTCGGTCTCCTGCTCGCAGTGACGCTTCTCGGTGGGCTGTCTGTCTCACTCGACTGGCGCGCCCGAGTGGCCCTGTACAGCGTCGGCGTCGCCTTTCCGTTGCAGGTCTCGGTTGGCGCGCTCGTTGTCCTCACGGATGTGTCTGCAGTCACAGAGATACATCTGGCGCTCGGGACTTGCCTGTTCGTCTTGCTCCTGACTGCGCTATCCTGGACGCTCGAAGACGGGACCGGCGAATCAGACACAGCCACGCCAGAGCCAGCGGTCACGGAACGCGATGTCGTCACAGACGAGACGAGTGCACAATCCCATTCGGAGCGTCCCTCCGCGGGAGCCACGGCGACGGCACGCGCATACCTCGAACTGACGAAGCCGCGCCTGATGTGGCTGCTCTGTCTGCTCGCACTCGCCGGGATGGCGCTGGCGACGACGACCGGACAGTGGCCGACCGGGCTCGAAGTCGCCGGAACGCTCACGGGCGGTATCCTCGCTATCGGCGCGAGTGGGACGTTCAATCACCTCTACGAGCGCGACCGTGACCAGCAGATGGAGCGGACGAACGACCGTCCCGTCGCGACAAACGAGATTCCACCCCGGAACGCGGCCGCGTTCGGGTGTGTCCAACTCGCGCTCGCGATGGGCATCCTCCTCGTTTTTGTCAACGCTCTCGCGGCAGCGCTGACGCTCGCGGCCGTCGTCTACTACAGCGTAGTCTACACTGTCGTTCTGAAGCCGAACACCTCCTGGAACATCGCAATCGGCGGCGGCGCTGGCGCACTCCCCGCGCTCATCGGCTGGGCCGGCGTGACCGGCTCTGTCGGACTCGGTGGGCTGTTGCTCGCCGTGTTGGTCGTCGTCTGGACGCCGCCGCATTTCTACAACCTCGCTATCGTCTACAGAGACGACTACGCCCGCGCTGGCTATCCGATGTTTCCGGTCATCGCTGGTGTCCCGGCCGCGCGGCGTCGCATCCTCCTCACGCTCGGTGCCACGCTGCTAGTGACAGTGGGGCTAGTCGTCTGGACGCCGCTCGCCTGGCTGTTCACCGTCGCCTCGGTGCTCGCGGGTGGCCTGTTCTTCTGGAGCACCGTCTCGCAGTGCCGGCTCCGGACTCGTGACGCAACAATGCAGACGTTTTTCATCTCGATTGCCTATCTCGGTATCGTCCTCGGCGCAATCGTCGTCGAGACAGTGGCCGTCCACTCATGAGCAATACAACTACGACTCACCGCGTTGTCGCATCGCTCACCGGCCGGGTTCCGACGACGACCGGCTTGACACTCCTGGCTGGCGACCTCGTGGCGCTGTTTGCCTTCGTCGTCGTCGGCCAGTACAAACACGGCTATCTCTTCTGGGAGTATCCGAGTCGGACGGTCCTCATCTCCGCGCCACTTGTCTGCTCGTGGCTCGTCGCTGGGGTCGTCTGCGGGCTCGCCACAGCTGGCTCGGTCGCGAACTATCGCCGCGCAGTCCTGTGGATGGCCCCTGTCTGGCTCGTCGTGGCGGTCGTCGGCGGCGTCATCAGACGGACGACACTCGTCCCCGGCTACGCGCCGCCGTCGTTTTTCATCGTGAGTATTCTCTTTGGCTGGCTCTTTCTCGGCGGATGGCGACTGCTCGCGGCGAAACTGCTGTGACCTTGCGCTGCTGTCACTGCTGTGCGAGGCCAATCGCGTCGGTGTCGATGTAGTCGACGTCGTTGGTGAACTGTTTGATTACCTTCTCTTCTGCCCGGTGGAGTGTTTCGCTACAGGTGGACTTCGCGAGGTCGAGGTCCGCCGCGAGGTCGGTCAGCGTGTTCGTCCGCGGGGTGTCGTAGTAACCGGTCTCCACTGCGTGTGTTAGAATCTCGATCTGTCTGTCGGTTAGCAACTGCGTGGTCTCGATTTCGTGTGTGACCGAGCGCACGTCGAAGGTGATGTCGAACTCCCGAAGCTGGTCTGCCAGTCGCGACAGGCGGTCCTGTGTCGCGGTAATCTCCCAGTTGACGCTCCCGTCCCTGACCCGGAAGGGCAGTTCGAGGGGCGTTCCGGCCTCCTTGACTGGCAACAGCAAAATCGGCTCCGAGGTCTCGAACTGCACTAACAGCGTGTCGGCCGTCTGTTTGAGCAGGTTCACCTCGAGTACCGCCTCGTATGTCCGCATCGCTGCGACAATCTCCTCCCCGTCGGTGGCGGTTATCTCTGCGAGTGCCACCCCTCCGATCTCCTTCGGAAACGCGGTGAGAACCTCGAACTCCGCGTCTGCGTACTCCCGAGAGAGTTCGCCGACCCAGATATTCTCGGGAATCGTAATTGTCAGTCTAGCGGTTGGCATACTCTATATCCGAGCCGCTCCCTGCGTATCAATGTTCCCGAACATATTCGCCCCTATGGCGAGACGTTCTTACCGAGTGAGACTGGACACAAGGCGTAACCGGACTGGCAGTCTTCGTTCGGATATGGAAACAGTCTCGGTCACCCGGACGTTCGACGCGTCGCCAGAGTCGATTCGTGGGCTGGTGACTGACGTGCGGCCGTTTATCGAGGCGTGCGGTTTCGACGACGTGTCGGTGACCGGTTCCGCGGTTCATATCGAAAACAGCGTCGGGCTTCTCACTATCGAACTCGACCTCGAACTCGTCGACGAACCGGGTGCTGTTCTCGCTTACGAGCAACGCGAGGGCATCTTCGACACGATGACAACGAGATACGAACTCGACGCCGGAGCGTCTACGACACTGACGGCCACGACCGATTTCGCACTCGATGTCGCGCTGGTGGGTGAAATACTCGATTCGACGGTCATCGAACGACAGCGACAAAAAGAATTGGCCGCACAGTTCGGGTATCTCGCGGACGCAGTTGCCGACTCCTGAGGGCTCGCCGAGTGGGTTCTCGTGCGCTCAGAACCCTCGCTCGTCTCCGACGGCGTCTGCCAGTGGCTCGGTCTCGTCGAGTGCCTGCCCGGCGAGGACACCCTCGACAGCGGCACAGGCCTCCTCGATGGGGTCGTGCGTCTCGACGTAGGCCGCCAGCGCGAACTCTGTTTCGCTCAGGCCCGTCAACTCGATGGCTTCCCTGCGAGAGAGGTCGCCCGCGTGCCAGTCAGCGAGTACATCGCGCTGGAGTGGCGTCGCCGGCGAGACAGATTCGCCAAGCAGATACAGCGTCTTCGCGGCGGTCATCGGCGCGACATCCGCCGCCCGACCGGCCGCACCCACCGAGCCACAGGCGGCGTACCGCTCTAGCACCGTCGCGGCCGCCGTTACCGAACACGGCAGTGCCGACGCGAACGGCTCCAACCGTTCGGCGAGTGTCGCATCGGTGTCGTCGACGGTCGCAACCCCCCGCGCGTCCTGTGTGTCGGTCACTTCGATTCCCGCTGCGATGTCCGCCAGCCCCATATTATCTTGATTCGAAACCATTCATAAAAAGGTGCGTCTTTTGATGGCAGCGACGGTGTGGAGGCCAGGCTATCGACTCCTAACTAACCTACCGGTAACCGGTAGGTTGTTCAATCACGATTCGGCCCAACTCCGGCCGTTTCTGGCTTCTTTAAAAGTGCATTCCGGGACAATCTCCGAGTGAAGATGGCAACGACGATGCACGCCTGTCCGGAGTGTGAGGGACAGTTACGAAGTGACGACTGCGAGACGGTCTGCCAGCAGTGCGGGCTGGTAGTTGACGAGCACGCAATCGACCCGGGGCCGGAGTGGCGTTCGTTCGCCGACGAGGACACGAACCCGGAACGCACCGGTGCGCCGCTGACGCGGTCGCGTCACGACCGCGGCCTGTCGACGGAAATCGGTCACACGAACCGACTCACCGGGCGCAAGCGGCGGCGGGTCGCTCGGATGCGCCGCCAGCACAAGCGCACCCAGATTCGCAGCAAGGTCGAGCGCAACCGCGTCTACGCGTTCACAGAGATTCGACGCCTGGTCGGGGCGCTCGATTTGCCCGAGCACATCCGCGAACAGTCCTGTGTTCTCTTCGAGTCAGCACAGGACGCCGACCTCCTGCAGGGGCGCTCGATAGAGGGGTTCGCGGCCGCGGCGGTGTACGCCACCTGTCGGGCACAGACAGTTTCCCGAACCTGCGAGGAGGTGACCGAGACGGCAAAGGCCACCCGTGCGGAACTCGACGCCGCCTACGACGCGATGAACCGCAGCCTCGGACTCCCGACCGGGCCTATCCACCCGCGGGAGTACCTCGCTCGCTTTGCCAGCAAGCTCGACCTGTCCCAGGCTGTCGAGATGCGAGCCCAGGAACTGGCAGGCGAGGCCCGCGAGCAGGGGCTCGACACGGGACGGGACCCGAGCGGCGTGGCCGCCGCCTGTCTCTACACCGCCGCTCAGGAGCGGGAGTGCTCCTTGACACAGCAGGCCGTCGCCGACGTGGCCGACGTTGCCCCGGTTACTGTGCGCTCGACGTACTACGACCTCCGGGAGTAGCTACTGCGGCAGCGTCGCGTCGGTCGCGGCCACGAGCTGCTCGGCGCGGCTGGTGAACCACGACGCCACGTCCCGATGTTGGCCTGCCCAGAGGTCGTAGGCGACCTCCGTGTTCGGCTGTCCCTCGGGAGCGCCGGGGAGAACGACGCCCAGTTCGTGTCTGCAGAGCCGCCGGTCGGACTCTTTGACGACCGCGAGGTCGTCCTCGGTTGGCTCCAGGTCGAAGGCGGCCCAAACCGCATCCTCGACGCCGGATTCGAGATGCTGGTACTCCTCTAGGTGACTCTTGACCGGCGAGATGAGGTCGGTGATGTAAGCCTCCTGTGCATCGTGAAGCAGGCCGATGAGCTGGCGACGGCGCGAGTGGCCGCGGGCGGCGAGGTCCTGGCTCACGTAAATCGAGTGCAGACCGACGCTGTAGAAAAACTGGGTCTGGCCCGAGGCACGACAGAGATTCGCGAGCCCGTGAGCGATGTCCCGGAGCCGCACGTCACTGGGACTCGGGTCGAAGGGGGTGAACTGCACACCGCTGACCGTCGTCATCGCCGATTCCGTCGGATGTTGTTTGCTCTCGGGCATGGTTGTCTATTGGAACGGATTTGGCCAATTAAGCCTCACGGTGTCGCGGCGGTCTGGTGGCTGTTCGCACGCCTACACGCCGTGGTAGCAGTCGACAGAACAGACGCCTTGATGGGGGTGGCGATACAAGGACAGCACGAATGGGACTGTTCGATACGGTAAAACAGCTACTTGGTGTCCAAGCCGAGGCGGCGGCGACAGACGAGGCCGACGCCGAGGACCTCTTCGGGATGAGTACGGCCTATGTCACGATGGAGGCCGACCTCGGCTACGAACCGACGGGCGAGGCTGCGCTCTGTTTCTCCGATGTCGACAGTACGGGCTTTAGAGAGACAGTCGACGAAGTTCGCCAGATACTCGCCACGACCGAGGAAGACGGTACCGTCGCCGATTTCCACGAAGACCAGCACGGCACGCAGTGGATTGTCGTCACCGCAAACGACTTCGAAGACCTCGTCACGAGCGTCCACTTCGGCGCGGACACGCTCATCGAGGGGCGCTATGGCTCCCGGCTGCTGGCTGCGCTGTTTGCCTTCGAGGGAACAGACCGCGCGGACGAGGCTGGACAGCGAGTCTACTGGGTGTACTCGTTCCGCCGCGGTGCCTACTATCCGTTCGTACCGACGGGCACCAGCAGCCGTGACGAACGCGTCGAACTCAAACTATCGAGCGTCCTCGACGGTGAACTCGACGTCGAAGACGACCGCGGATACTGGTATCCACTCTGGCCCTCTGCCCCGAACGCCAAGCCCTGGGAGTGAGCTACCGACCGCCTTCGACGACGGTCGCGAAGGCGACGTTCTTCTTTACTTGGTCGATTTCGATGGTCGGCTGGTCGCCCGGCCGAGCGCCGGGGACGATGACGACGTAGCCGCGCTCGACTTTGGCGATACCGTCGCCTTGGTCGCCGACGGACTCGATGGTGACCTCCCGGCGTTCGCCCTCGTCGACGGGCGGTTCCGGCGGGCCGGGTTCGCGGTCGGGCGCTGCCTCGTTAGTGTCGCTTGTCTCCGTGGAGTCAGTTTCTACCGCATGGGGCAGGACGGCGACCCGGTAGGTACTCCCGGGACGCGCGGCCTCGTTTTCTATCTCAGACTTTGGTACCTCGATAACATATTTACCTTCCTGCTCTTCGACAGTCGCAGTGAACAAACTCCGCAGGGAATCCGGAATTTCGACCATGTGATACTCGACCTAACGGCGGACACTACATTAATTCCCGGGGTCGTTTGGATTGTTGCCGGGGCGACGGCGCTTCTCGTCCGGCCGCCGGCTCCGGATAACAACGGTTTTGCCGGCGCTTCCCCGAACAGACGGTATGCTCGGGATACTGGTCTCCCGTGCCGACAGCGCCTCGGTACACATCGGTGAGCAGTTGCGCGCCGTCGCGGACTGGGAGACCCGCGAGGACGATAGCCGCCCGGACGGGGCAGGCGGCGGAACTGTCTACGAAACCGAGGGGGCACAGCTCCGCGAGTTCGGCGGCCGCCACCTCGACATCGTCCGTCCGGCTGAGGCCTTCGACGGTATCGATTTACTCGCCGTTGCCTCCCGCCACGCCGGCGAGACCGGCCCACTGCTGACGGCCCATCACACAGGTAACGTCGGACCGGCAGAACACGGCGGCGACGACAACGCGCTTGCCGAGGCCTGTCCGAACGCTCTCGGCACCGTCCGCGAGGCGCTCGAACGACACGCCCCACCCGACTACGAGGTCGGCATCGAGTGTACACACCACGGCCCCACCGACGTCGGCGTCCCGTCGCTGTTCGTCGAGGTGGGAAGCGCCGAACCCCAGTGGGACGACCCTGACGCCGCCCGGGCAGTCGCACAGGCCATCCTCGATTTGTGCGAGACGCCGCCACACCGACCGCCCGAAAACGGAAGCTGGACCGACGGCAGCGACACTCAGCGACGGCGACAGCTCGTCGGCATCGGCGGCGGCCACTACGCCCCGCGGTTCGAGCGTGTGATGGCAGAGACCGACTGGACAGTCGGGCACATCCTCGCAGACTGGGGGCTCGACGCGCTCGGCGACCTGGACACGCCGGCCGCCGAGTCGGTCCTCCGACAGGCGTTTGCCGAGAGTGCAAGCGCCTACGCACTCGTCGAAGGAACGGCGGCCCAGCGCGTCGAATCTCTCGGCTACCGCGCGGTGTCTGAAACCTGGGTCCGCGAAACCGATGGCGTGCCGCTCGGATTCGTCCGGGCAGTCGAAGATGACGTGATGACCGTCGATGCGGGCCTCCGGTTCGGTGAGCCGGCGAGAGACGGCGCGCTTCCCGACACCTATCGCGTCGTCGAGTTACCGGCGGACCTGCTCGCCGAGGCTCGTGGTATCGACCGCGAGGCGACCTACGAGGCGCTCGCGGCGACGGCGCTCGCCTTCGGAACCGACCAGGGAGGAACCCGCCCGACCGGCCCGCTCGTTCTCGGCCCGGACACCGACCGCGAGCGGGTCGTTGAGGCGTTGCTGGACGTACTGGCCTCGAAATACGACAGCGTCGAGGTTGACGAGGAGACGGTCGTCGCCAGCCAGCGCGTCCTCGACGACGAGAAAGCCCGCACTCTCGGCGTCCCCGAGGGACCGGCGTTTGGGAAACTCGCTGCCGGCAAGCCCGTCGAGGTCGACGGCGAGACTATCCCCCCCGAGGCGGTCCACGACGAACGGACCAGCCGGTTCCCGCTCTCACCCGAGTGAGAACTCCCCTTCGCTTCGTCTGGAGATTGCGAGAAAACCGCAGTCGGCGATAGTAGTTTTCACACACACTATCGTGACATGAGTGTCAGACAACGGTCAGACAGGAGGGAAAAGTAATTAATACTCGGCCCGCAATGGGTATTTAAATTATGGATTCGATTATCGACGACGCGATTGAGGAGGCCGAGGACGAGCGGGACGAGGTACGGGAGGAACCGACCGACAGCGGCCCGACAACCGAGGAACCATCGACCTCGGGGACGATGACCGACGACGAGCTCGCCGAGGTAGTCGAAGACCTCGAAACGAAAATCACCGTCGTCGGCTGTGGCGGCGCAGGCGGCAACACCGTCACCCGGATGATGGAGGAAGGGATTCACGGCGCGAAGCTCGTCGCGGCGAATACCGACGCCCAGCACCTTGCAGATGAAGTGGCGGCTGATACCAAAATCCTCATCGGCAAGAAACGGACCGGCGGTCGCGGTGCCGGTTCGGTCCCGAAAATCGGCGAGGAGGCCGCCCAAGAGAACCTCGAAGACATCCAGCAGTCCATCGACGGCTCCGATATGGTCTTTGTTACTGCGGGACTAGGTGGCGGCACCGGCACGGGAGCCGCTCCGGTCGTCGCACAGGCCGCACAGGACGCCGGCGCGCTGACTATCTCTATCGTGACGATTCCCTTTACCGCCGAAGGTGAGCGCCGGCGAGCCAACGCCGACGCGGGTCTCGAACGCCTCCGCTCTGTCTCTGATACCGTGATTGTCGTTCCTAACGACCGCCTGCTCGATTACGCGCCGTCGATGCCTCTACAGGACGCGTTCAAAATCTGTGACCGCGTCCTGATGCGCTCGGTGAAGGGGATGACCGAACTCATCACCAAACCCGGCCTCGTCAACGTCGACTTTGCCGACGTTCGCACTATCATGGAAAACGGCGGCGTCGCCATGATTGGTCTCGGCGAGAGCGACTCCGAGAACAAGGCCCAGGACTCGATTCGCTCGGCGCTGCGCTCGCCGCTGCTCGACGTGGAATTCGACGGCGCAAACTCCGCGCTGGTCAACGTCGTCGGCGGCCCCGACATGTCCATCGAGGAAGCCGAAGGCGTCGTCGAGGAGATTTACGACCGCATCGACCCCGACGCCCGCATCATCTGGGGTGCTTCGGTCAACCAGGAGTTCGAGGGCAAGATGGAGACGATGATCGTCGTCACGGGCGTCGAGAGCCCACAGATTTACGGCAAGAGCGAAGCTCAAGAAGAACGTGCCGCCCAGCAGATTGGCGACGACATCGACTACGTCGAGTAATTCTTTTCGCGTCCGTCGGTCGTTCGCGCGGCGTTTGCGACGACGAGCAGGCTACTCGTCGCCATCGCCAGCGCGGCAAACAGCGGATTCAACAGACCAGAGACCGCAAGCGGTATCGCGATAGCGTTGTAGACAAACGCCCAGGCGAGATTCTCGCGGATGCGCCGGCGGGTCGCCGCCGCGACGGCGAACACATCGGGTAGCCGCCGGAGGTCGTCGCCGAGAACGACCGCATCGGCGGCGTCGAGCGCGAGTTCGGTCCCCTGTTCGAGTGCAACGCCGATGTCGGCGGCCGCCAGTGCTGGCGCGTCGTTGCTCCCGTCGCCGACCATCGCCACCGTCTCCGTCGCCGCCAGTCGCCTGACCGTCACAGCCTTGCCGTCCGGTTTCATCCCTGCAAACACCTCGTCGACTGCAGTGTTGGCTGCCAGTCGCTCGGCGGCAGGTCCGTCGTCGCCCGTCAGGACAACCGTCCGGTCGCCGAGAGCTGTCGCGACCGATTCCCACGCCTGGCGGTCCTCGTCGCCGACGGTAAGTACGCCACGGGCCGTCCCGTCCCAGCCGACGACGACCGGTACCGCGCCTCGGTCGGCTGCGGTCGCCGCCCGACGCTCGATATCCGCGGAGACAGCGTACCCGCGGTCGTCGAACAGCTTCGGGTGGCCAACGAGGACACGGCGACCGTCGACCGTCGCGGCGACGCCACGGTCGTACCCCTCGAACGACGAGACACGCCCGGCTCGCTCGACTGCGAGAGCACCACCGTCGGTCCGGGCGTCGGGGCTTGCGGCTGCGACTGCCGTCGCAACTGGATGAGTGGCGTGCTGTTCGACGGCGCCCGCTCGCGCGAGCACCGTCTCCTCGGTCGCATCGCCCGGTGTGTAGATGTCTCGGACGGCCATCTCGCCGTCGGTCAGGGTACCGGTCTTGTCGAAGACGACGGTATCGACGGCGTCGACGTGTTCGAACAGCGCGGGCGTCGTGACGACGACGCCTCGGTCGGCCGCTGACTGGAGGCCCGATGCGACCGCAAGCGGCGTTGCCAGCCCGAGCGCACACGGACAGGAGACGATGAGCACCGTTAGGCCGGTGAGCAGTGCCGTCTGTGGTGCGGCTGTCAGGAGGAGCCAGCCGCTCACCAGCGCCGCGACCGTCAACACCAGCGGGACGAAGACCGTCGCGAGTCTGTCGGCGAACCGCTGTGCGCCCGACCGGGCGGTCTGGACCTCCCATAGCGAGTCGACGACCCGGTCGAGCGTGTTCTCACCCCGCGTCGCTTCGATCACCAGCGGCGCGTCGGTGACGACTGCGCCGCCGACGACGGTATCATCCGGCGATTTCGTCTCCGGCAGCGACTCCCCCGTGACCAGTGCCTCTTCGACTGGGGCTTGCCCCTCGCGGACCACGCCGTCGACAGGAACTCGCTCGCCCGGCTTGACGAGGAGGCGGTCGCCGGGGTCGACAGCGTCGACAGAGACCGACTCTCCGTTCTCTCTGGTGGCCGTCTCCACCTGTAGCGGCGTGAGGTCGGTGAGCAGCCCCGAGGTCTGTGCCCGGATTCGCCGCTCGTAGTAGGTTCCGGCCGTCACCGCCAACACGACGACGACGGTCACGTCGTAGTAGAGGTCGGCGTGGCCGCCGACCAGACGGACGGTGCTGTAGGTGTACGCCGCTAGCGCAGCGGTCGTCACCAGTAGGTCGACGTTCGGTCGCCTGGTCCGGAGGCTGACGTAGGCGCCCCGGAGCATCGGCGCACCAGTGTACAACACGAGGATAGCTGAGAGCGCGGCGAGATGGCCGTAGATGTGTGCGCTGTCGCCTGGCTCCAGGGGGACCAGCGGGTCGTACCCGAAGTACGTCGGGTACAGAAAGGCCGCGTACGCCGTCATCGCCATCATCCCCAGGGCGGCACCGACGATGAGGCGGTTCTCGATTGCCTCGACGTCGTCCTCACTCGTCGTGTCACGGTTCCGCGCGATGTATCCCGTCCCCGAGAGCGCCTCCTTCAGATGCTCCCGGGAGAGTGCCTCGGAGTCGTACACCACTTTGACCGCCTCGGCCGCGTAGCTCGCTTCGGCGTGATAGACGCCGTCGCAGTCGGTCGCGACCGATTCCAGATACACCTCACAGGTCGTACAGTGCATCCCGTCCATCGCGAAAAACGCGGTTGTCGCGTCCTCGGGTGCTGGCTGTCGGTCCGCCGTACCCTCGGTCGTCTCGACGTCGCCGACCGTCTGGTACACCTGCAGACAGCCCTGACAGCAGAAGACGCCCTCGACGTCCTCGCCGCGGACGGGCTCTGTCACCGGCAACGAACAGAGGCGACAGGTCGTCATCGTCGCGAGGTCATTGCTCCGTCTCCGAGCCACCGTCGGTCAGCTGTGGTGACTCGACGCCACCTCGCGGGGCACAGTCGAAGGCTTCGAGGCGGCTCTGTAGCTCGGTTGTCTGGCTCGTGAGGTCGGCGAGACGATCGCTGATGTCGGCCATCGTGGCGGCGTTCTCCTCGGCGCGGTCGGCGAACGCCTCGCTCTGGGCCGCGATAGAGCGAGACTGGTCTGCCACCTGCATGACCGCATCGACGACGCCTTCGGTCGTCTGTGCGGCGCTGTCGGTCGCCGTCGCGACCCCATCCACCGAATCGTCGACCGAGTCGACCGTCTCCGAGAGCGCTTCGAACTGGTTGCCGGCCTCGGTGACTGTCGATTTCCCGTCCTCGGTGCGGTCTCTGGCTCGCTCCATCTCGGAGAGCACCCGCTCGACGTCCCCGACAGTGGTCTCGATAGTCTCCTCGATTGCCGTCGAGTGCTCTCGGGTTTCGTCGGCCAGTGACTTGACCTCGTCGGCGACGACAGTGAATCCCTCGCCGTCGGTGCCGGCCCGGGCAGCCTCGATGTTCGCGTTCAGCGCTAGCATGTTCGTCTGCTCAGCGATATCGTCGATGAGACCCGTGCTCTCTGCAACGTCGTCCATCCGGCTGTCGAGAGAGTCAATCAGCCCCCATAGTTCTTCGATGCTGTTCTCGATTTCGGCAATCGATTCGACGGCCTCTGTGGCGGTTTCGCCGCCCGCCTCGGCCGCATCGGCAGCCGCGCCGGCCTCGGCTGCGACCGAGTCGGCATTTGCTGCAATCTCCTCGATTGTCGCCGCCAGGTCGCCGAGTTCGTCGGTCGCGGCCTCCAGGTCGGCCGCCCGCTCACGGAGCTGTGTCGCAAAACCCCTGATATCGTCGGCCATCTCCTGTTGCTCGCGCTCGAAGGTCTCGGCGTCGTCGTAAACCGAGGCCGTCGTCTCCTCGACGGTCCCCACGAATGCCCGCAGGTCGGCAATAGTCGCCGATAGCTCGTCTGTCATCGTCCCGAAGGCGGCGTTGATTTCGTCGATGGCTTCGATGTCAGTATTCTCTGGTGGGTCGACTGTCAGGTCGCCGTCGGCGACGGCATCCATCGCGTTTGCGATATTATCGGCCCGGGTCAGCAACTCATCGTTCAACTGTTCGACCTCCTGTCTGCGCGTCTCGGCCTTTGCCTGTGCCTCCTCGGCGGCTGACCGGGCGTCCTCGGCCTCTGATTTCGCCGCTTCGAGGTCGGCCATGTCGGCACGGTTCTCCTTGAGATTTTGAATCTGTCGCTGTGTCTCCTCGCGGGCACGCTCGATAGACCGCCAATGCATGACGATTGCGCCCGCGAGTCCGAGGATGAACACCGCGTGGATGAAGCCCCACCGCCAGGGGTTAGCGATGGCGGCGGCGTGGTTGTAGACAGCCTCGGGGAAGTACATCCCGGCAGCGCCGTGCTGGAGTGCGACGTAAAGAATCGCCAGGATGTACGGCAGCCAGTCCTCGTAGATGGCGACGACCCCGACCATCACGAAGAAATGGAAGTGTGCTTCGATGAAGCCACCAGAGAAGTGGACGAGCGATGCCGAGCCGGTCATCAGTCCGAGCGCGGCGATGAACGTCCGCACCCGTCGGTCGAGACGAGAGACACTTGCAAGCACCGCGAGTGCAGTGATACTGCCCACCTCGAAGAGCACAACACCTAGGGGCTCTGCGTCGAAGGTTGCTCCGGTGAGGTATGGGTCGTGGCCGTCGAACAGTCCGAGTAAGAGCAACAACGGTGGATGTGCGAACAGCAAGGGGAGGATTCCCCGGTGACGTGCAGTCCACGTGTCGTCCGGTATCGACCGCCCCTGTGGCACGTACCGAACGAAATCCTCGTAGCCAGCAGCTATCCGTGCCGACAGCCGCGAGCCACCCCCTGACATGTTTTCACTTGCCATACAAAGACAGGGGGATTGAGGGTAATTAACGGTTTTGGGGTGGGTACTACCTTTGAGAGTTGAGTGAACTGGACAGAGTGTTACAGACTGCTGACAGTCGGTGCCAACCAATAGATAGAAAAGCACGCACCGGAAAAGGGTCCGTATGAACACGCCAACAGACCTCAGCTCGTACATCCGTGTCCTCAAGTTGGCGAGCACGCCCGCCTGGGAGGAGTTCAGTCAGGTCGCCAAGATTGCCGGCCTGGGAATCGTCCTCGTCGGGTTCATCGGGTTCGTCATCTTCGCGTTCATGACGTTCGTGCCGGGTGGTCCGTAATGGGAATCTACGCGGTCAAGACGACAGCGAGTCAGGAACAGACCGTCGCGGATATGATTATCAACCGCGAGGAGCCAGAGATTCACGCGGCGCTTGCGCCGGACTCGGTCACCTCCTACGTGATGGTCGAGGCCGAGGACTCTTCGGTGTTCGAGCGCATCCTCGACGAGATTCCCCACGCAAACGGTGTCGTCCCCGGCCAGACCTCGATGGCCGAAATCGAGCACTTCCTCTCGCCGACGCCCGATGTCGAGGGTATCGCCGAGGGTGACATCGTCGAACTCATCGCCGGCCCGTTCAAAGGCGAGAAAGCGCAGGTCCAGCGCATCGACGAGGGCAAAGACCAGGTCACGGTCGAACTCTACGAGGCGACAGTCCCGATTCCCGTCACGGTTCGTGGCGACCAGATTCGGGTGCTCGACTCCGAGGAGCGGTAAGACGACGACTGTGAGTCACTCGACGCGAACAGACTGAGCGCAAATGACACACAGTGCGTAGCTACAGCGTAAACTCGAGCACGTCGCCCTCGGACACGTCATTTCGGTCGGTCCACCGGTAGTTGACTTCGAGGACGTACTGCCCGCGGCCGCTGTACGTGTCCTCGGTGCCGTCTCCCGCTGGCTCGGGGGCGTGGCGGATGCCGGTGATGGTTTTCTCGTCGTCGACAAAGAGCATATCGAGGCCGAAATCCATCTCTTTCATCCAGAACTCCCGGTCCGAGACCGACTCGTCGACGAACAACATTCCCCAGTCCTCGGGCAACGACACGGTGTCGCTGAGGCCGAGCCGCCACTCCTCGGAGGTCTCTGCGAGTGCGGCGGTAATCGAAGCGAGTTGCTCGCCGTCGGGCGTGGCGAATGTTATCTCAGTCGTCTCGTAGCCCGGAAAGAGCGACTCGGGAGTCGGTGTCTCAGTGGGCGTTGCCGTCTCGGTCGGGGTCTCTGTCTCGGTCGGGGTCTCTGTCTCGGTCGGCGTGGTAGTCGCCGTCTCCGCTGGCGTGGCTGTCCCGGACAGGGCGTTGTCATCGTTCTCAGAGCCGAGGCACCCGGCGAGGCCGCCGGCCACCCCTGCAAGGAGTGTTCGTAGTGCGCTCCGTCGTTTCATCGGGGTCGTCGGGTAGCTACGGTTCCCGGCATCTTCAAGCTCCCGAGACTGGCCTGCACGGGTCCGGGTGGCCGTTCCCGGACTGTGGCTACAGAACGGTTATCCCGCGCCCCCACCAATACCGGGCCAAGATGAGTACGCCAGACCCAACCGTCGACGTGGAGACGGCGACCACCCTCTCGACGCCGACCGCCGAGCTTCGCTACACCGCAGAGACTGCACTACCCGAATCACGCGAGGAAACCACAGCGTACGTTTCGTCCCAACTCGACACACGGGACCAGGAGCTGTTGACCTGTGTCGGCGAGTATTTCACGAACACGCTTCCGAACGGAGACAGTGCGTACGAGGACCTCGTCGCACTCGTCGCCGAGACGGAGACAGCGCCGGCGGAGTTCTTTGGGGCACTGGCGACGGTCCAGGCCAACCTGCTCGCCGAGGACGGCTCGCCGGCCGCGACCGCGGCGCTCTCGCGGGTCGTGACGATAGACACCGCCGCGCTCGCGCCTCGCATCCACGGGGGTGAGGAGGGCGTGACACAGACCAAGCAGTCGGTAGACGAACTCGTCGACCAGGCGACCGACATCCAGGAGAGTTCCTTCGAGATACAGACACTCGCCGAGCAGCAGGCAGAGAACACTGACAACCTCGCGGGCGAAATCGACGACATCAACGCCGCGACCGAGGAGATTGCCGCGACAGCACAGGAGGTAAACGAGCAAAGTGACGAGGCACAGGACCTCGCACAAAAGGGTCGAGAGCGCGCCGATGAGATGGCCGACCGACTCGAACGAATCAACGACAGGGCGACCCAGGTCGGCGAGCGCGTCGGGACGCTCCAGGACCGGACCTCGGAAATCGACGAGATTGTCGATGTCATCGACGACATCGCCGAGCAGACGAACATGCTGGCGCTGAACGCCTCCATTGAGGCCGCTCGTGCCGGCGGCGACAGCGAGGGCTTTGCCGTCGTCGCCGACGAAGTCAAGTCACTCGCCGAAAAGAGCAAAGCACAGGCCGGCGAAATCGAGGAGCTCGTGGACGTGATTCAGTCCGGTACCGCCGAGGCCGCAGCGGAACTCGACGAGCTAGAGAGTGAAACCGACGAGGGCGTCGACGCCGTCACACAGGCGCTTGACACCTTCGATAGCATCGAGGAACACGTCACGACGGTGTCGACGGCGCTCGAAGAGGTCGAAACCGCGACCGAAGAACAGTCCGAAAGCGCCGAAGAGCTAGCACTGATGATTGACGAAGCCTCTCGGAAAGCCTCACAAATCTCGACTGAAATATCCGACATCGCGGTGGCAAACGAGACACTCCACACCGAACTCGAAAGCGTCGCAGACCGACTCTAACTGTACTGTCGTTCGAGATAGCGGACGATATCGTCGCTGTCGGCAAGAAACTCCTCGTCCATGTTGTCGTCGAGGATGACGGGAACGCCGGTCTGACCGGTCGCCTCCTCGACTTCCGAGCGCTCGGCGTGTGCGTCCGGGACGACTGTCTCGTCGTACTCGAGGTCTAACTCGTCGAGTTTGTCTCTGACTTTCTTCGAGTATGGACACTGCTCTCTGTCGTAGAGTTTGATAGTAGACACGACGATAGCTTGTGCCGGGACGAACCTAAGGATTTCGCGGGTTTGTACCCAGAGTACAATGCCGAGATAGCTCCCGAATCACTGCTATTTATATACGAGCCGGATGCACGAAGATACACATTCTTCGGGCCGGAGCCGCGGCACTGTTCCGACTCCGGCCGGACACCACCCGTAGTGGCAGAGACTCATGAGAGAGAAGACTCGCGATAGACTCGAGGCACAGTTCGAGAGCTACAGTATCGACGACCGCCTTCACGACGTGCCACCCCACGCGGTGTACGAGGTCACCGTCGAGGGACGACGCGCCGTCGCCAAACTCGACACCGACAGGACCGGGAGCGCCGGAATGGCGGGGGCAGTCATCGGCTTCGTCGGCGCGCGAACGTCGGTTCCAGTCCCGGAGGTTCTCGCCCGTGGAAACGACTACTACGTCACCGCGTGGCACCCCGAAGCACCGACGCCGGAGGCCGATCAGGTGTCGACCGAGGAGTGGGCACGGACCGCAGGGCGCGGGATGGCCACGCTCCACGCAGAGACGGCCTCTCATCTCGACGGGTACGGACAGTTCGAACCCGCCGGCAGCAACGCCATCGAGACGACCGGCCACGACGAGTGGCACGCGGCCGCCATCGAGTACGTCACCGAGTATCGGCCGACGCTCGAACGGCACGGCCACGGCGACATCGCACAGCGCGCTCTTGACTGCCTGCGTGCTCATCCCGACGCCTTTGCCGGCACGGGCACGTCGGTCTGCTGTCACGGCTGGGTGACTCCCGAACACCTCGCGGTGCGCGACGGTGAACCCGCCTGTCTCGTCGATTTCGAACACGCTATCGGCGCACCCGGTGAGTTCGACTACTGGCGAACGGTGTTGCCGACGTTCGGTCCCGAGGACGACGGCACGCGAGCGGCGTTCCGTCGGGGGTACGAATCCGTCCGCCCGCTTCCGGACGGTCTCGCGACGCGACGGCCGTGGTACGTGCTATTGCACCTGCTTTATTTCTTCGAGTCGCTGTACGTCCAGGACCAACACGACCCGGAGACGACCGAGCAGAAGGCGGCCGACCTTCGCACGACGGTGACCGAGATACTCGCCGACTGCACCTGACCGGTCGACACTGCGTGTCGACCCTGTCTTATTTGCCACTCCCCGTAGTACTGGCGGGCATGAGAATACGCCGGCCACGCCGCCCTCGCGGGTTTCGGCTCGCCGACTCCGCACAGCAGCTCGTCGGCGGCTTCCTGCTCGCGGGACCGTTCGTCGTCACCGAGGAGGTGTGGACACTCGCAGGCAACATGACTATCTTCCACGCCGTAGGCACGGCCGGCGTCGTGTTCGCAATCGGATACGCGGCGCTGTACAAGGCGGACACGACGCGTGACACGACCGACGAACAGCGCTTTCTCGGGATTCCTGTGCGGTTCATCTCGCTGATGGCTGTCTCTTTCGGCTCGGTGGCGATTCTCGCGGCGCTGTTTGGCGCGCCAGCGACGTTTCTCGACGCGAGCGACACCGCCGACCTCGCACAGACGACGGTCAAAGCCATCAGTATCGGAGCGATATTCAGCGTCGTCGGCGCGGCGACCGCCGACAGCATCTTCGCGAAGTAGCTTCTGTGGTTCAGTGTTTGTTTATTCTCCTGGTACCGACGAGACACTCATATGACCAACCTGTCTGCGTTCATCGCCCAGGCCCACAAGCACGGCTATGCGGCTGCACAGCCCGATAACGCCACAGAACAAGCCGGGACGATTCTCACCTACGAGCGTGGCCCGTGGCGCTACCGGGACTCCTACACCGGCTCCAGCGCGTTTGTCGGGCACGAGGTTGTGTCTCACGAGAGCGACCCCGTCTGGGGAATGAGCTACTACGGCGACCTGACGACAGTCACCGTCGACCGCGACAAGGTGTACGGATTCCTCCGTGACGCGTTACGCGAGGCGACTCCTGCCCGGCCGTACCGCGGCCCCGAACAGCTCCGCGGGGACGACCTATCCTACCGCAGTACTGTCGATGGAAACCTGGACCGATTCGACGGCGAGGAGGAAATTCGAACTGAGGGGGAGATCGTCTACCGCGGACAGTTCTCCGGCGGACGGGTCGAATGAACTTCGGCCACCACACGAGTCAACGACCCCACCCTACTCGCTCGCGCTACTCGCTTCGTTGAGGGTGGGGCTTGTCCGTGGGCTCGACCTCGAACCCGTCTGGGTACGGGGTGTATCCCCGGTTCGGCGTCACCGTCCCAGACTTCAGGGCGTATTGACTGACGCCCCTCCCACGCGAGGACTGTTGCTCGCGTCGGAGATACACGTCTGCTACGTTTTTAGCGGCGTTGTAGTCGGCGTGATTCTGATTCCCGCATTGCTGGCACTCGAACGTATCGCGTGACGGGCGGTTGTCGTCGTGAATGAACCCACACTCAGCGCACCGCTTACTGGTGTTCTTCGGATTCGTTGTCTCCACGAACAACCCTTCAGCTTCGGCCTTGTACTCGACGTACTCGTAGAGGCGGTCGAACGCCCACTCCGAGTGCCACGCCGCTTCGGGCAACCGTTCACGGATGCCATCTAACTCCTCGAAGACGATGCCCTCGCAGTCGTAGCGGAGTGCTTCTTCGACAATACCGTTGGCCACGCTGTGGAGGACGTGTTTCACGTACTCGTCTTCCCGCCCACTCACGACTTCCAACGTTCGGTGAGCGCTCCGCGTGCCACACTCCTGTAAGTCGCCACGCACACGCTCGAACTCCCGTCGCTTGTGGTTGAGTTCACCAGCCGAGAAAAAGCGGGCCGTACTGGTGACAGCGATTTCGGTCACGCCAAGGTCAACGCCGAGAACCGTTCCGTTCTCGGTCGCTTCGTCGGCAGTCTTGGGCTTGCGGAAGCCGAGATGCAAATACCAGTCTTCGTCTCGGTAATGGAGCGTGGATTCAGTGGGTTCCCACTCGTCGCTGTCAAGGTACTGGTGTTGGTAGCCGTCCTCGTCGTCGGGGAGTACGAGGTCGGCACGAACGCGAGCGTGGTCGCCGTGCGTGGTGAGCGAGACCTGCTCTTTCTCGGGGAAGACTGTCATCGTCCGACTGTCGTAGGTGACGGTCGGACTGGTGTAGGTGGGCTTGCTGGCTTTCTTCCCGTCTTGGCGGCGGGAGATGCAGGATTTGATGTTCTCGGCGGCTTGGTGACACGCGAGGATAGCGTGTTGGCTACCGAGACTCGTCTGGTCTCGCACGTCGTCGTAGGCGAGTTGTTGCACGTCGGACTTGGAGTGACACCGCTCCCATGCTTTGTCCACGGCGATTTGGCAGCCTTGTTTCCACTCCGCGGTGGTATCTCGGAGGAGTGACTCGTCGGTGGGGGATACGGCGAGCCGTGTGATGGCGGTTCGGCGGTGATAGTCGTCGTCCGACACTACCTTCAATGTAGTACTAAAGTCAATTAATAATTGGTGGTTGTCGGCTCCTCCTCTCCCTACTGTGCTACTCGTTCGCTCCGCTCACTGCGTTGCTCCTTGAGGAAGAGGACTCCGCCTAGAAAGACGTTAAGTTCCGGGCAACCGAGACACACCCATGCACGGTATCGGGCCACCGCTCGTAACCCCGTTTACGGAGGATGGTGAGGTCGACTACCCGGCGCTTCGCGAACTCGTCGGCTGGGTCGAAGCACGCGGCGTCGACTTTCTGGTCCCCTGTGGCTCGAACAGCGAAGCCGAACTGCTGACCGCGACCGAACGGAACCGCGTCATCGAGACGGTCGTCGAGGCGGCGTCGGTGCCGGTGTTGGCCGGCACCGGCCACCCCGGCCTGCGCGAGACGCTTGCGGCGACCGACGCCGCCGCCGAGACCGGCGCGGATGCGGCGCTCGTGGTGACGCCGTTCTACTACGACCACGACCAGTCGACACTCGCCGCGTACTACCGCGAGGTAGCAGACAGCGCTGACTTGCCGGTCTATCTCTACTCGGTCCCCAGCTACACGGGCCTCAGGCTCGACCCCGAAACGGTCGCCGACCTGGCGACACACCCCAACATCGCTGGCATGAAAGACTCCTCGGGCGACCTGGCGGCGTTCATCAGAACCCAGCGTCGGACTACAGACGAGGCGTTCGACCTGCTGGTCGGCAGCGGGAGCCTGCTGGCCCAGGCCCTCGATGCCGGTGCGAGTGGGGGCGTCCTCGCGCTGGCAAACCTCTTTCCCGAGGTCTGTCGCGAGATTGCACAGACCGAGGACGCCGAGCGCGCGCGAGCGACAAACGCGGCCGTTGTCGACGTGAACACGGCGATTACGGCGACCTACGGCGTTCCCGGGCTGAAGTGGGCGATGCGGGAACGCGGCGCGCCGGCAGGCTACCCGCGCTCACCGCACCAGCCGCCAGACGACGCAGCGACCGAACACCTCGCTTCCCTGCTCGCCGAGACCGAACCGGAGTGATTAGCGCCGACGTGCCCCGGACGGGTCGTCTCTGAGCGGTGCCGCCGACTTCGCTACTCTGTGTCGTGCCGCACGGTCAGAACCGGAACGTCGGCGTGGCGGACGACGCCTTCGGTGACACTGCCGACCAGCGCCCGCTTCACGCCCGTTCGCCCGTGTGTCCCCATTACAATCAGGTCGATATCGTGTGCTGTCGCATACTCCAGTATTGTCTCGCTCGGCGCTCCCTCCCGAACCGATATCTCCGTCTCGACGCCGTGGTCCTCGGCTCGTGTTGCGACCGAGGCCGTGACGTCTGTCCCCTCCTCTTCGAGATATTCCATGTACGATTCGAGTTCCGAGTTGCCCTCGCCGACGCCAGAGACGACCGGGTTCTCGACGATGAACAGCGCATGGAGCGTGGCATCGTGGATTTCTGCCAGCGTGACCGCGTTTTCGACTGCTGGCGTGACCGCATCGCTGCCGTCTGTCGGGATGAGTATCCTGTCGAACATCTGTCTTCGTCGTTATCTGGCTGTTCACGACAGACTGACATAATGCTGTGGCTCCCCGGAGGCGACACAACATTTTCACCGCCACCGTCCGAACGTTCGGCGTGAACGAGCGACCGCCGGCAGCGCACGGTCGTCATCCCGTCATCGGCCACACGGTTTCGCTTTTGCGCGGACCGCTGGACGCTATCCAGCGCTGGGGACGGACCGACGAGGACCTCGTTCGCCTGCAGATTGCGGGACAGACGATGGTACTGGTCACCGCGCCCGACCCGGCCAAGCAGGTGCTTGCGACCGACAGTGAGAGCTACCAGAAAGCCGAACTCGTTCGTGACCGACTCGGCACGCTTCAGGGGAACAGTCTCGTCTTGCTGGAGGGACAACAGTGGCGCGACCGGCGACAGACCCTGCAGCCGGCCTTTAGACCGGCGGAGGTGTCGGCGACTGGCGCAGTTGCGACCGACCACGCCCGCGAGATGGTTGCAACGTGGGGGCCGGGAGCGTCAATCCGTGTCGTCGACGAGACGCGAACGTTCGTTCTCGGTGTGCTGGCCGAGGCGCTGTTCGGGCTGGAGCTTCGCAACGAACAGACGCCGATTCACGAGGCGGCCACAGACATCCTCGCGCGTCTCGACCTGCGGTCGCCGTCGACGTATCTTCCGGAGTGGGTTCCCACGCCGACGAACCGTCGGTTCCAGCGGGCTGTCTCGACGCTGCACGACCGCCTCGATGTGGTCGTCGATGACGGCGGGAGTGACGACTCACTGCTCGGTCGGATGCGGGCGGCGGGCCTCTCGTCTTCGGAGATGCGTGACGAACTCATCGCGTTGCTGTTTGCTGGCTACGACTCGACGGCGACCGCGCTGTCGTGTACGCTCGGTCTGCTCGGCACCCACCCGCAGATTCAGGCCGACCTGCGGCGCGACCTCGCTGTGTCGCTCGATGGGACACCGACCGCCGAGGACGTCCACTCACTCGACGTGCTGGATGCGGTCGTCGAAGAGAGCCTCCGGCTGTATCCGCCACAGTATCTCCTCTTTCGCGAGCCGACAGCCGACACGACGCTCGCGGGGTATCAGGTGTCGGCCGGTACTCCCGTCGTCGTTGCGCCGTGGGTGCTCCATCGTGACCCCACGTTCTGGGAAGCACCGTCGGCGTTTCGACCCGAACGCTGGCTCGACGGTGGCCCGGACTGCCCGGAGTACGCGTATCTCCCGTACGGTGGCGGCCCCCGCTACTGTCTGGGCGCGAACATGGCCGACCAACTGCTTCGGCTGGCCGTTGCGGTCGTCTGTCAACACGGCCGGTTCCGGGCGAGTGAACCAGTGTCAGTGACCGCGGGGCCGACACTTGCGGTCGACGAGACGCTTAGGCTCCGGCTGACGGACTAGACGAACTGTCGAATCGTCAAATCAAGCGTCTGCAGGTCGACAATCGGCGCGTATCCCACGTCGGGTTCGAGGTTGACACTCTTCTGGAAGTCGGTCTGAGCCTGCCAGCAACTGGAGTTGATAGTGAGGACGTTGTGGTAGGTGCCGTAGCCGAGCTTGTGGATGTGGCCGGTGTGGAGGATGTCTGGCACCTCCTCGATGACGAGGTGGTCTTCCTCCTCGGGTGCGATTCGCGTCATCCCGCCGTACTGGGGGGCGACGTGGCGTTTCCGCAACAGCTGTGCCATCGTCCCCTCGGGATTCTCGTAGCTTGCGTGTTCGTCGGGCAACTCGGCGATAATCTCGTCGAAGGAGGTGCCGTGGTACATCAGTACCGAGACACCCTCGACGGTTACCATCGACGGGTTCGCCGTGATACGGGCGTCGTGGGCAGACATGATATCGCGGAGTTCCTCGTCGAAGGCCGGCTGTGGTTCGGCCAGCCGGACGGCGTCGTGGTTCCCCGGTATCATCACGATTTCCATGTCGCCGGGAACGTCTTTGAGGTGTTCGCTGAAGGCCTCGTACTGGTCGTAGATATCGACGATGTCGAGTTCCTCGTCTTGGTCGGGGTAGACGCCGACGCCTTCGACCATGTCACCGCCGACGAGCAGATACTCGACGGACTCGGCCTCGGGAGTGTGGAGCCAGTCGGCAAACCGTTGCCAGGCGTCGGCGCGGAACTCTTCGCTGCCGACGTGTACATCAGAGACGAGCGCGGCTTCGACCGGCCTGTCGGCCGTCGACGGCGTGTAGGTGCGGGGCACATCCGGGAAGTGCATCGTGTCGACGAAGAGGATACCCGCGTCGTCGGCCAGGCTCCCCTCGACGGCGATGACCTCGTCGTACAGCAACGTCTGCACGTCGTCGGCGAAATCCCGGTCTTTCATCACCAGACAGGGGAAGGTCCCGTTCGTATCTTCGAGTTCGACCAGCCAGTGCCCGCTGGCCGTCGAGCGAATATCTGACACCATCCCGATGATGGCGGCGTCGCTGTTGCCGCTCATCTCCGCGACGGCGTCGGTCGGCCGGTGGTTGACGCGCCCCCGGAGCTGTGCCGCCAGCTTCTCGTAGCGGTTCCGGAAGACGGAGACGAAATCGTCGTACTCGCCGGTTCCGGTGCTCTGGATGTCGCCGCTCAGCTCCGGCTCGACGGGCGACCGCCCGCTCGATGTGCTGTCTCTGTCTCGGAAATCGCTACCACGTGCATCGTTCTCAGACCCCTTCGTTTCAACTGGAACGCCGTCCCTGCTGTCGGTTGGTTGGTCGTGGCTGTCTCCAGTTGAAATAGGGGGGTGTTGGGAATCGTCACTCTGGCCGGATTCGTCGGTCTCTGTTGGCTGTGACGAACCGGCAGACTTCGGGCCATTTGCCGGTGTATCGACCGCTTCTTTGACGTGGTCTGCCGTAACGACGACAGTCCCATCGGGCACCGTTTCGAGTGCACGCTCGATTGCCGCCTGTGGGTCCGACGCACTCGCCAGTAGCGTGACTGCTTCCCGGTCTGCGTTGTAGCCACGGTCTGCGAGTGCACGAACGATGCGAGTGCTCGCGTCGAGAGACACAGGTCGGTACTGGGGCGAAGCGCTCAAAAGCATAGCGAATACTGCGCCCGTCGACGAGCTCGAACCACGACTCCAGAACATTCAAACGCCCGACTGTGGAACAGCTAGCCAATGACAGCGCCCGGCGACGAGGAGACAGACGCCGAGCGAGCGCCCGGGGACGCCGGAGCGTCACCGACTTCCGGTAACGACCCACCGGAAGACGTGGAGGACAGCGAGTCGGATACAGACGGCGTCCACTCGGCGGCCCTCGCCGAGGGCTATCAGTCCGAGGACCTGTCCCGCCCGCCCGCGGTCGGCCGCGGTGGCACACCCCGCCCGACCCCGGCAACCGAGGAGTCCAGCGAGTGGGTGCAGTTCGTCCGGGATATCGTGACGAGCGTGGTCGCTGTCCTGTTACTCGGCGCGTACCTGTTTGCGATAAGCGGCGTCTGGCCGCCGATGGTCGCTATCGAGAGCGGGAGTATGGAGCCCAACATGGAGGTCAACGACCTCGTCATCCTGATGGAGACAGAGCGGTTCCAGCCCGCTGAGGCACACGGCGACACCGGTGTCGTGACCGCCGCCGTCGGGAACGAGACCGGGTACGGGAGCCACGGTGGTGACGGCGACGTTATCGTCTTCAATCCCGACGGCAACGAGGGGACGACACCGATAATTCACCGGGCGATGTTCTGGGTCGAGGAAGGCGAGAACTGGTGTGCACAGGCGAACCAGGCCTACCTGGGGAGTCTCGACCCGGACGACGAGGAGTGTGTCGCGCCCAACGACGGTTTCATTACGAAAGGCGACAACAACGGCCGCTACGACCAGGCCTCGCTCCAAGCCACCAGACCGGTCAAACCCGAGTGGGTCGTCGGGACTGCAGAGGCGCGGATTCCCGGGCTCGGCTGGTTCCGCCTGCGCTTCCAGTAACTCACTCGGGGTCGAGTGAGACCCGGAAGCTCACGCCGCCGAGGTGTTCTCCGGGGTGGTCTGGCAGATAGGTCCCCTCCCTGCCACAGGCTGTCGTGAGCCGACAGACCGTGCGTTCGGGCGGCCAGACGACCTCGACCGCGTCGCCGTCGGCTCGGACAGTCGCTTCCTGCCGGTATGTGAGCGTCGACCCATCGGGCTGGACGAGTGTTACCGTCACCACGACGAGGTCTGTCTCGTCGAGGGCGACAGCGCCGGCGGCCTCATCCAGACTGGCGTTGTTTCCGTCGAGTGACCACGGGACAGTCAGCTCTGTGTCCGGGTCGTCGACGGTGTACTCGACGGGACCGCCGCCCTGCGTCGTCAGTCGAACGTGAGCGCGGTCGACGCGGTCGGGGACGCCGACGACAGCCTCGGCGTCGAAGGCCGCGGCGCGACGAACCGACAGGGATTCGAGTCTCGGCAGCACGTGTTCGCTGGCGTCGGCACTCCACTCGCCGCGGTAGGTGTAGCGATGGAGACTCCGGTCTGGATAGGCGTCGATGACCGCGAAGTCTTCGGCGGGGTCGCGGTCGAGCGCGTAGACGACCGGGCCGTCGAAGCCGGGGTCGTTTCGGAGCACCTGGAATGGGTGGGCCTGCCACTCGCCGTACGGTGTCGGGACGAACACGAGGTCGTTCTCGAAGTCAGCCGCTTCGACCGGCCCGTAGGCGGTGTCGTACTTTTCGGCGTAGGCCGCGTTTCGGTCGACGGGTGTCGCCGCGAGGACCGCGCTCGTTCCCGCGAGGACGAGGACGCTCACCAGCAAGCCAGACAGCGCTAGCCGCCGTGGAGAGACGGGACCGTGCGCGGCCAGTCGGGACGAGAGCCGCCGCCAGCCGACGACGAGGGCGACGGCGGCGAAGACGGCAACCGGCGCGAGCAGGTCGAAGTGATAGAAGGGGCCGAACTGCGAGACGAGGCCGTCGGTCGGGTCAGAGAGCGTGGCAAGCAGGTTGTAGTTCCCCCAGAACGGCACGTTCCCGAGGACGACCGAGGGCACGACGGCCGCGACCAGCAGTCCGGCGGTCGGGTCGACCAGACTGTCGCCTTCGCGCTGCCAGGCCCGGACGACGACCGCGATGCCCCCGAGCGCGAGTCCCGCACCCAGGAGGCCGGCGACGACCCACCGGGAGAGCAGATACCAGACGGCGAACCCGTTTGCCCGCACGGCGACGCCAGGCGTGTACTCGATAGCGTGGTCGAGAATCCGTCGGTAGCCAAAGCCCGGCCCGTCGAGCGGCGCGAACGCCGCGTATGGAAAGGTCAGTGGGTCACCGGTCAGCCGGGCGTTGTAGCAAAGCGTGACGAGGACAAAACAGAGCCCACAGAGTGCGGTGAGTAGCTGTCGGCGAGCTGTCGTCGGAAGCGGCCAGTACCCCTCGTCTGCGAGACACGCGAGCGCGGTGTAGGCGGCGTGTGCGACGAACGGGAGCGCGAACAGGACGGCCGTGTACGGCCGGGCGAAAAAGGCGATGCCGATGGCGAGGCCGGCGACAGCCCCCCACCGGTAGCCGCCGGTCCGGACGCCACGGAGGTAGGCAACGGCAAAGACGAGGTTACACAGTGTCGTCGGCGCGTAGGGGAGAAAGGTTGCGCTCGTCACGAACGCCATCGGCGAGCAGGCAAAGAGAGCGGCGGCGACGAGGCCGACGCGTCTGTCGGCGACGGCGGCCCCGAGGATATAAACGAGGCCGGTGTTCGCGGCGGCGATTGCTGCGAGGGTGACGCGTGGCTCGCCAAACAGCGCCATCGAAATCGCGTACATCGCGGCCGGCACCGGCGCGTACTTCGGATAGAGGGTCCCGCCGTCTTCGACGAAAAACCAGGGGCGAAACGCCCCGACGAGGTCGCCGGCGGCTAACTCGAGTTTCCCCTCCAGCAACATCGCCGCCTGCTGGAGGTAGACCGCCTCGTCGTGATTACTGGAGTGGTACTCGAAGACAGTCGAGGCGAGAGCGAAGACGGCGACGCCGGTCAGAACTGCGAGTCCACCGGCCGCCACAGCCTCGGGAGACATCGCGCGGAGGCGGTCGCGAGCGCTTACGACGCGCTGTTCGAGGCTCTCGCGTATCCGTCTGCCGTGGCTGTCGCCGGGCACGCGAATCCCCTCCTAGAGGTTCGCGCCCGCGTCTCGAAGCAGGTCGACCGTCGGCTGAAGGTTCGACAGCTTCGAGAGGTCGATGTCGGGCACGTCGAGTTCGTCGATAGACGGCAGGTCACCGACAGGGTCGACCTCGGGGATGAGTGGGTACTCGAAGGTTTCGACGGCGAAGTACTCCTGTGCTTCTGCCGAGAGGAGGTGTCTGATGAAGTTCCCTGCGAGCTCCGTGTCGTCGGCGGCGTCGATGATAGTCGCGCCAGCGACGTTGAACACAGCGCCGGCGTCGCCGCTCGTAAATGCCGTCGAGATAGGGGCCTCAGGGTTGCCGTCGAGGACGCGCTGGATGTAGTAGTGGTTCGCGAAGGCGGCGTCGATTTCGCCGTCGGCGACGGCCTGACTGGCGGCGAACTCGTCGGGATACGAGCGAATGCCGCCGTCGACGACACCCTCGACCCACTCGCGTGTCGCCTCCTCGCCTTCGAGGAGACGCATCGCGGTCACGAAGGCCTGACAGGAGCCGTACGACGGGGCCCAGCCGAGGTCGCCCTCGAAGTCGGAGTAGGCCATGATGTCGTTCGGGAGGTCCTCGGCCGAGTAGGCGTTCGTGTTGTGAGCAATCGTCCGCCCTCGACCCGAGGTACCGACCCACTGGTCGGTTCGGAACTCCTCGCTGACGGTCTCGGTGACTGCCTCGGGCAGGGCCTGCGTGCGGCCCTCGTCGGCGAGTGCGCCGAGTGAACCGGAGTTGACGGAGTAGAACACGTCTGCGGGCGTGCCGTCGCCCTCGTTGAGAATGGCGTTGACGTGGTCGGTCGAGGCGTTGTACCGGGGCGTCAACTCGAAATCGTCGTAGAGGTTCTCGATGTAATCGACGAGGGGGCCAACGAGGAACTCGTTGCGGCCCGAGTAGACTGTCAGCTCGCCTGAGAGGTCGGGCAGTTCTTCCATCGACGTGCCGCCGGGGGCGTCCCGACCGGCCCGTCCCGACCCAATCTGGCCGATGTCTGGGGTGTCTTCGCTGTCGTCACTGCCCAGAAGGTCTGTACATCCTGCAAGGCCTGCGGCCCCCAGCGCGGTCATCCCCGCGAGGAACCGCCGCCTGTCGTAGCTGTCGTGTGAATCGTGTCCGGTCATGTGTATCAGTCGTCAGCAGGTGTCGAAACGCGACTGTGGCCCTCGAGTCCGTCGAGGTCGTCGAGGCAGTCGAGCCAATCGAGCATGTGTTCGCCGACGTGGTTGAAGAACGCTCCGTTGTTGTACGACGAGAACTCCCGTGTGGCGAGTTCCCGAGCCATCGCCTCGAAGACGCCGGCGTAGGTCGTCGCGTCGCCGCCGACATCGTCGATAATCTGCCAGAGGTGTTCGTTGAGCTCCAGTCCGGCGACTTCGTTTGTGAGGTCGTCGAACGTCGACCGCGGTGCCTTGTTGTGCTCACAGAGGGGATACCCGTTGTAAATCTGCTTGCCGAGCACGTCACAGGCCCGCTTGAGGAAGACGCCGCTCCAGATGTCGTCGAACCGGCCCACGTCCCACTCGTTGTCGTCCATCGGGAGCTGGTAGAAGGCCGGAACCACTTCCCGGCGGAAGGCCAGATTCATCGAGCAGACGGTCAGATACTGGCCAGGTGCGGCGACGAAATCGCCGGTGAAATCGTCGCGGCTCGTCCGCGTCTGGGCCTGGCCGTCGAGGTCACCGTCCATCAGGATGCGCACCGCATCGAGGTCGGGAACGTTCGTCCACAGCCCCTGTGAAGCGACCACGTCGTCGACCTCGGCCGTCGTCGTCTCGACAGACTCGTCCATCGCGGCGTATGGGTACCCTCGCGGGTAGAGCCCGTGTTCGTCGGCGCGCTGGTAGAGCACGTTTACCCACTCCTCGTCGGAGGAGACCGCCTCGATTTCGCCCTCGTAGGCGAGGTTCTGGAGGTGCCGACCGAAGAAGTCGTCGGCTTCGTGGGGCAGGGTGTCGTCGTCGATGAAAACGCCGTACTCGAACCGGGGGTGAGCCCACATATACAGCAGGCCGAAACTCGTCTCGGCGTGGCTGGCCGCCGGCACGACGTGACTGTAGTTCTCGATGCCGTGGCGCTCGTAGAAGGTCTGCCGGCGGGTTCCGTCGAAGACCTCGCCAGCGACGCCCTCCTCCTCGAGCATCGCTTCCATCTCGTCGGTCTCACAGAAGTCCTCTGTCACGAGCACAAAGTGGAGCCGCGAGGTATCGAATCCGTGCTGTCGGGCGTTTTCGACGTACGCCCTGACGCAGTCGTACTCCCGTATCGTGGGAACGATGACGCAAATGTCCTCGCTCATCGTGGTATGCAATTGTTTTTAGGAGAACCTAAAAGATTGTCGATTCTTAGGCAAGCCTAAATGGTTGTGACGGGTTGGCTCACAGCCACGAAGCTTATGTGGGTTCTCGGGCACCGTCTCTGCATGAGCGAACGACCGCCCGAGGAGCGTTCAGCGGAGCCGGTGACGGTCGCGTCGATGACCGCGGACCTCCGGGACCTCGGAGTCGCGCGCGGAGACACTGTTCTCGTCCACGGTTCGCTGTCCTCGCTCGGATGGGTGTGTGGCGGTGCGCCCGCCGTCGTCGACGCGCTCCAGCGGACCCTCGGCGAGGCGGGGACGCTCGTGATGCCGACACACTCGCCCGGGAACATGGAGCCGTCGGCGATGGAACACCCGCCGCTCCCGGAGTCGTGGCACGGGACGGTCCGCGAACAGATGCCCCCCTACCGGCCGGCGATGACGCCGACACAGGGGATGGGAGCCATCGCCGAGTGTTTCCGGTCCTGTCCGGGGGTCGTCCGCAGCGATCACCCACAGCACTCGTTTGCCGCCTGGGGGGCCGACGCCGACGACGTGACCGGGGAGCACTCGCTCGAGTACTCGCTCGGCGAGGCGTCACCGCTCGCGCGGGTCTACGACCGCGAGGGCCAGGTGGTCTTTCTCGGGACCGACCACGCGACGAACACGTCGATACACCTCGCGGAGTACCGGACAGACCTCGACGTCGGGACCAGAGACTGCGGGAGCGCGATACTCGTCGACGGCGAGCGCGAGTGGGTCACGTGGGAGGATATCGATTTCAGCGACGAGGACTTTCCCGCCTGTGGCGCGGCCTTCGAGCGCGAACGTCCCGAGGCCTTCGAGACGGGCACGGTCGGGGCCGCCGAGGCGAAACGCATCGACCAGCGAGCCCTCGTCGACTTCGCCGTCGAGTGGTTCGAAGCAAATCGGTAATCACAGCCCTTCCTGGCCGCCCTGTGAGAGCAGAATGACCATCGAGATACCGGAGATAGCGAGCAACAGGAGGGCCGGAACGGCCGCGTACTGATAGAGGAGGTTGCTCTGGGCGCGCCAGATTTGGGTGACGATGGTCTCGAAGCCAGTCGGCCGAAGCACGAGCGTCACCGGCAACTCCTTCATCGTCGTCAGGAAGACCAGTGCCATCCCGGCGACAACACTGGAGCTGATAAGCGGCAGCGTCACCCGGCGGAACGCGCCCAGCGACGACTCGCCGAGCGTGCGCGCAGCCTCGACGAGTGTCGGGTCGACCTGCTGGGTACCCGAGCGGATGATGCCGACCGCCTGAGACATGAACCGGACGACGTAGGCGAACACCAGCATCGGCACCGTCTGGTAGAACGCTGGCGCATAATCCGTCCCGAAGAAGACGAGTGAGAGCGCGAGGACGATACCCGGGACGGCGAAGCCGATGTAGGTGGTCCGCTCGAAGATAGTCGACAGCCAGGAGCGGTGGCGTGCCGCGTAGTACGCGATGGGTATCGCAGCCATCGCAGAGAGTATCGCGGCCGCGCCAGCGACTTCGACCGAGTTGATGACGTGGCCCAACTCGAAGGCGAGTTCGGAGCGCCCGCCGGCGGTGTCGGCCCGGACCACCCAGAGCAGGAGAATCCAGATTGGCACCAACAGCGCGAGGCCGGTGACGGCGAGCGGAAACACAAGTGCCGGCCAGCGCCACCGACCCAGGTCGACCGGTTTCGCGGGGTTGCTGGTGTCGCCGTCGAGCCTGTCGTCGGACCGAATATGCTGTTCGAGTGCCAGCACCACCAGCACGATACCCAACAGGTGCAAGGCGAGCAACGCCGCATACTCGGTGCCGAAGGTATCGTTTTCGACGTAAATCTGGCGGGTGAACACCGGCAAACGCATGATTGCGGGTGTCCCGAAGTCAGAGACGGCATACAGCGCCGCCAGCAGGCCGCCGGCCGCGGTCGCCGACCGGATGTGTGGCAGGGTCACCCGCTTGAACGCCTCCCACCGCGAATGGTTGAGGGTGCGCGCGGCTTCGAGCAGCGACGTATCGAGCGTCAGCAACGCCGCCCGCGCGGTGAGATAGACGTATGGATAGGTATACAGTGTGATAACGAGCGTTGCGCCGCCGAGGCCGTAGATTTCTGGCACGCGCTCGACGCCAAACGGTGCGAGCAAGTCTTGGAACTCGCCGCGGGGGCCGAATGCAGAGACGAACGTAAACGCTCCGATGTAGCTCGGAATCACGAGCGGGAGTGCGACAATAACAGTCCAGAACCGGCGAAAGGGGAGGTTCGTCCGCGTGGTGAGATACGCGAGAGGCACGCCCAGCAGAACAGAAAATCCCGTCACGCCCCCCATCAACAGGAGGCTGTTGACAAGGATATCGAGCGTCTCCTGTTGTACGACGAGGTCGACGGCTCGGCCGCGTTCGACCTGGAAGGCTTTGATAAACAGCCAGGAAACCGGAAATACCATGCTGGCTGCTATCACGCCACAAAGCAACGTCAGGCCGAGCGGCAGTTCGTCCCTCGAAAACTGTCTCCTGACCGCACGGAGCGCCGCAACTGGCCCTCGCATCTAGCTCAACGAAGTCGCTCCAACGATTATAAGGTTTAGGTTTGCCTAGGAGCGGGCATGGAACTGTCGAGACGGGACGCACTCGCTGCGCTCTCGGCGCTTGGGACCACTGCTATGGCTGGCTGTGCCGCTCGCGCGCCACAGGAGGGAGTCGACGAGTCGGTCGTCGAGACTTACGTCGCGATTGCGGCGGTCGTCTACCCCACAGCCGTTTCGGGCGTGCCGTCGTTCGTCAGGTCGTTCCTGCCGGCCCGACTCGACCGGTCGACACACGGCCCGGCGATGCGCGAGACCGTCACGGAGTTACAGACTGTGTCCCGCGAGTGGTACGACGAGGAGGTACCGGCCCTCGACGAGTCGGCCCGGGACCAGCTGTTGCGGGAAGTCGGAGTCGATGCGGCCGACGAAGACCCCGAGGGGACACTCGCCGAGCGGGTGCGCTTCTATGTCGTCAACGAACTGTTGCTCGCGCTGTATAGCTCGCCCACCGGCGGCGACCTGGTCGGCATCGAGAACCCACAGGGCCATCCCGGAGGGACGGACACGTATCAGCGGGGGCCATCGAAATGAGCGACGACCGCCAGCCCGTCGCCGACGCCGACCTCTGTGTCGTTGGAGCGGGACCGGCCGGCGCGCTCGTGGCCGCCCGACTCGCCGAGGCGGGCCAGGAGGTCGTCGTTCTCGATGCCGGGCCGCGGTTCGACGCCGACGACCGACTCGCCAGACAGGAGCGAGCCATCCGGCCGGCGTACGACAGACCGGACGTCTGGGAGGGCGACCCAAAGCGAGACGCACACGCCGCCTCCGGCGAGTGGTTCTATCCGCTGAATCACGCCCGCGTCAAGGGTGTCGGCGGGTCGACGCTCCACTGGCAGGGAATGGTGATGCGTCTACACGAGGCCGATTTCCGGTCGGCCAGCGAGCGCGGCGTCGGCGTCGACTGGCCACTCGATTACGCGGACCTGCGTCCACACTACGCCGAGGCCGAGCGCGAAATCGGCGTCGCCGGCGGGATGGACAATCCCTACGCGCCGCCGCGTGAGGAACCGTTCCCGATGGCACCGTTCGAACCTTCCTACAGTGACAGCCTGTTCGCCGAGGCCTGTGCCGAGTTGGGTATCGATATGCACTCGGTGCCAAACGCCCGCAACTCCGAACCCTACGACGACCGCAGCGAGTGCGTCGGTTACGGCACCTGTCAGCCGGTCTGTCCCTCCGGCGCGAAATACGACGCGACCGTTCACATCGAGCGCGCCGAGGCGGCGGGTGCGACGGTCATCGACCGCGCCCCAGTCCAGCACCTCGCCCACGACGCAGACGCCATCGAGGCCGCGGTGTACGCCACACCGGACGGCGAGCGCCACCGTCAGCCCGCCGAGCAGTTCGTCCTCGCCTGTGGCGGCGTCGAGACGCCCCGCCTGCTGTTGCTCTCGAAGTCGGCGCAGTACCCCGACGGGCTGGCGAACTCCAGCGGGCTGGTGGGGCGGTACTTCATGGACCACCTCTTTGCCGGCACCGGGGGCGTCCTCGACGAGCCGACCCGCCAGAACCACGTTGGTTTTCTCACCAGCGAGTCCCACCAGTTCTACGACGAGGCCGACGCCGAGGTCGGCCCGTTCAAACTGGAGTTTTTCAACTACGCCGGCCCCTCGCCAGTCGAGATGGCCCTATCCGGCGAGGACTGGGGCGACGACCTGCTGGGACGCCTGCGCGAGGACTACGGCAACCACGTCGCGGTGGGAGCACTGGTCGAGCAACTCCCCCGCGAGGACAGCTACGTCGGGCTGGACCGCGACCAGACCGACGACCACGGCAACCCCGTGCCTGACGTTCACTGGAACGTCGGCGACCGGGCGCTGCGGACCATCGAACGGGCAAACGAGATTCAAGAGCGGATACTGGAGCAACTCGGCGCAGAGATTACGTGGCAGGCCGGCCCCGACTCGACCGGTCCGGCCTACCACCACATGGGGACGACGCGGATGGGCACCGACCCCGACGAGAGCGTCGTCGACCCGCGTCTACAGACCCACGACCTCGATAACTGCTGGATTGTCTCCAGTAGCGTCTTCCCCACTGGCGGCGCGATGAATCCGACGCTGACGATTGGGGCGCTCGCGCTCCGGGCGGCCGAGCATCTCGACGACGCGCTGTGACGCCGTCGTCAGCAGCCACCCGGGCACTGCTCTTGTTCGCTTCCCTCTATTTTAGGCAAACCTAAAACATAAGTATATCGGGCCGAAAGCCGGGATAATGAGTCAGAAACAGCATCTCAACGGAGATGGCGGCGGCGAGCAGACAGACGACGCGTTCACCTTCGCGGACCTGAGCGTCGTGATGGGGACCTACAACGAGGAGGAGGCAATCGGAACCGTCCTCGAAGATATCGAGAGAGTCACCGACGGCGAGGCCGAGGTCGTCTGCGTCGACGGCTCCTCGGACCGCACGCCGGAGATTGCCCGCGAACACGGCGCGCGGGTCATCGAACAGGAGCCCCAGGGGTACGGCGTCGCGGTCGAGGAGGCGATTCGCACGCCCGACCGACCAATCGTCGTGACGACCGACTGTGACGACACCTACCCGATGGAGCAACTGCCGGAGTTCCTCGCGGCCATCAACGAGGGGTACGACGTGGTCAGCGGCGACCGTCTCTATCACGGGGCCGAGGCGATGCCAGCGTTCAACCGTCTCGGCAATCACCTGTTTGCGCTCACGGCGAGTGTCTTGATGGGTGAGCGCGTCCACGACACGACGACTGGGATGCGGGCCTACCGCCGCGAGGTCATCGAGTCTATCGAGTGGACCGAGAACACGGGACTGTCGGCCGAACTTCTCATCCGCCCGCTGATGCGTGGCTACGACGTACAGGAGCGCCCAATCCGGTACGGCGAGCGCAAAGGCGAGACGAAACTCGACCCAATCGAAGGCGGGCTGGCTATCGCCAAATCGATTGTCACGGTCTGTCTCGAAGAACAGTTCCGGCGGCTCTAGAGCGGCCGGTGGGCGTTTGCCACGAGCAGTGCACCGCTCGTCGCTGCTGCGGCGATGGCGACCACGGGATTCAATACACCGAGTACCACCGTCGGTATTGTCAACGCGTTGTAGAGGACGCCGAGCGCAGTGTTCTGTCTCACGCGCTTTCCGGCCGCGCCCGCGAGGTCAAACGTTTCTTCGACACCGGTGAGGTCGTCGTCCGCGATGGCCACGTCTGCGGCGTCGGAGGCCAGTGCCGTCCCGCTGCCAAGCGAGATACCCAGGTCGGCCTGGGCGAGGGCGGGGGCGTCGTTGGTGCCGTCACCGACCATCGTTACGGTCTGCTCGGCCTGGAGACGCCGCAGCGCCTCAGTTTTTCCCTCGGGCGGGATTTCGGCGAAGACGTGGGTCACGTCGGCCCGGGACTCGAAAAACCGGGTCGCCTCGGGGTCGTCGCCGGTCAACACGACCGTATCGACGCCGCGCTCTCCTAGCTCTGAGAGCACCTGTTCCCATCCCTCTCGTGGCTCGTCGCCGAGAACGACTACCCACTTCGCTTCGCCGTCACGACCGACGACGACCGGCAGATGACCGTCCGCGCGTGCGTCCGCAGCCGCCGACTCGACTGACGGGGGTACAGGCCACTCGCGTTCCTCGAAGAGGTCCGGGTGCCCAACGAGGTACCGGTCGCCGTCGACGGTGCCGGCAACCCCACGGCCGAGGGTCTCGAACTCGGTCACGTCGGCCGCCGCTCCGCCGTCTGTGACAGCGTGGTCGCCAAACGCGGCCGTGATGGCTTCGGCAGCCGGGTGGGCGGCCCGCCGTTCGAGGTCGGCGACGGCGGCGAGGGCATCCGGTGGGGCGTCGGTCTCCCGGACGGTCATGGTGCCCTGGGTCAGCGTCCCCGTCTTGTCGAAGACCACCACGTCGGTCTCGCGGACGCGCTCGAAGACCGTCTCGTCGAAGACGACGATACCCCGCTGCATCGCCGCCTGGAGATTCGCCGCCACAGACAGGGGCGTCGACAGCGCGAGGCCCCACGGACAGCCCACCAGCACGACGGTCAACGCGCCGAGTAGGGCGGCCGTCGGTGCGGCGCTGGTCGCGAGGACGACTGCAGCGACTGTGACTACCCCGACAGCCAACAGCGGGACGACGCGACCGGCGAGCCTGTCGGCCCCGCGCTGGAGGCCGTGTGTCGCGCTCTGGAGGAGCCAGACTGCCGTCGTGAGGCGGTCGATACTGCTCGTCGGCGGGTCGCCCACACGCACGACGGCCGCCCCCTCGGTGACGACGGAGCCACCGACAAGCGGGTCGCCGGCTTCCTTGCTCACCGGGAGGGACTCGCCGGTGACCACAGACTCGTCGACGGTACAGCCCTCGGCCGTGAGCGTGCCGTCGACAGGGACCCGTTCCCCCTGGCCGACGAGCACCTCGTCGCCAGGTGTGAGGTCCTCGACGGCCACCTGCTCGGTGTCGCCGCCGCGATACAGCGTCGCGGTCTCGGTCTGTGAGATAGTGAGGTCGGTGAGGCGGTCCATCGCACGCTGTTTGGTCAGTGACTCGTAGAAGACGGCCGCGACGACGCTCGCGCCCACGAAGATAGTCAAATCGAAGTACATGTCCAGCCGACCGAGCAGGACCGCGACGATGCTGTAACTGTATGCAGACAGCAACATGACCGCCGCGAGCAGGTCGGTGTTTGGCTCCCGGGACCGGATGCTGACGTACGCGCCACGGAGCAGTGGGAGACTGGTGAAAAAGACGACCACGCCCGCGACGCTCGTAAACAGCGGCAAGAGGAGAATCATGCCGCTGTCCATCGTCCCGCCCTCGAACCCCTGCAGCGGGCCGCCGAGCAGGTCCGAGAGCTGGTAGGGGTAGAGAACGACGACGTACGGGAACATCAAGAAGAGGCCAAAGAGGACGCCGGCAGCGTATCGAAAGCCCAGCAGGTCTTCGAGGTCGCGGGTTTCGGCCCCGCCCTCTCGTGAAAGAACTGTGGTGACAGACTCTTTCCCGGTCTGCTCCCGGTCGGCGACGCGGTAGCCCGCGATAGAGAGCGCTTCTGCCAACGTCTCGGTGTCGGTCTCGTCGGGGTCGTAGGTGACGCGGACGCTCTCGGAGACGTAGCTCGCGCTGGCGTCGTGGACGCCGTCTTGGTCGAGTGCAGTCGATTCGAGAAACGACTCACAGGTCACACAGTGCATCCCGGCGACGTGAAAGAAGACGCGCTCGCCGTCGTCGGGGTCTGTCGCTACTGGCTCTGGGTCTACCGGCGCCGAATCGAGCGTGTCGGCTGCGTCTCGACACCCCGGCGAACAGTAGCTGTGGCCGCCCGTCTCGATTGGGTCGGCCGGTGCTGTTCGCCCGCAGAACTGGCAGTCTTCGGCCGTTGTCTCGGACACGTACGCTCACTCCGTCTCTCCCACGCGTCGTGGGGAATACCCTACTCTACCCATCGGAACGACAAAACTGTACCGCGTCCCTGGCACGGAAACGCCTTTTATCGCGCCGACCGACGGACCGGTATGAACTGTCCAGCCGAGGTGCGACGATGAGCGACGACCGCGTCGAGGGAGCCGACCACATCGAGGAACTGGCAGCTGACTGTGACCTGCTGACTGTGGCCGTCGGCGAGCGCGTCGATGGGGTCGCGACGGTGACGCTGAACCGCCCCGACGCTCGGAATGCGCTCAACGGGCAGCTGCGCCGCGAACTCAAGGAGGTACTCGACGCCATCGACGACAGTGACATCCGAGTCGTCGTCCTGACCGGTGCGGCCGAGGCAAAAGCCTTCGTTGCCGGCGCGGATGTCGAAGAACTGCGCGAGCGCAGTGCCATCGAACAGCGGGAGGCCTCGAAACGACCGCGCGTCTACGAGGCCGTCGACGACCTTCGCCAGCCGGTCATCGCCCGCATCAACGGCCACGCGCTCGGCGGCGGCTCGGAGCTTGCACAAGCCTGTGACGTGCGTATCGCTCACGAGCGGGCCAAACTCGGCCAACCAGAAATCAATCTCGGCATCATCCCAGGTGGCGGCGGAACCCAGCGACTGCCCCGACTCGTCGGTGAAGGGCAGGCGATGCGGTTGATTCTCTCGGGCGAACTCATCGACGCCCACGAGGCACGCGATATCGGGCTCGTCGACGTCGTCTGTGCTGACGAGGACGAACTCGACGAGGAGGTCTACGGCCTGGCTGGCTCGATGGCAGAAAAGAGCCCAATTGCCCTCGAAATCGGAAAGAAAGCCGTCAAAGCCGGGACGCGGATGGACCTCGAAGCTGGTATCGAGTACGAGGCTGAACTGTTCGCGACGCTGTTTTCGACCGAGGATAAAGACGAGGGAATCGACGCCTTCTTCGAGGACCGCGAGCCCGAGTGGGACGGGCAGTAACGCCGGTCGTCTCGTTCGCACAGACGGAGATATCCCCGACTTTTCTTCGACAAACCGACAGAGATTGCCGAGATACGGCTGTCCTAATAAAAACTGGCCCCGGATATGGCGGGGTACCGAAATGCATAATACATGGTGGTCGTAAGGCCGAGTCAAATGCTGGGTTCCGGAGCCATACAGACGTTGTTGCCGAGGCTGGGGGCAGTCGCTACGCTCTCCCGAACCCAGGTAGACATTTTCAGCCGACTCTACCTGGTGTTTCTCGGCATGGGAACGCTGGTCGGCGTCGTCGTCATCAGCTACCTGGTGTACAACGCGTACAAGTACAGGACTGATGCGCCCGACGCCGACGGAAAGTACGATGTCGAAGAGGTTCAAGACGACGACGTCGTCCGCCCGAAACTCGGCGAGATGCCGTCGAGTTCGAAGGGTGGAAAGAAGCTCTTCCTCTCTTTCGGTATCAGCGCCGTCATCGTGCTGGGGCTGATTATCTACTCGTACTCGCTGTTGCTGTACGTCGAGGACACCGGCGACGTCGAGCCCGACATGGAAGTCAACGTCGAGGGATTCCAGTTCGCCTGGGCCTACGAGTACGACAACGGCTTCGAGACGACCGACGAACTGGTCGTGCCTAACGAGGCGGTGGTCGGACTCGAAGTGACATCACGCGACGTGATGCATAACTACGGCATACGCGGACTCCGGGCAAAGAGCGACGCTATCCCGGGCCAGACCACCGAGACGTGGTTCCAGGCCGACGAGTCCGGCGAGTACCAGGCAATCTGCTTCGAGCTGTGTGGCAACGGCCACTCGAACATGCGTGAAGACGTACTCGTCGTCCCCACGAGTGTCTGGGAACAGGGACAGGAAGAGTACGACTTCGACGACCCCGAGGAGTTCGGGGAGTGGTACCAGCAGACGCTCGAAGCCTGGCAAAACGGCGAACTCGACAACCAACTTGAGGTGACCAACTGATGGGAGATCTACCACCACGGTCAAGCGTGAAGCGCTGGCTCGTCACAACTAACCACAAGGACATCGGCATCCTCTACCTGCTGACGTCGGTGTTTTTCCTCGTCGTCGCAGGGGTGCTGGCGCTGCTTATCCGAATTCAGCTCCTGCAGTCTGGCGGAACGATTCTCAGCGACGCGGGGTACAATCAGGTCGTCACGTCCCACGGCTTCCTGATGATTTTCTGGTTCCTCTCTCCGTTCGCGTTTGGCTTCGCGAACTACTTCGTCCCCCTCCAGATTGGGGCCGACGACCTCGCGTTCCCGCGGCTGAACGCGATGAGTTACTGGCTGTACCTGTTCTCAGGTGTGCTGGTCCTGGGTTCGTTCTTCCAGGGTGCGACGTTCATGGGCGGCTGGACGGCATACGCGCCGCTTAATGTCCCGTCTTACATCCCCGACTTCGGTCAGGTCGGTTCCTTCGCGACGATTCTCGCGCTGATTGCGTTCATCGGGTCGGTCACCATCGGCTCGGTGAACTTCCTGACGACGATTTACCGGATGCGCGCGAAAGGCCTGCGGATGCGTGATATCCCGCTGTTCAGTATCTCTATTCTCGTCACGGTTTGGATGATGCTGTTCGCCTTCGCGGCGTACCTGGCTGCGCTCATCATCCTCAGCTCTGACCACCTGCTTCACACGTCGTTTTTCGCACTCGAAACCGGCAGCGGCCCCGAAGCGACCGACAGCGGTTCGCTGCTGTGGACACACATCTTCTGGTTCTTCGGTCACCCGGAGGTGTACATCGTCTTCTTCCCGGCACTCGGTGTGCTGGGTGAGATGGTCCAGACGTTCTCTGGCCGCCGCCTGGTGGGTCGCAAGTGGTTCATCATCGCGATGGCACTCGTCGGCATCCAGAGTTTCATCGTCTGGATGCACCACATGTTCCTCACCGCTATCAGCCTCGAAATAAAGACCGTGATGATGGTGACGACAGTCGCCATTTCCTTGCCCTTCGACCTGATGGTGTTCTCGCTCATCTACACGATGATAAAGGGCAAGATTCGCTGGAAGACACCGTTCCTGTTCTCGCTCGGTGCGCTCGTTATCTTCATCATCGGCGGTATCACAGGGGTCTTCCTCGGTGCTATCGTGCTGGATTACTCGTTCCGTGGCACCTACTGGGTCGTTGCACACTTCCATTACGTGATGGCTTCCAGTGCAGTGATACTCATCGGGGCCGTCTACTACTGGTTCCCGAAGATGACGGGCAAGATGTACAACGAATTCCTCGGGAAGGTGCACTTCGCGATGGCCTTTATCGGGTTCAATCTCCTGTACTTCCCGATGTTCATCGTCTGGGAGACGCCGCGACGTATCTTCCATTATAACTCCGGGTTTACCATGTGGCACCAGACGGCGACTGCGGGAGCGTTCCTCTTCGCGGCGTCGTTCCTGGTGATGTTCTACAACCTGGCCAAGAGCCTCTACAGTGACCGTCACGTCGGCGAGTCGCCGTGGTCGTACGTCGCCTCGCCCGAGTGGGCGGTCTCCTCGCCGCCGCCCCTGGAGAACTTCCCCGGCAAGCCGAGCTTCGCCTCGGGTGAACTGAACTTCCTCGACAGAGCCGAAACCGACGGCGGCGTCGAGGATGCAGCGACCGACGGCGGTGTGGAGGAGACGCTGGCGCCGCCAGAAGAACACGCCGACCACGCGAGCTGGTGGCCGTTCCTCACCGCGTCGAGCGTCGTGCTAACTGGCTTCGGACTGGCCGGCCTGAGTGTCTCGCACTTCGTGTGGCCGTTCCTCTTTGCCATTCCGGCGTTCGTCGCCGCGCTCGGCGTCCACGGGGCTCGCCAAGACGGCTTCGCGCAGATTCACGGCATCTACATGATGCTGTCGTTCCCGCTGCTTGCCCTCTTTTTCATCTTCTTCCATATCGGCATTGGAATCGGTGAACTGGCGAGCATGAGCGCGTACTTCTGGGCTGCGCTGGTCGGCGCGGTCTGGGGTGCGTACACGCTCGCGGGCATCGGTTACGAGTCCTTCGAGGTGCCCGAGCCGAAGATGGCAGAGCAGTGGCCCTTCGAGTCTGTCGAGAACACGAAACTCGGCATGTGGACGTTCATCGCCTCGGACATCATCGTCTTCGGGGCGTTCATTGGCGCGTACATCTTCACGCGCATCGAGTACGGCTGGCAGGAGTGGTGGAAACTCGCAAAAGACCCTGCTGCGCACACGATGGCCGAGCAGGCGCTCGAACATCACCCAGTTCTGCCTGGACTGATTAACACGTACCTGCTGCTCGCCAGCAGCTTCACGGTCGTGCTCGCCCTTTCGGCGGCACGGCGGACCGAGGACTACTCGATTGGGCCGTTCTCGATTTCGAACCGGTCGGCGACGGTCACCTTCCTCGGGCTGACCTTCGGCGGGGCGGCGTTCTTCCTCGTCAACAAGGGCATCGAGTGGGTCGACCTCTTCGTCCACCAGGGATGGACCTTCGGCGTCGACGTGATGTCCTCGACGTTCTACCTGACGACCGGAATGCACGCGCTCCACGTCATCATCGGCATGCTCGTCATGCTGTTCCTCATCGCGCGGGCCTGGACAGGAGCCTACGTCGGCGAAGGCGAGGACGCCAGTACCATCGAGTACTTCGGGCTGTACTGGCACTTCGTGGACATCGTGTGGCTGTTCCTGTTCCCGCTGTTCTACATCCTCTAAGGAGGCACAATTATGGCATCAACAAAAACCTATACGGCAATATTCGTGGTACTGATGGCACTGTCGACTACCCAGGCCGCTGTCGAGTGGCTGGGCTTTCTGGAGGATTACTACTGGGAGACGCTGGGGGTCATCATGGTCCTCTCGACGATGAAGGCCCTGGCGGTCGCCGGCTACTACATGCACCTCCGTGACGAACCACGCTCGATAACCTACGTCGCGATGGCCGGTCTCATCGGCTTCCTCGCACTGACGGCCGGTGCGAGTTACTCGATTATCTGAGGCGCTGCTCGTTGTCAGCCAGGTGAAACAGGTTTCTTTTCTCTCGCTTGCGTCGCCTGGCGTTGAGCATACAGTGCTCACTAACTTCTGTCGTCTTTTCCTTTGTCAGGCCGTACCTTTTGAACTCGTTTGTCATTTTCACAGAAATATCAAGGCGGATGCCACGGGGCTTGACCCCGTGGAGGAAGCCGACACTCGATGACGCCAACAACGTTCAACAGCAAGGCCAACTCCCCCACTATTATATAAATATTTATTAGGTAACAAATTTAAATGTGAAATACGATGGACGATGACGCGCCACGGCGTACCGTGCCCATCAAACTCGATGTACCCGAACAGCGTCGTGGCGACCTCCATCAAACCAAAGCCCAATTTCTCCACTGTGCAAACCGCACAAGTGAGTGGGCGTGGCGCTACGACGACTACTGCATTACCAGCAAGAGCAAGGCAGAAGACACCCTGTACGACGACTTGCGCGAGGAAACAGACCTTACCGCTAACCTCGTCCAGAAAGGTATTCGACGTGCTATCCAAGCTGTCACAGGTGGCGTCGAGAAATTGAAGAAGGGCGAGAAAACGAGTCAACCACACTTCGACTCGTGGAGTGTCGTCTACGACAAGCGTTCGGCAACGTTCAACGCCGACCACGCTACTCTCTCCACACCGAACGGCAGAGTCACCGCTGAATACGTCCTCCCACCGGTAGACGAGCGAGAAGACACACCGTTTGGTCAGTACTACGAGAGCGACGACTGGGATGCCTCAAGCGCCACACTCCAGTACGACGAGCAGGAGGGCACGTTTTTCCTCCACGTCACGCTGAAGAATCCAGATTACGAGGTTGACGGTACTGAACGCCAAGAAGCCGAGTTACCCGACGACCACGAAAAGAACGGAACGGTTCTTGGAGTGGATTTGAACGTGACCGGCGCGCTTGCCGTCACCTCCACAGGTGCGTTCATCGGCAGTGCTGACTACCTGAACCACAAACGTGACCAGTACGAGCAACGCCGAGGCAAACTGCAACAGACAGGAACGCGCTCGGCGCACCTCACCATCAAATCCATCGGTAGTGCGTTCAGCGAGTGGTCACTGGACTGGTTGCACAACCGAGTCAACGACCTTATCGCGGAAGCCCACAACGCGGATGTGGACGGCATCATTTTCGAGAATCTTGACTATATCCGCGAGAACATTGCGAACGGGTCGAAGTTCCAGCAATGGGCGTACACGAAGTTCGTGGAACTCATCCAGTACAAGGTTGAATCCACGGCGTTGTTCGTGGACTTCGTGAACCCGGCGTATACGAGTCAGCGATGTAGTCACTGTGGGTTTACCCACGAGGACAACCGCGACGACAAACAGTTCGCGTGTCAGGACTGTGGATACGAGGCAAATGCCGATTACAACGCGGCGAAGAACATCGCCAACCGGTATTGCGGGTATATCCATCGCGGGCAGAAGTCTCGCGGTGGATGGGCCACCAGTCAACTGGCCCTCAAGTCAGGGACGTTGAACGTGAACGGTGACTACACACCTACCGAGCTACTCGGTTAGAACGGGAGTCCACTGACAAGCTCCGGGGTCGTACGGAAATCTTCGATTTCCGTGATGACGAGACGCTCCGCGTCTCGAACCACTTGACCCCGGAGCAGTTGACACACTCGCTCTGAGGCGTGTAACGACTACTCTTGTCTTTCTGACCAATGGGTTTATTCTATTGGCCTGTGTACCAATGGTTGAGGATGGCTGCATTGACTGACGACGACCTTGACGGGGTAAGTCGGGCGGAGAAGTACCCTGATGGGACTGTCGTCCGCGTGTTTTGCATGCGGACCGATCGTGACTCATACTCATCTGGGTGGGCATACAAGCTCCACTACGGCGCGACAGAGCCGGAACCACCCCGCACGCTTGAGGATGGCACAATTCGTCGGTACGACAACTCACATGAGGATACCAAGGGGCATGAACTGCACGTCGCACCAGACCCCGACCCAGAAATAATCACGTTCCCGGGGATGGTCGAACTCTGGGAACGGTTCTGGATCGAAATTCCGAAAGCCGAGTTTGCGGTCAAGTAAGGTCATCACAGACGGTGATACACATGAACGATACCACGCCGCCACTACACCCGATGGAACGTGAACAGCTTCGGACAGAATCAACCCTCGTCGTGACAGTAACCTCATCCAGTGAATTCCACGATGATGTCACCAACGAGATTGAGGCGCTCAAACGGGATGATGCAGTAGATTCCACGCCAATGCTCTCGTTCACCAGCTACGACGATCTGATGGGGACGCTGACGCCGCGTGTGCTTGACCTCGTCGAAGCTATCCGTCAAGAGAAGCCAGTTAGCATCAACGAAACTGCACGGGTTGTTGACCGGGACGTGAAAAACGTCCACGAGGAGCTTAGTCGGCTCGCCCAGCTGGGAATCATCTTCTTTGAGGAAGATGGCCAAAGTAAGCGTCCAGTCGTCTGGTTTGACGAACTCGTCATTAACCTCCCGTTCGATTCAGAGTCCAGCGACACAGCGGCCGCTGTGCCATAGCTCTCCTTCTATCACATATTTAAGTATTCCCGGTCGTGACAGCGTGGAGACTCACGATTCAGCGGCGGGTAGCTGACAGCTCGTCTACGACAGCGCGGGCCAACTCCTCAAAGCCGACACTCGCCGGTACCACGTCGACATCGATACCGCGTTCCTGTGCCGTCTCGCGGGTCGGTTCGCCGATGGTCCCGACGACGGCGTCGTCGAGGCCGGCGCGTGCCGCCGTTTCGAGTCCGCGCTCGCCTGCGGCCGCGAGGAAGTGCTCGACGGTGAGCGAGGAGGTAAAGAGGATGCCATCGAGCGTTCCGTCGGCAGCCCGCTCGGCGGAGACGCCGGCCCCATCCGGTCGGACGAGGCGATACAGCACCGTCTCGTGAACGTACGCACCCGCCGATTCGAGACCATCGAGGAGGACAGCAGAGCCGTGGTCGCTCCGTGCCACCTCGACGCGCGCCCCGTCGACCTCGCCTGCCAAGTAGTCGACTAACCCACCCGAGGTGAACTGTTCGGGGACGAGGTCGACCGCGAACCCCTCGGCTTCGAGCGCGTCGGCAGTCGACTCGCCAATCGCACAGAGGGTACCGCCGGGCTGGTAGCCCGTCCCGGCGAGCAGGTCCGCTGCGGTCGGGCTGGTCAGTATCGTGTAGTCGGCGTCCTCGCGAGGGCGGTCGCCGGTCGGTGACACCGACAGCATCGGGTCAGAAAGGGGGTCGACGCCCAACTCTTCGAGCAGCGCGACGGCGGCGTCGATGCGTTCGTCGTCGGGGCGCAACGCCGCGACGGTCGGCTGGTCGGTCATCGGTCACTCCCCCCGTTTCGCGTCGTCAGGGTCCTCCCGCCTGGCTTTCTCGATGAGATCGGCCGCGCCCCGGTCGGCGAGGTCGGCGGCAAATTCAGCGGCGGCCTGTGCGTGGCGCTCGACGGGCAGGTCCCGCGCGTCGCTGACCTCCTCGGTCCCGTCCTGTGAGAGCACCCTGACTCTCGTCGACACCACGTCACCCTGCAGGCGCGCGTAGATACCAACGGGGGCGACACAGCCGCCGCCGAGCTCGGCGAGGACCGTCCGCTCGACGGTGGTCTCGACGCGCGTCGGTGGGTCGTCGACCGTGTCGTGGATGTACTCGGCGGCCTCGTCGTCCAGCGCCGTCACCGCAATCACGCCCTGTGCCGGGGCTGGCACGAACGATTCGGGGTCGAGGTGTTCGACGTGAAGTTCCCCGAGCAGGCTACTCCGGTCGAGACCGGCTTCCGCGAGGCAGATTGCGTCGTACTCCGTCTCGACCTCGCGGTCGAGGGCAGCCTGTTCGAGGGCGGTCAGGCTCTCGACCCACTCCTCGGGCGGGCGGTCGAACTCGCTTTTGTCCTCGTTTTCGTCATCGTCAGTCTCGTTGTGCCACGCTTCGACCCGCCGGTCGTGTTCGCGCTGGAGTTCCGGCCCAAGCAGCTTCTCGACGCGGGTGTCGACGTTCCCACGGAGTCCTGCGATGTCGAGGTCGGGCCGTCGGGCGAGTAGCTGTGCCCCTCGGCGGAGACTCGACGTGCCGATGGTCGCCCCTTCCGGCAGGTCCTCCAAGCTGGTTCCCTCGGGTGTTACCAGTACGTCGCCTGGCGGTCCGCGTTCGAGCACGCCAGCGACGATGAGGTCGTCTGGCTGTTCGGTCGGCATATCCTTCATCGAGTGGACGGCCGCGTTGAGGTCGCCCGACAGCACCTGCTCGTCGAGGCTGCGGACGAACGCGCCCGTCGTGCCGAGCTGGTGGATGAGCTCGTCGCGCACCTGGTCGCCCTCCGTCTCGACGGTGACCAGCTCGACGGGCTGGCGTCTGCTCGACAGCTGGTCTCTGACCGTCTCTGCCTGCCAGCGCGCGAGTGCCGAGCCACGCGTCGCGAGCTGGAGCGTTCCGTGTGTACTCATTGTTTCTCCCTCTGTGACCCTCGGTGAAAAGCACCGTCGTTTGTCTGCTCTGAGCGCTCCTGTGCACCAATTTGCTGTCTCTGCCTGACGCTTTTGTGCGACGAGCGCCTATCTGGAGTATGGTTCCCAGTCCACACCACGGCTCGATGTCCGGCGATGGGGAGCCGTCTAATGGGTGTCCTCGCACGGACAGGGCAGTACTGACCGACGGGGGCGAACCGGTGGACGGAGTTGGAGACGACGGTGAGACGGTTGCTGACGCGTCGGGAGACGACCCCGACAGCCCCGCTGCCGACGACGCCGTCGCGAAACACAGCGTCTCCCGGCGCGGGATGCTCCTGTATGGAGGTGGCTCGGCGCTGGTGACACTCGGGGGCGCTGGCGCGGGTTGGTTTGCCTTCATCAGAGCATCACGCGGGCCCGAGGAGGAGGTCGTCAGAGAGTACGTCGACGCAATCGACCGCGGGTACTTCTATACGGCTCAGGAACTGTTCCACGAGAACGCCCCGACCGACGCGTGGGGACAAGACGAGTTGCCCGGCGTCGACCGCATCTCGCTGTCGGTCGAGCGGACAGCGGTGGCCGACCGCGAGGAAGACCCAGGACTGGAGGGCGTCGAGGAACTGGCGCTCGTCCACGTCGACATCACGATGGAGGGCGGCGTCAACTCCGAGTTGCTCGAACTGGCCTTCGTCGTCGCACAGAACGAGGCCGGCGAGTGGAAGCTCTGGCGTGACCGCTAGCTACCACGTAAGTCCTTCGTAGGTGATGCCGTCGCGCCGGGAGACGATGCGACGGCCATCGACAACGACCGGGGTCGCCATCGCATCGAACTCCTCGTCGAGCGTGGCGAACTCGTCCCAGTCGGTGACGACGAGCGCTCCGTCTGCCCCATCGAGTGCCTCTGCAGGCGACGCCACGGCCTCGAACGCGACACCCGGGTAGCGTTCGCGCATGTCTTCGACCGCCACAGGGTCGTAGGCGACGACCTCTCCGCCGCGTTCGCGGACGCCCTCGATAACGGGTACGGCCCGGGTATTGCGGGTGTCGTCAGTGCCGGGTTTGAACGCGAGTCCGAGTACTGCGACCGTCGCGCCGTCGATGTCGATATGCTCGGCGAGCAAATCGAGCAGGCGCTCGGGCTGGCGGTCGTTGCGCTCTTTGACTGCATCGAGGACGACCGGGTCGACGCCGCGCTCGCGGGCGGCCGCGACGAGGGCGTCTGTGTCTTTCGGGAAACAACTGCCCCCCCACCCGACCCCCGAGCGGAGGAACCTCTCGCCGATACGGTGGTCGAGACCGAGCGCGTCGGCCACCGCGTAGGAGTCGACGCCGTAGGCCTTGCAGATGTCGCCGAGCTCGTTGATGAGGCTGACCTTCGAGGCCAGGAAGGCATTGCTGGCGTACTTGATCATCATCGCCTCGCGGGTCCCCGTGGTGACGACGGGGACGTCCCCGTTTGCCCCTTCGACGACCGGCTCGTAGACCGCTTCGAGGCGCTCGCGGGCCAGCGACGAGTCCGCTCCGATGACGACTCTGTCCGGGTTCTGGAAGTCCTCGACTGCACTCCCCTCACGGAGGAACTCGGGGTTGGTGGCGACGTGGATGTCCTCGCCGAGCGTTCCGTCTGCCGCGGCCGCAATCTGTGGCGCGATTGTCTCCTCGACGATGCCCGGAATGACGGTACTTTTGACCGCGACGACGTGTGGACCCTCCTTGTCGGCAAGTGCCTCGCCGAGCGATGTGGCGGCAGCTTCGAGAATCGAGCTGTCGATGCTGCCGTCGTCGTTCGACGGCGTCGGGAGCGCGAGCAGGGTGAGATCGGTCTCGCGGACGGCGTCGTACTCCGTCGTCGCCTGCAGGCGGTCACCGCCGTGGCGGCCGACGAGTTCGTCCAGTCCCGGCTCGTGAATCGGAGCCTCGCCGGCGTTGATTGCGTCCACGACAGCGGTGTCGATGTCGACGTTCGTGACGCGGTGGCCGGCCGCTGCGAGACAGGCAGCGACCGTCGTGCCGACGTAGCCCGAGCCAATGATACTAACCTCCATACACGTACCAGACGCAGACGACACCTCATGGTTTCGGTCTGTGGTCTGGGCGGTCCACAATACTTATTCACCTCAACGAAAGAAAACGTGATATGGATGCTGTCGTACTCGCGGCTGGAGAGGGAACGCGGCTGCGGCCGCTGACCGAGGACAAACCGAAGGGGATGGTCGAGGTTGCCGGCAAACCGATTCTGACACATTGTTTCGAGCAACTCGTTGCCCTCGGTGCCGACCAGCTCGTCGTCGTCGTCGGCTACAAGAAAGAACACGTTATCGAGTACTACGGCGACGAGTTCGAGGGTGTTCCGATTACCTACACCCACCAGCGCGAGCAGAAGGGTCTGGCACACGCGCTGTTGACCGCCGAGAAACACGTCGACGGCGACTTCATGCTGATGCTGGGAGACAACATCTTCCAGGCGAATCTCGAAGATGTCGTCAACCGACACAACGAGGACCGGACCGACGCCGCGTTCCTCGTCGAGGAGGTGCCCTGGGAGGAGGCCTCGCGGTACGGCGTCTGTGACACGAACAAGTACGGCGAGATCGAGGAAGTCGTCGAGAAGCCAGATGACCCGCCGTCGAACCTGGTGATGACCGGCTTCTATACGTTCACGCCGGCGATTTTCCACGCCTGTAACCTCGTCCAGCCCTCCGACCGCGGCGAGTACGAGTTGTCGGATGCGGTCGACCTCCTGCTCCAGTCCGGCCGGACCATCGACGCAATCGGGCTCGATGGCTGGCGTATCGATGTCGGGTATCCGGAGGACCGCGACGAGGCGGAGCGGCGGCTACACGACGGTGACGCAGTTGCCACAGAGGAGGACGCCGACACCGAAGCAAGCGAATCGTGATCGGCGTCGTCCCTGCTGCTGGCCAGGGCACGCGTCTTCGTCCGCTCACCGACGACACGCCCAAAGGGCTTGTCGATATTGCCGGGCAGCCACTGCTCGCACACGTCTTCGAGACGCTTCTCGACAGCGGCGTCGACGAACTGGTCGTTGTGGTCGGGTATCGCGCCGGCGATATCGTCGCACACTTTGGCGAGTCGTACGCTGGCTGTCCGCTAACGTACGTCCATCAGCGTGAGCGGCTGGGACTGGGCCATGCAATCGCACAGGCCCGGCCCCACGTGGACGGCCCGTTCGTCGTGTTGAACGGCGACAACGTCGTTCGCGGAACACTGGACGCGCCGATTACAGCGGTAGCGAGGCGAAAGCCCATCGGCTTTAGCCGTGGGATGAAGCCGACAACTGAGAATCTTTCCACGCTTGTCGCCACGGCTGGATATTCCACCGACCAAGGAACGATATTTTTATAACCGTCCGACGTTTAATTACACGTGTAATGGTTGAGGTGAGTGTTGAAACGACCTTCCGAAATCCAAGCCACACCCGCCAGAAAGAATGGCAGCGTGCCACCCATATTCTGCGGGAGTGCAAACAGTGGCTTGTCGATGGCTGGAATGACGGGTCGCTCTCCTCATCCATCACGACTGGTGACATTGAGAACCCGCTGTACTCAGCACTCCAAAATCAAGCAATACGAGCAGCGAAAAGTGACTACGATGATGAGCCTGTTGAGTACACGGGCGAGCAACCCATCGAAGTTAACAACCAGAACTGGGAAATCCACACCACTGAGAATGGGTCTATCGTTATCGGGTTCCCGTGTATCTCTGACTGGTGGTACACCCCAATCCACGTCTACGACGACATCGAAGACCCAATTGAGGCACTGCTTGACGGTGACGCAGAAAAGACAAAGTTGAGTGTGTGGCGTGAAGGTGACGATTGGAAAGTGTCGTTCACCGTTTCCTACAGTGACGATACCAGTGGTGAGGAAACACCCATTGGTGTCGATGTTGGCCACAACTACATTCTCGCCGCTACGCCAGATGATGCGAGTGCTGAGTCATTCCTCGTCAGTGGCAAGGAGTACAAATTCGTGCGGCGATACTACCGTTCCCTTCGTGAGTCGCTTCAGCAAGCGGGTGCGCTTCGCGCACGGAACCACGTTGGTAACAAGGAGTATCGCCGTATCCAAGATGCAAATCACACCCTCTCAAAACGACTTGTCGAATACGCCAGTCAATTCGAGAATCCAGTCATCAAACTCGAAGACTTGGAAGGTATCCGTGACGGCAGTGAATGGCATGGTGTCCACTCGTGGCCGTTCTACGAACTCCAGCAGTTCATCATCTACAAGGCTGAGAAAGCAGGAATTCGTGTCGAGAAGATTGACCCACAAAATACGAGTCAAGAGTGTAGTCAGTGCGGTGAGTACGCTGGACGTGATAGGAGTCGCTTCGAGTGTCCATCGTGTGGATACGTTCGACATGCGGATTTGAACGCGGCAGAAAACATCAGTCAACGAGAGGGTGAACCATGCACGGCGTAACACTACGGATGACGCGAACCGTGCGGCCCAGTCGGTTGAAGAACCGACCATCCACATCGTGGGTGTCTGCCACGTACAGATGGGAAGGCCCGCTTGACCGGGCTACACGCGCTGGAACGCACGCCCTCGGTCATAATTGGGCGGCAACCTGTGACGCTGGCCACGCGAAAGCGTATTTGAGCCGCCGAGGAAACGCGCAACCCTAATATCCCCATCGGGGAATCCCACGGCTTTAGCCGTGTGGAGGAGGTCAATGCGTTCGAAGAGGATGACGCTGTCGTCGCTGTTGAGGAGGCGACCCGCGAGACTGCCACGGAGACGGGTGTAGTCTCCGTCACCGACGGGCAGGTAACGGGTATCGTCGAGAAACCCGACGACCCACCCTCGACGCTTGTGACGACCGGCTGCTATGTCCTGCCAGAGTCAATCTTCGACGCCATCGAGTTACTCCGGCCGTCGGACCGCGGCGAGTACGAACTGCCCGACGCGCTGGGAGTATTGATTCGCGCTGGCTGGGATGTCCAGGCCGTTGAGCTGGATGTCGAGCGTGTGAATGTCAACACGCCAGCGGATATCGAGCAGGCCAGCGACATGGTCGATAACTCGGATCAATAGCCAGGCGAAAACGATGATTTGTGGGGAAGGAAAACGCTAATCACCTCGGCCGGTGAGGCCCCAAACAGATGCAACGCGGTCACCGATTGCTCGCGCTCGTCGTCGTCCTGTTGCTTGTGGCGGGGTTGTGCGTCCACTACGGTGCGACTCACGAGGAGCGTTCGCCACACCCGACAGGTGAGCAGCTTGCGGAGAACCCTGCGGGCTGGGACGGGGAGCGCGTTCTCCTGTTCGGTACTGTTACCGAACAGACTGAAGGGGGATTCGTGATGGATGTCGAGACTGATAGCGGGGAGATTGCGCGGACTGTCGAAGTCTACAACGCGCAACCGTCGGTCGATACTGGCGGTGTCGTGCAGGTATACGGCGAACTCTCGGAGCGTGGCACCCTCCAGCAGGCCGACTCCGTCGTTGTGGTGACCGAGAGTCCGCGCGAGCACTGGTATAAGCTCGGTCTCTCCGGTGTTGGTGGGCTCTTGGCTGCTGGCGCGTTCCTGTGGTATTGGCGCATCGACCCGCATCGAGTGCGGTTCGTCGCCCGCGGAGGTGAGGACGATGGCTGAACTGTTCTCTCACATCCTGTTGGCTTTCGGGCTGTTCACCGCCGTGGGATGGGCCGTGTCGTGGCTCGACCGACGCTGGGTCGTCGTCGGGATGATCGGCTCGTTACTGCCCGACTTGAATCGAATTGACCTGCTGCTTGATGATTATGTGGTTGCGCAGCTACTGGGAATTCCGTTTAACTGGACTGGGATTCACACGGTCGGTGGTGTTCTCCTCCTGTCGGGTGCTGGTGCCGTTTTGTTCGCCACCCACGAGCAACAGAGCCGTGCCTTCGGGCTGCTCGCGGCTGGCGGGTGTTCACATCTGCTTGTCGACGCCGTCAAGGCCTGGGCTGACGGCTCTAATGGAGCGTACTTGTACCCGTTCTCGTGGTGGCGCAATCCCACTCCTGGGTGGTATGTGTCCGCCGAACGGTGGGTGTTTGTCGCCTCGCTTTTGTTGGCTGTCGGTGTGTGGGTCGTTGACCGACGAGATAGCATTCAGTAGAAGCTGACAGCGAGCCCAGAATCCACTATCTTGATTCAGCGAGAGAATCCCGCCCTTCCCGTGAGTGACGAGTGTTCCGACGCTTCGTCGGAACCGAGGAGCGAACAGGGGCATGGCAAGACTGGAGGTCTTGCTGCACCCGAAAATCTCCGATTTTCGAGGACGGGAGAGAATCGCGTACGCTCCAGTGAGAAACTGCCGTGTTACTGCTGGTCTTGAGTCTCACCCACGTAGCGTTATTTTCACTTTCACCGTGGGTGGCCAGCATTCACTATGTCTCCGTTCGAACACCGATACAGGCGATGAAGCGCACCAACACGTTCGCCGTGCGACCGCTCACCGGCGATGACGAGCAGATACTACGGGACCTGTTGGACGCGTGTGCCGCTCTCTGGAACGAAATCAATTACCACCGCCTTATGCGCTACAACGACGAAGACGGCTTCAAGGGCGACGTGTGGGACGCCGATACCGGCGCTCTCGAAGGCAAATACAAAGCCGTTCTCGGCGCGTCCACCGCTCAAACTGTCCGGCGAGCAAACAGCGAAGCGTGGCGCGGGTTCTTCGAGAACAAGAAGGCGTATCACGACGAGTCGAACACATCGGTTACGGAACACCCGGAACCGCCGGGCTTCCGTGGGAACGAGGACGATGGACGTGTTCTGAAAGGCGTCGTCCGAAAGGACGCCTACACCGTCGAATGGGGCGACCGCTCCCGGCTTGAGATGGTCGTCGGAAAAGAACTCCGTGACAGGCACAACAGCCCGAAAAGCCGTCTCCGACTGGAAATCGTTGGCGACCCAAACTGGCCCAACTACGAGGACCAGAGCCGGTTGGAATTGTGGTACGACGAGACTGACAGCACCTTCCGAGCTTCGCAGCCTGTCACTGTTTCTGACGATGAACAGGCAACTCCACTGGCCGACGAGACGGCCGCTCTGGACATTGGTGCGAACAATCTCGTCGCCTGTACCACCACGACCGGCGAGCAATACCTGTACGAAGGCCGCGAGTTGTTCCAACGATTCCGTGAGACAACGCGAGAAATCGCCCGGTTGCAGTCGAAACTCGAAGAAGGCCGGTACAGTAGTAAGCGTATCCGACGACTGTACCAGAAACGGACTCGTCGCCGCGACCACGCCCAAGACGCACTGTGTCGTGACCTGCTGGACCGACTGTACGCCGGCGGTGTCGATACCGTGTATATCGGTGGGTTGACCGACGTACTCGAAACGCACTGGTCGGTCGAAACCAACGCCAAGACCCACAACTTCTGGGCGTTCAAGAAATTCACCGAGCGGTTGGCGACGACCGCTGAGGAATACGGCATCTCGGTGGAAGTCCGGTCAGAAGCGTGGACCAGTCAAGAGTGCCCGCAGTGTGGTTCGACAGACCGAACGACACGACATCAGGATACACTCACCTGCCCATGTGGGTTCGAGGGGCACGCCGACCTTACAGCCTCAGAAACGTTTCTGAGACGTCATCAGAAATCGCAGATTTCTGATTGGCGAACGAGACGCGAAGCGTCTCGTCAACGGCAGACAGAACAGGCAGTCAGGCCGATGGCACGGCCCGTGCGGTTCGAGTGGGACGACCACAACTGGTCGGAGTCACCACGCTCTCACCGTCCCAAAGAACAGCGCACAGACCCGAGTACCGTCCACAAAGACGGGAATGTTGCCTCCGAGGAATCACAGACTGGCTGAGACTCCCACGGAGGAAACCGCGCCGTCGCCGGACTACGTCCGGCTTCAAGCGAGACCGGAGGTCTCGCCCTGTTTACGGCGCGGAGGATGTCATTTCTGGATCGCCGTCGTTTGCGTCGGCTTCAGACATACGCCAGTATGTCGGTAGTACATACACAAAAGAGTGCCGCCGGTACGCTATCACGAGCGCCGCACAAGCGAATCGTACCAGTCCTCGTTTGCGCGGTACCATTCGATGAACTGCTCGACTCCCTCACGGATATCGAACGTCGGCTCGTAGCCAAGCAACGCAGCCGCCTTCGAGACATCAGCGTGCGTGTGTTCGGCATCGCCCTCCCGCGGGTCATCGTAGACGATCTCGAGCGAGGGGTCAATTTCGTCACGCACCACCTCGGCGAGCGTCTGGATGTCGATATTATCTGTCGAGCCGATATTGAGAATCTCTCCGTCGGCGCTGTCGTCAGTGAGGAGTTGTTCATTGACCCGGCGCACGTCTTCGACGTAAGTGAAGTCCCGGGTCTGCTCCCCGGTGCCGTAGATGACTGGCGGTTCGCCGTGGAGACACCGCGAGACGAAGTTCGTCATCGCCATGTTCGGGCGCATCCGTGGGCCATAGACCGTGAAATACCGGAGCGAAACGGTCGGCAGCCCGTAGATTTCGCTGTAGACACGCGCGTATTGTTCGGTGGCGAGCTTGGAAACGCCATACGGTGAGACCGGCGTTGTCGGGTGGGCTTCGTCGTAGGGGAGGTAGTCCGGTTTTCCATACACTGACGAGGAGGAAGCGACGACAACTCGATCGACATCGTGTTTTCGCGCGGCGTCGAGCACGTTGACCGTGCCGTCGACGTTGTAGCTGTTGACCTTCGCGGGTTCGTCGACGCTTTTGCGGACGCCAGCCTGTGCGGCTTGGTGGTAGATGACGTCGCTGTTGGCGACCAGATCGTCGACGAGAGTTGCGTCGGTGATAGACTCCCGGACGAGTTCGTAGCTGCCGCCGGCATCAGCGGCTGCCTCCCGTGCCGCCTCGACGTTGTGTTCCTTGATTCCGAGGTCGTAGTACGGTTCGAAGTTGTCGATGACTGTTACGTCGTGGCCGCTGCCTGCAAGGTGTTCGCTGATGTGGCCGCCAATAAAGCCTGCGCCACCTGTGACGAGGACGTTCATGTATTCTGTCTTCGTCGGTAGTGGATAAAAAAGAGGCGAAGCGGATTGAGTGGTACTTCGCTGCATGGCTGCCCGCTATCACCGAATCTTTCGACTACCCGGTGAATATATTGGACTTGCCGTCGTAACATACAGTATGTCCGCCGAAGAGCAGAATCGCTTCACGGATGCAGACCGTCAGGCACTCCGTGAAGTGCTTGCTGCACACGATATTCAGCTCGCCATTCTGTTTGGCTCAGCACTCAATGCTCCCGAGCCGGCAGATATCGACCTTGCTGTCGAGTTCGACACGTGGCGGCCCGGCGACGATGGCTACGCCAGTGCGTATCTCTCGCTTCATACTGCTCTCGAAGAAGCAGTTGGGACGACCGTCGATCTTGTTGATATCCACACCGCAGACGACGCCTTCCTTGCGGTCGCCCTTGACACCGGCACTTATCTGTACGGCTCAAAACAACGGTATGCCGAACTGAAAAATACAGTCTCGGATTCTCATCCCTCGACGACGGATGCACAAAAGCGTGTGGCTGCGGCAGCACAGCGACTACGCGAACAGTTCTGCTGATGAACGACCGAGTGTATACCAGCTATCGCTCGTCGTTTTCACGCTCGCTTTCTTCTCGTCTCGCCGGTTCTGGCGGCTCTGGCGGCTCGAACGCCGCGGCGAGTAACTGGTAGCCCTTGGTCTCACGGAGCGTTCCCCACGTCCACGTAATGCGACTACCGACGACCGCCAGCAGTGCAAGGAGTGCTCCCACACCGACGAGAACTGCCGACGGGTCGCTAGACTGTGCCGCGAGTGCCAGGATGAGGACAGCGACGGAGCCTATGAAGAGGCTCGCTATCTGGACCGGGCGGCTGGTGACAGCCCGGTGGATGTGACGACAGGTCCGAAACAGGAGTGACGAGACTGCCGCGGGGAGCAACCACTCGATTGTGCGCTGGAGCACTCGAAGCCACGGGCCGACAGTCAGGGTCTCCCGGAGGTCGATGACGACCACGTCCGGGTCAGGCTCGGCCGTCAGCCAACGATATAGCCACGACGACTTGACGAGATGCTGTGCGCTCGCTGTGACACCAGCAACCTCTGAGCGTTTCGCTGCGTCTCCTATTCTGGAGGTCGTGTTGTGGACGAACCCGACGAGTTGTGAGTTCGCGATGGCAGGTCGCTCAGTCTCGTCTGACTCGTCGTCCGACGAGCTTTGACCTCCGCGTAGCTGATGGACGGCAGCCAGGGGTGGCCCGACGAGACGTGAGCGTGTGACTGCGGACGCGATCCGGTTTCGGATGCTGGCGAGACTACCGAGGACGGCTGACTCCTGTGCTGCCGGGTGATTCCGGAGGCTCATTCCTCGAAGCCAATCACCTCGCCGTTGACCGTAAGGGGCCCGAGTTCGAGTGCAATGTCCTGTCCAACGCGGAGTGTCTCTCCACGGAACCGAATCGTTCCGCCGTCTAACTCGCGGACTGACAGGTCAACCGTCAACTCGACATCTTTGTTTTGGGGATGTTCACGGAGGAAGATGTCACCGCCCTCGCTTTCGAGGACGATTTCGGCAGGCTGTGTCGTCACGTTTTGTACCTCCGCCGTCGTTTTGTCACGATTCTCCTCTGTCATCCCGCTGGTGAGACTTGCTGCCCGTTCCGGTGGGATATTCTTGAGCTGTATCGTCACGGTCTGTGTTGTCGGACTGCCGGGCTCGTTCAGGCCTCCCCGACGAATGATTTCCGTCTGGATGTCGTAATTGTCCGTTCTAATCGGGAGCTGTGACCCGATCCGAAGCTGTCGGTCACCGAAGAGAAGCGTGCCCCCTTCTGTCCGTGTCTTTGCAGAGACGCCGAGGACAACCCGCCGCACGTCCGGGTTCGCCGTCGGGTAGACCGTTACAGAGTCGACAGAGACAATCGGCACGCCATCGATGTCGAACTGATCACCGACGTTGATGTCGCTAGCAACAGTTGCCGGAACCTCCGTCCGGACGACCAGTGGGCGCGCTTTCGTGGTGAGGTTGCCTATGCCGCGGTCGATAATTTCGCCGCCGAAGCTGTAGCCGTCGCCATCGAAGGTGAGCGACTGACCGATGGCGGCGCGAATGTTGCCGATGTACTGTGCGCCGTCACGCTCGACTGTTCTGGCTGTAACCCCAACGAGTGCGTACCGCTGGTCGCCGTCTCCTGCTCCGGGGAACAGCTCGAGGGCGGTCACTTCGCCGAACGTTGTTCCGCCGGCTGTGAATTCGTCGCCGGCTTCGATTTCGTCTGCCGTTGCTGCCGGGAGCGTTGTTTCGATGACGAATTCGCTGTCGTTTGCCGGAATCGCACTGGTGCCGCGGTCGATAATTTCGCCGCTAAAGCTGTAGCTACCGCCATCGAAGGTGAGAGATTGGCCGACGGCGACGCGGGTGTCGCCAAGGTACTGGGACCCGCTTCGCTCTATTGCCTTGGTTGTGAGACCGATAAGGGTGTATTGACCTTCTCCACTCTGGTTCGCCGCGAATGTCTCGAACGCAGTTACTTCGCCGAGAACGTCACCACCGGCGGTGTACTGGTCGCCGACCTCGATTTCGCTTGCTGTTGTCGGTGCGAGACTCGTCTCGAGGACCAGCTCGCTGTCGGTGACCGGGAGCGTTTCACCGTCGGACTCGACGCGTGTCACAGCACCCTCGACCTCGTACTCAGAGGTAACGAGAGTGTACGTCTGTCCGGTCAGGAGCGGGTTGCCACGAAATTCGAAGATGGGGTCGTCTGTAGGGTCCTCTGGCTCGACTTCCGTTCCGTTTACGGCTGCGCGTGCGAGCACGCTCGTCCCGTTCCCGGCGTTGTTGAACCGATAGACATCGGTGATCGTTATTGAGTCGCTTGTCCGTTCTGGTGCCCACTCGTCGCCGGGGGTAATCTCTTCAGCAAGGTAGTCTGGCTGATCGCCGAGATCGAGTGTCACATATCGTGTCTCTGTTTCACCGCTACTGGAGGGAAGTAGCAATGCCACGCCCGCGACCACGACTGCGAGGACCAACAACACGACCAGGGCGTCGACGATGTTGACGAGGCCGAACAACCGTCCCTCGTCGTCGAGAAATCTGCGGGAATCGTCGTCGGAGTCTTTCATTGAGGGTACGCTTCACAAGACGGGAGTAAAAACTCTGCTATCTATCATGCGACTCTTGGTCAGCGATTTTCGGGTCGCGAGCGTCACTCGATGATGTAGGGGCCCTCTATGATATCTTTCACAGCTTTTATACTTGTTTTGAGGGTAATACTATGCAATGGACGCTGGCTGGCGGTATCGGATTTCGAGCTTTATTGGGGCGGCTCTGTTGACTGTCGCAGCTGTTGTGGGAACGAATCTCCGTGTTGTTCACGAGACGTTCGCTCAGGTTCCGTTTTTCGGGAACCCTGCGCCAGAGGTGCTACCAGCCAGTGAGTTGCGGTTTGCTGTTGTGACGACGCTTGTCGTTGTTCTCGCGACAATGTGGCCGTTGTTCAAGCCACGACCACGCCGGATACTGGATACGATCTTATCAACCCAGAAGCGGGTTTTTATGGCAATGGTCGGCCTGGCTGCGATTGGCTACTTCAAATACTCCTACCGGTTACCGCGGACGACGCTCATGTTAACGACTGCTGTCCTCTTTATCGTGCTGCCGTTGTTTATGACGACGGTTCGGCGTCGTCCACAGTCCAGTTCCCGGGCAGTAATTGTTGGTGACGACCCTGAGGCGATGGAATCACTGCTGTCGGCGTCGACGTTGCCAGTCATAGGGTATGTATCCCCACCGTCCGCGTACGCGCCGGACGGAATTGAGCCCGAACTGGTGAGCGTGACCGACGGCGGAACCTCCGCTGAGCGGTTGGACGAACTGCCCTGTCTCGGTGGGTTGGCACGGTTGGACGAAGTGTTGGTTGAGCAGGATGTGGATACGGTGTTGTTAGCGTTTGCGGCAACAGATCGTGAGGAGTTTTTCGGGACACTGGAGACGTGTTACGAGCATGGGGTGGCTGCGCTGGTACATCAGGACCACGCCGATCACGTGTTGACTGTCGAAGACACGGGGGCGTCGCTTCTGTCCGTGGATCTTGAACCATGGGATTGGCAGACACACGTGGCGAAGCGACTGTTCGATATCGCATTTGCGGGGACGGCGTTGTTCGTGCTGTCGCCAGTAATTTTGCTTATTTCTGTGGCGATCAAGCTGGATGATGGGGGGCCGATTCTGTACAGTCACGAGCGGACAGCGGCGTTTGGTGATACATTCACTGTCTCGAAGTTCCGGAGTATGATTCCGGATGCGGAATCAGAGAGTGGTGCGAAACTGAGCGAGGAAGACAAAGGCGGCGTCGATCCACGTGTAACGCGGGTCGGTCGTGTGCTGCGGAAAACGCATCTCGACGAGATTCCACAGCTCTGGTCGATTCTCGTCGGCGATATGAGTGTCGTCGGACCGCGGCCCGAGCGTCCGCAGCTCGATACCGATATTGAGCAGGGTGTCGGCAACTGGCGGCGTCGCTGGTTCGTCCGGCCTGGGTTGACTGGCCTCGCACAAATCAATGACGCGACGGGAGCTGAGCCCGAAGAGAAGCTCCGGTTCGATCTCTTGTATATTCGCAAGCAGTCCTTCTGGTTCGATCTGAAGATTGTCATCCGGCAGCTGTGGATGGTCGGCACGGATGCAGTGAATGTCGTTCTCGGAAGTGAGTCGGTGAAAGGGACAAAACAGAACGAGTCACAAAGATCGACTGATATCGGTTCATCACCGGAGCCGAACGAACAAGCGGTTGAGTCAACAGAAACCGAGTCTGATCACGAGAAGTCGCCGATTCAAGACTGATTTTCGAACCAATCTATTGTTCGTTTCAGACCATCACGGAGCGACACCGTCGGTTCGTAATTGAAGTCGCGTTGGGCACGAGAGCTGTCTGCTTGTGACTGTTCAATGTCTCCATCGCGCGGTTCGGTATGGACGATATCGGCATCAGAGTCCGTCAGATCCTGAATCAGTTCGGCGAGTTCACGGATCGTAATCGATTCGCCAGTCCCGATATTGCACGCTTGGCCGGTGTTCTCTGTTGTCGCTGCGGACTGGTTCGCGTGGACGACATCCTCAACAAAGACGAAATCACGGGTCTGTGAGCCATCGCCGTGGACGGTAATGGAGTCGTCATTCAGCGCTGGCTCAATGAAGACGGAAATAACGCCAGCGTACTCACCGGTCTTCCAGGCCCATAGACGTTGAAATAGCGGAGTACGACCGTTTCGAGGCCGTACAGGTCTGCGTACAGTCGCATATACTCGTCAGCTGCGAGTTTGTCTATCCCGTACGGTGACGTGGGTTCCTTTCAATGAGCCTCGTCGATTGGCGTCTCCATGGGGTGGCCGTAGATTGCGGCACTCGACGCAAAGACGACGCGAGTATCGTGTTCTCTGGCGGCTTCCAAGATGTTTAGTGTTCCTGTCGTGTTCGTCGTATGACTTCGAATCGGGTCACGGACCGAGGCGCCGACGCTGACGAGTGCCGCCTCATAAAAAACCACGTCAGTATCGGCAACTGCCTGAGCAACTGTTCTCATCACGAATATCGCCTTCGATGTAGATTGTGTCGTTGAGTGATTGCCAACCGGGATCGCTATCGAGAATCCGAACAGAACTCGACGCCTGTAGACTGTCGACAAGGTGTCCGCTAATAAAGCCTGCTCCACCAGTAACGGGTGCGTGCATCGCTCAATATGTCCGGTGCCTGAGTTATAAACATCCGGATTGAGACTCAGGTTCTACCTAAACTTGTTGTACAAACAAATATACCACTAAGGATGACTTTGAGAGCTGTTGTTTGCGGTTTGGGACGCTCAAAAACCGGCATACTCTTGAGGTTTCTTGAGAAAAGAAACATAGAATGCGGATCCTCCGTGTTGCCCAGAAAGTCTATCCTGACACGAAAGGCGGCGGTGCATATCATGCTCATGCAATGAGTCGAGATCAAGCCGAGATGGGTCACGATGTTACTGTCTTGACTGTCCGGCAGGATCCATATCTGCCACATATTGAGGAACGTGACGGGTACACAGTCGTGCGGTTTGAGCCAACAGTGAATCTTCTCGGTAACGACATCAGTTCGGGGGTGGCTCAGTATCTCGCTCAAGATGGCGACTTTGACGTGATGCACGCGCACTCGCACCTATACTTCTCAACGAATCTTGCAGCGCTGAAGCGGTGGCTCGGTGACGTTCCGTTGGCGATTACGAATCATGGCCTGTACTCTCAGACTGCGCCGGAGTGGGTATTCGATTTGTATCTAAAGACAGTGGGGCGATGGACGTTTAATCAGGCTGATGTGGTGTTCTGCTACACTACCGAGGATCGCGAACGAGTGCGGGAGTTCGGAGTTGATTCACGGATTGAGGTCGTTCACAATGGGATCGATACTGAACGGTTCTGTCCGGACGGCCCTGAGAGCGACCGGATCGATCACGACGGTCCAGTGGTGGTGTTTGTCGGCCGACTAGTTGAAGGCAAGCGGCCTAAAGATGCTGTGGCAGCGGTGTCACGACTGGCTGAGACACGGAACGTGAAGTTGTACGTGGCTGGCGAAGGACCACTACGGTCCGAGATGGATGAGGAACATGTTAATTTTCTTGGACACATTCCCTACGAGGAGATGCCGGCGGTGTATCGGGCTGCGGATGCGTTAGTGCTATCGAGTCGTGCTGAAGGATTGCCCCGAACGGTTTTAGAAGCGATGGCGTCAGGTGTCGGAGTCGTAGTGAGTGATTTAGAACAGGTCGCACCCGTGGTTGATGGTGGCGGCGTGACTGTACCCGTTGGGGATATTGCAGGGTTTGTTGAGGGATTGGAAACAGTGCTAGACGGTAGCATGGAAGATCCGAGGGCACAGATCGAGGGACAATTTGACTGGACGGAAAGTGTCGAACGGACAACCCAGCTGCTCGAAGACTTGTAGGGACGGTGGATATTGTCGCAACGATCGGAGGATCGTTGGGGCTGTTCGTGTGACCCGTGATGTCAATCGTCGCTGTGGTAACGACGCCAGAAAGAAATCATAGTTCCTGAAATTGTGATCTTCGAGATCGTAGTTTTATTCGAACAGTTCTGCCAGCGCACCCTCCTGAATCTCGTCGACCGACGGTTCTACAGAGAAAGCAGGCAGAGTGCCTCGGGGTCGTCCGGAACTCTCCGAGTTCCGTGATCACGAGAATCGGAGATTCTCGAACCACTTGACCCCGGAGCAGTTCACGATGTCGAATAGGGGGATTTAGAACGGAGTAGCGCGGAACCACTCCTGCTCATAGCCCGAGGCACGAAGCACCTCGCAGGTGAGCACTATAATATGCCTTGCGGCGTTGAACGCAATACAGCGGCAGAATCAAATTTATGATATTCAATTTTCCACTGGTAACAGCCCTCTAACGGAAGATACTGAGATCAGACGATTCGATTGGAGCTGTTTTGCGCAGTGATCAAAACATCAGTTTCACAAGATACTGGACAAAGTATGAGATGGACGATGGCGATGCCTCTCCCGAATACGTCCGAAGAAGGAGAGCAGGCGGCGAGCCCTAACTCGCCGCCTGCGTCAGGTTATGTACGATGCACTTCCGTGTGAGCTCCCGGAACTGGCCATGCCAGCTCCGGGAGCGAATCTCGTCGCCGTCGTCCTTCAGCATCGCAAACACGGTCTCACTCATTGACCGCTGATTGTAGACTTCGTCATCGATTCTGGCGTTATGTGCCTTCTTGAGCGCGTTTTGTTCACAGCGCTTGATCACTGGTCGCGTCGATGCGTCACGACAGGCTTCACGGAGATCGCTCCAGGAGTACATCTTGTCGGCCAACAATGCCTGCAGGTCTTCGGCGTTGCGCCGGAAGACCTGCAGCCCAATATAGCCGTCATAGGCTTTCTTCGTCGTGAAATGAGCGTCCATGATGGCAAGTGAGTCCGTATCAACAAGCAGCGTCGTCTTCATCGCATTGAACGAGTAGCCAACACGATTTCGGTAATGTGAACTGGCCTGATCTCGCTGGAAGCCGCTTGCGTCGATTGACGCTGTTCCCGAGAGCCCCGCCTGCTCCGCTGATCGGCGGAGCAGGCGGCGCAACTCCTGCATAGGAAATTCATCGTCCCACACGCTGAAAGACGAGTGATCAGGAGATTTCTCAAGATCAAATAGATCGAGGATTCCAGGCATCTCGTTCAGATAGTCCTCAAACTGCCGCAGCGGCTTGTTGACTTCCTCTTTGAATAGAAGGAGCGCGATTTTCGTTGATTTGGCGTACCCGTCCGCGCCATCCGGCGCGACGGGTTCGTCTGGTTCCTCTACGTGATTCGTGGCAAAGTCTCGAAACGTCCGTGCAAGGGTCCTGAGTCGCCCCATATCGCCAGACGGCGTCCAAATTCCCTGAAATCAACGATATAACCCGCAGATGGCGTCGTCATTCAACGGAGCAATATGCCTTGCGAGGGAAGCAAAGATTCCTGCCTCGGTCGCGCTGTGGTGAGTTCAGCCTGGATGGTCAACCACTGGGCCGGTGATCAAGGACGTGATCACGAACTGGTCGTTAATTCTGCTCGCGCAAGTACGGGAGACAAGCATTCATGTCAGAAACACGCTCTTGGCGTTGACGCCGAAGACCTCGTCCCAGTCCTCGACGGTGAGGTCCTCGAAGGAGGCGGACGGGAAGATGCCGGCGTTGGCACACAGGATATCGATCTGTCCGTGGTCCTCGGCGACGATCTCGGCCAGCGCCGCCGTCTCGGCGGGATCGGTCACGTCGACCTTGACGGCCATCGCCTCGCCCGGCAGGTCGGCAGCCGTCTGTTCGGCTGCGTCTCCGTCCACGTCTGCGATGACGACCGTCGCACCCTTCTCGGAGAGGACGGACGCGATCCCCTCGCCGATGCCGCTCGCGCCACCGGTGACGATCGCGATGCGGTCGCGTACGCCCATGGGTCCACTGTGGTGTACTACTGGAGATGTCTTAATTTTGTGCCGTGTTGAATAGATGCTGAATCATGGTCAGAGTGGCTCACAGAGCGGTTCTATGTTGGAGATGGCGAACATGAGGACAATTTCACGGAACTGTCGATACCAGCCGAGCGCTCGCACGGCATCGCCGAGCGAGCGCTTCGTTGTCGAATACGACGTTTCGGCCATCCAGCGCTGAGAGTAGCCTTTTGCCCGGATGAGCGCGTTAT
>NZ_FNFC01000028.1 GCF_900100385.1 Halovenus aranensis
CCTCGAGTTCCGCCAGGTGGTCCTCGTCGGGGGCGTCTCGTTCCTTCTCGCGACGGATGGCCGCCTTGATCTCGTCGCGAGCGTCGATGATCGGCTGTAGCACGTCGACGAGGTAGCCCCGGTCGTCGCAGATCGAGTACCCGAGGCCGGGGACATCCTCCCTGTCGCTGTGGCAGTCACACCGGATGACATCCGGTGAGACGTTCCGGGTACAGATGATGTTCGGGTACAACGAGGAGAAGTCGAGTTCGTGAACGTTCTCGTGGAGGCCGACCTCGGGCGCGAAGATGAAGCCGCCGCGGTCGGCGTCGTGGAGCGTCCCCATCGGCTTGTAAAACTCGTGGCGCCAGGAGTTCCACGGGACGAGAACGCCGCGGTCGTAGGCCTCGCAGATCTGGATCGCGGTGAGAACGTTCCCGATCGACGCCCACGCGAGCTCCTGGATGGGCTTTTTCGAGCGCGACACGAGGTCGAGGACGCCGTCGAGGTTCGTCTCCCCGTAGAAGAACGTGTTCGACTCGTCGATGATCGCCCGGCCAGGCACGTTGTACCGTGCCGGCGAGTGGCCGACGCGACCGTAGCTCGAGTACGTCGACCGGCTTGCGAGCTGCTGATAGTCGACGTCCGGTCCCCGACTCAGTGAGAAGTCGTCGACGCCGGACTCGGTCGCCATTTCGTGGAGGGTCGAGACGATCTCGCTCGTTGAGCAGACGAGGATGTCCGGATCGTGTGCGTCGACCGCTGCCTGGACGGCGGTCAAGAGCTCCGAGGGCGAGCCAGTGACGGTGTCGCCAGCGACGGACAGCTCCCCATAGATGTCGTTGCTCGTTTCGGTCACCGGGACGCTGAGTCGGAGCGTCGACACCTCGCTTGCCGGTGTCGGATCGACGCCGGTCTCCAGACAGTACCGGAACTCTCGCGAGAAGTCCACGTTGAAACAGGCGAGATCCCCGACTGGATAGTCCGGCAGCTGGCGCGCTTGCCGAGCGAGTGGGGTGACGCTGTCGATATGGGCGACGTCGACAGCGAGAACGGTCTCCTTGTCCCGTCGAAAGCCAGGCCGTCGCGCAACCGTCTCGGTCGCGACGACGTCCGGGTGCTGGTCGTACACCGACTGGAGCGTCGTGAGATCGAGGTCGGCATCAGGGTCGCGAGCGGCGACGTAGAATCGCGGTGTGTAGTCATCTCGTTCTGTTGCGACGGCCCCGTCGGCAGTTGCCTCCCACTCCAGGACGCGACCCCCGTCCAGAAAGTCGATGGTGAACGGCATCTGTTGTTCAACAATCCACACGAGATCCGGATATCCGATAAGCTACGGCGTGTCCCTTCCGGGTTTCAGAAACAGGTATCGAGAACATGAACGATACCGTGTTCCGTCCAATTTGTTCGTATTCGTCTGTTTCCGGAATGATTTCCGGGATATCTCAAGCCATTATTAACCAACAGATACGGGTCAGCCAGACTTGATGTTGGTTAAACTACCGATGGATGTCGCCCTCTACTGGTATTTGGGATACTGTTGGCATCAGTCCAGCTGTCGGTCGAGGAATGAAACGAGGGCATCGATGTCTTCTGGTGACGCGGCAGACTTGCCAAACAGACTCTTGAATCGGTGGTCGAGTCCACCCTCTTCGACGAACTTTTTCGCCTCATTGAGTTGTGATTGGAGTACTTCTTCGTCGCCTCGGTAGAGATGTGATTCAACCTTCTGGAAGTCTATCTCTGGCACCATCGCCAGAACGTCCGCGAGGTCCGTCTCTCTGGCGCTATGGAGCTTTGCAGCGACCAGAATTTCACCGTCAGCGGCTCTTGCTGTCGTTGACTTTGACCCACCTGAGATCGTCGTCACGGTACTGTGATTCCGTAAGTATTCGAAGGACCACTCTGCCTCTGTCTGACGACATCCTAAGCCATTCACGAGAACGTCAACTCCGATCGGATGAACCAGCCCTTCTGTCCGTCCGAATAGCTCTATTTCACGATTATAGATCGTTTCTTCGGGTAGGACTTCGAGTTCGTCCGTTCGTTCGAAGTTGTGCTCCTCGAGAAAGTCAACGAGTTCGTCATAGTCCTCCGGGGCGATGACAAGATCCAGATCGGTCGAGAACCGAGTCTCGAACTGACTAATCGCGTAGCCCCCGACCAAGACGAAGGGGATCTCCGATTGTTCGAGGTCGTCGAGGATGTCGATGAGTGCCTCGCTGCGTTCTTCGTGACTCATGATCAGGCCGGCTCCATCCGGTAATCGGCGTCGATTTCGACCTCTTCATACATCTGTCCGAGCATGTCCAATGCCGATTGGAAGGTGGCATAGTGGTCCCGAGCAAACTCGACGGTCTCCTGCAGGGGGATCACTGGGCGACCATCGACGGTGTCTGCTGCAACCGTCGCACACGACCTGAGGACGAACTGAATCGACTGGTCGATTTCATCAGCGGGTTGTCGCTCTTGTGCGACTGGAATACCGAAGCGCTCGAAGAACTGCTTCCATTCCTTGAGGTCCGTCTCGGCAACCATGATGAACAACGGGTAGTTATCGGGATCGCGCGCAACTTGATAGCCGCCACGCGTCCAGATATAGACCGCATCAATCGAGGTATAGGCAAACTCCAGTCCGGCGAACTGTGGGAGTACGTACGCCTCTGGAATTGATGGAGGGACCACACCCGCCGAGGCAGCGAGAAACGAGAGCCCAGCTTCGCGAACCGTGGGGTCGACTCCAGTGAGGCCTCGATCGTATTCCACGTAGCCCTCGTCCTCGAGTGCGTTGACGACCCGGCGGATCGTTTCCCGATTTTCGTCGATTTTGCGGGCGACGCCGGATATCGAATCGCCGGGATCGATCGCCAACAGCGTTTTGAGCGCTTTTTCAGAACAGGGCGTGAACATAGCTTCTCTTACAATTACACAAAAATATGCAACAATATAGTTCTTTACCTTTGTGCGGCCTGCCAAGGCTCCCGATTTGATGGAGCGGAGATCAAAATGTGCTGTTGTCACAGGCTCTGGAACTCAGCATAGCCGTCTCACGCAACGGGATCGAGCGAGCGCATCGTGAGATGTGACTTCTGAGGAGTATCGTTTATGTGGGTCTCCCCACAAGGTCGTCGCTATGCGCTAACCGGTCCCTCATCCCCATCGATATCGTTGATGAGCGGGTAGTCGATGTGCATCTCGATCCGGTCGAACGGGACAATGGGTTGCATTGCCCCGCCGGGGCCGCCTTCTTTCAGTTCAAATAGGTATCAAGGCGGATTCCCCGCCCCACCGTGGGCGGGGTTGAAGCCGACACTCGCTGCCACAAACCACTATCTATTAAGTGCCTATACCTTCTATTGAAACTCGTGGGAGACGACTACCTGAGACGTACCGCAATCACTCGTCCCATCCTCACCGACGAGCAACAGGACTTGCTCGACGCCACCATCAGCGAGTGGAAAGATGCCTGCAACATCAGCAGTCGAATCGGATGGGACGCAGGTGAGACGCGGAAAACCTACCTCCAAGACCTCGCCTATGACACGGTGGTGGAAGAGACACGTCTCGGGAGTCAGCACGCAATTCTCGCCACCCATCAGGCCGCAGCCGCGCTCGATGGTGTCGAAGCAATCGAAGACCTTGACGAACACTACAAAACGTCCCGCCCGGAGTTCACCAGTAACACGGTGAAATACGACACGCGAACGATGACGCTGTTCGATGACGAGTCTGTATCGCTCTCCACCGTCGAGGGCCGGATTCGGTGTGGCCTGAACCTTCCCGACGAAGACGGGTATCAATACGAATACCTCAACGATGACGAGTGGGAAGTAACAGAATCTACGCTGTCAAAGCGTGATGGCGAATACTACCTGCACCTTGGGTTTCGCAAAGACAAGCCCGAGAAACAGGTCGAAATACAGGATGACGACGAGGACAGGACAGTTCTCGGCGTTGACCTCGGCATCGTCAACATCGCCACCACCAGTACAGCGTACTTCGCCTCCGGCAGAGAGCTTCGACACCAGCATCGAGAGTTCGAGCGGATCCGCGGCAACCTTCAGCAGACCGGGACACAATCCGCCCATCGGACGATTCAGCAGATGAGTGGGAGGGAGTCACGGTATCTCCGTGACGAACTCCATCAAGTCGCTAACCAGATTCTCAAAGAAGCACGGATGCACGACTGCGAGTACATCGCGTTCGAGAATCTAAAGCACATCCGAGAGCGTGCGCCGCCCGTGAAAGAGTTCCATCAGTGGGCACACCGCCAGCTCGTTGACCTTGTGAAGTATAAAGCCGAAGCCGAAGGGATTTGCGTTGAGTTTGTCAGTCCGAGGAACACGAGCCGTCGGTGTCCTGAGTGTGGGCACACGAGCGAGGGGAATCGCGTCAGTCAGGCAGAGTTTGAGTGTGAGTCGTGCGGGGCAACTCAGAATGCAGATTACGTGGGTGCGAAAAACGTTGGATGGCGGTACGTCCGTCGCGGCCTACAGTCGTCTCGGCGGACGGGCGACAGTCAACTCGCCCTCAAGTCAGGAACCGTGACGCCGAACCGGGGATTCGTCCCGTCCGACTAACTGTCGGTAGAGGCCGAGTTCACTGACAAGCCCCGCGCCACCGTGCGCGGGGCAGTTGACGAATCCCCAGCGTTTCCAAGTGCTTCAGATCTGAATGGACGTCGGACACATCACGGTCGACGAGACGTGCGGCCTCCCGCATACTTTCGGGTGCGTGTTCGGCGATCGCCTGAATGAGTTCCAGGCGGAGCGGGGTGAGGCTGTCGACGAGGTCGTCGTAGGTTCCGAACTGGAGTGTCGCCGCCCCGTCCTGGTCGTTGAGCGTGTCCGTCTCGGCGGCGTGGACGAACTGGAGTGCGTCCTCACGGACCTGTTCTCGGTCGCCAACGGTGATGTGGAGCGTGGTCATTTTTGGAGTGTCGTGGTGGCGGGTGGTGTGCGGTCAGTACGGCCGCGGCGGATCGCCGCCGACGGCCTCCCAGTACTCGTCTGCGCTCGCCCAGAAGTCGACGAGTAGTTCCTCCATCCCGGGGAACGTGACGTCGTCGACGTCGCCAGCGGCGGTGTGATGTTCGTGCCCCTTCGTATCTTCGTGGGCGTTATCGAACCGGACGAGCGTGAGGTCTTCGAGGGTGCCCAGATGGAGCGTGTACTTCCAGCCCGATGGGTAGGTCTCGGTCGCCTCAGTTGGTCGGAGTACGACGTTCTCGACGAGCCCAGCTTCGACGTGTGTACTGGAAGACCGACTCTTTGGCCATCCTTTATGTGTTGGGAAGTCGCCAAACATCATAAGACCAGAGGCGGTTCGTCGAGGGGCATCTCACGAATGTCGGTCCGAATTCGGCGTCGAATCCCCTGAGAGGTTGCTTGTTGACCAGACGAGTGAGCAAACTCGGTAGGGTCGGATACCTGATAATGAGAATATAAAAGAATATATTTTGGTCGGAGAAAGAAATATGTGGTTTTAGCCCGTTGGTCGAAGTATGTCAGACGACGCTCGCCGCGACGGCCCACCCCCATTCGACCGGCCATTCGACGGCGAAGACACGAAACAGCGCGTGTACGGCGCGGTCCTCCATGCGCGGGAGCCGATGACCGCCGCCGAGATTGCCGAGCGTGCAGACTGCTCCGAAGAGTCCGCACGAACGCATTTGTCCTTCTACACTGACCTTGGCATCGTCATCTATCACGATGGTCGTCCAGCTCGATACGAGCGCAACGACGACTACTTCGAGTGGCGGCGAATGAACGAACTGGCGAACGAACACACCGTCGAAGAACTACAGGCCCGGGTCTCGGAGCTCACCGACCAAATCAAAGCATACCGCGCGGAGTACGACGCTGACTCGCCCGGTGACGTTGATGTTCTCGACTACGACGCCGAGAACGTTGATGATGTGTATGCGGACCTCGGGGACTGGGCGACCGCGGTTGAGGAACGACGACTCCACGAGCGCGCCCGCCAGGAGGCAACTAGCTCGACAGCGCCATCGCACGGCTGACGATGGTGCCGGCAGACGACGGCGCGAGTCCTGCGCCACTAGACCGAGCGGTGTTAGAGCATATGCGGTCGCGGTTTGCTGGCCGTCGGATGTTCGAATCAGTGGATCTCATCGAGGAGGAGAAACTGTATCTCGGTGTCGAACTCGCCGGTGATTACTACCCGGGCGATGCGTCTGCTCGATTTGAGATTCGATGGTATCGCAACGACGACTTCACCGTTCACTATCAAGAAGAGCGCCAAGAGAGCGTGTGGAAGTGTCGCTGGGACCGCCACCCCAGCAGTCACAACGAACGAGATCACTTCCATCCGCCACCGGACGCCAGTCGCACCAACGCAGACGACGCACAGTGGCCTCACGACCATCGTGACGTCTGCCAGCTCGTCCTCGAGTACGTCGAAGAGCGAATTGAAACGCTGTGGGAACGGCAGTAAGCAGCCAAGCGAACAAAATACTGCCCCACAGATTATTATACTCTCCTAGCGTTGTTTGGCATATCATGTCCGAAGAGATGGCCCCGGCCGGTCGAATGATTCCAGATGGAGGGACCGAACACCGCGACGTAAACGATGTCGTCGAAGAAGAATGGATTGAGGAGACGACGCCGTTTGAACGAGTGTACGAAATCATTCGTACTACCTACAACCCTGCGTCCGCCGGCGAGATCGCCGACCGCGCCCGCGTCTCGGCAACAACGGCGCGAAAGCACCTGCGAACGCTCGAAAGCGCTGGCGAAGTGACGACCTCCCAAGACGGGCAGACGACGTGTTACCGGCGATCGGAAACGGCGATTGTCACCGAACATGCACAGTCGCTGCTCGCGGAACTGTCCCCCGAAGAGATCGCGTCCGGTATTGCTGATATGAAGGCACAGATACAGGAGTGGCGTGAGGAGTATGGTGTCGATTCACCCGAAGAATTCGCCCGTGAACGAGACGTCGACGACGTTGACAACGACTACGGTGCCTTCCTCACGGAATGGCAAACGACGCGACGCAACCTCGCACTCGCACAAGCAACACTCGCAATCGCTGAAGCAAGCAACACTGGCCACCTGACTGGCACAGATACCGACGAGGAGGGCGATAGCGATCCATCCATCGTCGTATGACCAGCGACGAGACTCCTTCTCAACAGTCTCGGTCGGTCGAGCAATCCGAGGTATTTGGGCCGATTGACGCCGGGGCGTTGCGTGAGATTCGCGACCTGATCATGGAGCAGGAACCGCTGGCCGAGACAGCATCACTAGACGACCCGTTGAACCCTCAGACACTCTCGGTCGAACTGTCCGATGGAGTCGGTGCAGCGTCAACCGCTCGAATCGACATCCGGCGGAGTCTAACCGGAAACTATGCGATCCACTACACGGACGACCGAAATCAGAATTTCCGGTTCGATTGCCACCCGAAACCGGACGCGCCGAGACGACACTTCCATCCCCCACCCGACGCTCCGAGTCGTCCCGTTGAGGAATCCTGTATTGCTGTGGCCGAGACCGGCCTCGTGACGCGAGCGATTCTCCAACGATGGCGATACGCTCACGCTCACGAGACGTTCAAAGGAACCAACGACGCTGAGAACCCGCCGTAGCCGACTCCTTGACCGTAGGCGTGTACTCCTTGTCCCAGTGGCGGGGGACTCGTGGTTTCGGAACGGATACAACTAGCCCTCAGACGATCGGTTCGAGCGATTTCATCGAGAAATCCGATTTTGAACAGTACCGTTCCGCGAGCTCCATCAACGCTCGAGTTCGTCGAATATCGGCGACGTTGTGAGTGATGAGTGGCTCGTAGGCTCCTTCCTCCCATGCGGTGACTGCCTCGCTACTGTCGGTGAATGGATCCAGTTCGTTCAATCCGGCGCCGATCAGTTCCTCGTAGACGCCACTCAGTGTGTCTTCACTCGTATTGAAGCGTGTCTCGAAGACATCCATCACATCGACGTATGGCAGCGTGCCAAACGGCCACTCGAGCCCGTGCGTACAGAGCCGTGTGCGAAGGAACGGGAGGTCGAATCCTCCGTTCCACCGCTCACCGTTGTATGCGACGAGCTTTGCATCTCGTTGGGTGAGTGTCGACGTGACGAACGTCGCTAGTTCGTTCAGGAGTTCCTGTTCGCTGTCGTGGAGTGAGAGCTGTACCGGTGTCTGGAGGGCGTCGTTGAGCCGATCTGCGAGGCCTGTTTGTGGTGCCGTTCCGGTATGGAGAAACACTCGCGACGAGACCGCCGAGTCGAACCCAACTACTGTGAGTTCATCATCGGCATGAAATCCCGTCGTTTCGATATCGAAGGCAATCGTCGTCAACTCCGTCATTCCGAACCCCCAGTGTTACCTTCGGCGGACGATTGCTGCTGTTCGACCACGGTTTCCGAAAGCCGTTGCTCAAGCTCTGATAGGCGTTCCTCGTGGTCGTCGAGGCGGTTTTCCTGTTCGAGATCGATGCTGAGCAGCGCTGGCAGCAGCGGGTTCTGGTGGTTCAACAGCCCGCTCGCGTCGGCGTGCCCGCGGGCGTACTCGAACAGCCGGTCGAATCGCGGCTGGTCGCGACGCCGTAGTGCTCGGCGGAACTCTCCCCAGCGCTCTTCGATTGCCCGCAGTGCATCACGGTACGTCGGGTTCGTGCGCCCCATCGCTATCGGCCTCCTGTCCCGGTCGCGGTCCACGCATCGAGCAAGGGGTCCGCAGTGGTCGCCACCGTCTCATCGTCAGCTGTGACGCCCGTTCCGACGCCCTCCGGGGTCGGCGTCGACGGCGTCGTCGGTTCCACGCCGACCTGCGTGGCGCGAGCCGCGAGAAGCTGCCGCCAGTACGCGAACGTCGTCTGGTAGTACGCGCCGTCGTCGACGGGATAGACGAGCGTCTCGAAGTCCTCGCCGACGACCCGTGGCCCCATCCGGGTCTGCTCGCACTCCAAGTGGTGGTCGGCGACCGTCGCGATTGATTCGGTGAATTCGTTTCGTTCGTTTCGCGTAACGAGCACCGGGATGTCGTACCCCTCGGCGTAGGTTGCCAACCGGGCGAGAGTTCGGGCTTGGAGGGTTTTTGCGTGAGTCTCGCCAAGGGTATCGTCGACGCGGTACTGGGCGTCGACGGCCGGCGCGACGATGAGAGCGGGTGTGTGGGGAGAGGTACCCTCGTCACGACTTGGTGCCCTTCGACCGGCTGCCCCGGAATCGGCGGTGGACGACTGGATTGCCTTGTTCACCACTGTTGGGAGATCACAGATGGCGCCGTAGTGCTGGTAGACGGTGAATCCGCGTGCGACGTGGATTCGGTTGAGCAACCGTTGGCTGGGCGCGATCTGAGCGAGTGTCGTCGTCGTCGCGTGACCATTTGCGTCGACCCAGAAGGCGGGCCCGTCGTGCAGGAGGAGATGGTCGAGTACGAGCGACTGCAGGATTGGGACGCCGCGGCCTCCCTCGACGTCGAGCAGCGTGATGCCGTCGTCGAGCTGTGGCAGCAGCATCTCGTCCGTATTCGGATCGGTCTGGTCAGCGAGGGACCGATTGCGGTCAGCTCCCCGTGTCGGCTGGTCCACCGCCAATCGGTTCGACGTTGAGTGTTCTCCCATATTCGCATAGAGGTCTACATTCCCGATAAGCCGCGGCGTGGCGCTTCCGCGTTTCAGGGAAGGAACGAGACAGTGGGTTACTCGTCCTCAGTCGGCGAGTTTCTGCGGACCATGATCTGTTTCCAAGAACGTTTCCAGAACCAGACTATCCCGGTGCCGCTCAATTAACCAACATTCCGCGATTCTCGGTGGCTGTTTGTTGGTTAAGGGTGGCTGCTGGCGAGGCTCCTGTGCGACAACGTTGAAGATGCTTCCACCCGAACTTCTCCACTCTCTCGTCGCGGTTCTCTCAAGGGTGAAACCGACGCCGGCTTCCACTTTCACTTTGCTTGGCCCGAACTTTTGAACGAAGGCGACGTAGTGGGAAACACGTCAGAATGACACTCGAGCAGGCTCTTGTGAAGACACTGGACTTTCAGCTCGACATCCAGAGTAACAACGAGAGTCTGCTGTACGATGCCACGCTCGAAGCACGGTCGGTGTATAACGAAACTATCCAACTCGCAAAAGACGGTCTAGACTGGGACAAGATTCCGAATCGCGTAGTTGACGACGCTGATCTCGTGAAGAATACGACGCAGTGTGTCGTCGCTAAAGCACTCGGTGCGATGGAGAATTACTACGAGTATGACGACTTTGGCCTACCCAGTCACACCAAGAACGGCGCATACCCACTCCGAGCAAACTACGAGGAGGGGTACAACCTATCGCTCACTGACGATGGCAACGTCGCTTTCCGCATCAGCGCGAAGCCGTACAAACACGTCAAGGGCGTGCTCAAAGGGAGTGACGAGCACCTCAGCATTCTCAAGACTGCGCTCACAAGCACGGAGTGGAAGATTGGGACGGCAGAAGCCCTGTTCCACAACGATACCTCCGAGCTGCATGTCAATGTTACCAATACCGAGCAAACCGTTCGGGACAAGCAGAATTCACGGACTGTTGTCGGTGTAGACGTGAACGAGGACAATGTAGCCCTCACTGCACTCTCAGAAGATGGGGTCGAGGACACGCTCGTCATCGATTTCCCCGAAATCAAGTTCGAGCGTCACCGCTACTTCACGATTCGGAAGCGCGTCCAGAACGCAGGGAAGCTGAGCGTTCACGACACACTAGGAGATCAGGAAGAACGGTTTGTCCGCGACCGACTCCACAAAGTGTCCCGACACATCGTGGAATGGAGCCGGCAGTTCGAGAACCCGTGCATCGTCTTTGAAGACCTCAAAGAGATGCGCGACAGTATCGACTATGGCACGCGGATGAACCGGCGCTTACATCACCTTCCATTTCGTGCCCTTCAGTCCTATACGTCGTACAAGGCGGCGTTCGAGGGTATCCCGACTGGATGGATTAACCCGTACAAGACGAGCCAGCGATGCCCGATATGTGGGCACGCCGAGCGAGCGAACCGCAACAAGAAACGGTTCAAGTGCCGATCGTGTTCTCATCAAGACCACGCGGACCGCAGTGCAAGCGTCAACATCGCTGTGAAGGGTATCAAGTGCTCTATTGAAAATGCGGGACGGGAGTCGGATCATAGCGTTTTGGCGAGTTTCTTGAGATTGTTGAGCGCGAACAGGAGGACGATCTCACGGA
>NZ_FNFC01000036.1 GCF_900100385.1 Halovenus aranensis
CACTGTCGCGTCGGCGGCGATCCGCCGCCGACAGCGACGGTCCATGCCGAAGATCCCGCTCACTAGCGCTTCGAAGACGCTCCACGACCAGTTCAATCTGATTCACCGCCATCAGACGAGGTTACGCGGCTGTCGATGTGATCGACTGAGTATTACAATCCACTATTACCAACATCGTTGACCGCCTGGGGAGCTGCTGATGTGGATTGGACTCCATCTTGACTCTGTGCAATAATGTCAAAATCATCTCCAGTAAACGGGAAATCATCCGCCCCTCCGTAGAATCCGAGCGTGTAACTGTCCCCAGAGTCGTCCAATTCAACCCCGTAATCTGTCCCAGACACAACGTCTGTCTCAAAGACAAACGCGTCTCCCGACGACAGCCCCGATATATCAACAGACTCAACATAAGTACTCTGGGAGTAATCATAGAGTCTGGCCCGCGTGACGCCGGATGTGTTATTTGATATTACCGCGCCGAATTTGCCAAAGTCTGAGTTGGGGTTGACCACTAAACCACGGCCCTCATCGGGGCCTGTGTTAGAGGAGTCGTCGTCTGGACGTGAGGTTACGCTGTCGGGTATCTCACTGCCTGTTTCGATAGTCCCGTCCTCAGTGATTGTAATCCCGTTACTTTCTTCGATAGCGTCGTTCCAGGATTCGTTGTCGGCGTTTCCTTCGTTGCCGCCCCACGAGAGTTCCCCGTCACTACCGATACTTCGACCGCGTGTTCGAAACGATGGCGTGTCCTCGTTACTCATAGTTACAAGTAATGCAGTTGCACGGGTTTAAACGTAAGCCGGAGTTCTGTCCCGGTATTGGACGGGGTGCGTGAATACGCCCCAGCCCAGCGGCGGAGTGAAGGAGTTGGATTCAGTGAAAAAGTATACCGGGTGTTGGTAGTTCCTATTGCGAATCGTGGCATTCTAACGTGACTCGTACTGGAACGTGGTCGCTGCATCCGTCCCAGTTGTAGACCCAGTCCTGTTTCGTCCCGAGTTGAACGTCAGTGATAGCTGGGACAAGGTCTGTATTCAGAAAGACGTAATCGGTATGGTAGAGAGCACCCGTTTCTTCGTTACGTCCGTTCCAAGAGCGATTCCGTGCGTAGTAGGTTGGGTCGTGTTCCTCACCAAATCCGCAACCAGTCGTTGCGTGGTATGCACTCGTAAGGTTGTGTGCTTGGAGCAACTGGATGGTTTCAGTGAAGTCGTGTTGTAATGGTTCAAGGTGAGGGCTCTGTGGGAACGTTGCATTCCAGTTGAAATCACCAACGACGAGCGTGTCTTCGTCAAGCCAATCGTCGTACTTTTTGAGTGCGGTGTAGGCTTGACTGATATACCGATTCGCTGGATTCGTGGCGTCATTCTTCGTCCAGACTCCAATTACGTCAACCGGTGAGCTAGTTTCAGCCGCGATACTGGCTCTGTTATTACCGTGTTCTTCGGTGAGTTCTATCCCGTTGCGTGCAAAAATACCGATGCCTCGGGTGTCATCGTTGCCGTCCCAAACCCAGTCTGAAAACTCTCCCCAGTCACCGTATACTGCAGGGTTTTCACATTCTTGGATAACTAGGATGTCTGGGTTGTATGCTTGTAGTACGTGGTCTTTTTTCCGGCGAAATGCTTGGCTACAATTCCACGTGACCACCGTGACCATATGTAGACATTCTTTCCGAATAAAATAACGGTTAGCTAATAGATCAGGGCCTACTCCCACCGCGTTGCCAGTCAGGTAACGATATTGCTGCTTCTATATCATCCTGTGTCACGTTGAGCCAGTCTTTGGTGTCTTCCCAGAAAGTGTTGAATGCTGTTTGGTGAAAAGAGCCGATAAAACTGAGAATATCGTTTCGGTGGTTTGCGTTCCGGTGCAGGAATCGGTCATAACCTCCAATTTGCTGTCTGAATGTAGACTCATCGAACGTGATGCGGTATGTGATTTGGTCGGGAGTTACTGTGTCTGGTTCTGCTTGCAGACAGGAAAAGCCATAGTGCTGTGCATCTGTTCGCAATCCGACGAGAAATCCGGCCCGATAGGCGTATTCAGATGCCGGGCCGTTGCCGATGAGATCGTCTTCCGTTACTTGGTGGCCGTTCGGAATATACTGGTCAAGACGGTTTTCGATGCATTCATGAAAGGAGTACAGGGCTGAAATGAAATTATGGATTGCTGCCTTGACGTTAAGCAGAAACAGTTCTGCTTCACTTGGGTCACACGTGTACGTCGGTTCCGCAGCATTACTGTGTCCATCGGGTGCTTGCCGGTACAGCTCATCATCAACAAAACGCTGTAAGTCGATGTAATTCTGGTCTACAATTACTTTTGTTGTACTCAGACTTTCCAAGTCGGCCGTTTCAATATGCTGGGTAGGACCGACATCCTCTCCAACCAACGCTTTAAACGTGTTTTGAGAATTATTCCCCGCAGACATACGCAAAAGAGTAGGGTTAGTTGTCTTCGTCTTCTTGGACTCTAGAGGCAGCCACAGCTACGGCGACGGTGTCGTCATCCCCGACTTCTGCCAGTTCTTCGGCCGTTTTGATGTTTTCGCGGGGCATTGTTTCGTGTATAGGTAGTCTCTTGGTCGTGATAAATCCTTGTGTCTCTCGTGAGGAGTCCGAAACAAAACTGGATTCTTGGCTACCGGTGTGTTCAGTGTTCGGTAGATTATCGGTATCGACGGTCTTCACCGGGATCAGTTACGTCGTGGCCGAACGGGTCAACGTACGGGTCAGTCTCGCTCTGGCGTGCTAACTCCTCTTTCACGTCGTCGTCACTCACCCATTCGATTACTTCGTCTCTCCCGGATTCAATCGTGTCGTGCGCGTCCAGCAGTGTCTTGTACGCATGCACCACGTCTAACCGCTCTAGTTTCGATACGACGAATTGCCCGCGTTCAGTCAACCGGTAGCGGTCGTTGACGGAGGTTTGTTTCTCTTCGATTTCGGGGATGACGAATCCGAGGTCGCGGGCTTCACCCAGGCGGTGCATCAACGTGGATGTGCTGATGTGGAGTGCGTTTTCGAGGTCAGTGAATCGCTGTGGCTCCCCTTTCAACAGGATGAGGACACCGAGGCTGCCACGGTTCTCAAAGTAATCGCTCACGGTATCAGGCATGCAGTCTCTGGTGACACGTGCAGTAGCGGGCAATAAGAAATTTGTGCTCAATTCAGAGTGTGCTTCGATTCGGAAACTAATTCGGAACGAAGCAGTCTAGCGAGTACAGCACCCTCAACGGCCGATTGTTGATACCCCTTTATCCCGTATGTTCATCCGGAATATTCGGAAACACCACCCCTACGTTTACTTTCGAATCAAAGCACTCCAATACACAACGCATGACGGCCACTCCCGAGACGGTCCATGAAGTATACGCGGCGTTGCACGAGTCGCACCGGGAGTGGCCACATTCTGACGGACGAGACACCGTTGACGGTGACCCGTGGCCGCTAGCATGGGATGGCGCTGCCTTCGTTGAGGAATGGTTCAAACACCCGGACCACAACGACGTAGAAGAAGCAATTTGCCACGTGCCAATTGACCCGTGGAAATTCGGGTACGACATCACCGAATGGCACGACAAAAAGTCCCCCGAAGCACTTCTTCGAGCACAGTTGCTCCGCATCGTCAAGGGGTGGAGCGGTGAAACTGCACTCGTTGATTACTTGGAGGAAGACGACAACGAGGACTTGGTTGACGGCCTCGGATTTAATGACGACGACGGGTATGAAGACGGCTTAGCGTCGAAACCAACACTGTGGCGCGTCTGGAACGAAAACCGTCTCCGCGACGAACACAAGGAAGTCATCAGGACAATTGGGCAAGTCTTGGTGAATGTCGCGCGTGAGCACAACGTGCCCGCGCCCGAAGAAGTATTTCACCCTGATCCGAGTGTTGACGCACCTGACGGTGTGGAACAGGATGATATGACGGTTCGGGACCGCACGATAGCGAAGACTCGTGACGTGTGGGAACACGGGAAGATGGTTCTCACTGATAACTACGAGGTGCCGCGGGCAGACAACACAAAATTCCACGAAAACGCGTTCCTTGAAGGGCATACGCATATCGGTGCGCATGAACAACGGTACGCTGAAAGCGGCATCGACCGCTTCGCCGCCGACACCACGCGCGACACTGTTCACACCGGCAGCAATTACCGCTATCACCTCAAGAAAATCGGTGTTGCTGAGGCTCGGAAAATGCATCAAAGCGCGACGAAAGACTTGATTGAACGCGCTCGTCGGGACGCTGAACTAACCGGGAAAGTCCGAGTGAGTGTTGACATCACGAAGTCAAACCCGTACCGCTCCAGCAACGCTCTAGAGTTCGACAGCGACGGCAACTTAGCGAACAAATGGTTGCTCGGGTACAAAGACGGTGACGAAGATAGTGACGAGTTGCCGGATAAGCACTTCCAGTGGGCCAGTATCCAAATCGTCGGGATGGACATTCCACTCGTGTTGGACGCGTTGCCGGTGCATCGAGGGTTGTCTCGTGGCGAAATCGTTGATGAGTTGGTGAGTACGGCAACGGAGATGGTAGATGTTGGCCTTGTGTTGATGGACGCTGAATTCGACTCGTGGAGTGTGAAACTGGCGTGTGAACGCCACGGCGTCGGGTATTTCAACGCAGGCGTGATGCAACAATACGATAGAGGGCGCTGTACTGAGATGCGGCGTTCTGGGAAACTCGTCCACGTCGAAGAGGACAAACACAACCCAGACGACGACAATCCAACGCGGAAACGCGTGTACGTGCCAGCAATACGCGGTGACCTCACCGATGACTCACTTGGTGATGACGGTGACGACACTGACGACGTTCCAGAACACGGGTCACGGGACAAAGACACCGAGAAGGAGCTACGCGAGGAGATGGTGGACGAACTAAGCGATGTGCTGGAACAAGGTACCGATGATACACGGCGGATGTTCGGTGAGTTCCTCGAAGAAGTCTACGACGACGAAGAACAACGGAACCTGCGTGGAAGCGATGAGGATGCGCGCGTGTACACTGTGTTCAAGACGAATCACCCGGACTTGGAACTCACGGACGGCACTGAGGACAAAAGCGAGATCGAGCAAGCCCACATGGTTGCCCGCATCGTCCGGCTGTACAGTTACCGCTGGGGCATTGAGAACGGCTTCAAACAGATCAAACAGTTCCGGGTGCGCACTACGTCGATGGATCACGAGTACCGGTTCTTCAATTTCCTCTTCGCGTGCACGCTGTACAACCTATGGCGATTAGTGGACATTCTCGTCAAGTTGGAGCTGCGTGCTGACTCCGACTTTGCCTACAAGCCCATCGTCACAGCAGACCTGTTCTTGACGATTGCGTCGGACTACTTCGGGCTAGACCCACCTGATTAGCAGCCTGTTTTCCCGCAATAATCGTGTTCACGGCAAGTGGCAACACTCTTTCTCATAGTTATTTTCGCTTATTTTCCGAGTAAATTATGCTGAGTGTGAGGGAAGTGTCACTTAGTGGCGGTTCCGCGGGAAATTCGCGGTGATTTCTGAGCGCAATTCTGTCGAAATTGGGTGTTAGAGGCGCTCATCTCGTGAAAATTGCCGCCGTCTGTGCCGTGCGGAATGATATAGCGATATGTAATTTACAAGAGTCAGCAGAGACAATATTTTAGATTGTGTGTTATCAAACAACACAGTAAGCGCCGCAACATCTCAAGCTCAACGTGAGGGCAGCCACCATACTGAGATAGGAGAACCGAGACACCACAATCGCATCTGTGAGTGGGTCCACAGTCTCAGTCGATCACATCGACAGCCGCGTAACCTCGTCTGATGGCGGTGAATCAGACTGAACTGGTCGTGGAGCGTCTTCGAAGCGCTAGTGAGCGGGATCTTCGGCATGGACCGTCGCTGTCGGCGGCGGATCGCCGCCGACGCGACAGTGTCGCCACTCACGACCGCTGTCCGGATCGGTGGACAGCTACCGGAAGAACCGGTCGTCGAGTGACTGGTTCGCTGGGACTGCTCTACGCACACCAAGCGCTGTCCAAGCGGCCCGCAACACCATCTCACAAAACTCCGCGAACGGCCATCTCCAGAGGCGGCGCCCCCCGCGGCGGGGCGCCGCCACGTACCTCCAATGCAGATACCGCCAGCTGTTCTGCAGCAACAGACTCACGACAAA
>NZ_FNFC01000023.1 GCF_900100385.1 Halovenus aranensis
ACAGCCAAGTCAGTGTATTTCGGAGTTCTCGTGTGACGGGGCGTGTGCCGTAGATGCCTTTGTAGTAGCAGTGCAGGAAGCCTTTGAAGAGTTCTGGTGGCTTGTGCACTCGTGTTCGCCCCCTCGCAGCGGGGGCGAACACGTCGTACTCCAGCAGAAACTCGAACTCCAAGTACTCGAACAACGGTGCTGTCTCCGTAGCCGCGACATTCAAGAAGTCGTCGACCGAAGCTACGTCTTGCAGGGTTTTGGTGCTGCTGGACACAGTTTCCAAATCCTGCGGCCTCCCTTGGGAGGCTTTCTATGACACGCTCCTACTTGATAAAGAACAGCGGACATGGTGGGGTCCAATACACTCGAGTTACTGCGGACACGGTGGGGTGACTTATCGTGTCAGATCCAATCTCGGTGGTGTCGATATCTATAATCGGCAAACTGAAGACTTAACCAACAATCTCGAACTCATAGTGTCGCTGTTGGTTAAAATGGTCCGCTCTTATGTAAAACTGCGGAATGGCGATAATCGCTGCTGAGCGCAATCAGCTTGTAATCCTTTGAGAAAGGCGATACCGACAGAATCTATCTTATGCAGAAAAATACGTTTACAGCGACTCTGCTACGTCTTTTTACAGTTCTACACAAGAGCATCGTGTGTCGCTCTTATGCAAAGCTGCGGAAAGACGTATTATTACACTGAGCCGGCGCTAATCTGGCAATATGTCTTCTCCTCAGCCAGCGTTCGGAGCGATGTTTCGAGAGCTGATCGAGTTGGGCGTTGTCGAGATTAACACGGAGTCGCTCGACGCGGCCGTCGAGCGGCGACTCAAGGAATTCTGGGAGAATACATCCTGTCCACGCTGCGGCCACCAGAGCGTCGTGACCTGGGAAAGTACCGACCGAATCTGGTGCCGTGACTGCAATTTCAAGCCGGTTTTCACCTACGGAACGCCGTTCCACGAGAAGCACCTCCCCGCAGGCGAGGTGCTTCTCGCGTTCACGCTCTATGCGGACACGTTGCTTAGTATCAACCAAATCGCGCCGTTCCTCGGTCGCGCCTATAGAACCGTTCACGCGGCGATTCGAGACGTGGAAGCCGCGGTTCATCGCGGCTTCCCCGTCGTCTGGAGCCTTCTCGACCAGACCATCGATGGACCAGCGCAAGTCGACGAATCTGGCAAAGTCTGCTCGGGCTACAAAGGCCAAGAGCCGCCGCGGAACAGCCGTTCTCGCGGCGGCTCGTCCCAGACAGGTCGCTCACGCTGGCGAGGGCGTCACGGTGATCAGTTGACACTCGTCGCGGCCTGCCGCGACTCTCTTCGCGTGATTAGCGGCCAACTCGGGATCGACTACAGCGGCGATCTTGAACCAGTGATACAGGAGGCTGAAGACCTCTCCCAGCCGCTGGGAGAGGTCTGGACCGACGGACTCCAGGCGTACCGACAGATGGGTTTTGACCACCGAACGGTCGTCCACAAAGAGAGATATGTTTCGCCCGAGGGCGTCCACATTAACCAGGCTGAGTGTCTGTTTTCGCTCGTCCAGCCGTGGCTGCGGAAGTTTCGCGGCCTGTCCAAGCAGGGCTTGGAACAGGCCGCTCACACATTCGGTATCGTTCGTTCGCTCAATTTAGCGGATGAATCCACCGAGTCAATCGTTGATTGTCTCGTTATCGGGGCTTTCCGCAATTCTACATAAGAGCGGTCTGTGTTAACCAACGTAGGGGATGAAGGGGATAGTCTGTTGGTTAATCGGGCCAGTTCGCATCAGCCGGGAGCCAGCCACTGGCTTGGTGGACTCAAAAAGGGTGAGGCCGCCTCGGTCATCCCCAGATCCCGTAAGCACCGCAGGAACGAGGCGCGCAGCGGCGGTCACGGGACGTCGAGCGGCCGAGGGCTTTCGAGTGTGCTCTCCACCCGGATCAAACTAGCAATCAGTCAGCTGTTTCCGGCGACCAGGTCCTCGATGAACCGGAAACCGTTCACGAACGTCACCGAGCCACCGTACCCTCCACTCACGAGCACCGTTTTAGTCCCCTCGCCGGCCGCGATATCGGTCGTGTAAATGTACACCTCGGTTGCCGTCCCCGCGATGAGATACTGGGCAGCTAGCGCAGCGAGGGACGCGTCCGCGCGTTCGACCTCGTTGGCAGGCCGGTTGTCGGCGTTCGCGATGTACCGCTGGACGCCGTCCATCGCCCGCGAGACGACAGGCTCGGAGAACTCAAACGGCGCCGCAACCGCCCCTCATTCCTCGTCAATTGTAGCGTCGACGTGCGGGCCCTCGACATCCGGGCCGTTCCCGGTCAACTCCTCGTACGCCCGTTCGGGGAAGATGAAGGGAGCGTCGTCCCAGCGATCGAATCATCGAACAGACCGGTGTCGGCGATGTGGAGCACGCTTACGCGTTGTCAATTGCGTCGCCATCGTCAATGTCCAGATCGTCGAGCCAGCAGTGTTGCCTGAAAATAACCAGCACGCTGACGCTGTTTTAATTGTCGAGGTGCAGGATGGCGAATTAGTCGAAGCGAGCTACGACTCGAAGACGATGGAGAAGCGGAGAGAGTCGGCACGACATCGCTTTGATCGACTGTCTGAATGCTTACCAGCTGTCCAATGTAAAGAACGTGCTCGATTATTATCTACATTCACGGTAATCTTATTAATAGTGGTGGACATAGAATTCGCTTAAAATGACGATAAACTCATCATCGGAGGTCCGCGAACTTGAAACCAAAGCGGAGGAAGGGTCTCTCTCTGAAAACGAATTCCACAGACTTCTTGACCATCTGCAAGATGACCCTGACCTATACGTGGATCAGACAATCAGTGCAGTTGCAAAAGCTGTCAGGACTGGTCCTGAGCAGTACTTCGATGATGCGAAGCCTCTTCTGTATAATTTAATGCTTGCAACGACCGAGACCGAATCGAGTGGGGTTGAGACGATCACATCCACGATCGCAAATCAAGTTTCCTTGTTAGCAAAGAAGAGCCCGAAGATTATTGATGAGGAGTACCGGTCAACAGTTGAGGAGCTTAATACCTCAGACCGCCTTCAGCCAAGCATCCTTTCGGTTGTACTTTCCGGACCAATAGTTTCAGAAACAGATGAGACGTATCTCACACATGATTTACTCTGCTCATACTTCGATACATGCCAGCGTGTTCTTGAGACGGTCCCTTACGATGAATTGCCGCCATACCTCGGAATGATACTCGCTGCATTTGATAGCTTCCTCGGAGAGACTGATGACGAACAAGTCGTAGACGAAGCAGTTGATCGTATAGATCTTCTTCTACTTCTTGGTTATTCGGAGGCGCCTATCAGAACATTAACTCTTGCGCTTTTTGAACAACTTGCCGAGCTAAATCCGGAATCGCTCGAACTGTTTGTCGGATCTTTAATTACACGGTTAGACGAAACTACCAACCCGGCTGATCATCGGTCAGATACTCCAATCCAAAATATGGAGGCGCGCGATTCACGACACATTTCACCTAGCCATCGTCGGGCGATTGCGTGCCGCAGTCTCAAACACTTAGTAGATGCCCACCCTGATCGTTGTGAACCAGCAACAACACGCATCCAGCGACTTCTCGAAGATGAAGATCCAGAAGTCAGGCTGTCTGCACTTGGATTAGCTGTTCGGCTCTATGTTGTGGATGTGGAAGGAGCAGTTGTTCCAAGTGACCACAAAGAAACTATACACGAAATCATTAAGACGACAAGCAACCAACGTGGCTGGTTCCGAGCGGTGACCACGTCAGCATCAGAATTGCTGACAAGTAATCAAAAGTCTGACCATAAGCTGGCCTCTGCGATGAGCCAGACACTCACTGAGGAATACGAAGAGGCGCTTTCTGACCTCCCTGATGAGTTAAAAATACTTTCTGTGATGGCACTTGCTGAAGAACTCCCTACCCCACCGGTGATTGAGGATCTTTTAGACACTGAAGAGGAACTCCCCGATATCATTGAACAAGCTCTCGCTGAATCAATCTGCACCACCCCGGAGGCACGGAATCTGTCAGAGTCTCCCCCAGAGCAGTTACGAGAGATAATTGAATACGCTGGACCAGATCTCGTTGCAGATGACACAATTGAAGCTGAGTCTATTAGGAAGACTGTTGACGATTTCGAGTATGAGATGAGTTCTGAATTTGAGGAGGCGTTAATCAGTGCAGAACAAAACTAAGAGAGGATTCAATTGGACCGCAGACCAGACCGCTCCACCAAGCGCTCAACAGTTGATTCTCAGCAAATCCATAATTCGCCAGCGTCAGGAATTCAGTGGTCCTCGGGGTGCCAGCCAGCAGCGTCAAAGAATTTATCTTTAGCTTCCTCAGAAGGCCCATCACCGTATTGTTGCAAGTATTCTTCGTTGAACTTCTCCAGTCGATTTTGTATTGATTCTAAGCGGTCCTGGATAGACTGAAAATCTCCACTGATTTGAGAAATTTTCTCTTCAACTTCCTCCAAATCTAATTGTATTTCTTCCACTTTGGCTTTTTTAGATTCTTCTATTTCCTCATCTAGAAAGTCAATATAACTATGAAGTTGGCTGATATGCTGTTCTAACTCTTCTTGACTATTAGACTCACTCGGTATTTTCGGGGGGTTTCTCATAATTTCAGTTGTGTACTCTGAACTGTTTATACATTAGTGAGGCTCAGCGAGCACAATACCTTGTTAATTTAGGTTGGCGGCAACTCTCCTAATAGTCTTGATGAGCTATAAACAAATAATCATTTCGGGCAAGTAACTGAGATTGGTAAATGATTATTGTCTCGTGTAATATTTCACACTCCTTATATTGGATCTAGACAATATCTATACATAGTCACATACCATTTCTGCGAATCAAACGCTGATATAACAGAATACCGCATCGTCTCAAACGATTCAATGGAAATACCAAATGTATAGTACTAACAGCACGCGAGAATCCTTGATTAGTTGCACACGCTAATACCTTGGTATTAACAGCGCTTTCTTTCCGGTTTAGTTATGTTTTCTCGCCACTTTTATTCAAATAGATATGATTTCGTACTCAGAAAGACCACGTCACGTATCTATATATTGAGTTTGTGTAGTACCGTGGTGACCAACTATGAATCTGCGCCGTCATAGGGGGGGAAGGACCTCGCGCTGGAGCGGAACCAGCAGCTACCTCTTAGTTTTAATAAGATTGCTATCATACTGCTCACAAGGTCAACCTATAATGGATATACAAAGTCTAAGCAGGAGTGAGTTAGAAGAATATGCTGAGCAACTTGAGCGAGAAAAAGATGTATTATTAGAAGCCGTAGACCTTGCGGAAGAACATATACGATCCTCTGCGGGCACGCACAGCGAAATTTTGGATAAAATTCAAGAGGTACAACGAGAGACAGGAGCGGAGCCAACGCACTACGACACAACTGGTGTCAAAGAAGTCATGAATGAACTGGAAGATATGGTCGATGAACACACTGAATGACAATTTAACAGCGTTGACTTCCTCGCACGGCTAAAGCCTGGGTTTTCTCCTGCGGTTTGTATAAAGCCGTCAGTATCGGTGTGATCGTGATTATTGAGATTTTCATCATGTATGTTAGCGCTTGTTAGAAAGGTTCAACTGTTGCTGGATCAGGCTAGGTCGGTTGGAGTGGCCAACTCTACTATTCGGCGGATATTGCTCTCAAGCCAATCTATGCCACAGAACGAGTTATGGACGAAACAATCAGATTAATTCGGTTTCCCTCTCAAATATGTCCATGGCGGATCTATCACTTGTTTCAGAACTCACTCAAACAGATCACGATACCGCTGGTATCCAGATGTTGACCTCGTCGCATCCGTTGGAGGGCCCAATTACGGGTGTCGAAACGACTGAAATCAAAAGATCACGCCTTGATGAGGAAGTATATCGGGTCGGCATCACTGGAAGGATTCACAACCGATCCCCGGGGAATGTCAAGCTCTCATTAAGTGACACCGTTTCGCTTGGGATAGCGGACACTTCGGAGGGGGTTACATTCCTGCTTCATACCAACGATGACGACATCCCACTTCATCCAAATAAATTCATTGCCGGCAAGCAAAATCTCAGCCTGGAACTCCCAGAATCAACGGCATTAGCCGATATTGACAGTTCCGGGCTAACACTTGATCTCGTTGAGAGTGACTATCTAGATGAGCCATATTACAAGGTCAGTCTGATTGGGTTTGTCGTTGAGGCTTCAAGCACCGATATTAATCTCACCACAACCGACGGGCAAGAGTTCCGTCTCAAAGCGCGAATGCATGAGAACGGTGCGATTGCACATATCGAGCCTAGTGAAGAACCAGAGTTTGAGGCGATACGGGCGCTGGATAGCGGGCTGCCTTTTCCAGAATAATCGAGTCTTGGTTTCGATACATCCGTTGGTTGAAGATGAGCTGTAGCCACTATTTCCAAGAGCGTCCGTGTGAAATACCATACTATATGAGGGCCCAACAAACGGAGCGTGACCGCGATGGGTGAAGACTGGCCATCCGTGCAAACGACAGTCTCCAAATGTCCTAAGTGTGGAGCGCACACGAAGGCGTCATATCACGATGGCCGACGCTGTGATGGCCTCGTTATCGAGGTGGATGGGACCCTCCAGTGTGCCGAGTGTGGAGTTGAGATTACGCCGAAATCGACGTGTCCAGTATGTGGTGCAACGACAACAACTGAGACAACTAAATCGCCAGTTTCCCTCCGCCAAGAGATTCCATCAACACAAATTGCTGACGCGATACGCACTCAGATACAGCAGGGCTACTCGAAACAACTCAACGATGATGAAACCCTGTCTGCAATCGCGAGTCGGGATGTAAGCGTCACTGTGGAACAGACTCACTTTGGCTCAAGTTCCTCGCAACCGACGCTGTCTGACCGAGTGGACCAACACTCGCTCTTGCTGGGTGGCTATCAAACGTATTCCCTGGAAAGCTATCCGGATGGTGAGACAGCAGAAGCGATTGCCAGCGAGGTGCACGCTGAGTTTCTCTCAGCATTTCCAGACTCTGGTACCGATTTCACCCATCTGGGTATTGGTGTCCGTTGGAATCTTCGAGGCGGTCTCCATGCTGGCGTTATCGCTGCAAAACGTCTTGTCACATTGCCGGGCGATCTCAATCCGTCAGAACTGGAGAAAGCAATCCATAGCGCTACTAATGAGCAACGCGCTATCCATGGGTATAGTCGCCTTGCGTATGACCCCCATCTAGCTGGTATTGCGAGGACACACAGTCGGACGATGGCCACAGAGGGCTTTTTTGCGCATGAGTTTCCCGATGGGTCAACAATGATAGACCGATACCGATGTGCCAACTATGACGGCCAGCAAGCGGGTGAAAACATTGCCAAACAATCCGTAGCTAGTACTACGGATACAAATGCTATCGCTACTAGTGTTGTCGATGGCTGGATGGATTCGCCGGGTCACCGCGATAACATTCTCACCAGTAGTTTTGAAGTTGAGGGCATAGGTCTCTACCAAGGAGATGATGGTACTCTATTTGTCACCCAAAATTTTGGATAATTTGATTTTTTCTGTTCCGTTCACGGCACAGAAGATATCATGAGCGCTGTTGGTGCACCTTGGCATGGATCTGATTGACGGCGTCCTTGATAACGGACTCATCAACGTCAAAAGCTGCTGCAGCGTACGTAATCGACATTTGGACTGCGAGGTATGTCATCCGTACCTCTTCGCTAGCGCCGGCGATAGCAGGCGGGACGCCCCGTTTTCCTGTTTCCTTCTCATCGAACCCACCAGTAATCGTGTATAAGTCAGCATACAGTCGTGCCCCGTGAGGGCTCTCAAACGTTCCCATCCGGCCTTTGGGGCTTTCAAAATGGTACTGATCCGGATAGTTCCGCTCCTCGTGTAGAATTTGGCAGCCTTGATCGTACTCCTCGATCACTGTCTCTCGGTTTTTGCTCATGGATATCAACCGCATTTTCAGTTTAGTTTTTTAATTCGGCAACAACATTGTTATTGTAGCATCAATATACTTTGTTCCTGTCTCGTTTCGAGTATTTAAAAGCTAGCGGTTCAATTGCTGGCACATCACAGAGATACTGACTCAAAACTAGTTGCAGCCGCTGCAACATAATGAGAGCTAGTTAAAGTGTTCCCTTTCGACGGCGAATGATGAGCTCGCGGACTCGTGCTTCGTGATCAACGTCACTCTGGAAGTACGCCGTCAGAATCGCCTCGACAACCTCTGAACGGCTTGCTTGCAGATCTACACACTCCTCGGTCAGCTCATTCAGTTCCTCGACGAGTTCATCCGTAACTAACACGCCAAATTCCGTGTTTGACATCGATAAAACCCTCTGAGAAATTGTTGCAGCTGCTGCAACGTAATTTTATTCCCTCATTCAGATGAGTGGGTTCTTTCGAAGCACTACCTTTTATATACTCGAAACGCGACAGCTTTGTTCACTATTTTCAATACGTATCACTCAGTCTCTTGTGAAATCGGTATACTGGTGATCTACCATTTGAAACCGAGGTGCTCCCCAGTTAATTGGATCAACTGTTTACTCCTTGTATAGGGATTCTAGTTCCGCTGTAAAGTAGATGTACCGGCGGTCGACTTTTTTGAACTCTGTATGTTCCCAATTCACCTTTTCAATTCCTTCCTCTGGAACATTCGTAGTGCGGATTATCTCTTTCTGAGACTCGGTATACGCTAACTCCTTCTCTTCCAAACTCTGCACGACTTCATCTAAATTATAACCACTACACAAGCCATCGAACTCATCAACGGGGACACCTTCCTCTATCATGAACTTGAATGTATCTTTGTCTAGAACTCTGTTGCCAACTTCCAGCACAAATTCGACGAATTCTTCTTCACTTTGACTCAACATGGCTATCTCTTAGTTAATATGTCTGGGTCTTGCTTACTTGGCGAACAAAATATACTTTGCTAAGAATAAGACATTTAATCTGAATCAGCGAAAGAACGCTCAACTCAAACTGCAGATATTATCAACGCAATACGCTCCGCGATGTCGATATCTATAGGTCGCACACACTGTTGGCCACAGAGTCGTGTAAGCGCTGTTGCCACCCAGGCGACCACCTCTGGGTCATAATCAGATTCGTGAAGTTGTTCCTGAGCAGCATCCTCGATTTCGGGTTGCGCCAGTAATCGGGCCTGCGTCAGAACTGACCGATACACTTCGACGTCTGGACGATCATGGATTACGTCTCTCGACGCTGCAACAGTATTATGCTCGGTCCAAGCCCGTGTGAATTCGGAGTGAATTGTCGTCGCGGTCGCACTGTCAGATAGATGCAGGTCGAATATTTCAACTATATCACGGTCAAGTGGAGCAGCACTCCGAAGATTCTCAGGCGGTTCTGTCGTTGGGGCTGCGGTAGCGACGAGTTGATTACAGGTATTTAACGAAATTTCTATGCCAGCCTTCGCAAGCCGAATCTGGGTCTCTGTGAGTGCTGGGAGCAAGAGTGGGTGCTGGGTTTCGGCAACGTGTTCAAGCCCATCAACGGCCGCAATGCTACCGGAAGATTGCACAAGCGGTCCGGTTTCGACCCACCAGCGCGACGCTCTTTTTTGGACCTGAGCTACTACCGGTGGACTCTCTGTCTGAGTTAGGGACTGATACTGTACACCGCGATCGAGTTCCCCGAACGCTTCCAGTACCCGACGTCGATGACTACTCTCCGGAGCTAACAGCAAGATATTCGGCCCACCCTGAGATGTCCGTGAACCGAATGGGGTGGGTTCGACATACAAGAGCGCGAGGGCGAGTTTTGCTCGCCAGAACCCGGGGACAGATGGGGCGACTGCATTGGCGAGGCCAGTGAGGTACGTGGGCTGTGCTGCAAGGTCTCCCAGTGTCCACGTTGTTTCAGTTGGAACTCGCCCAGGAGTCCCATCTTGCAGGACAATATCAGAACAGTCTATAAATCGTGTATCGATCGAGGGCTGTTGGTTGAGCTCGGTCCGCTGGCACGGGCGGACTATCCCAGTCACTCTCACTCGTGTCCCCGGCGTTACCGGTTGGAGATCGTCTTCAATGCGTAAATGAACCGTCTTCAAGTCTGTATCGCCTTCAGAATCAATTAGAAGACGGGCACGCTGTGTGTCGACGCACTCGGAGTCCGCGGTTATTGGCACGTATTCGTCCTGCCCACATGACCAACAACACTCTATGTTAGGCGTCGTCAAACCGAAATAGCGCCCTTTCGTGATTGCCCCGCATTGTTGGCACTCAGCAGCTATTGTAAGGAGTTCCGGCCGCACATCAGTCGTTGCCACCACCATACCTGAGATTGAGACCAACTGGCCTAACTGTACAGTTGCCAACTCATCTGGTGACATATCCGTGGGCAGATTCCGAATCCGAAATTGCGGCAGTCCGCCGGTGGGAGCACGTTCGGTGCCCAGCATCATCAATGCCTCACGAGCGTATCCGATGGTGGCGTCAGGTTGGTCCAACAATAAATCGGCTAGATCAGCATTAAACTCAGCGAGAGCCTCCCAATCTATGATGATTGACCGCTTCTGCAGAGAATCGTTATCTACCTCTGATGACACCGATTCAACACGGCGGTAGAACTCTCTGAATTGACGGACTGGGTTATCGGTGCCTGTCATGGTATCGTATTGTTAGCCGAGGCATCAAAGGCCTATCCAGTGGGTACAGCTCAGTTGCACACAAATATTTCGCCACCGTCTGTGCTATCGGCGTATCGATGGAAGGACTACTCCCCGAATCGGTCAAGAGCGAACAAATATCTCAGTTGCTGTACCGGCCGACTGCTTATTCGATGGTTAGCCATCCAATCCTTGTTACAGAGCCAGTTGAACCGAAACGACAGTCTGCCGCTTAGAATCCGGTGTGTCCGCCATGTACGTTTGAAACCTCTGACTGGCAGTTTCAAAAAGATGGCCTCAACCCATCTCCAGAGTCGAATTGCCAAAATGTCTGACGAAAATTGATACTGTTTGAGAAGATTAGTTTGCATATGGCATCTCGGATTATTACTGTCGATGCTGTCGGTCGATGCGAGGCAGTACCTGACTTAGCAACGGTAGAGGCATTTGCAGTTGGCGAAGGCCAATCCGCTAGTGATGCACGAACCACCGCAAAAGATCGAGCGTCCTCCCTCCGAGAGTCGATAACTGATGTGTCGACCGACCAAATTAGGACTGTCGACCTACAGGTGCAGGATACTGATGAGATGTTTGACCCCGTCACTGATGCTCCGGTCCAGGCAACCGAACAACTCCATATCGATTGCCTCCCGGAAAATGCCGAGTCGGTTGTGGTCGATGTGACAAACGCCGGCGGCCAGATACAGACCGTACAGTTTCAGTTCCATGAGGACAAGCGTCGAGAACTCCAGAACAAAGCTATCAATTCGGCAATGGAGCGTGCTCGCGAGAAAGCTGAACAAATGGCTGCTGCCGAGGGTCTGGCCGTGGCCGAGCTTCAAGAAGCAACGACGAAAGACGTGAGTACTGGGATTGAAAGTATTGTCGACGAGGCGCTGGCTTCGAGTCCCGACACAGATCTCCATCCAGCGCCAATTACTGTCTCTGAAGGCGTTGAAGTTGTGTATGAACTCAGTGAGGAGTGATCAGAGGAGATGGACGAGGTTGCAGACGGATTGTTTGTTGGGACGGTTGAGGATGCCGGTGATGAGGCGCTCATCCGTGAGCATAACATCGCGATTATTGTCTCACTGACACACAGTGACCCAGATGGTAGGTTTCCCTCTGATCTAATTGTTAAAAATGTACCTGTGATGGATGGCCCTCGTAACGACCAGCAGAAATTTGAACGAGCCGTCACCCATGTTTTGTCTGGTCTCAAGACTGGAGACAACACTCTCGTTCATTGTTCTGCGGGACCCTCACGCAGTCCAGCGGTAGCTGCGACGGCGCTCGCACTCTACGAACACGTCGAATTAGAAGCAGCGTTCGAACAGGTTGCGAAACGTCGGAACCTCGTTGACCCACATGAAGCACTAGTTCGACAAGCAGCACGCGTCTTCTCTCAGTACCGGGAGTAGGTCAACCAACCGCATTTTAACAGTGGTTTCCAAAGAAACTGTATGCGAGTCAGATTGATTTCCGATATCCACGCGAACCTGCCAGCCCTTGAAGCCGTCTTGGAAGATATGCCGCCCGTCGACGATATTATCTGTGCGGGCGATGTCGTTGGATACAATCCGTGGCCACGCGAGTGTCTTGAGCGTGTTCGAGCCGTCAGTTCGCTCGTCGTGCAGGGAAACCATGACCGCAATGTCGAGACACCACATCGGTATGAGAACAACGATATGGCCCACGCTGGGCTTGAACTCGCCCAACAAGAGCTGAGTGACGCGCAGCGAGAGTGGCTTGCTGACCTCCCAGAACGGACGGAGTTCGCAGACGACGCCTATCGATTGGCGCATAGCCATCCGGATCCAAACCAGCTCGGTACCTACGTACGTCCGGCACATTTCCCGAAGATGCGACCCTATCTTGATGATCACGATGGAATTGTACTCGGTCACACCCATATTCAGCATAAGGCGACGATTGACGACCGGCTTATTGTGAATCCGGGGAGTGTCGGCCAGCCTCGTGACGGCGACGAGCGTGCTGCGTACGCGGTTCTCGATACTGCCACTGACGAAGTCGAACTCCGGCGGGTGGAATACGATATCAACCGTGTGATTTCTCGTGTTGAAGAGTGTGGCCTCCCCGCACAAACTGGGACGCGGCTTCTTGACGGTTCGTGAAAATACATCCGATGCCGAGTTTAGTCATCGTTAGACTGTCACAGAATGGTTCACAAGACAGGAGGTTTCAGGACTTCTGGAAAAGAACTACCTGCTCAGCAAGTGTGCATACTGAACTCGTCTTTGCCAAATCCAGGAGGTTAGTTTCCTCCGAAATTGGGGTTACGAAGATTTTCTTGCAGCTCGTCAGTGTTGGGCTTACCGTGGAGTTCAATACTTTCTAAGCTCTTGATAACCCCCTCTAAAGCGGTATGAATCTCTTCCAGTTCGTCAGTACTAGCTGTGATTTTGTCTTCAATTTGGTTTAACTCTTTTTTCATTTCCCGTTTGCTGGTCTTGGATTCTTCCGGCTTTTCTTCCAAGTTGTTGAGATGATTGTGAAGCCGGTAAATACATTGTTTGAGTTCTTCTTCTGATTCAAATTCGTCCGGAGCATCAGGTATCTCAGTCATGATTTTTGTCGGAACAGCCGTTTTGCTAGGTAGCATAATCCAGTGGTTTGCTGACCCCGGTGCTAGTACTCCTCTGCTGTTGATATTCTAGCCGACATACTTAATATTGCTAGACAGTTGGTTAATAGAGGTCTTTACTTCGTGTCCAACAGGACGGCTTCTGAGACGTTGGCCCCGGTAAGTTCAGCGTCAGAGACATCGGCCGCGGGGCAGCGGGCGTATGTAAGGTTAGCATTGGAAAGATTTGCACCGACCAGTTTCGTCTTAATGAGACTCGCGTTTGATAGGTTGACCTCGGTGAGGTCGGCCTCGTTGAGAACAGCGCGGTCGAGATTAGCGTCTGAGAGGTCTGCTTCAACTAGGTTGGCCTCACGAAGACTGGCACGAGTGAGGATCGCCTCTGAGAGATCTGCTCTGGCAAGGTTGGCCCCAGTGAGGAGCGCTTTAGAGAGATTGGCACCGGTGAGGTCTGCATCTGGACGGATGTCAGCAGGTGATACATCGTCATCATTTGGAATTTTGAAATCGGAATCACCCATATGCAACTACGAGTGTTGGTCCGGTTATATATCTATTGCCGCAATCATGTAGTTCTAGTTACAATTCAGTACCTTGATTTGCCTGAGGTAGATGTGTCGCGCCGACCAGTGAACGTCGTAGTCCACTGCAACTCCCAGCACCAACTCTCACGAAATTAAGAGGGGTCTGCCAGCTGTTCCATTATACCTCGGATCTACGCAACTTTGTACGTCAAATTTACACTTCTTTGCCGGGAATGGATTTGTATGGGTCTTCCTGGTCCCGGTTTGGGTTTTACAGACCAGAACGGCACCGCCCCGTGAGATAGGGATGCGTCTCTCAGTCAGGGAATCCGTTTCCAGATCGCTGGCTGATATCGGATCTTGGATGTCTTGCGGGCGTCGCCGGCGCACTTGCGCCGTTGGGTGTCTGTTCTGGTCACTGACACCCAACCATGACTGAACGAAAATCTCACTGTCCTGGGGACACGGAGCGCCAGCACACGTCGAGTGCCGCCTCTAGGTTCTGGGAAGATTGCGACCGCTACCATGACTTGGCAGAGAATTTTGCCCAAGATATCGCAATCGTACACCCTGATTGCCTGTCGGGCTGCCATCCGGGTTGTCCCGGAGACACCGAGTGTTGTGGGTACTGTCGTACTAGCGTCATATACTACGAACATATCCCGAAATCACAACACAGTGAGGACGAATGGCTCTGACCACTGTTTCATAACAGCGTTCGAAGACAGAGCGAAAAACGATTCATCGACGCAAATCCCAATATGAATGATGTCTACATCCGGGAGACAATCACAACGAAACTTGCTACGTGGAAACTGTACGGTCTCGGTCAACCCGAATAGTTGCAGTCGGTACGAGGAGATATGTTTACTGTAATTAATAGGTTCCTGTCATAACTCAAATCAGTCTGTTTGAATGGAATGATTTAAATAATCATAATAAAAAGTCATTTTATGGAAGTTAGAGATCTAGATCAGTCAAGAAAGTAGTAACAAAATATGAACCAGTGATTATCACAGGTACTGAAGATACCTACAGAACCCGGGCGAAAGTGGATACCGCAGCTAACAGGAGCAACATAGGTGAATTAGCATTGGCCTCGATAGGAGAAAGTAGTTATAAAGGAAATACCAAGACTGTGGTTAATGAGGACAGTGAAAAACGGGATACTTTTGAGGTGTGTATTGATATTTTGAATGTTGACGAGGCAAGACTAATTACCGAGGTAAATGTAAAGGACAGGACTGATTTTGGAGGTAATTTTCTGATTGGGGAAGATATCTTAGAGCGCTTTGATCTAGTTGTTGACCCTACTTGTGAAAATTTCGATGGTGTCGATGAGATCGAAGAGATGAGAGAATAGCTCGTGGGGTTCTAAAATCGTTCGCAACCCTCATTATTGAGTTCAAGGAGCGCTCAGTACAGAGGAATCACGTATCACGACAAGTGACTACTAATATGAAATCTATCAGAAACGCCATGTAAGATGCCAAGTGTTAATTAAGCGATGTTGTGTTTTCCTTCGTTTGAACTGAGACAGTTGTTAGAACGTGGTGGTGAATTTATTGGCAACATTTAAAACCGAGTCAAATATTTTTGTAACAAAATGGTCTCGGTCAAAGTGTTCAAGCCGAGAAGCGGCCAAGATGCCGTGAGAGAGAAAAGGTGGGCTTGCAGTCTCTCTCCACGTTGTGCTTCTCGACTTGGTGTCTCCGCCAACGACCACGTACGTATCGAAGATGGAGAAAAGGCTCTGTGCTGCCGTGTGAGAGAGATCCACGAGAAAGATGAATATCCTCTCAGGGTGTCTGAGAAGACTAGAGACAGTACCGGTCTGGAACACCATGCTGAGGTAACTGTCCGGAAGCAAATCCCTGGCGAATCTTACATGAAAGCTCGGCGTACCGGTGATTTAGCCGAAACTGTATGGGACGACCTCAAGCAAAGCCAGATTCTTGTATATGCTCCTCACGGCGGAGACACAGAGTTCGGAACCGATGACGCCGCAATCCGTCTCTACAGAAAGCTACAGAATAGCGGTTTTGACTGCAGCCTTTGGGCTCTTCACGGGTTCAACCCGAATAGTTTCGCTCGCTGGCACGTCTCCAAACCAGGGCTGACCTCAGGCTGCTACCCAGGGTTGGACCAGATCTCAGACCGGACTTACGATCTGGTTGTTTCTTTCCACGTCCAGAGCAAGGGCTACACAGGTACCGGAGGAGCGATAGACGAAAGTTTCAGAAAGCGTGTTGCAGAAGAGATGGATAGCCGAATCAGAGATAGATACGAATTCAGATGGCGTCACAGCGATATGCGTTGGAAAGGCGTGTCTGACTCTAATGTCGTGAACAAGTTAGCTAGAGAGGGAGGATTACAGATTGAGATGCAGCCGATAATCGGTTACAAATACCGGAAGAAAGCCGTGGAATCGGTGCACTCCGTTATCAAGGACAGGCTTTGATTCAGGTCAGGAATTCTCCAATACGTCTTCCCAGCCTTTCTTGCAGCCAACGTTTCCTGGGTTGTGATCATACTCTAACCCAGTGGTTTCTACCAATCAGTAGGACGGTTTGCCAATAACCGACTCGTTCCAATCTACTTTGTACGCCGCTTAGAAATTTTGTTTGAACTGGTAGGACAGCCGGTTGTCAGTACTTACATATATTTGGAGTCTCAATGCGACTGTCGGCGAAATCAATACTCCGTGAACAGTCATATGACGTGCTTTCTGATATTAATGCCGGTAGCTTCGATCACGCGAATCCGTTGTAGATAGTTGCTTACGTCGAATCAGCTGTCAAAGCAATCTTACGGTGTAGAATCCACCAACCACCAGTACGTAGAGCATCGATAGTCTGCCTCAGGGCCTCTGGCGTCCGGAAGGGTGGAGCGAGTTCCAAGACGACGGGACCACTGTAGCCCGATGAATCTAGAGCGTCAACCATTCTTCCCAGATCATGGTGACCGTCCTGTGGTGAGAGATGTGGCATCTCTCCGAGTGGTTCCCCAAGGCCACGCAGCGCATCTTCGTCAATCCCGTACTTGTTTCGGACATTCTGGAGCTGGTCAGTCTCCGTTATGGGGACAGACCGTGAAGGTGGACGTGTCCTGGACATCCAGCTGCATCGAGCATAGCGAGAGGGTTCAGTGCGTGACCGAGGTCGACAGTAAACTGTACCGACGGCACATCAACGTCTTCTGGTTGCTCGCGCTGTAAATCTGCCTTCGCATTCTCGAATTTTGCCACGTCCGATGCCTCGGACAGAAGATATTCGAAAGGATCTTGCGGGCATACCTTCTTGATTGTCAAGACCGGACGCTATCGATATTTTCGTTGTTCTCAAGCCGGTATCGGGCGTTTTCGAGTGTCGTGACCAGTTGTTTTTGTCTTCGCTGTCAACTTGCTTTCTCGTTCGCGTAGGTTCGCGGTGGGTAGAAAATAAACGCTGGTACCGTCATTGGAATCAGTCGGACCAGATTTACAGTGTGCTCTGTTCCTCAAAAAATAAAGACCGTTCTGATTGTACAGCAAGTCAGTACTTCCTAACCGGCGTAAGAAGTAGACTCAGCTTTGCACGCTAGCGTCGGCTGTTGAATGAACGAACAGGTGGTCGATGTCTTCCATGAGGTCATCGACGCCACGATCATCGTTGTCTCGAACCCACGAGAGAAGGTTGTAGATGGCTTCCTTCAGGGAGTGCTTAAGATTCGCTCGAATTGCTCTATTGAAAATGGAAGACGGCGACAGGATCACTCCGTAACGAGTTTGAGAAGATGAGGTCGAGAAGGCGATTATGGGCGTCGCTTTGCTCGACCTCGTTGAGACAGCACTACGTGTAGCCAAACAAGCGTTGGGAAACCGAGCGGGCAAGCCCGACTCGGGCGGGCTTGCCCGCGAGGCCCACATCGTTGCTCACTGTATTCGAAAGGAGGAGGGCCACACCTACGCCGAACTCGTCGATCGGCTAAGTCTCATGCCAGCGGTCTGCGACCGCCTCGGCATTAACCCGGACGCGCCGCCTGATCCAACCACGTTCTACCACTCGTTCGAC
>NZ_FNFC01000025.1 GCF_900100385.1 Halovenus aranensis
TCGTGACGGCGGTTTTTCAAAGCCACAGGACAGCCAAGTCAGTGTATTTCGGAGTTCGCGTGTGACTGGACGTGTGCCGTAGATGCCTTTGTAGTAGCAGTGCAGGAAGCCTCGAAAGAGTTCTGGTGGCTTGTGTACTCGTGTTCGCCCCCGCTTCGAGGGGGCGAACACGTCGTACTCCAGCAGAAACTCAAACTCCAAGTACTCGAACAGCGGTGCTGTCTCCGTAGCCGCGACATTCAAGAAGTCGTCAACCGAAGCTACGTCTTGCAGGGTTGCACTTGTGCTGGACACACATTTTGCACCCTGCAGCCTCCATTGTGAGGCTTTCTATGACACGCTCTATTATAAATATAATATTGTGATTCAACCGACAGTCTCGCTCGACGGGCGGATACTCGGACCGACACGGGAAGAGCGACCAAACGAGCGAATCGAGATTGTCGATTGGGGGAAGGCAACCCCGGACCATCTCCAGGTACATATCGAGGTTGCAACCGAGACACCCGACGAGTTCGCCAGCTTGCTCGAGTGGGACGAAACCGTCTGTGAGTTCGAACAGTTCGGTCCCGTTGCGGGTCGACACCGGTACATTCTCGAGTACTCGCCCGACCTCCCAGACATCAGAGCACACAGCGCAGTCGTCGACAACGACGGAATCCCGCATCGTTGCTATACGCTTGCCGACGGCGAGTGGATGGTCGAGTTGAGTTTCGTTGACCGGGACTCGTTCGGAACGTTCTGTGACCGCTGTGATGAGATTGGGCTTCCGCCCGAACTTCACCGGCTCCAGACTGTTCCAGACTCTGAACGACACGAGTACGGCCTGACTGAGAGACAGCGGGCCGCTCTGGAGAACGCACTCGACGCGGGTTACTTCGAGTATCCACAGGCCGCGACACAGGAAGACATCGCTTCACGGCTCAACATTTCTCGTCAGTCGGCAGCAGCCTTGCTGCACAGGGGCCTCCAACAGATTCTGAGCGAGACAGTTGGCACGCCCCCGGACCAACACGCAGAGTAACCCCGTCTGACTGTTTGGCTACCAGTGCAGCTCAAACGCGTGAACTTCGTCAGGTTGTGGCTCTGTTTCCTCGATATCGACGTGGCTCGCGTCACTGGTCTGGATGACGACTTCCTGCGATGCACCCCGCAACAGGGCCTCGGGATGTCTGTATCCGCCGGTTGTCGAAATTCGGTATGCTGTTGGACTGATTTGCTCGTACTCGACTCGGCCGTCTGACTCGTAGTCCCAGTTCTTGTGGGTTCCCTTGTGTTGTGCTGCAAACGTCTCCATTCCGTCGTCGATAGAATCCGTTTCCATAATCGGCTCGTTCACCCGAACCATCTCGCGACCAGCCTGCTGAACCGACATCTCTCCGACCTCGTCTACGAATGCAAATAGTGCGTCCAGGTAATCGTCGGCGTCGTACCACTCGTCTTCTGTCGGGTCCGAAATTCCGTGGTCAGCGAATATCTCTCGTGCTTTGTTCGCGAAGACTGGCGATACCTCTCCCGTGCTCTTGATGAAAGCCAACACGTTTGTGCCGGTGATTTTCGAGGTCGACATGACAGTTCTGTGTTCACCCGAGGAGACAATCTACATTTCTCTGCATATGCAGGGTTGAGGTCCGAAGTAAACGAATGCGGCCACTCACGGAGCAGCAGTCCCGGCTACCGGAGACTCCCAGAGAAAAATCAGGAGGGAGCCAACGACGAGTGCCCCCCCGCCGACTGCCACCGCAAACAGCGGTGAGACGGCATCCGAGATGAGACCACTCCCGAGCTGAAACGGGATGACTGCGAGGCCGCTGACCATCGCCATCGCGCTCAAGACAGTCGCCCGTCCGAGCGTGTCCACGCGGTCGTTGACGTACTGGCCGGCAAACGACCGCGTGACATCGGAGAGACCGCGCACGAGCAGAAATGTCGGGAGCGCAAGGACCGGGACGACGTACATGGCGGCCAGTGCAACCCCGAGAACGAAAGGCAAGACGAGAAACCACGCCCGGATGCCGAGTCGGTCCTTTATCGCCCCGGTGTAGTAGCTTATGACTGCGCCAATCAGGCTGTAGGCGGCGTAGAACCACCCGAGCAGTGACTCGACGCGTCCCGGCGAGACGCCGATATCCACAACCACCGTCTCGAAAATCGGCTGGAGGAAGACAAAGACCAGGTAGGTCACCGCCGCGTAGAGGACGTAATAATAGAGAATAAACGCGCGGATGTTTCGCTGTGAGAGAACGTCCGTGACGATGCCGAGGGTCTGGCGGAGACCCAAGCTATCGGCGTCGCTTTTCTTGTAGGTATCTGGTTCGTCCAGGGTGAGCAAGACAACGGTACCCAGGCCGGTGACGCCAGCGGCCACGAACCAGGGATAGGAGAGGTCGATGCTACCGAGATAGCCACCGACGACTGCTGCACCAGCACCGACCGCGAGTGAGGCAGACTCCCCGCGGCCGCGGACGCGGGCGAACTCGTCTTCCGACAGGTCGTCGGTAAGCGTGTCGTACAGCCAGGCGTCCTCGCTCCCCGACCGGAAGTTGTACCCCGCAGACCAGCAGACATAGAGTACGGCGAGAGCGGCAAACGAGTTGGCGAGGCCGATGCCACATAGCGTGAGCGAAATCATCACAGTCCCGATGAGCAGGCTGTTTCGGCGGCCGACTCGGTCGCCGACGTAGCCGGTCGGAACCTCTCCCAGAAGTGTCGTGAGGTTATAGATTGTCTCTAGGACGGCAATCTGTGTGAACGTGAGCCCCTGTGCAAGAAAGAAGAGGTACATTATCGGTCGGTAGAACTCGACCGCCTTGGTCGCCTTGTAGATGTAATATCCGACCACGGGTTTTTGTAGCGACCCACGATACCGAGTCTCACTCATCGAGTTGCTATCGCCGAGGAGCGTGTAAACACGTTATCTTATTTCGCTATCGAGAGATCGTAATAACAGACGCCTAAGTTGGTGCCCTGCCAAGTCGACGTATGCGAACTAGCCTCAACGTTCCCGAGGACGTACTCGATGCCTTCGACGAGACGTGGGAGACGCAGGGACTTGACTCGCGGTCCCGAGCGGTTCGGGAAGCTATGCAGGAGTACATCGAACGCCACACCCGCCTCGAGGAAATCGAGGGTGACGCCGTCGCTGCAGTTGCCTTCGATTACGAACACACCCTCGTCATCGAGGAGCTACACACCGTCCAGCACGACTTCGAGGAGGTCATCAGCACGACACAGCATATGCACCGTGGGGACTGGTGTCTCGAAACGGTGTTCTGTTCTGGGCCCGCCTCGCGGGTACGCGAACTCGTCTACCAGCTCCGCGATTTCGATGCCGTCGGACGGGTGAATGTCATGTTTCTGCGACCGGTCTAACCCACCGGCTCGGAGGGGACCCGCTGTCGACGGTACCGTTTTACTGTCGCCGCCCCACCTGTCGTTATGGGCTTTCACACGTTTGACGCCGAGAAGGCAGGGAACCTCGAAGACGAGCAGCGGTATCGCTGGTGTTCGCGCGAGGAGCTGTTGACGCTGGTCGCACCAAACGAGGAGACGACAGTCGCAGACCTCGGCAGCGGAACCGGATTCTATACCGATGTCGTCGCGCCCCACGCGGATACGGTCTACGCCGTCGACGTACAGAGCGAGATGCACGAGTACTACGAGGAGAAGGGCCGACCAGCGAACGTGCGGCCGCTGAACGCTTCTGTCGAAGACATGCCTCTCGACGACGATGGGCTCGACGCAGCGTTCTCGACGATGACCTACCACGAGTTTTCGGGGGCCGACAGCATGGCTGAACTCGCCCGTGTCCTCCGGCCCGGCGGTCGGCTGGTAACAGTCGACTGGAGTGCAGACGGGAGCGAAACAGCAGGCCCACCGCTGGGAGAGCGCCACGACCTCGGACACGCGGTCTCCGCGCTGACCGAGGCTGGCTTCACCGTCGACCACGCAGTCAGTCGGACCGAGACGTTCGTCTGTCGAGCGCGTCGATAGCCCGGCGAACCGCGGCCGAGAGACGCTCAGAGGGTTCGGACCGTTTCGAGCGTGATGTCGCTGTGGGTCGTGAGTGAACCCCCGTAGGTATCAGTAAATGTTTCGGCGTCACTCTCTTCGCTGAAACCGACGAGCGAGCCACCCATCGCGCCCTGGACGTCGCTGCCGACGACGTAGGTGAGCGAGTCCGCCTTAGCAAAGTCTGCTGCGTCGAGATGTGCGCTCAGAACAGGCGTCCCGCCGTCATCACGGATGTCGTACTCGACAGCGGAGTAATCGGTCGTGTAGACGCCGGCCGGTTCGCTGTCGTGTTCTAACACGTAGGTGTACGTACACCACGAGCTACAAAACCGCGCTATTCCGTCGCCACGGCCGTCAGGCAGGGCAGCCGGTGGGTTGTCGAGATAATACGCCTGCCCTGCGGGCCCCGGCTGAGCCGTGATTGTCATATCGCAGTTATCACACGACTGGCCCTGCTCTATCGCTCGGGCCTCGGGTACGTCCGTCTCGTCTCCGAGACAGCCAGCGATTGCAGCGACCCCTGCCCCAGCGATGCCCGACAACAGCCGCCGGCGGTGGATGCGACCCAGTTCTGGTCGGTACCTCATGGGTTGACCTAGCAGCTGGTATCAATTATCTCATCTGGTCCATCTCTCGAACGGAGACGTGGGCTGGTGCTGATTCAGTTCGCCCGTGAGACACCCGCGACCGTCACTCCGACTGTCAGAGCGAACCAGACGAAAAGCCCGATAGCGCTGGCTCCGGGAGCCGCGTAGCCGGTCTCGGTGTCAAAGGCCGCATAGAGGACTGTCTCGAACACGAGTCCCCGATACGCGCTGGCCGGCGACGCCGCAAGCAGCGTCGTCAGCTGCTGGTCGGCAATCCAGCCGGTCCCGAACCCACGGAGCAACACAAGGTCGATACCAGCCACTACGACCGTCAAGGCAACGACTGCGAGCACGATAGCGGTCCGGCGTGACCACGCGAGTGCCGACACTGCCGTCGCCAGTGCGAGTGTCACCAGGCCGTACACCAGTGTGAGGGCACCGAAACGGACGAACAGTGCCGGCGAATCGATACCCTGGTGTGTGGCGAGTGTCGCGGGGTCCGGGGGCGACTGTGTACTGAGATAGAGGCCGATAAGCGCAAGCGGACCCACCAGCGCGGCACACAGCGCGAGGGCACGCCCGGCGTAGACTCCCAGAACGTACGCCCACGGCGGAACCGGATACGTCTTCAGTACGTCGAGTTCGCCTCGCTGTGCATCATCCGTGACGGTCCGGTAACCGAGGGCAACTGCCACGGCCGGAACGAGTAACTCGAAGGGTAACAGCAGGTCGACGGCAGCGGGCACGTATCCCGCTTCGGCACCACCACCAGCGAACAACACGCCGACGGACACGAGGAACACGCCGGCAATCAGTCCGTAGTACGCCCGTGACCGGGCGAGTGTCACGAGCTCGCGGACCACGAGTGTCTGTACCGCTTTTCGCGTGCTCATGCTGTCTCACCCGCTACGTCGACCGCTGTGTCTGTCTCGAAGGCCGTCTCGAACAGCGTCTGCAGTGATTCACACTCGTACGTGTCGAGCAGTTGTTGTGGCGTGCCGGTCTCGACGACAGCACCGCGCTCGATGAGGGCAATCTGGTCGGCAAACTCTGCGGCGAGGGTCATGTCGTGGGTACTGAGTAGTACCGCAGTTCCCTCACTTGCCAGGTTCGCGACGACCTCGAAGGTCTGCTGGCGCATCCCCGGGTCCAGGCCGCTTCCGGGTTCATCGAGGATGGTCACCGGCGGGTCGCCGACCGTCGCCTGCGCAATGCCGAGCAGCCGTCGCATCCCGCCCGAGAGCGCCTCGACGCGTCGGTTGCGCGCCTGCGCCAGCCCGACCCGGTCGAGCAGTGACTCGGGGTCGCCATCGACGAGCGAGGTGTAAAATGCGAGCGTCTCGGCCGCGGTGAACCCGGGACGGAACGACGGCTGCTGTGGCATGTAGCCGATTTCACGCTCGGCCTCTGGGCCGTGATAGGAGACCGTTCCCTCAGTAGGCGAGAGGATACCGGCGAGGACTCGCAAAAGTGTCGTCTTGCCCGACCCGTTCGGGCCGACGAGCGCCGTAACGCTCCCGCGTTCGACCGACAGGGAAATTGCTTCGAGGACTTCGACACCGCCAAACGAGTGTGAGATATCGTCTGCAGAGAGAACGTGCTCGTCACTCATTCTCGTCACCTTTCGAGAGAGTGCCAGAGAGGTCTGATTCCTCGTGGTTCGCTATCGCGTCGATTGTCTCGGGTGCATATGCGTCGGCACGGGGCGCAACGTCGACGATACTGCCCCGGCGGAGACCCGGAGACGTAGACCGAATCTCGGCGAGTGCTCTGGCGGCGGGTGACTCCGCGAGGGTGACGGTACCGTCGAGGCGGTGGAGTTCTTTCTCGGTCGGGTTAGTCGGCGAGTACGACCGGTCGAGTGAGTCGCCACTCCGGTCTCCGTATGCGCCTTCCCAGTAGTTTCCAGTACCGTCGTCAGTCCAGATACGCAGTGGACCGATGCCGGCTTTCGCGTGTTCCTCGTTTGCGACGAAGTCGTTCTCCCGGACCACGTTCGACGGGAGAATCGACCCCGCACGCATCCCGACGCCGTTTCCGTAGAGGACGTTGTGCTCGTAGAGAGACTGCCGCGACCCCGCCATGATGCCGCGTTCGTTGTACGCGAGGACGTTCTCTGCGACGTAGGTTCGAGCGCCGCCGGGGATGAGTCCGTCGCTCGTGTATCGCACGTCGTTGCCGACGAGTGCGTTGCGAGCAGGACTCGTCATGATTGTGATGCCGGCCGCTGTCTGTCGTCTGGCGACGTTGTCGGCAATCAGCGTGTCAGAGGTGTACATGAAGTGGACGCCAAACCGGTTTTCACGGAACGTACTGTTTCGGACCACGGTTTCGTGAGCCCGGTGCAGGTAGATACCGTCGCGGCCGCCGTCGAACGTCGAGTTCTGGACGACCACCGGCGAACGAATCGAGAGGACACCCATGAACCCGTCGAAGGGGTTCTCGGTGCCGTTGACCCGGAGGCCGTCGACGACGCTGCCTGTAGAATCTCTCAACAGGATACCGCTCGTCGGCGTATCGATACTGACGTTACGGACGTAGACCTCCGAGGCGTTCGAGACGCGGATGCCGGCGTCGCTGTGGCCGTAGCTCACGTCAATCACGTCGTCCCACTCGCCATCCCCGGACGCGTCGTCGGCCTGCGTCTGGTCGCCGATTCCCCTAACCGAGAGTCCGGCGACCGCGACCCTGTCGCTTGTCACGTGAACGACTGTTCCGGTGCCGTTGCCCCGTATCGTGGCCGACCCACGGAGGGTGAGCGGCTTGTCGACGACGAGATGTTCGCTGTATGTCCCGTTCGGGACGACGACAGTCGAATTCGCTGGTGCCGCGTCGATTGCGGCCTGGACCGTCGGGGCGTCCTCACCGACAACTGTGCTCACGTCTCTGTCGAGGAGACCCTGCACGGCTGCCGTCCGCTCGTCGGCAGACGCTCGTAACTCTGGGACCAGTTCGCGGACGGCGGTCGCGTCGGCGATTTCGATATCGGCTGATTTTACCGTCGACCAGCCGACGACTTCACCGCCATGGCGGCTGGCAAACGAGTCGGCCGCCGCAGCCGTCGAAAACGGGACGACAGTATCGCTTACGGTCGTCCGGGCACTGCTGTTGTAAACGAACCAGGCCTCGTCGGCGCTCACCCATCCCGGGTCGCTCTCGACGGCGAGGTAGCCGTCTTCGGTCACGCTCGCGTCAGTTCCTGCGTAGTCCGAGACGTAGATGGCGAGCGGTTGGCCGAACTGCTGGTCGTGCTGTGGTCGTTGGAGCGTGTCGATTGCCCGGGCGAGCCCCTCATAACCGACGACGTAGTTGTACTGTGAGTAAAACACCTCGACGCGCGGGACCGAGAGGCCGCGCTCTTCGAGCGCGAGCCGGTCCTCGTTTGGCATACTGAAGGTGGTCGCCTGCTCGAACGGGACCGGCTCCGGTTTAGCGTCTCCTGCGTCCGCGAGGAACGCGCCAGCGACGACGACGACCCCGAGTACGGCCAGCGCCAAAAGCAAGCGACGTGGCAGGTCACTCTCGTAGAGCCAGCGTATTCCGGTCACTGCTCAGGTCTAGCGCTGGCGTAAATTTACATATACTGGTACGCGACTCGAAACCACCAGTTGGGCCGAGCTGTGTACCGCAGGGGCGACGACTCTACCCGGTCTCGTCATATCTGCGGTCAGGAACAACGGCCATTTCCGACCCGTGCATAGAGCGTCGAGACCGCTGGCAACAGCGTGAACGTCATAATCAGGGCGAACCCCATCGCCATGAGTATCGCTTTCCCGAAATTCGACAGGACCGGAAACCCGGAGACGGTTAGCACACCGAATCCGAGCATCGTCGTCAGCCCCGAGCCGAGCACTGGGCGCGACAGCGTCGCCATCGCGGTGTGGATAGCTGTAGCCGGGTCCGCGCCGTGGACGGTCCGTTCCTCTCGAAACCGCTGGTGGACGTGGAGTCCGTAGTCGACGCCCACACCGAGGACGATAGAGGCCGTGGCGACGGTCAGTGGGTTCCAGGGGACTCCGAAGAGGGTCATGCCGCCGGCGACGAGAAGCACCGCACTCCCGGCGACACTCAACACCAACAGCAGCGACTGCCGAACGGACCGGAGGGCGAGTGCGAGGAAAACGACTGCCAGCGAGAAGCTGAGAAACGTCATCGTCGATAGGCCCTCGGTGACGTTCTCGATGACGTTCCGGTTCAACACTGGCTTTCCGGTAACCGCGGCTCGGGTCCCCTCGGGAAGTGTCTTCGCTGCCGTAGTCTCGGTGTCCTCGATGAGTGCACGGGTCTGTTCACCCTCGACTTCGTCGAGATAGAAGGTCACGAGCAGCCGGTCGGGATGTGACGCTCGTTCGGTCAGCGGCAAGAGCGAATCTGTTTCAGCCTCCTCAAGTGTCGCCCGGATGGTGTCAGCATCGTCCGGAATCTCGCCGCCGTGGCTCATTTCCAGAGCGACCGCCGGGCTCATCGCGGCGTTGACGTCGGGGTGGTCGGTCATCCTCGACTGGAATGTAGCAACATCCCCCAGCGTCTCGGCCGAATACGGCGCTTCTGTCTCGACGATGGTGTACATGACCTTGGGGCTGTCCGCAACTGCCTGGAGTTCTTCGATGTCCTCTTTCTCCTGGATGTCCGGCCAGTAATCGAGCATCTCTTGGGTCGTGTCGACCTGTGGATACGCTGTGGCACCGCCTGCGACGCCGGCTACTACAATCAGCACAACGAGAAGCGGCCGGGCAGTGATTGCTGTCGCCAGTACGCCCGCTGCCGTCTCTATCACGCCGCTTGCGTCCGCGTCTTCCGCGCTCGCGTAACCTGTGCTCCCCGGGTCTCCGGACGAGTCGTTACCGGTCGCCTCGCCGTCGTCGAGCCAGACCAGCACCGAGAGCAAAAACGTGAGCGACAGCACCATCGCCGCGACCACGCTGACCGAGGCAGTCACCCCAAACTGGCGGACCGGTGGGACCGGCGAGGCGAGCAGGGCTCCGAGTCCGACGACCGTCGTACCCATCGCCAGAAAGAGTACTCGCCCGGTCGTTCTGGCCGTGATGCCAGCGGCGGCTACGGGCTCGTGTCCGTTCCGCCGCTCCTCGACGTATCGTGTCTGGACCTGCAGTCCGTAATCGATGCCTAGCCCGAGTGCGATGGGCATCACGCCCAGCATGATAGCGTTGAACTGGTAGCCAAGGACACCCATCGCCCCGACCATGTACACGAGCGCGAGCAGCGCGGTCCCTACCGGGAGAAAGACCCGAAAGCTCCGGGTCAGGCGCCCCCGCATGACGAGAAACACGACCGCGAAAATGACGCCAAAGGCAAGCGCGAACAGCTTGAGCATCTCGGGAAGCATCAAGCCAAATGCCGCCTCCTCGAAGACAGGGGACCCCGTCACTGTCACCTCGGTCTCAGGCGGGAGAGAGACGGTCTCGGTGCGGTCGTCGAGTCGGTCAGTGATGACATCCGCTTCAGTCCCTGGGAGGAAGCCAAGCAGCTGGTCGTACTCACTGGGCACGTCGGCGGTGCCGTAGGAGAGCATCAAGACCGTCGTCTCCGAGTCTGGACGGAGCTGGTCGACCATCGCGGCGGCCCCATCGCTGTCACGCGCGACGCTATCGACGGCCGCTTCGGTGTCTGCACTGCTCTCGGGGAGCGTTCCGCCGTGTCCTCTGCGGACCACGTCGGCGAGGCTGATGACGTGGTTGAACTCCCCGAGGTCCGAATATGCATCGTCGAGGCGGTCGACGGCAGCGATTGTCTCAGGGTCGTACAGGCTCTCAGATTCGACGACGACGAAGACGACATTCCCCCTGTCGAAATCCGTCTGGATTTCGTCCCAGTCCTGTGCGGGGTCGGAGTTGTCGTCGATATACAGCTCCATCCCCATGCTCATCTGGACGCCCACGGCAGCGCTTCCCGCGGCGATAACGACGACCGCGAGAACGGCTCCGACGACGACGAGCGGACGTCGTGCCGCGAACTCGCCGAGGTTCGTCAGGAGCGTCTCCGACCGCGAGTCGGCGATACCCTCTGCTCTCTGGCTCTCGCCTGCGTCACCTGAATCCATATCTGTTGCCGTCAGGGGGTCGTACTCGTCCGCCGGTCAACGTACTCGCGTGCGGCCTCGCGTATCACGTCCTCGGGCCCGACGACACAGTCCCGGCGTAGCGGCGGGAACTGCCCGTCGAGCAGGGTTTCGATGGCGTTCAGCTCGGCGACCTCCGCCAGGCGCATCCCCTCGAGGTGCTCGGTGAGGATGCTCGCAACCGCTTGGCTCACGGCACAGCTCTGGGACTCGAACGCCAGACGTTCGATGGTTCCGTCCGGGCCGATATCGACGTGGAACTCGCCGTCGTCGCCACAGACAGTCTCGTCGGAGGACTTTCGCATCGTCGGGTCCGAAAGCCCGCCCGCGTTTCGGGGATTCTTGTAGTGGTCGTAAATCGCGTCGTGGTATCGCTCCGAGCGGAGGTAGGCGTCGCGTTTTGCGTTGGCGTCGTCTATTGCGTCCAGAAGCGTCTCGATATCGTCTGTGGTGTTATAGACATAGAAGGATGCACGGACAGAGCCGGGGATATCGAGTCTCTCGTGGAGCGGCTGCGTGCAGTGGTCGCCGGCGCGGACAGCAATACCCCGGTCGTTCAGCAGGGAAGACATGTCGTGGCCGTGGACTCCGTCGACGTTGAACGAGACGAGGCCGGCCCGCTGTTCACCTGACGGCGGCCCGTATACCGTGACATCGTCACGGGCCTCCAGCCGTTCGAGGAGGTACTGGGCGAGGCGGTCCTCGTGTTCGCGGACGCGGTCCATCCCGATGTCGTCGAGATAGTCAGCCGCCTCGGCGAGCGCGATACCCTCGGCAATCGGCGGCGTTCCCGCCTCGAACTTCCAGGGCGGGTCGTTCCAGACCGACCGGTCGAAGGTGACGTGGGTAATCATCTCGCCGCCGTAGAGAAACGGGTCCATCTCTTCGAGGAGACGGCGCTTCCCGTAGAGGCAGCCGATGCCGGTCGGCCCAGCCATCTTGTGTCCGGAAAACGCGAGGAAATCCGCGTCCATCTCCTCGACATCGACCGGTCGGGTGGGCACCGACTGTGCGCCGTCGACGACGACGTACGCGTCGTGGTCGTGTGCCAACTCGGCCAACTCCGCAACCGGGTTGACCGTCCCGAGCACGTTCGAGACGTGCGTGACCGACAGAACCGCTGTCTCCGGTCCGATGAGTTCGTTTGCGTGTTCCATATCGAGGTGCCCATCGTCGGTCACTCGGATGAACTGTATCGTCGCTCCCGTCAGCTCGGCAATCTGCTGCCAGGTCACCAGCGAGGCGTGGTGTTCCATCTCGGTCGTGACGATAGTGTCATCCGGCCCGAGATTCCGGAGCCCCAGTCCGTAGGCGACGAGGTTGATGCTCTCGGTTGTGTTCTTGGTGAACACCAGTTCCTCGCGTCCTTCTGCCCCGATGAACTGTGCCAGCCGGTCGTGGGCCTCCTCGTAGGCGACAGACGCCTCGTGGCTCAGCGTGTGAATGCCGCGGTGGATATTCGAGTTGTACTCTCGGTAATACGTTTCAAATACCTCGTACACCGACTCCGGCGTCTGTGTCGTCGCCGCGTTGTCGAGATAAACCAGCTCCGTACCATCTATCTCGCGGTCGAGTATCGGAAAGTCAGTTCGGATATCCTGAATATTATTGGCCATCATTCGACAGTTGCATCGAACATCTAGCACCCGCAATGTAAAACTAAGGGCTTCCGGTGTCGAACTGTTGTAGTGGAGAACCAAATGGCTGCACGGTTTGGAGAGACCTGAATGTCCCATCTTTCGAGTCAAGTAGAGGTGCGATGTTATCGTGACGTAACACCTTAGAGTACGGAACTCACTCCTAAAGAGCCGTTTCTCTGGTATCGTGCGAATGTCGATTACTCTCGTCGTGGGTGGCTGTCAAATTCGAACGCGAGAGACATGAAAAAAGCCCACAACCAGCGTTGTCACTGGTTGTGGGCTGAGAGTGGTATGAATAGAGGCGGCGAACCGAGTTTCCCAGAGACTCTCGTACTCCAGTACTCACCGGAACGCTGGTGGGCTTAACTTCCGTGTTCGGGATGGGTACGGGTGTAACCCCACCGCTATGGCCGCCTTAACGCTGATTCGCGGACTCGAACCGCGATCGGTGTGGGCCGATGCACCTGCAATCAGTGGTCGATATTGTGACGACCGTGTGTACGTGCAATCCAGGTTACGCCTGGACCCGCTTCATGGGCCCGTGTATCCAGATGTGGAATGAATGGTGGCTTTGACCTGTTAGTACTCGCGGGCTGAACGTCTCGTTGCCTCGACGCGTACACCCCGAGTCTATTGATCTCGTCTTGTACGAGTGGTCTCAGCGGTGTCTCTTTTCCAGGTGGGTTTCCGGCTTAGATGCGTTCAGCCGTTACCCCGTGTGGCGTAGCCGCCCGGCAGTGCTCTCTCGAACAACCGGTAAACCAGTGGCCACCACCCGTAGTTCCTCTCGTACTATACGGGCGTTCCCGTCAGACACCAATACACCCCCAATAGATAGCAGCCGACCTGTCTCACGACGGTCTAAACCCAGCTCACGACCTCCTTTAATAGGCGAACAACCTCACCCTTGCCCGCTTCTGCACGGGCAGGATGGAGGGAACCGACATCGAGGTAGCAAGCCACCCGGTCGATATGTGCTCTTGCGGGTGACGACTCTGTTATCCCTAGGGTAGCTTTTCTGTCATTTTTGGCCCGCATCAAGCAGGCGCAAAAGTTCGCTAGACCACGCTTTCGCGTCAGCGTTCCTCGTTGGGAAGAACACTGTCAAGCCACCTTTTGCTCTTGCGCTCTCCGCCGAGTTTCCGACTCGGCTGAGGTGGCCTTGGGGCGGGCTCGATATCTTTTCAAGCCCGTACCGCCCCAGTCAAACTGCCCGGCTACCGGTGTCCTCCTCCCGGAGTGAG
>NZ_FNFC01000043.1 GCF_900100385.1 Halovenus aranensis
AGCAGGTGCTCTTCCTCTATCTCGTTGTCTGCCTGGGTAGGTTCCACACTTTTCCCAAGCAGACACTTTCACTCAAACCCGATGTGATCGACTGAGTCTGGTTGCTGTCGAGTAACGCGGTCGTGCTGTCGGTCGGTGTCGCGTGTACACGCAGTGGGCGGATTTGGGACCAGTAGCGACCGCACTACTGGTCGGGAATCCCCTCTTTCTCGCAGGTGACCCAGCCCAGGTCTTCGGCTGCCTGACTCATGTCCGGGAACGTGTCCCCGGGGATAGATTCGTCGGGACCCACAGTGTCCGCGGGGTCCTGGTCCTGCTCGGGGATGTCCTTGACTTCGACGACGCGCTCGTCCGCGAAGTCCGACGGTGCATTCGCCGGTGGGCTCCCGGTACCGAAGGTGTTGTACCAGTCGGTCAGGTCGGCGACGCCGACGGAGTTCTTGTACTCAGCCCAGGTCTGGAGGTCCGCCTCACAGCCCTCGGGCGCGTCCCACGCGATGACTGCGTTCTGTGGGACACTCGCGTCGGTGACGACCGACGTCGAGGAGTTCGCGCCGACGGAGACGCTCCCACGGAAGTCCGGGGGGTTGTCCGCGACTGCGAGGTCGAAGGTCGTCCCAGAGGGGCCGGTGTTGAACACCTCGAAGCGTGTGCCGGTCCGAACGTAGTCGGGGTCCTCGAACTCGTAGACCGTACACTGGTACTCGCCGTCGAGTACCGGACACGGGTCCTGGAAGCAGTCGCCGTCCGTGTCGGCGATAATCCGTACCGTGTCATCGAGTGCCCCGAGTAGTTCGTCTCCCTCCGAAAGTCCGAACGTCCGCGTGACGAGGCCGAGACAGATGCACTCACCGACATCGAGCAAGAGTGCGTTGTCGCTGCCGACGAGCGAATCGTCACGGAACCCGTTGAGATAGAAATCGACGCGGCGCTCGCCCGCGTCGATCTCCCCGTCGGGAACGGTCGGCCAGCTATCGTCGTCCTCGATGTAAACACAGGCTGCTTCTTTCCCCTGGTTGCAGATTTCGAAGACGTTGTCGAAGTAGCTTCGCGAATCCGAGTTGACCCCCTCGCCGAGCGGCGACTCGCCGATAGTGGGGTTTTGGGGGTTCATCAACACCTGCAGGTGTCCGTTGTCGTCGATTGAGGCGTAGCTGCTGTTTGGTGTCGGCGGGTCGCCACATTTGTCCATGCCGAGGTAGGCGTTGGGGTCCGTCGCCGCCTGAATCGTCACACTCCGCTGGGCGTCGACCCGTGAGAACGCGCCGCTGCCGATGAGCGCACTCCCCCCGATACCGGCAGAGCCGAGCCCGACCAAGAATTTTCTTCGTTTCATATCATCTCACCGTGTTTCAGGAGCCACCGCCATCGGGCACTTGGCCCGCCTCTGGCGAGTTGGCAGTGAGCACGACCTCGCCGTCGATGAGCGGTGCATCGACCGTCGCATCGACGCCTTTGGTCACTGTTCGGACACCCATCTCCCGACACTCGCCCAGCGCGAGCGGGACTTCCTGTCCTTCCTGGACCATGATACGGTCGCCCGCGCTGCCGGGGTCGTCGCCGCCCTCCAAGATGTAGTAGAAGGTGACGACCTGCTCGTCGTACTCGGAGTCGGGTGCGGTGTAATCGTCGCCGTAGGCCCGGTCAGCCGGAGCGGACGGCAGTTCGTAGCTGATGTCTGCCTCCGCCTTGCCCTGGTTACACAGCTCGAACATCCCGTCGAAGTAGGTGAACGAGTCGGAGTTGACACCTTGGCCGCCGCCCTCTGCCTGGTCGGCGATGTTGATGAACAGGTGTCCGTCCTCGTCGTAGTCGACGTAGTTGTTGCTGTTTGGCGTGTCGAGCAGCTTGAGACCCAAGTACGCGTTCGCGTCGTTTGCGACCTGGATGCTCACTTGCCGCTGTGATTCGACGCGGCTGAACGCGCCCGAACCGAGGAGCGCGCTGCCGCCGATCGCTGTCCCTGCAACGCCTGCGAGGAAATTGCGCCGTTTCATTGGTTTCACAGGCAGGGGTGTCCTGCCTGCTGACACAGACACACTACCGGGGCTTTTGTATGAGCTGAGTACTCTCGCGTACGTTTTGGTTGGTCGTTACTCACGCAGGCTAACCGTTGATTGGCACGACCACCTCCTGACGAGCCCACACAACAACGACTCCGTGTCCAGAGAGTATCACCAGCGTACCACCACACATTGACCGCCGCCAGATGTGAGACGCCGGCGAGTGGCTCCAGAGATGGGTGTCTGTCACAGACTGTGCCGACAGCGCCAGAACGAACAGAATTCCTGTCGTCAGGCCGGGAGACACGGATTTAAATGTTTATTATGCTACTTATTTCCGACGAACTGCTACAAATCCGCCGACACGTTGGGGACGTGTACAAGCAGAACGTACAACCGTACTGTCACTACGGTCTGAATATCGCCGTCGAAACGCTTGCCTGTACGATAGGACGCAGGTTGTAATGAGCCCATAGCTATACAGACTCCGGGAATTGGAACGTGTGGGTGGAACACATGGCTCAAACAAAAGAGACTCTTCGTGGGGGAGAGTTTCCGTCCCGAGAACAGACAGACGAGTCGACTGAACTGGAGCGAGAGCAGATTTTCGAGATACTGAGCAACAAACGGCGGCGGTACGTTATCCACTATCTAAAGCAGCGCTCGGGGGAGTCGGATATTCCGCTTCGGGAGGTTGTCGACCAAGTTGCAGCGTGGGAGAACAACACCGAAGTGAGTCAACTCCGGACAGACGAGCGCAAGACTGTCTACACGGCACTCAAACAGACACACCTTCCGCGGCTCAACGAGTTCGGTGTCGTCGACTACGACCAGCAGCGCGGCGAGGTGACACTCGATGAACGTGCCGAGCAAGTCCAACTGTACATGGAATACGTCCCCGAAGGTGATATTACCTGGAGTCAGTACTACATCGGACTCTCGGGTGTCTGGTGGGCGATTACTGTCGGCGCGTGGGTGGGGGTTCCGCTACTCGTGTCTGCGAACTGGCTCGCAGTGAGCGCTCTCTTTGCAGGGACGTTCACCCTGTCCTCGCTGGCGCATTTCTATATCGATAGACAGAGCCTGATTGGGAGCGAGGGTCCGCCCCGGGAGATGGAATACGAGTAACACGCCCGGATGCTCGCCTCTAAACGGTGTCTCGACAAACCGTCAGAAGGGGTGCTCTGTAGTGTATCCTGGCTTACTGGTTAATCCCAGTCGCGTGAGACTCAGTCGATCACATCGGGTTAGAGGAAGTGTCTGCTTTGGGAGGATGTGCAACAACCCGAAGCAGACAGCGAAATAGAGGAAGAGCACCTG
>NZ_FNFC01000026.1 GCF_900100385.1 Halovenus aranensis
TCCACGCAATACGGACGACCCGCTCGACATCGAATACAGGGTCGAAGATCGCATCGACAAACACGCTGAAGACATCAGCCTCAAGCAATCAGTGCTCAACGAGACGTACGATCACCGGACGCAGGTGGAACGAACAAACGAAGCGTGCAAGGATTGCGGCCTCGGGCACGTCCGCGCCCGAGGCCGCGTCCACGCACGAACACAGGTGTTCATGGCGCTTTGTCTCCGCGTGATCGTCGCCATCACCAATTATGAACGTGGACACAATCCCGGACGGACGAATCTCAAGATCCTGTGATTGATTCTATGACACGCTCTATCAGCAGCAATTGGATTTACAGGCGTTGGCCGACACGTTCTCCAACCGCGAAGAAATCACTGACGTTACTTTTGAACCCGCTGAGAACCATTGGCTACAAACCCGATTCACCCCTGACGATACCTATGTAGCGTTCTATCAGAGTGGCCGCTGCTCGATTGCGGGCTGTACCTCGGTTGAACACTACCAAGAGATCGTTCAGCGTGTGAACAGCGTTATGCAAGATCTGCTTAAGTTTGAATATGAGCCCGATGCCGAAATCAGTAATATCGTTGCCACCGCCGACCTCGGCACACCCATTTCACTGAAAGCACTTGTGCTAGAATTGGGAATGGAACAGACAGAATACGAACCAGAACAGTTCCCTGCCCTGATGTACCGTGACTCTGAGTACGTCGTGCTCGTCTTTGCAAGCGGAAAATTACTGTGTACTGGCCTCACCAATCTTGATGCCGTGTCGGACGCTATCGACTCGATATCTTCGCAGATTCAAGCAATTGTGTGATTACACGTCCTCTTCGGAAAAAATCAGGCGGCTACTGTACTCTTCTAACCAATCGGCATGTTCCTTGTAGTCAGAATCATACTCAGCAACCAGCAACCAGAATGACTTAGAATGGTTCGGCTCCCGGAGATGCGCAAGTTCGTGGATGACAACATAATCGATGATTTCCGGTGGGGCCATCATGAGCCTCCAATTCAAACCCAGCGTACCCGTCGATGAGCAACTCCCCCACTTTGTCCTCTGGTTCCTAATTTCGATCTCCTGATACTCAACATCCATTGCCTCAGCGTAGTGATCCGCTTGATTCTCAAATCGCTCCCGAGCTTTCCGGCGATACAGCGTTTCCAACGCACGCTTGACCGAAGTCTGTTCGACATGATGGCGGGCAAGCCGCAACCTTCCGACGGATACCGTCGCTGCAGGGCGCTGTTCCACAACTACCTCGTGGGGCTCACCAAGGTACAGAAACGTCTCTCCTTCCTCAAAGCTACGGTCAGGGATTTGCTCACGATATTGGTCGTACTTTCGCTTCTTCTCCAATACCCACCGACGGTTCTCCTCAATGAATGTCTCCGGTGTGATGTCACTCTCTTCCGGCAAAATGACCGTCACTCCGTGAATATCCACATCGATTCGTGGTTCTGTTGCCTCCGAACTTTCTATGACTTGATATTCGATTGACTCCGTTCCAAGAGTGACCTTTCGATGGTCGCTACTCATGATTCTCAACAAGGTACCCGCGGACGTTTTCGATGAAGTCCTCGGCCTTCACAAGGTCTGCTCGATTGTGTTCTTTCACTAGCACATCAATAATCGCAACCTCAATCCGATCAAGTGTCCCCTCATTCGATTCCCAGCCTTCGAAGCTAGTGTCGATGCGCTCATTGAATGCTTTACACACATCCCGAGCCAATGTCTCAGCTTCGTTTTCACCACCAAGTACCTCTTCGTGGTTATCTACGAGTTCAGAGAACACCGCGAACTCGGCTTCGGTCATACCGCGCTCCTCAGCTTCGGACTCCAACTCGATGACTTGGCGTTCAAGCCGTTCGAGTTTTTCAACGGCCTCGGGGTCATCCATATCACCGCTCTGCCACCGGTTCACGATGTCCGTGACGCGTTCGCTGAGTCGCTGGTATCGTGGGTTGTTGTCTACGCGTGGCTGCAAGTGATCCTTCGTCGCGTGAGCGATTGAGGTGGCTTGTGTTGCCGGTTCGTCGAGTTCCTCAACGGCTTCGAGGTGTTCCTCACTGATTTTGTAGACAGGGAACTGATCCTTAATCTCATCGACCTCAATGTGCTCTTCGACGATTTCTTTCGTCTTTTCACGCATCTCCTCTTCGGGGTTCTCTTCGCGGTTGTTGTTCCGTCGGAATGCGATGAAGACGCGGTTGAGCCACTGATATCGGCGCTGGATGTCCGTCTCAACCAATCGCTTGTCAGGTGAGACACTTTCATAGAGGTCCTGCAAGCGACGGAAGCCCTGTTTGAACTCTCGTTTCTCTGGATGTTTACTCACGCGAGCAAGACACGCCTGCATTGTTTCTGCCGAATCGTCCCGTGGGATATCCTCAAAAATCTCTTCAATGGCTTCCAGCTGAACTTCGAGTTCCTCGAACAACTCGTCCGTGTCGCGGGCGGCGAATGCTCTCGTTTCGGCGTCGTACTCAAGAGCGTCGTCTATATTCCGGAACACGCCCTGGAAGTCCACAATTTCACCGTTGTTCTTGCCCTCGGCGGGCCGGTTTGTCCGAGCGATAGCCTGAAGGAGAGTATGGTTCTTCAGATTGCGGTCGAGGTACATTGTTTTCAGTACCGGCGCGTCGAAGCCCGTCAGCAGCATGTTGTGGACTACAAGGAGTTTCGGGTTGTCTTCCTCGCGGAATCGACGGACAATCTTGTCACGCTCCCCGTTGGTGGTATGGAACTGTCTGAGTCGCTTCGAATCGTCACCCGTAGCTGTGTAGAGAACTTCAACCTCTTCAGCGGGCCTGGCATCAAGTAGGAGTTCGCCGTAGAGTGCGGCGGCCTCGCGGCTGGGCGTGACGACCATCCCCTTCCAGCCGTTCGCATCCACTTTCTCGTCGAAGTGCTCGTTCAATTTCTCCACGTAGGCTTCGACGCGCGGGCGGAGTTCAGCTAATTCCCGGCTGGTGAACGCTTCATCTATAATCTCCAGTTTCTCTTCAGTCGGAAGGTCGTGGAACGACTGCTCGAACTCCACGTCCATGGCGTCCTCGTCGATGTCCCACTCCACGTCGTGCCACAGTGTGAAAAACACCGGAAGAATGAGTTCGTCGTCAATGCCCGCCTTGATCGAGTATCGATGCAAGCACTCCTCACCCTCTGGGGAGAACTCCCTGAACGTGTTGCGGTCAAGTTGACTTGTCCCTTCGTGGACGGGCGTACCGGTAAATCCGAAGTGGAATGCGTGGGGCATCGCGGCGTCGAGGCGGCTCCCGAGGTCGGCCTCCATGAAGCGGTGAGCCTCGTCGCTCATCACCACGATGTCGTCGTTGCCAGCGCTGTGGGGTTCGACATCCTGGAACTTCTGGATTGTCGTGAGCACGAGCTGGCTCTTGCCCTCCTCGATAAGATCTTGAAGATGCTTGATGCTCCCGGCGACTTCAGACCGCTCAAAGCCAATGGCACTGAGGTTGTCGGACATCTGGGAGGCGAGCTTGTCCGTGTCCACGATGATGAACACCTGCGGCGAGTCGATCACGTCCCGCTCCAGCAGGTTCTTCGCGGCGTAGAGCATCGTGTAGGACTTCCCCGACCCCTGGGTGTGCCAAATCAGCCCGCGCCGGTGATCGTCGGCTCGGACGCGCTCCAAGATCTGGCGACAGGCGTAGTATTGCATGTGCCGGGGGATGATCTTCGCGTCCCCGCCCGTGGACTGCTCGTAGAAGACGTAGTTGTCCAGAATATCCAGCACCGTCTCGGGGTTACAGAGTGCCTGAACGGCCTGTTGCATCGGAATCTCGGACTCGTACTCCGGCGGTGCGTCCGACCATGGCTCGTAGAACTCGTGGGTGGCTCCAACGGCCCCGTAGCGGAGTTCGGTCGTATCGGCGGCGATGTTGAACAGACCGGGGATGAACAGGCGCGGGACGAGATCCTCGTACTCGCGGAGGTCGTCGATGGCGTCGTAGTAGTCGTTGTCCTGCGCGAGCGATTTGAGTTCGAACTGGACGAGCGGGATGCCGTTGACGAACAGCGTGATGTCCGGGCGGATCGAGTGGGTGCGGGAGACGCGGAACTGGTTGGCGGCGATCAGGCGGTTGTTCTCCGGGTGCTCGAAGTCGATCAGGTCGATGTAAGTGGGTTTAGTCGAGCCGTTGTTTTCGTGTTTGACGTTGAATTTCTTGCCCGTGCGGAGGAGGTTGTGGAAGGCGCGGTTACCAGCCATCAGGCTCTCGTGATCAAGGTCGCGCCGAAGCGAGTTCAGGAACGAATCGACATTGTCCTCCGTGATGTCGTGGTTGATGGCGATGACCTGCTCACGGAGGACGTTCCAGTAGATTACCTCGCTGGTTCCGCGGTCGTACTCGCGGTCGAGGATCGTCGCACCCCACTCGTCGTCCTGGCCGTAGGTCTCCCACCCGAGGCCGTCGAGCCACTGGAGGATGGATCGCTCGACGCCCTGTTCGCGTGGGAGTGCGTCAGCCATGCTGGAGTACGTCCTCTATGAGTTCGATGTCCTTGTCGTGGGTGCGGACCTCGCCCGAGAGGAGGTCTTGCATGAGGCCTTGTTTTATGTGACGAAGCTGTTTACTATATTTCATATTATTTGATATTAAATCATTCACATTAGATATCATCCGGGATATTTCGTATTGCGTTTCCATATCCGGAAGAACAAGATTCAGTTTCGGGATTCGTTCTAAGTCGAAGTTTTTATTAGCTGATTGAGTGGTGCGAGATGCGGCTTGTTTCCGTACTAACCAAGAGTTCAGCTGTGTAGTTAGGAACGTTGGATCAACGATTTCTTCATTCGGCTTGAGGAGAGCGACTGAGTAGGATGCAATGAATTTAGGATTAAAGCTTACTTCTTTCGCAATACCAATGGTTCCATAACGAGTGTACAGTATATCTCCTTTTTTAGCATCAAACCTTTTTGAGAGCTGTTGATAGTCTTCTTCAGATATTTGTTCTACCTCACTAAGATCAATTGTTTCATCTTCAGAAATATCGCCAGCAGTAATGAATGGGACACCCTCCTCAATCTTGTCCGGCATGTGATGAGGCATTTCTGTAATAGCATTAGTTATTTCTCCAAGAGTTACCACTTCCCAATTTTCAGGAAGTTCAATCTCTACAGGTTCCAGATTAATTGGTATACTTTCTGTCTCTTTCTGATTTCCTGTAAGTAACTCCTGTTTGAGGCCCTTTCTAACCTGCTTTGTTTGATCAATAATTTCCTCAGTCTTCTGAATCGCCTGATTGACGGTGTAGAGCACACTGGCGATTTTGCGCTGTTCTTCGAGTGGTGGAATATCAGCGTCAAGATTGACCAAATCGGCCTTCCGGACGTGTTTCATCGTACTCCCGTGCGATAGAGCCTCTAAACGTGGAAGGAGTTCTTCTAACTTGAACCGGAAGAGTATCTCATTTACCTGGTCTGTGGTGTCAACTCTGTAGATGTGCTGATTCAAAGCCGCCTCTGGCCCATTCCACTCGAAAACATCAATTGTGGCTGACCACGACAGAAGGAGTTACAACTTTCATCACTACCGTCGTGTATTGAATTCTCTACGCTGTCTGAATGACTGTATCCTGTAGCACCCAGGGCACTCCTGAGAACTGAGGCGGACGGTGTATATTGGATTATAACGATTATATTTAAACATAAGCATTGTATTTGTAGGTAAATAGGTTTTATAACACAATAATTTAAGTAAAACAAGAGACTATGTATCTCAAAGGGGTGACTAACTGAAGGAAAAAGACAGCGTCAAAACGCCGCGGAAGGGGTCAACTTCCGCGACACCGCCGGATGTATCGAAGCCCCTGTCGGGGAGTTCCATCCACTCGACACCGCCTTACGTCACGGTGCCATCATAATCTTCTGCCTCGACCGTCATAAGGGTATCCGAATTAAGTACACGGTTGGGCTGAATTCCGTCTCCTCGGCATGGGTGTGACGACTACTGCGAGTTTAACCACACCCCACAGATGTACATCACAACACAAGACTACGATACGTATCGCCAATCAACCGCAATCAACGCAAACATCACGTCAACCCAGTTATCCACGCTACTGGATCAGACTCTATCTGACTCAGTCACCGAAACTTCGGATGGCCATTCGAGTGTAGGTAATGTACAGCAGGGTCAGGAGGTGGGCTTATGAGCACAAACCCATCTGAGAACGATGAGTCAGATGAGCAAGACGCCACTTCTGATGACCAGGATTACACGTCTACCAAACTCGCTACAGATATCCACACAGGGCACATCCTTGACCGAGCCTTTCCGGGTACACCTCAAGCAATCCGCACATACTACGAACAACTTCAGGAAGTGTTCTACGAGCTTGGTACACTTGGAGACCGATACCCAACAATTGGGTTCGCGTCAAATGAGGGTTGGTACCACTTTGAGGAGTTGCAATCTCCAGAAGACAACTCTGAATGGACTCAGAAGGCACGCGTCAAACGGTTTGATAGACACTGGGACGAAATCATCAACAGTGATCTCGGCAGTCACGACCGTAACCGTGAGCTGTTCAATATTACAAGCTGGAAAGACCCTGACGCAATAGAGACCTGGCAACGCTGTCGGTATAATCCTGAAAATAACGAATCGGAGTGGGAAGACGATGAGAAGCCCACACCAGGATATGAATCCCTCTACGGATTTGGCTTCTGGTGTGATTTAGATTTGTCCGACAAGGCTGGGCGTACTGATTTGACCGACGAGGAACTCGATACTATCGAAGCTGTTCAGCAGCGTGTCATTGAGCTCGTTGCAGAATTCTACGGTGTAAGCACGGACGCAATTTACGCGCTTGACTCTGGCGGCGGGTCGTACGTTTACGGACCACCTGAAGCAACGATTCCGATTGCCGAGTACTTTGATGATGAGGACCGGTCCCTCATCTTTCAGGATATCTGTGACAGAATGAATAATGGGTTTGCAACCGGTGAGCTTGATGAGTTTGATGGACTCTGGCCAACAGTTGTTAACGAAATTGACGGCGCTGATGACTTATACAATCCTGATTTCGTTCAGAACGTCAACCGACAAAGCAAGGCACCCGGAGCAATCCACCATAGCCACGATATCGTTGTAACACCACTTCGAACACGTGACCCTGAAACCCACGCCGTTACTAGCGAAATAGACTACACACCAACGCTGATTACCGACATTGACAATCACGAGTGTGAACAATTGAAGACGTGGGCATCAGGACTAACGGCTATCAAGCACGACGATGCTGTTGATACACTTGTGCGGAATTTGTATCCAGTATTGGCTGATCGAGGTGAATTAAACACGTGGCAAGAAATACTCAACGAACGGGTCGAAACCCTACGGCAGAATAACAAAGTTCGTCAACAGCGCCAGGAAGATGTTGTTGAAGCACTGAATGAACACCTCGGTACCGACATCGATGTCGAGTTAGACTCTGCTGAGAGCCTTGAGCCGAAGGGCGCAATTGACGATGTTGACATTACAACCGATTTGAGCGAACAATTTGCCGCAATCAACACTATTGACCTGTGCAATGTAGTTGAAAACCACGCAAGCGACAACTGGGACACGAGTAACCGCCAAGGTGAAGTAACGTTTGATCCCAACTGGCGGGACTCCGAATCTGGAAAGTCCTGCGCAATTCCTGACGATCAGAATACCTTCATCGACAATTCATGTAGCAGTGGTGGTGGCCCAGTAAAAGCGTACGCACTAGGTAAAGAAATTATCCCGAACGGTGAACACGCGGCTGCGAAGAGTCTCAGTGGCCACTGGGGCGAAACCCTCCACGAAATGCGCAAAGACGGTTATAACATACCGGTCTGGGTCCCTGAAGCCGGTGATGATAGTCACGACTATGACGCAACACCGTTCTGGGCAATAAAAGAAGCAGCAGTCGCACTCGGGGTACTCGATAATAACGAGTTCATTGAGCGTGAGAACAGTAATGGTGAAACCTACGAAGGCTTCCCTGATGCTGAGACGTGGAACGAGACATTGGCTCTATTAGACGAAAACGGAATCAACCATGGTCGGGAACAAGTCCCTGCTGAAGTCGAATCTGCTTACAGTCAATACCCCGTCACAGAATGTGCCCCGCCAAGCCTCAATCTAGCAGAGTTTGAGCCTGAAGCATACTGGGAACACTTGCAACAGGAACGCTACGAAAACACAGTTGAACAAACGAATCCGGTTATTTGGCACGATCCTGCAGGCGCTGGTAAGACAACGAACATTCTACTCGGTGCTGAGGATCACGACGATAACGTAGCAATGCTATTCAAACAACACAAGAAAGCAAGAGAGTTCATCACTGACGACGCACTCCCGGATGATTTCGACCCATTCCACCTCAAAGGAGGTGAGCAAAAACGTTCCGATGCCTGTATGGATGCAGACCACAGCGATGAGGACTGCCCAAGACATGGACACACGTCGAACTGTCCCTCCATGTGTCCGGTCTACAACCTTGATCCGGACGACGAAGTGCGCAGGAAATACAGAGCCCTTGCCAATGCACTGGGGGATGCTAAAGCTCATGTCATCCTCGGTGGAGAGTTGCCTAAACACGGCCCTGAAGGGGGATGCCCGTGGTTCAATCAATTCGACGAACTAGATGATGCTGATCACGTCGTCGGAGTCCACGAATACCAGCTACTCAAAACAGTACGTGATGATCGCCAGGTCGTTATTGATGAAACACCGGCAAGCCTTATGTCAGACAAAGAAATTACAATTGGAAAACTCACCCAAATACGAAAGGCATTAACAGACTATGCGGACCTCTTGTCTCGTGATGAACCAGAAAAATACACAGCTAGAAATCTTGCCAGCTTCATTGACAACGTCATTGATGCCATCACTGATAGTAATACTGAATGTCTCAGCGCTGTCAGCCCACCAACAATCATCTGGGATGCTTATAAAAATTGGAACGATGTTGCAGGGCATTATATAGAACGCGTTGAACCTGATGAAGAGTGGCATATAGCCGAAGCCTTAGCACAAGTCAAAATCGGTTACACTGGAATGATTATTAGACGAATCGAACGCGACGACTGGGAAGGAACACCGCTAAGCCTTGATCCAGTCCTGGCCGCAGCTAGCGCAGCTGGTCTCCCGACCACACCAGTAATGCAGTCGATTGCGGCACCGTCACTGCTCACTGCCTGTCTGTGGTGTTCCAGCTCTCTTGAATACGAAGACGGGTTTCATTATTGTTCGTCAGATGATTGTGCCTGGGACGAGCGGCACCACACGATTACGCGAGATGGAGGCCCCGAAGCTCGTGCTCGCGCACGACTTGAAGGTCACACAATGGTGTATGAATCGCTACCGCGACCGGTAGACCTTCCGCGTGAACCAGTCATACTCGACGCAACCGCCACCCCCGAGAAAATCGCTCAACTGTACGGAACCGAACCTGATGAACTCGCTGTCTTCGGAAATAAACCGTTCCGAGCTAACATGCGGGTAACTCAAGTTCTCTCAGGCCAGTACCACACCTCTACAGTAAAGAACAGTATCACTGACGACAATGGTAACCGTCTTCCTCGTGACGAATGGCGGTCCCCTGCCGATCACATTCAAACGGTACTCAACAAAGCTGGCGAACGATATGAACGCCCACTGTTCATCATGAAAAGAGAGTTGCAGTCGATTTTCACCGTTCCTGATAACGGTGAGCAGCTCCACTATCACGCGACACGTGGGCTGAATCGTGGAGAATGCGACGCTGTATTCTGCATCGGAGGGCCACACGCAAACCACACTGGGCTTGAGCGCCAGGCCGAACTCCTAGCTCTGGGCGATGACGATGTACGTGTCGGAGGTACTGAACACTCCACACGACAGGACGAAGACATTGCACCGCCAGTCTACCGGAAGCTGTACTACGAAGATGATAGAGGCCGCGGTCGTGCGGTACCAACGAAACACTTCACGGGATTGGTCGGAGCACTGTTCCGTGAATCTCGGGAGAAAGAACTTGTCCAAGCCGTTCATCGAACACGACCACTGTTAGCCGACAAAACAGTCGATGTATTCTTGATTACTAACATCCCTACTACCCTTCCCATCGATCATGTGTGTTCACTTGATGAGCTGACGACCTCCTTAGTTGATGCGCTTCCACTCCCTAGACAAGCACTTGAACTGCTCGCTGCTGTCGCACAAGCAGACCGTGGTGAGTTGTTGAATGCTGACTTAGAGCACTTTGAGCGAAGTTCACCCAACTGTGTCGCAGGAACCGTGTCCGACTACGCTGACCTGGCACAGGATGCTGGTATTGACGTGAGTAAGCGGCAAATCCGCAACTATCTAAACGATCTGGTTGATGTTGGGTTGGTCACCCAAGGAGAGTACAAACAGAACCGTGGCCGCCCACATGAGACGGACCTTACTGCTTCGAACTTAGCGTTACAGATTCTCTCTTATAACGGCTTCTTCGAAGCGGAAGCAGTACGGCGGTTAGCTGCATTGGCACAGAGTGACGCCACGGTTGACTTGGTAGCAGCTCTGCGAGAAGAGGTGAAAACAGCACTCCCAACATTGAATCAATCGACGCCAACAGAAGCAATCCGCGTTAATGGTAAGGAGTGGACAGTTAGTGCTTCCTGTGAAACAAAACTAACGCAGAAGTCTGAGAAGGGAACTTACGATACAGACCTGGTCGGTTCTGGGTAAGGGCGTCTGCCAACTCGAACTTGATGGAGATGGTTCCTGGCAAAACTCCATAGTGGTAGCAGATAGTGAGAAGAACAGTCCTCCCAGTGATTTCCCAACACTACGTCATCTGTCCGTTCCATTGAACGAAGATTATTTTTTCTCGTTCACGGACGCTTGACCCGCTTCGAAGAAGCGGTTATATATTGTTATCATAACGGGTTCTTCGAAGCGGCTATTATCCCCGTTTTTAGTAGCGGAGCAGGAGGATCAGTACGTGCCTGCACCAGGTGACTATTATACTACACTCGATTCCGAATTCTACTGCTGAAGTTAGAACGTTCGAAGGCTTATTGTTCGCTGATAGGAGTTATGGCCTTTGCGTGAGCGAAAAGGCTAAACCGTAAATACGTGAGTTCCTGCGTTGACTTTGCCATGAGCATCTACGGAGCCATTGGAGTGGTAGTGGCTGCGGTCGTCGGCGCGTGGTGGCTGATTTACTCACCCTCGCCTACCCCTGGTGAGCCGAAAACGGTGAAGGATTCGGTGCCGGAGAGCCTCCAAGGTGGGGCCCCGACGCTGGAGGAACGGCGGCGTCGAGCAGAGGCCCGGCGTGTGAGCAGTGATGGTGGCGATAGCGAAGGTGGTCGTAGCGATGAGTCAGAAGCGGGTGACGTGCTGGACGGAATCAACACTGGGTTCGATTGGGAAACTGATGGAGACGTGAGCTTTGATGACGTTGGCGGGATGGATGACGTGATTAAGCAGTTACGACGAGACGTGGTGATACCGGTTCTTGATGAGTGGGGTGCAGCTGAAGAGCTGGGTGTGATCCCGCCGAATGTATTACTTGAGGGGCTACCTGGGACAGGTAAAACGCACGTTGCCACAGCTCTCGCTACCGAACTCGGTGTACCGTTTGCGCCGATTTCAGGGAGCGATCTTCAATCCAAGTCGATAAATGCGTCTCCTCAGAACGTGTCTCGTATGTTTTCCGAGGCTGAACGTGTAGCTGAGGCGGCGGGCGGTGCTGTCTTGTTCATCGACGAAGTGGATTCAGTACTTTCGGCTCGTGGGGTGGGAAATTCGCACCGTGAGGACTCAAAGGTGGTAGCTGAGTTTCTGAATAACTTAGAGGTTACTGGAGAAAGTGGTGTTGTGGTTGTGGCCGCGACGAATCGCGTGGACCAACTTGATTCAGCAGGCGTGCGGGCTGGGAGGTTTGATGTATCGATTCACGTCGGTTTGCCGGGTAAGAGTGATAGAGCGGAGATTTTGCGGACGCAATTACGTAATCGTCGAAGTGCGGTGTCGAGTGAGTGTGTGCGTGACGTAGCCGCATGCACGAAGGATTGGAGTGCGGCTGAAACAGAGATACACGTCTCGGAGCCGCTAACTCCGAACACGCAGACAGCCATGCGGACTATTCTATGACAGGCTTAACAGGAGTAGTTTGTCTCCAATAAACACTTTCACCTTGATAGTTCAAACTGCTCTATTGAAAATGGAAGACGGCGACAGGATCACTCCGTAACGAGTTTGAGAAGATGAGGTCGAGAAGGCGATTATGGGCGTCGCTTTGCTCGACCTCGTTGAGACAGCACTACGTGTAGCCAAACAAGCGTTGGGAAACCGAGCGGGCAAGCCCGACTCGGGCGGGCTTGCCCGCGAGGCCCACATCGTTGCTCACTGTATTCGAAAGGAGGAGGGCCACACCTACGCCGAACTCGTCGATCGGCTAAGTCTCATGCCAGCGGTCTGCGACCGCCTCGGCATTAACCCGGACGCGCCGCCTGATCCAACCACGTTCTACCACTCGTTCGACCGCTACGCGATGTAC
>NZ_FNFC01000032.1 GCF_900100385.1 Halovenus aranensis
GGACGGTCGGGAGCGCTAAAGTGGATCCTCGTCGCCTGCTTCGGCTATCAAGGGTTCAGCAACGCGAAGTTCGGCCGCATCGAGTGTCACGAAGCGATCAACGCGTTCGCTCGCGAGATTTTGCTGACGGCGAAACAGCGATTAGAAGCCGGCGGCTGGCGCGTCGTCCACGGCATCGTCGACTCCATCTGGGTGACGCCGGACCCCGACGTCGACGACGAGGACCGCGAGGACCTCGAGACGCTCGCGACGGCAATCACGGAAGATGTCGAGATCCGGCTCGAACACGAAGCCCACTACGACTGGGTGGCGTTCGTGCCGCAGCGCGAGAGCGACGCCGGCGCGTTGACGAAGTACTTCGGGAAGGTCGCCGGTGACGACGATTTCAAGATCAGGGGCATCGAAGCCCGACAGCGCTCGACCCCGCCGTTCATCGAGGACGTCCAGCGGGACTGTCTCGACCGTCTCGATGCGACTCAATCTCCGGACACCGTACTCGACCGTCTTCAGGATGCGATCAAGCGCCTCCACGCTGGGACGGTGCCGGTCGAGCAGCTCGTCGAACGGAATCGTGTCTCCAAGCCACTGGAAGGATATACACAAAACACGCAGAACGTGGCGGCGCTGAAGCGGGCTCGGGACCAGGACCTCGCTATCCACCCGGGACAGGACATCGAGTACGTGGTCGTCGACGACGAGAAGAGTTCTCGAGAGCGGGTCGCGTTGGCTCACGAAGAGACGGAGTCGTACGATGCGTCGTACTACGAGACGCAACTCGTCAGAGCTGTCGAGAGTGTGCTGTCACCGCTTGGCTGGGATCGCACGGAGATACAACAAGAACTCGCAGGGGCACGTGAGCCAGAGCTAACCGATTTTCAGTAACCGGGCAACGAATGGTTCAATAAAGAATCACGGTCGCACTCCCTCCCCCCGTCATCGATGTGTAAAACCATGAGAGGAGGGAGGGGGTGACGAGAACAGAATGGCGAAAACCGGCGATGAGACCATTAACATGAAGGAGAGTGTCTCAGCGACGCAATCTATATTCTCGTAAGCAATGCATATTGTCTGACAAAGTTTTATATGCAGCGCGTTACAATCAGAACCGTACTGCATTCAGATGTGAAGGTTAGAAGAAGTGACGCTTCGACTAACCGAACAGAGATGCCCATATCACGCTTCTCGACCACCTACACGATCTCTCTTGTTTTCAACCGTCTCGTGGCGTCAAGCCCGACTTTCGTGATTTATTCTACGTGAGTTCCCCCTTCCACCCCTGCTGTTTACACATCGATGACGGGGGGTGGGGGTCACGAGACTCCGTATCTTGATCTCTTTTCCAGTGGGTTAGAACGATCTGATGCGGAAGTGGCTGCTCCTCGTTCGCTGACTCACCGCCACCAGTTCAGGACTCTCTCGACTTCTCCCCCGCTACAATCTCGACTTTACACATCGAAGACGGGGGTGTGTTCTCCACCGGGTGCTCGCCAGGATTCTTACTCCTCGTGAAATTCTTTCAGCTGAGCATTCACGACTGAACTGAGGAGTTCTTCCTGCTGGGCTATTCCTTCCAAGCGTGTATCATCGACGATCCGAGTCATCATCGCTTCAGGATCACCCGTGAATGTGAACTCCATATACATCCCGCGGCCTCGTCCGCGGCTTTTCCGGGATGTTGAAATCAACCCGTATGTCGAGAGTTCTTTGACATATTTGACGTACGTTTCACGGGTCATCTGGTCCGCGTCGAGTTCGTTCGTGACCCACTGATAAACTTTGAATCCAACCGGACTTGGGACGGAACTACCCGTCCGACTCGAGTGATACGCAACGGCTGCGGTTGCGTACAGTGAAATCTTCTTTTGTGTCGTAAGCCCCTCAACGAGCTTCAGCGACCGGTCTTTGTCAATCTCCTCCTGAGATTCTCGGACGTGGTCCTCCGTGACCACTTCATCTCCTCGTTCGTCTGCGAGGTCGCCGGCACCGCGGAATAGGTCGATCGCCTTCCGTGCGTCACCGTGACTCTGTGCAGCGAACGCCGCCACGAGCGGAATCACGTCATCCTCGAGAGCATCTTGACGGAACGCATCGCGTCGATTTTCGAGAATTTCGCGCAGCTGATTCGCGTCGTAGTCAGGGAAGTAGACATCACGTGGATTGAACGAGCTCTCGGCACGTTCGTCGATGTCTTCCATAAACTTTGGATCGTTCGTCAGCGCTGCGACGGACACGCGGCCTTCGATTTCGTTCGTGTTACTCGCCCGTGATAGCTGATAGAGAAGCTTTGAGTATGCGGGTTCGTCGTTTTCGCGCCGGCCAACCAGGAGATCGATCTCGTCGAGAATGAAGATAACCGAATCGTAGTACTCGTTGATGAGTTCGTACAGACGTCGGTACTTGCGCTTCGTCGAGACGCCGGTCTCTGGAACTCCGACTTCAGTACCCACGTCCTGGGCGACAGTTTGGACGAGTTCGTAGACGGCCTGATCGAGCGTATTGATTGGTTGGCAGTTGATATCGACAACGCCGAAACGTTCGCCTTTGGATTGACAGAGCTCGATGATCTGTTGCGTGACGGCCCCGATGATGAGTGACTTACCTGTCCCTGCGGGACCGTACAGCAGCATATTCGGTGGCCGATTTCCTTGGAGAGTCGGCTTCAGAAATGAGACGACGGACTCGAGCTGGTCGTCACGGCCGACGATTCGCTCCTCGTCGATAATCGTGTCAGGCTCAACGAGGTCCCGGTTGACAAACACCGATGCCTCCCCCTCATCATCGAGCATATCACGGATCGACCGCTGAGCGGTCTCTTCGGTCGATCCCTGATTTTGGCTTGCGTCTCCGGCAGCATCCTCACGGGCGGATTCTAACTGCTGTCCATCCGATGTAGAACTAGTTTCTTCATCAAGGGTGGATTGGTCCGCCCCTTCTTGATCACTACCGGCCATATGCCTGCTGTACGCCGGAGCATTAAAAAGATTAACCTCCGTCGATGTTTATTCGTCCGCTGTATCGAATATTTCGCCTGAATTCGGCGTTTTCGTGGCTCGTTAGTTACAACCGACACCGAAGTACATCCGGTGGGAGACCCCCCGTCATCGATGTGTAACGCAAAATCGGCGGCCCTCTTGTGAATTTGCGTATCTGTAATCGGAACTAGTTGTTCCACATCCTGTTATCGAAGTGCAAGCCGCATGTCTGACACCCCCCGTCATCGAAGTGTAAACGCAGGGTCGACCATCCCCCCGTCATCGAAGTGAAAATCGATTCAGTCTCCGTCCCTCTTGATGTTCACCGTTCGAATTTCATTTTGCACACGGGGTGTTCCCGCTCGACTTGTTACTCAATTCATCTCTTACACGGAGTCCAGTACGTCTGTGTCATCCCACGGATTGTAGGCCATATTCAATATACAAAACCATCCTAATAACTCTCTATCGTCGATATACGGCACATTTACACTTTGCACACGGGGTGTGTGATGAGAACCTATCAGTGGATACACTCGTGATCAGGGGTGTGGTCTGTCTCAAATAGAAAACCCATGCTTCAACTGTGGAACCCTGTTCGACTGTTCGTGCCTAAGAACGGCTCGATCGACTATTAACGGCTTAATCTAATCTCAAATTCTTTCTCGTTCCTCCTGTTTTCACTCTGGACGAGGGGTGTGTAGTCACCACTTTTCCAAGTGCACCAAAATCAAATAGCACACGGGGTGTGGGAAATCGATAATCGGATGTATTGACCCCTCATTCGTCCGGACTGACTGGCCCTTTATATTTGGACGTGACCTTGTCCCCCTCTCTCCACTGCCAGTAGTAGTAGCGGTTGTCGTTGATCTCCTTGATCGTGATCGTTGCCTTCGATGGGACCTCGTCCGGAAGATCATCAGGTCGGTCGTCGATCTCGTCGTCCTCCGACTCCTCCTCGAGGCGGGCCTCGCGAGCTTTGTGCTCTGCCAGCTCCTCGGCATAGCGTGCGACATGCTGGAGCTGGTCTGGCGAGTAGCCGTTGAGCGTGTCGACGATCTCTGTCGGGAGTTCGGCTGGCGGTGTCGGTGGCTCGTAGGACATTAGCGGTCGCCTCGTGTTAACCAACAAAGTGCGTATCGGCATAGATTTGTTGGTTAATCAGATATCGTCCCTTCGCGGGCTGAAGGTATGAATAGCAAGCTATTCAAAAATAGCAACCCGGGAACGCTGCCGATGTCAAACCAACGGCAATCAATTAAACCTCACCGTGGAGGAGGTCGATAATTCAATTGCTGCTGTGAAACTCACGAGCATTCTCTTTCTGACTCACGGTAGGAAACGTCGAGATCGAGATCGTCGTACATGCGATCGAGCATAGCGAGTGCTGACTGAAACGTCGCATAATGCTTCCGCATGAATTCTATCGTCTCGCGCCGAGAGATGACTGGATATCCTTCGACGTGGTCGGGGTTGAGCACCGAACGCTCGTTGAGGACGACTTGGAGAGGACCTTCAAACGATTCCTCCGGTTGTCGCTCAAATCCTGTTAGGATTCCAAACCGTTCGAAAAAACGCTGCCAGGCGTCGATGTCCTTCTCAAGGACGGCAAGAAAGAGCGGGTAGTCTCCGGGCTCGCGACCAACCTGATAGCCCCCTTGGGTCCACACGTAGACGGCGTCCACCTGTGTAAAGGCGAAGGGCCAGTCACCGAACTGTGGGAGTACGTACGCCTCTTCGATGGACGGTGGATTCACGGCGGCACTCGTGGCCAGCAGGTCTCGTGCCGCCTTACGGACGCGATCGTCGGTCACGAACAGTCCATCATCATATCGAAGATACCCTGCATCCTCTAGTTGATTGACTGCTTGTCGAACCGTTTCGTAGGGGGTGTGGAGATGTTGGGCTACCGTTCGGATCGAATCTCCAGGATTGACTGCGAGCAACACTCTAGCAGCAGTCTCATCAAACGGTTCGTACATCTAATAATTACCAATATTGTGGTAACAGTCAAATAGATTACTACACTTTCGGCTATGCCGTTCTGAACGGCCTATGCAATCCGTCTGACTGACTCAAGTCCCGAGACACCAGCCAGTCTGTCTCTGATCTCCTCCTCGCCAATCGCCGTAGCCCACCGGACCGTAATTTCGACGGTAATGAGTGTGGCCGACAGCTGTGGCTCGATACTATCCAATTCGTCAATCGTGACGTCATCGATAGTTTCGGGCCGCGAGAGACGCTTCTCAGCGTCAGTGACGAGGTCCCCCTCTGCGCCGCAGGGGATTCGAATCGTCACGACGGCAATTGTCGTCGATTCTGGGTCGGTGGTATTGGATACTGCCATACTATCATCTCCATTGAAGCGCGTCTCACGGGCCAGATGTTCGACAACTGTACTCCGAGTGCGCGAGGGACGATTCGAACGCCCGTCTCGGTCGTGGCACGACCGCGTGTTTCCGAACTCCACCACTCGCGCATCTTCAAACAAAAATACGGACAGGGCTAGGTCGGCTCGAACGCCTCGATCTCATCGATGATCTGCTTCGGATTCTCGGCGTGTTCGATGAACGAGAGGACGTTCTCCGACCATCCTGAGATGTTGTAGACGTTCTCGTAGCCTTCTGGCGTCACCAGGTCGCCGTAGGCCGCGAGGTCGACGAGATACAGCGCGGTGTCAGCAGACACCTCGTCCCGATACGCATCGAACGCGTCCTTGACCGTCTGGGAATCGCAGGCCGTGAACGGCGTGTTGTCCCAGATCTGCATATCGGTGAAGACGACGATGCGTTCAACAGCATCCTCTCGGTCGTGGAGGTGCTTGATCGCCTTCCAGCCGTTCGTCGAGTTCCCGACGTCCTCGTCGATTGCCAACACTGTCGCTTGGCGCTGCAGGACTGGCGTGTCGACGTGCATCGGAACGGTCTGGAAGTCGTCGCCGAACCCGCCGACGTCAGCACCCTGGTCGGCCAGCATCGCACCGAACAACGCACCGATCTCCTTCAGTCGGAGCGTGCTGTTCGCGGACAGCCGCTGATCCATCGACCCTGACAGGTCGACCGCGACAAAGGTATCGCCGAATCCGCCAGGCACCGTCTCGACCGCGACATCAATTGCGTCTTCGAGCCACTGCTCGACCGCCGGTGCCTGGACAGCCGCGTCTTGCAGCGCGGTGTAGGCCTGGTAGTACCGGAACGGGTACAGCGGCGCGTGTCGGACGGCCTCCAGGTCGAGGTGATCCACGACGGTGTCCTCCGGTACGCCGGCTTCGAGCATATTCCGGAGGTTCCGGATCGATGCGAAGATGGGCAGCGTGTACTCGTCGTCCTCGATGAGCAGTTCCCAGGCGGCTTGGGTGTTGCCGCGCTCGGAGATAACCGTCTCCCACGTGTTCGGCGCCGGCAACGGGTCGACGTCGGGATAGTCGTCAAGGCCACCACGCATGAACCGCTCGAAGAGCGCTTCCTGCTCGGCGTCGACGGGCGTGGGGTGGACGCGGTTGAAGACGTCGTGCAGCGTCACCTCGCGCCGCGACAGCTCGTACTTGCCCAGCGTGTAGGCGTCGGCCATCTCCACCAGCGCATCCTCGATCCCGCGTCGAAGCGGCCACGGGGCAGTCCCGCCGAACAGCTGGTCGTGGACAGCGAGGGCGGTCGCCGTCTCGTCCATCCGCTGGATGATCGCCGGCGCCCACTCGCGGATGAGCGACTCGGGGGAGTCGTCTTTGAATCGGTCGTCGTAGGCCGCCAGCACGAGCAGGACCTGGGGGATGTCCCGCAAGTAGAGCTCCTGGCGAGCATAGGCCGCGAGCTTCAGGACGAACTCCGGGTTGTCGTTTGCGGCGGCATCGAACTGGCGAACGACAGCAGCGAGCTGTTCGTCATCGGTCTCGTAGAACGAGCCCTCCAGCAGCTGGTTGATCGTGCGCTTGTACAGTGCGAGTCGGGGGTCGGCAGGCTCGAACGCTTCCCCACCTTCGTAGTTGGTGGTCCGCGTTGCCTCCGCGACCGTTTGCTTTGGCGTGTTGAATTCCATACTCTCACCCGGAGCCGCAACAGGCGACTCCGATCGCGGCTGCCCACACGCTCTGTGAGCAACGAGTCTCGGGAGCAAAACGTCCCGAACCAGCCTCGCATCGCTCGGCTGGACGTTCCCGGCACGATTCGAACGTGCGACACCCGGCTTCGAAGGCCGGTGCTCTGTCCTGACTGAGCTACGGGAACACGAGTGGCCGGACAATTTCTGGAGCGAACGACGGGATTCGAACCCGTAATGTGCCATCGACGTAGCGCTCCAGATCGACGGCCACTGGCGACACGGCGACCGGAAAACTGTCAGAGCGGAACCGGTGTCGAGCGTCCTCTCGGACGCTCTTTGTCCGGGATGTTCTCGATGGACTGTGCCACCGACAGGATTTGAACCTGCGAGTTCCTGGCGAAGCAACGCTCCGACTCGACGGTCGCCACGTGCGGTCGGGCAACCGGTGGTGCGACGGGCTATGACTCCCGTTGGTGTGCTTTGCGAGCGAAGAAACGCACCACCTCGACGACCACACGCTTGGGGAAAGCCGACCCTGACAGCGTCACAGATCCGCGGCTGCCCGCTATGTCAGACACGGAAAAAACGCTGTCAGGGCCAGCCTCCCCGAGTGCTCCCGAGGGGAATCGAACCCCTGGCCTCCACCTTGAAGAGGTGGCGTCTCTCGCCAACGGAGACTCCGGGAGCGCAGTAGGGACGAAATCAAGCGCTGAGGTGCGGCGGATACGCACGGATTATCGCAGGCGTTCGAAGCC
>NZ_FNFC01000046.1 GCF_900100385.1 Halovenus aranensis
CTCGTATTGAGGAGTATGTAATCCTGATTGTGATTGCTCGAGTTATATCTCCAAATCGGTGAATGAGTATGAATACTCCCCTCCTCGCTGTACCAGTAATCTTCAGTCGCCTGACTGCGTTGAATCGATTGTCATTCTTGGTGTCTGGTTGTCCTATAACAAAGGAAATAATTGAGATACTCGATGACCAGGCTGGTCAGGTCGCCGATGAGCTCGAGGCGTATAGACAGCCAGACGAGTTCAAGGATGTCTCGCTCGTGATTGAGAACAGCGACGAGGAACATCCGACGCTGATCGTCCACGTTGATAGAGAGGACGCGGAGTTCCTTGCCGACCGTATTGATGAGTTCCTCCGCGAGCACGGTAATCGTACTGAACGGGAACGACACTCAGCTACGGACGTCCTTGTTAGCAACGGTCGACTGACACCGTCTCTCCAATTTTTGACTGACTGCAAACACCCCTTACGAAGCCGTATCTTTACTTCCCATCAACGAGATCACTACCGCTTCAACTCAGGTGGTCAATCTGCGAAGACAGATACTCTTGAAGAGCGGTGACCGTCTCTTCTGAGACAGCTGAGGCTCCGAAGTCACTCCGAAATCCGTGTTTGAGTTCGTCGCTCTCTCGAGTAGTTCGATGAGTGCGTCACTCCGGTTGTGGAAGCTCATGGCTGCGCTCGTTCCGTCTCCCGGTACGTGACGCCGAGGTCGAGGTCCTCGTACATCCGGTCGAGCATCGCGAGCGCCGACTGGAACTGGGCGTAGTTCTCACGCATATACTCGGTCGTCTCTGCTCTCGGGATCACCGGGTACCCCTCGATGTGTTCAATATCAAGTGAGGCGCGTGTATCGAGGACGATCTGCAGTGCCCCGTCCAGTTCGTCTCGGGGCTGTCGCTCGACTGCGGTGGGGAGGTCGAAGGACTCAAAGAACGCCTCCCAGGCGTCGACGTCTTGCTCACGAACAGCAAGGAACAGCGGATAGTCGTCGGGCTCCCGACCAACTTGGTAGCCTCCTTGGGTCCACACGTAGACGGCGTCGATCCGTGTGAATGCGAACGGCCAGTCTCCGAACTGTGGGATGACGTAGGCTTCCTCGATAGATGGTGGACTGACGCCGGCGCTGGCAGCGACGAGTTCGCGGGCTGCGTCTCTCACGCGCTCGTCGACGACTGAGAGGCCGTCGTCATAGGTGACGTAGCCTGCGTCTTCCAGCCGATTGACGGCCTGTCGTAATATCTCGTACGGCGTGTGGAGGTGTTGGGCGACACGGCCGGATGGAGTCACCACTCTCGATGGCGAGGATAGTCTGTGCCGCCGTATCGTCGAGTACCTCATACATCTGTTGGTTACCAATAATCCGGTAACAGTTGAAAGCCTTACCCGATTGGCGTTTAAGCACGATCTCTCCATTCGTCCCGGGGGTAGCCCTGATTCCCGCTGAATCCACGCGGAACGACTATAATGAATTCAACGAGCGAAACGAACGGAACAAGAAAAACGAATGTAATGAACGTATTCTGAGGAACGAACTGGTTGAGAAGAAACTCTTTCTGCTTGTACTTGATGAGCAAAACGAGGGAAACGAACGTAACAAATAGAACGAATAGGTTGATGGCAACGAGTGCGTTTAACTCAACGAACGAAACGAACAATTGGTTTTAACATCGTAGTATTCCTCTTACCGAGTGAAACACTCTCACCGAACCAAACGAACGGAACGACCAAAACGAACGGAACGAACACAACGAGATAAACGAAAGAAATGACCGACACCAACATCGCACGAATCACCGTGGCGAATCAGAAGGGAGGCGCTGGGAAGACGACTGACGTCATTCACACAGGCGGCGCACTCGCCGCCCGAGGCCACGACGTCCTCCTGGTCGATATCGACTATCACGGAGGGCTCACCTGCTCGCTTGGCTACAACGATCTGTACTACGATACCGACCGTACGACGCTGTTCGACGTCCTCGACTTCGACCAGATGGAGGCGGTGAACGACATCATCGTCGAGCACGAGGAATTCGACATCTTGCCCGCGAGTGAGAAGCTCGCGAACAACAAGAACATCCAGACCCTACTTGAGGCACCGAAGAGTCGCGAGCGGCTGGAGATGACTCTCGACGAACTCGACGAGGACTATGACCACATCATCGTCGACACACCGCCGTCGCTCAACGTCCTCACCGACAATGCCCTTGTCGCGACCGGCAATGTCGTCATCCCCGTCATTCCTGAGAAGCTCAACGCCAACAGCCTCCAGATTTTCGCAAAGCAGCTGAGCTCTCTCGAACAGGCGTACGGAGACATCAATCGGCTCGCCATCGTCTGTAACCGTGTCGAGCAGAACAGCGAGCACCGCGACACAATCGAGGAGATCAAGTCGGCGTACTCACTCCCAGTGTTCGAGATCCCCAAGCGGACCGACCTCTCCCAGTCGATCGGCGAAGGGGTGTCCGTCTTTGGCTTCGGCAAAGAGAACCAGCGCGTCGAGGATGCACGCAGTCTCTTCAACGGAATTGCCGACCTGTTCGACGAAACGTTTGAGAAGACCGCACCTGAGGAGGTGGAGGCATGAGCGACGGCTGGGGTGATGCATCCGGCATCGAGGGCAACTACGACGAGGAGGACGACGAGGCTGATTCCAGCGAAACGAGTGAGGGGAGTGAAACAGTGGAAACCAGTTCATCGACCGAAACGACCGAATCGACTTCAACGAGTGAAACGAACGAAACGAGCAAAACGAATACAAACATCAAGGACGAGTGGAACGGGCGGACGATCTACATTCCCGACGATGTCCTTGACGAGATGGAGGATATCTACCTAGAGTCACAACTAAAGCTCCGCAAGGCAGGCCAAGACGAGTTCAAGAAGAACCGCCACTTCTACCCGCTACTTGTCCAGTTAGGTGTAGAAGCGCTCTCTGATGTGGATGCTGAGGAAATCCAGGCACGTCTCTCAAATCTTGGGCACGAATAGCTTCCGACACAGCGTGTCATAGAATGGTTCTCATGGTTTCTACACATTCGGAGCCAGCGGCTCCTGAACCGTCAAATTCGTTCTCAGAGCAGTCGGTCGCCCCG
>NZ_FNFC01000053.1 GCF_900100385.1 Halovenus aranensis
AGCCAACCGCCGTGTTCTAAGTGAAGTTCCCGAGCGTCTTTGACGATCGCAAACTCAGCTTCCAGTTGGTTGCGATCGATTTGGGCGACCCCCATGTCATCCAACTTCTCGTTGAGGTTTCTGAGACCCCTGCCTTCGAAATCGTCTAGCGGACCGACCGTGCTCAATTGGAGCGTCGTATTTTGAACTTCTTGTGGGTCGTCTGACTCAACAGCATTCGCCTTGGTAGAGAGATAGGTTGCCAGATCATTGATAGCTGAATTCACTGTGTCCTCATACTTTGTGATTGCCGCGAGTTCGTCTGCTGCATCCCGCACCTCATCTCTATCTCTCCAGTCGGCGATCAACTCCTCTAGGTCACCTGCGACCTCATCGTAAGCTGTTTCGGCCTCTTCGCATGCCTCTTGCTTTTCGGCATACTCGTCGTCCTTATTCTCGTATCGTTCTTCGATTGTTTGGTCTACAACGACTGCGTCCAAATAGGACTGCTCCGAGTCGAGTACGACATCCCGCAGGGCCCGGCGGATATCCCTGGCCACAGTGGCATCCAAAGGCGGGTCGGTCGTCTCCTGACTGATATTCGAGATGCGTTTCCACAGATGCCACCTCGTTGTGATATTCTCACACTCTAGCTCTAAAATATCGAGTAAGAGTGAAATGTCGTCTGGATGAGTTCCCTGTTTAGGAATTTCTTCTTTGGTTACTTCATTTTCAAATCGGGTTGGGACGGTCTGCAAATAATTATCGACATTTTCTGTGTTTCTCTGACTGAGGTCAGCTTGGAGACTCTCAAAAATTTCATATATCTTGGTAGTCGCATCGTCAAAGCCGGCGAGAGCCAAGACCGGCGAGTCAATGAACGTTTCTACAAAGTCCGTCTCAAACCGATTTCTGAGCTGCTCTGCCTCCTCTTTGTCTTCCCGTTTCAGATTGTCGGTTTCTTCGACGGACGGGAAAGACTCCAAGTACTGTTCTAGGACATCATAGAAAGCCTTCTCTTTTGTCAATGCATCTTCCTTATTGGTAAGTATATCTTCTACCTCATTCTTAGCCGTGTTTCGCTTACTGATATCGTACGTAACCGTCTGTGGAACTGCCACTGAGAAAGTACTATACTTTGGTGGCGTATTCGCCGAACCCCCTGCTGGTCTCATTTGGTTTGGGAAATTCCCCCCTTGATATGCGTTTTGATGTGCATTGATAGTGCGGACGACTGCTTGCTCGAATTTCTCATCTTCGGTATCTAACTCGGAATGGTGAGGCATCAGGGTGACCGTGGCAAACGGCAATTCGTCGGTCAACTGGAGATACTCAAGTTCCGAGAGGGC
>NZ_FNFC01000029.1 GCF_900100385.1 Halovenus aranensis
GAGGATAAACACGGGCGGCTTGTCTTCATGATACGTTCCACGGCCGCGCGTGGACAGGCCACGCGAGCGCGACAGGCAGTCGCGCTCGCGGCCCTTCTTCCCTGCGTTGACGTACAGTTCGTCGATCTCTACTGGTCCCTCGAGTTGTGGCCGAGGCGCGTCCAGCGCCCGTAGGAAGCGCTGGACGCGCCGGTACACTGTCTTGTAGGAGACGGCGAGTTCGGCATCCAGTTGCCGAATGCTCGTGTTCAGCCGGATGTAGGTGTAGACGGCGAGATACCACTTCCTGAGCGGTATTGCCGAGTGTTCGAAGACCGTGCCGGTCTTATCGTTGAACGTCCGGCCGCAATTCTTACAGCGATACCGTTGAAACACCCGATAGCTGCCGTACCGAATCACGGATTCGGCACGGCAGCGCGGGCAATAGATGCCGTCACGCCAGCGAATCTGTGCCAGCAGATTCGCGGCCCGACGCTCCGAGACGAACGTCTTCAATGGGAACATTGTTCGTCGGGTGACGTGTCTGCGTCACCCTTGCCTGCTGTGACTTCCAGCTACTACGCCAGTTCACCAACAATCCTCTACAGAAGAGCGAGGAATTCGCTCTTGTGGCGGAGATTGTTGGTGACTCATAGCGCAGTTTCGAGGATCGTTTTCAGCGCTTCTTTTCTCGGTTTTCGATACACTTGCCGACGAAGTTGGAATGCTCCGAGATACGGCGTGAGCTTGTCCTTGGAGACGCCTCGATGGGGCGAGAGCCACCGTCGCGCCAGTGACGCGTGGCTCTCGCAGGTGTTGACGTGCACCTCGTCGTCAACGTATTCACCGTCGCCGTGGACGACGTATTCGCGGTCGAATGCGTCGTCGTCTTCAATCGGTTCGTACGCTCGAAAGCCGTCGGTATAGACCCTGATCGACTCCTGTTTGCGGTCGGCCAACAGGAATCGAATCGTCGATTCGTCCGCGGCTTTCGCCAGGATCACGTACCGCTGTCCAGTGCCACGATCCGCGAGAATAAACACAGGTGGCTTGTCGCCGTCGTACGAACCACGTCCACGCGTGGCCAGGCCACGCGAGCGCGACGGCTGGTCGCGCTCGCGGCCTTTCTCTCCGGCAGAGACGTACACTTCGTCGATTTCCACTGGGCCAACGAGGTCAAGGGAAGGCGCATCGAGCGCGCTGGCGAAGCGCTCGATGCGCCGGTGAATCGTCTTGTGTGTCACCTCGATTTCGCACTGTAATTGCCGGAGACTCGTGTTAAACCGGAGAAACGCGTAGATTGAGAACAACCACCGACGGAGTGCAATCTTCGAGTGAGCGAAAATCGTGCCAGTCTTGTCGTTGAACGTGCGGTCGCAATTCTTACAGAGATACCGTTGAGCCTCTCCATAGCTGCCGTTTCTGACCGTCCGGTCAGAACGGCAGCGAGGACAAGGCACACCGTCACGCCAGCGAACCTGCTGCAACAGGTCCGCTGCGACCGATTCCGACCCAAACACATCTAGCGGAATCATTCGTGTCGGGCACCGCTGCCGCGGTGCCCTTGTCCTCTTCGACTTCGCAGCTACCGCTCAGCAGTATCAACAATCTCCTACGGATGAGCGTTGTACGAAAGCTTCCAACTTCAGGGAATAAAACTTCTAATAAATGGAATCTTTAGTCCAGTTTTGGATTCGAAAACCTCAACTAGAATAATATCATTTTCTTCTAGACAATTAAATAAAACAACGACTGCTACAGTCAATACCGATGAAATAATTCCGATATATAACGGTGCAAAGATCTTCATTGTGAATAGATGAGTGAACGCAAATACTGGTATGAGAACAAGTACTGTGAGTGTAATAATTGTTCTCTTCATTGTCTGTGAAACAGGGTATATACCTTTTTTGATGGATAAGACTGCAACCATTACAAAATTCAATAAGACAAAGGAGGTACCAGAGGCAAATGCTGCTCCTTCAATACCCAGTTGTGGGATCAAAATAATATTTAATAGTATATTGACTATGAATGCTACAAAACTCGAATACAGAACATATTTTTGTAACCCTATCGCAGCTAGAACTTCATGATTTCTACCACCGATCGCACGAGCAAAGAATCCAACAGTTATGATTATTAATGCGGTGGATGCAGCGGTAAAATTTGAACCAAATAATAGATGTAATATTTGGCCAGGAACTGTAATTATTGTCACAAATAATGGGAACGTGAATACCACTATCCATTTTGTAGTCATCTTATAAATACTATCTATGTTTTCTGTTTTGTCTTCAGAGTCCAGTCTAGAGGTCATTGGGAGAAAAATAAATCCAAAGGCAGATAGAATAAGAATCATCATGTTTGAAATGGGATATGCAGCACTATAGAGACCTACCTCATAAGAATCTACAAAGTAACCCAACATTATAGTATCAGTCTTGACAAGTAATTGAAACAATAATGACGCAAAAACAAGAGGGAGCGAAAATTTTATAAGTTCAACACTTTCATAATTAACATCACCATACAGTGGCATGAGTCGGTTTAACAAAATATGTGCAAAAATAAAGCCTAAGATACAAGCAATCAAATACGCATAACCAACTGCAAGTATATTCATTCCGAGAAAAAGAAAAAACATTAATAATATTATTCGGCCAATTGGATATATAATATCCTTCACATATGTTCGATAAACTGTATTTTCAAAACCACGTATACCACCAATACCGATCCGCATACCGACAAAGAAAGGAAGAGATAATAGAAATAACCCGAGTAATCCTTTAGCGTTTTCTGTATCCATCAAATTTGATGTGAATAACTCTATATCATGCAAAAACAGCATCATCACTACCCCAGAAATAAGAAGGGAGAAAACAAGACCAGTGAACCACACTCCGCGCATATCCTCTATTTTATCGTATCTAGACATATATCGAGGGACACCCTGCGCCAAGCCAAACAGGGCGATCATTGAACTGAGATTAAGTATTGCAAGTGCAATGTTTACATCTCCATAAAGGCCTGGATCAAGAAATCGAGCGATAGTTATTCGTTCGGCAAGCCCAGAAAATGAAGAAATGAGAATCCCAATAAAAACAAATATAGCACTTTCGATAGCTGATGATAAATCGTCCTTTATTTCTTCGTTCTTTACTTCTCCAGCCATATTCAAAGATATCCAAGTTCCTTTAGATTTTCTCTAATGTCTTTATCAGTGTCATAATCTGCCGTCATTGATGGCAGAGTAGAAAGGTTACTCTCAATTGCTTGTTTGAATTTATCTATCTCTTCTTTCGACTCGTGGATTAGGTTCTTTTTTTCAGATTGATTTTCATATAAGTTATAGAATTCATCATCTCCTCCAGATACTTTGATGTATTTCTGATCAAGAGTTCGACAACATTGAAGACCATGATAGAGTTCTTCATATACTTCTTGTGAGACTTGATTTGAGTATTTTTTAATTAAATCCATAGCACCTACTGGTTCACCATATTCAGAAAAAATAAATTCTCGTTCCTGATCACCGAGTGGTGGTAGTATGGTCCCATCAAATTTGTCTACTTTACTGGACGTCAATAATTGATAGATAGTTGGATAAAGATCTGTGAGAGACACTAACTTATTAACCGTTGTGTTTGAATATTTTTGATTCGGATACTTTACTATTAATGGCACATGAATGAGTTCATCGTAGACACTGAAATGATGATATACCCGTGAGTTTTCCCCAAAATGTTCTCCATGATCTGCTGTGATAATAATTAATGTATCATCATATGCTCCTATTTTTTTCAGATATTCAACTACTTCTTCAATCTTTGCGTCAGCCCGAGCTATTGCTGCATCGTACCAATCCTTTAGCACCGTCCATTCCTCCTCTGTAACGCTGGTTTCTCCTGATAGATACTGATACAATCCGTTTTCAGAAAGATAGTTTATTTTTTTCATGTCAATGTCCTCATAATCAATGGATTTAAATTCCTGTTTGAATTTTTGGGGTGGATTATATGGGTTGTGTGCGCACAAAAAGTTTGTAAATCCAAAAAATGGCTCGTTCTTTCTATTATATTCATTCATTCGCTTTTTCAAAATTGAAGCCTGAAATTCATGTAGAGCGCCATCTTGTTTAATATGGTTATAAACTAATCGACCCCAGGATTTTATATTCTTCAAATATATTTTAATTATATCGCCAATTTCTTTTGGAAATTCAGGAATTCTATACATTTCAAAGTAATCTGAAAAACCATCTGACAGATCTGTGTGAGCACCTAGTTTTGCTGAAGGTGATATCCCAAATGTATTATATCCGTTTTGATTGAGAAATTCAGCAAGAGTTGGAAAATCCACATTCATTGACATATGGCTGTCCATTAATTTATGATTGGATGGGTATTGGCCAGTGAACATAGATGCATGGGATGGGGGCGTCCAGGGTGCAGCAGAAAAAGCTTGCTTATACTGAACTGCATCTGTGGTAAACTTTTCTAAGTATGGGGTTGTTTCACGACCATATTCATAACAAGATAGATGATCGACTCTGGTCGAATCAAGCACGATTAGAACAATATTTGGATTATTTTGATTCCTCATGTTTTCTCATCCTACTTCAGGATATTATGATAAAGATTGTGACTCAGCCTCAGCTATCTTACCGTTGCTTGTATTTCATCAAGCAATTCCGGCTGATTCTGGAACCAATCAATCGTTCGATCCAACCCGACCTTTAGGTCGACTGTCGGAGTGTAGTCAAGGAGCGTTTCCGCTTTTGAAATCGTTGGTACATATCGAGCAACTTCTCCTGTACGGTCGGGTTCAACACGATATCCCGGACACTGGTTGATTCGAGTTGAGATTAGGTTTGCTAATGTCGTCAACGGTGTTCCTTCTTTGGATCCGATATTGATAGCCTCCCCAGAGAGGGCATACCGGCTATCAATTGCTGTCTTTATAGCTGTCGTCACGTCCTCAATGAAGACGAAATTGAGTATCTTGTTCCGACCGAACACGGTAAGTTCTTCTCCAGCAACAGCGAGCGCAATAAATATCGGAATCACTCGCGCATTTTGTTCGTACGGTCCGTACACGTTCGAAAGACGAAGAGTAACAACGGGCACATCGTAACACTGAACGTATGAGCTACAGAGTGCCTCACACGCAGCCTTACTTGCACCATATGGGTTTTTGAATTCCAGTCCAACCTTATCCTCGGTGGGTCTGATCGCATTCCCATATACCTCACGACTAGAAGCAAAAATCACTGAGGCGTCCGTTTGGCGTGCATGCTCTAGAACTGTTCCAGTCATTTCGACATTTTCGACCGCTTTGGACGGTTCGTCCACCACCGGGGAAACACGAGAGTGAGCTGCCAAATGCACGATAACATCTGTATTCGGAAGATCGGGATTAGCTGTGAGATCTGCATTTCTGATTTCAGTATCAACATCCCAGCGGCTGGATTCCTTGTCTGCACCAATTATATCGTACTTATCTCTCTCCAGGTTTTTTAATAGTGCTGTCCCGATAGTCCCAGATGCACCCGTTACCAACACTGAAGCCATGAACGGACTATCTAGTCACAGAAATTTAAGTGACACGAAACGCGGGGGTATTCTATTGGATTTTCTCACCTGTATTGCTGGCCCGAAGTGGATTCATATTACTACTCTATGCCTATCCCAATTCTGTTCGCAAGCACTCTTCTGTCGAAGATTGTTGGTGAGTTGGGAGTAGTAAACACGACCGTCCCACAATGCTATCCTCAAACCTTGACACCCTCCCCACGACCTGTATCGAACAAATTAATGACAAAACGTATTTGATAGGGGCCGCGATTGTCGGATAGTCCATGGAAGTCAGGAAAGCGGTCATTCCGGCGGCGGGGTTCGGCACGCGGTTCCTGCCGGTGACAAAGGCCCAGCCGAAGGAGATGATGCCGGTGTTAGACAAGCCGACGATTCAATACGTCGTTGAGGAGGCTGTTGAGGCCGGTATCGACGACATCCTCATCATCACGGGCCGTGGTAAGCAGGCGATCGAACGCCACTTCGACAAGTCCTACGAACTCGAAGAAGCCCTAGAAGAGGATGGGAAGCTGGACCGACTTGGTCGTGTTCGAGATATCGCGGATCTCGCGGACATCCACTACGTTCGCCAGAAAGAACGAGATGGATTAGGAGACGCAGTACGGTACGCACGCAAGCACGTGGGCGATGAACCGTTTGCACTCCTGCTTGGGGACACCATCATCGAGAACGGTACGCCGTGCACAGAGACGCTCATCGACGCGGCCGAGGAACATGAGGAGTCCGTGCTCTCGCTGGAGCGTGTCCCGTGGGAGGACGTGCCCGCATACGGCGTCGCAGACGTTGGAAACGGTGCGTCGACGGACGAGAGTTTTCCGGTCGACGACTTCGTCGAGAAGCCTCCACAGGAGGAGGCACCGTCGAACCTCGCCATCACGGGCCGGTACGTGCTGACGCCGGAGATATTCGAGCATCTCGAAAGCATCGAGACGGGTGTCGGCGGCGAACTCCAGTTGACTGACGCCATCCGTGAGCTTGAGAGGGTGCGTGGCGTGGAACTCGATGGCGACCGGTACGACATCGGGAACATCCCCAGTTGGTTGCAGGCGAACGTCGAGATGGCGCTCCGCCATGACGACGGGAAGATGAATGCGGCGGTCGAGAAGCTTCTCAAGGAGCAGTTCGAATGAGCCGAATCCTCGTCACGGGCGCAGCCGGGTTCCTCGGCTCACACCTTACCGACCGGCTGCTCGCCAAGGGCCACGACGTCGTCGGGATGGACAACCGTGTGAGTGGACAAACAGAGAACCTCGACAACGCCTTTGAGCACTCGCGATTCTCGTTCTACGATCACGACGTCACCGAGTTCATTCATGTGTCCGGTGACCTGGACGCTGTCATGCACTTAGCGAGTCTCGCGTCCCCTGTTTTTTATCGCGAGAACCCCATCAAGACCCTGAAAGTCGGTGCCCTCGGCACACACAAGACTCTTGGCCTCGCGAAAGAGAAGGAGGCGACGTACCTGTTCACGTCGACGAGCGAAGTGTACGGCGACCCAGAGGTGAACCCGCAACCGGAGGACTACCGTGGGAACGTCGATCCGTATGGGCCGCGGTCGTGCTACGACGAGTCCAAGCGCTACGGCGAGTCACTCATCCGAGCGTACCGCGATCAACACGGTCTCGACGTCCGCGTCGCCCGGATTTTCAACACCTACGGGCCACGGATGCGCCTCGACGACGGCCGCGTCATCCCGAACTTTGTTCGCCAGGCGTTGACAGGCGAGGACCTGACCGTGTACGGCGACGGCGAGCAGACCCGGGCCTTCTGCTATGTCTCCGACATGATAGATGGCCTGGTCGCGCTGTTAGAGTCTGACATTCAGGAACCGGTCAACATCGGCAATCCTGATGAACGGACGATCAACGAACTCGCGCAGGTCGTAATTGATGTCACCGACAGCGACAGTGGCATCACACATGAGGAACTTCCGCCGCAAGATCCGCAAGTGCGGCGGCCCGACATCTCGAAGGCCCGCTCCGAACTTGGCTGGGAGCCCACCGTCTCACTCCGCGACGGCCTCGCGAAATCCATCGAGTACTTCGAGACACAGCTGTAGGCTAGACTGTGCAGCCATCCTGATACGAGTAGTAAGCATATTACATTGTTCACCATACTCGTTTTTAGACGTATGCCGGTCCAACGCGAGTGTCCGCAGTGCCAATCGGATGGCCCTTTCAGAAAACTAAATGATAGATGGGTCTGCGAGAGATGCCTCCTCGAGGCTGTCAGTGCTCAACCTGAACCAATCGTTCTGCAGACGTCAGATTCGTAGCACTTTCAGTACTGGTGGAAGTTTCTCGGTTTTACCGCATTGAAACGGCTGCACAGCGACAGGAGGTCCGTTCCTACAAAAATCGGCTGTAGATACAGGGCAGCGGCGGCTGAGGCTGTCCGCACGGACGACGAGGCGGCTGTGTGGCTTGGCGCCGATGTCGGCGGGACGTTCACAGACGTCATACTCTCGACGACTCTCCTATCTTCAATCGCCACAGCTCCGGTCCGGCGCGCCTCCTCGGGCGTCACCTCGGTGACGAGTGCGACGCCATCGGCGTCGGTCTCGCGGTACGTTGCAATCACGTCCTGGAGATTCGCGCCGATGGTGTTGTCCCCGTTGAGCAGGAGGAACGTGCCGTTGATGTCCTCCACCGCCTGCAACAGCGCGTGTCGAGCCCGCGTTGCTCCCGCTGCCAGGCGTAGGTCACCGAAAGATCCCCGAACGAGTCACCGTAGTGTTTGGCACTCTCCTCTCCGCGACAACCGACGATCACGACCACCTCTGTGACGGGTAACTCGCGGAGCTACTCCAGGCAGTGAGTCAGAATCGGTTTCCCGGCGACGTCGACGAGTGCCTTCGGTTGACCGGTTGTGCACTGTCGAAGACGGGTTCCCTCGCCGGCGGCGGGTATCACTGCCTGCATACTTTTTCATCTATATCTATCACTGGTAGCGAATTAAACGTCCGGTAAACAACTGTTTAGAACTTGTTCAACTCCGAGTTTCGGCTACACCGCCGTTGCTCCCTCCGACACACCTATCCGTCACCATTCTTGACGGCGTGCTTCGGTGACGTAACCACTCGATCAACTGCCCAGGCCCCAAGGGCAAGCACCGTCGCGACTGCCGCCGGCCAGCGGTCCGAACTCAGATAGAACCCATCGATCACAAATTGTCGCCCGGTGAACGGCCACAACAGGTCTGCGGTAACGCCTGCGGGTTTGTATAACAGGAAATCAAGCGCGTAATGCGAGCCCACTCCTAGCAGCAGGAGGGCAAACACACCACGCCGCAGTCGTTTCGGAACCAGAAGTGAACCAACTGCAATCATCACCAGTGTCCCGCCGGCGCGGTGTAAGGGGGTCCATGAGAACGATAGACTGAGGAGTTCTTCGACCGTACTGTCGGGAAGCACGAGGTCAATTCGGTTCAGGTCCGGGAGCGTTGATCCAACCATCGCCACGGTAACGAGCTGCGGTGAGATCCATGCCCACCGCCAGGAGAGCGCCGTCACGACTACATACCCCACTAGAATGTGCGTGAATAAGTCAGCCATCGTATTCATCACCTGGGTCGTGACGACCAGATCTACCGCGAACGTAGCGGTCGAACAGCGTCCGCTCGCGGGGTTCGAACACGAATTCTTGTGGACGGAATCGCCACTGATTCGCGATCCGGGCCGCAACCAGAATGGCTCCAATGATCGAAATCGTATACATGTACGTGACCTCCCACGGTTTGCGAACAACTGTCCGCTCAGTGTTTGCGCCGATTATCCGTTCGTCGACGAGTTCACCGGTAACTAGGAGAGTCTCTCCAGGCTCGACAGTTGGTACATTTTCGATAGTGAGTTTGATAGTTCTGCCGTCGTCGATCTCGGCTTCAATCACAACTGGATTCGTTTCGACGACAGTGCCAGACGTTTCGACCTGTTCGCCGATGAGAGCAGCCGAGTCATCTGCAATATCATCCGTATCGAACGGCGGTCCATTTGGCTGGCCGACGCCTACACCGTAAAAAACGAACAGCGTCGACAGGACAAAGAGAAGTCCCAGCACGGCACTTGGACGAATCACCGATCGAACCATCTGTTCGGGTGGAACCAATCATCAGTCGATCACATCGGGTTTGAGTGAAAGTGTCTGCTTGGGAAAAGTGTGGAACCTACCCAGGCAGACAACGAGATAGAGGAAGAGCACCTGCT
>NZ_FNFC01000047.1 GCF_900100385.1 Halovenus aranensis
CGACAGTTCCGTGAAATTGTCCTCATGTTCGCCATCTCCAACATAGAACCGCTCTGTGAGCCACTCTGACCATGATTCAGCATCTATTCAACACGACAGTTTTTACTTCAACGGTGACGTAAGCGACAACGTAAAGTCGCAGAATTCGGGGAAGATAGAGGGGTTCCCCGAAGTACGCGGGTCCGGGTGGAACTCCGTTCTTGCCCTTGAGCAGACCGCAGGCGGCACCCTGTCGATGGTGAAAGCCGGCGTGGGGCTTCACAACTCTGCCCGCCTGCTCCGCATTAACAGAGCTGATGCTTCTGGGTGGATCAACAATAATCAACTCCGGTTTATCGGCTCGGCTGCCACCGCTTCGACCGCCAAAATTCTCAATCTTAACGCTGGCAGCGGAGACGTCATCGGCAACGTCGTTGAAAGTCTCGGCGTGCAGGTCAAGGCACGCAATAAGCTCGTGGACTTCCTTGACGGGGGCAGGTGTGTAGGAAACGAGGTACGAGGCATCTGGGCCGACCCAAGCAACCTCTCGGCAAGCAATCTGATCGATTTCAACTCGTCGGATGGGAACGTGATGACCCTCAATCCACAATACCCTATCTACGAGGGGAACATCGCTTACGGCGGTGAGAACAGCGTTGTAAGCCTGTCTAACGGCAAGACAATCGCTGGCCTGTCCGGAGACGAAAAGGGAGTGTGGCAATATTCGATGAACTTCAACGATGTTGGCGTTCAGCGAGCCAATACGACCGCAATGGTAACAGCCGACAACACAGCTCAGTCGATGGCCGACATGGACAACACCAGGGCAGCCATTGTCATCGGCGCCGAACAGAGCGACATCGGCGACTCATTCGTGGACCTCGTGCTTTTCGCCGGTGCCCGGGACTCAACCGCAGTAAGCTTGGTTGAGCGCTTGAACATCACTCGGTCGTACAGTCGAAGCGGGACGCTCATCCAAATCTCCATTGACGACAATGGGGCCACATACAACGTGGCGGTGACCTCCTTCGATGGGCCGACCCCATAATGAAAACGTCTCTACCAGCCACTTACGACCGGCTGCGATCCCCGATCTGGGAGTCAAATGATGTTGATGAGGGCGGCGTTATCCTCATTTGGAGTGCGTAGCCAAGGATAAGAGCGGACATGGCTGAGACAGCTGATAAGCCAAATATAGATGAACCATTGAACAGGCCGATAATCATCGTCGCGGTCAACAAAATATAGACGCTGACCCCATCTGTTTGCGTGACCGACCAGATCGCTCGTCGAATGCTGATGAGATATATACAAACGTGAGCAAAGCCTGCTAAAATCCCGCCGCTCAACAAGACTTTCAGATACGCATTGTGTGGGTTTTTCGCGCCACCAGCCTCTACATAACGGCTAAGAACTTCTCCTAAGATACCTGGCCCATATCCCAGCGGACTATCAATCACAGCGCGGATAGTCGCAGTCCAGAGTTCTTTACGACCCGTTAAGTCAATCGGCAGATCAACTGGGAGGACATTGAAGAACATTAAAACCCCTACGAGAGCACTCATCATCCCAGTCACCGTCATTATTGCCAGCCATCGGCGGCCTGAAAGTTCGTGAACAACGAACAAGCCAGTACAGATCACAAGAATAGCAGCACCAACTCGAGAGCCAGAGAGAGCCACCGCACTCGCATTCACACCAAACAGGCCCATTGACCTTCGGTCTCCCTCACGAATAAACTGCAGTGAAGATAGTGCAGCAATGGCAGACGTTTGTCCTAATGTATTTGGATTAATAAATATGCCTGAAAATGTATTAAAATCTACTATAGGAAGCGACGTCGTCGTATGCCAGGCACGAATTTGGAAGGGGCCAATACCTATGCTGTCAACGAAAAGAGTTGGCACTGAGACTACCGTTAGGATGGCAGTAGCAACAGAAAACCAGTACCAAACGGGCCTCCATGTGGCGGCCTGAGGTAAAATAAACAGCACGAAATATGTCACACTGATGAAAGTGAGAGCGCGGAGGAATCTCGAGAGAGACGGATATCGAAAAAGGTTAAAAACAAACATAGTTGAAATAACAAGATAAAAAAGTTGTGTCTTTTTGTCCAATTTGTATCGTAACCGTCTGTTCTTAATCAGCGATAGAGCAATTACAACCAGTACAGCGCTTGATAAACCATAACCGACAAAACCGGGTATGAGCGTTGACTGGGATAAAAAGGTGCTGACGAGAAATATCGATGCCAATAGAGTCGGAACTTGTCTCATTTGCTAATTTCTAATTCCCCTCTAATAAAATAGTGTTGTATCGCCCTAACCCCGATCAAGGACTTCCCTACCAGCCAGTTTAGAACTCAATTCGTAATCTCCATTGACTGGCTTTCATTGGTCTTTAGCTAAGCCTCACCTCTAGGTTGTGTAGCGGTAACGAGTCTCTCTTGTAAGATCGGTCGTTGCTGGTGAATCTTCTGCGCATCT
>NZ_FNFC01000019.1 GCF_900100385.1 Halovenus aranensis
CAAACTGCTCGGTGAGATGTCCCCGGACGGTATTGGCGTGTGGCGAGTCGCCGGTCGTTTCGCAGACGTGGTTGATTGAGGTCCCGCCGGCGCTGGCGCCGGCGAGAACCTCGTACAACGTCTCTGTCGTGACCTTGACGTCATCACCGAGGTCTATCGCAAGCTCTTCGTCGAGGCTGTTGACGACAAAATTAAGCAGGTGCTCTTCCTCTATTTCGCTGTCTGCTTCGGGTTGTTGCACATCCTCCCAAAGCAGACACTTCCTCTAACCCGATGTGATCGACTGATTCTTTGACAAGCGCCGGCGTCTAGTCAGGTGTTCGGAACGACAGATTTTGTGCATGAGACGAGTAGCTAACCGGAGTTGCTCACCAGCGTTGAGAGGATGTCACAGAAGACATCCGAGTTCGAGCCGGCCATCAGGCGGCTCGAACGCCAAGCTGCCGAATTGATACACAAAGACACAGATCTCCTGGCTGTTGTCAGTGAGTTTGCGTTCAGCGATACACCTGTTTCTGGTCCAGCTGAAAACGAGTGGGAGGCGCAGTACGGATACCGTCCAATGGTGCGAGCGTTCTACTGCAAAGAACTCGCGGGATACACCACCACAGAACTGTACGAGTACCTCGCCGACGCCGAGCATGCGCGCATGCTCGGCTTCAACCCCGACCGATTCGCTCCTGGCAAGACTGCTCCAGGCCGAACCACACTTGGCCGCGCATGGCGTGATCGTTTCTCTGATCGCCTCAAATCCTTCATCACACAGTCTGCAGAACGCATCCTCGCGGTTGCCCACGACATGGGCAACCCGCTCGGAATGCGTGCACTTGAACCAACTGACAAAAGCGACTGTTCGAACCGCTCAGAACAGCGCTACATCACCGAGAAAGCCAAGGATGTAACCAATGCACTCTGCCAGATTGTCTTCCCCGCGATTGACCTTGATCGTCCTGACGACGGAACGCAGTATGCCGATACTGCGTTCCTTGACCTCCAGAGCTATCTCGGACTGACCGGCACAGCTGCCAATCAAGGCAGCCAGATGTTCGACGAAGAAACCACACGTGACGGGGGTGGCCCTGCTGGTGATACGCACCTCCAGTACATCAAGCAACTCGACGCGATCGAGATCGCGTCGATGGTCAACGGCGCGATTGGCAGTATGATGTGGGCTGCTGAGCAGTACTATTCGATAGATCGCCACGCCGACGTGGCGATCGACATCACCTACGTCGCATACTACGGTGACCGCGATGAGTTCCAGATGAGTACCGGCGCGCCACCAAGCAAGTCGTACTCGTGGTGTTACAAGATGGCAACAATCTCGGTTGTTGGTGAAGAAGTGAAATTCACGCTCGGGATGCGGCCGCTCCGCGGCTACATCCCTCGAAGCGTTCTCGTTGAGCAACTGATTGAGATAGCAAGCGACCACGTCTCGCTCGGAACGGTGTATGCCGATGCCGAATTCGACGGCATCGGCGTCATTGAGGCACTTGAAGAGGAGAACCTCTCGTACCTGATTCGGAAGTCATCAGACGACCGTGTTGACCGGTTCGTTGCCGACATGGAACAGGACGTAGCGGTCAAACAATCTCACGAGATGGATAAGAAGATTGGAGGCGAGACTGTGACGGTCACTCCGACGTTGGTCGGAGTTCCCTCGACCCGGAAAGAAGACACGACGGTTGTGTTCGTGACGAACCTCACAGTGAGTGATGGAACAAAGGCGGCACGCGGGCGTACCCGCCGCGTCGTGGGGCGGTACGCCCGCAGGTGGGGTATTGAGAACAGCTACAAGTCAATCAAAGATTTCCTGGCATGGACAACGTCGCGGAACACGGCAGTAAGAGTGTTCTACTTCGGCTTTGCAGTGATTCTCTATGATATGTGGTTGGTTGTTGACCTGCTGGTACAAACCAGTCTCAACGTCGAGCAGCGACTGAAACCGCGCGTGCCTGCACGAACGTTCCTGAATATCGTGCGCAAGGAGATGCCCGTGACGTAGGCGTTCCGCCGGGCGGAACGCCGACTCGTGAGAGACATCTCTACGCAGTCCGGCCATTTTCGCCCCACTATTCGTCGAAATCAGCGGTTCGTTCCATTGCTTCCCCAAGCAAAATTCAATCCAATATTATTCCAACTATCTAGCTATGATATTAAATGTCGCTCACCAGCGGCTGATGCACATTCCGAACACCTGACTATCACGCCGGCGCGTCAAAACCGATCTCTTTGGATGATTCGTGGACTGTGTGTTCAAATTCTTGCTGCTGTTTTTCTGATAGCTTTCGCTTTCGACCAGATCGGTGAGCATCAGTTACAGCTTGTTCAAGCGGTTCGTCAGTATCGAGTCGGTTGAGCCAGCTGTAGATCGTTCGTCGGCCGGTGTCGTGCCACTCGGCAATTTCAGTCTGTGTGAGGTCGTTTTTGTACGCGATCGCAGCTAACAACCGTTGCATCGGCTTGTTTCCGTCGACGTTGTCAAGCGCGTCTTGGAGTTCTTCGACGGAGATCTCGTCGAGATGATCCATTAGGTACTGTACAGCACTCCGTGCCAAAAGTTCTAGCGGCTACTATAGTTCAATCGACACAACGTTGTTTACAACATCTAAATGGGATACCTCATAATATCGGTGGCTTACTCACGGTAACCCAAGTCTCTGAGCCGGTCTGAAACAGTTTCCATTTCAACTCCGTTTGAAGATTGAATATTGCTCCTTCGTATATTTCGACGAGAACCATGTTCGTGAACAAGCCACGGAACGCGGACGACAGGATCATCGTACAGCCCCCGAGGGTGTCCATACTCTTGGATTGGAAGGGGCGAGGCCCGTTCGCCGACGTAGTTCCCGTGATCTGCTGTAACGACAGTCCTCCCAGACAGATCCGTCAACAATTCTTCTACATACTTGAGTACGTATTGAAGGTTATCGACATATATCGCCCAAAGTTCATCACGTGATATATTGAGTTCGCCTTTGAATTTCTGATTCCATACGTTCTCGCTTGATGGCCCGTCTCCCTCGCCGTCGATCTGCTGGAGATGCTTCTTGTCGAAGTCTGTCTCTGCGGGGACAAACGGGTAGTGTGGTTGCATATAATGGACGACAAGGCGCTTGTGCGGGAACTGTTCAGCAGCTTCCAGTGCCGCCTCAGTCATCGTTTCAGCGCGGACGGTTCCCGTCTCGTCGTCCCAGCCCTCGTCAAGCCAGACATTGATTGTCTTGTGGAGCTGGATGTCCCATCGATCGCGGTTCTCTTCGAGTTGGGGATTGGCTGTCACGTAAACTGTATCGCGGAGGTCTCGTCCGTCAAAGTTTGCCCGCAACCACTCAACCGTCGAGGAGCCCTTCGAGACGCGAGAAGAGAGGGTGCCTTCGAGTTGGCTAGTCGATTCGAACATATCGTATCGACAAGCGTCGAGGACGACAAGTGTGTCCCAGTCTTCGTCGAAAACATCGACTCCGACTGTATTTTCTGAACGGAGTCCCGCTCGGCGATAGAAGAGACGATTGAATCCCCGTACGAAGAGTCGAGGGTTTGCCACAGCTCGTAAAAAGCGGTTGGTCGTTTTCATAGTCTATCCTGATATGTCATCAAATATAACCCCATCGAGTAATACCTGATCGTTACAGTCATTCTTCAGCATCGAAGCCTTTCAATTTATTGCCTTGGCCTCTTTGCGAGGTCGTGTTTAGTTAGCAGCATTGTGCCAGACGACGAAGGCTTGTAACCACGTTTCGGCAGTCTCTGGTTCGACGTGACTGAAACAATTTGAGAACGAGGAGGTTCGTCGTTTTACCTCTCAAAAGACACGTTCGATGCTGTTGCGATTTCCGTGGAGTTCGTATCTGAAATCGAGGCCGTGTCGTTGCAGGGCTGTTTGGAGCCAGTCGGCGTCATCAACGAGAAACACGGCGTCGACGTCGTGTTTCTCGCGGAGTTCGTGGAGGAAAATTTCGGTTAATCCAGTCGTGTACGTAGAAAAGAGGCGGATATGGAGAAAGATGTTTGTCTCGGGATCGACGGCAGCGTACAGCCAGTATTGCTGATCGTTGATGCGAATCACGCTCTCGTCGAGCGCAACTTGATTCGGAGCTGCACCGCCGTCGGGCTGTAAATCGGCTTTCTGCACCCAATCGTGAACGGCTTTTCGAGAGCGTTGGACACCCAAATTATCAAGAGCAGAGATGGTATTCGAAAGTGATAGTCCTGCCACGTGCATCTGAATACCAAGCTTCATCGCGTGCTCGGGTGTCCGTTCGCGCTCCACAAAATCCAAATCTATCCAGTCAGTACTTCCGCTGAGGCGTGTGATTTCTGCCATGGACAGCTGAAATCACTCTCGCCTCACTTTTTACGATTAACTAAACACGACCCTTTGCGATATCCGTGGATCGACGTGAGTGAACATAACAAACCCCATTTAAATATTCAGGGATACACGAACCATCTCTTAGCAGCACATTTATTTTTATCAGGTTTATATGAATTATTATGTAATTTGAAGTTAAGTATGGGCTTCCTAGGATTGAACACCCACTCTCCAATTCAACACCATCTTTAGACAGAGATGCAGTATTTTGCCAAGGAGACAAAGTAACGTCGGCGGAGAAGAAGAGTGAATAAAAAAGACTGAAGTGAATATACAAAATAGCGACAGTCGTGTCAAGCATCGTTCGAGGGTTTATTTCTATTTTCGGAGGTAAATCCGTATCGCTCTTTTTGAGCCTACTCATAACCCCTATTCTCGTCAGAGTGCTCGGTAGTGGTCTATACGGTGATTATGCGTTCCTGCTATCGGTATTGAGCATTACTATGATTCTCGTCAATGCAGGTATTTTTGACGGTACTCGGAAATATATGATAGAAGATAGAGAAGATCCGTTCTGGAAAGAACACGTTTTTGGATTCTATTTCCGCGTCGCACTTATTTTGGCTGTGTGTGCTTCGATTGGTTATGGCCTGTTCGCTTGGACAGAGATCCCGAACACAATATTTGGGGACAGATTCAGCACATATTTTTTAGTTTTGAGTATACTTATTATATCAGATCAGGTTCACTCGCTTACCCGCGGCGGATTGATGGGGTTACATTTAGAGAGTCGCAGTGAGCCACTCAAGATCTTAAGGAGGATGTTATTCGGGCTATTTGGTATAGCCTTAGCTGCGCTAAATTATGGTGTCACGGGTGTACTTGTAGGCCAGATCATTGCGAGCGGAGTAGTTGCGCTCATATCACTCTTAGTTATTTTCAGGAGATTGAATTCGAGAGAAGTAATCAAAGGAGTTCCATCAGACCTTCCAAGAAGAGAGATACTGTCGTTCAATAGCCTGAGTGTAATCTTAATCCTGTTAACAGCATCATTACAGCACACTGATATCCTTCTACTTCGGTCTATATATAACAGTCAGATCACTGGTTATTACAAGGCAGCTCTTGTCATCACTGAATTCCTTTGGTTCGTGCCATATGCATTACAAACAGTACTCCTGCACTCCTCATCAGAACTGTGGTCAGAAAATAAGACAGAACAAATCACAAGTTTGGTAGCAAGGACGACCCGATACAATCTCTCTCTAACTGTTCTGCTCAGTTTGGGCCTTGGCGCACTTGCTTCAGACTTCGTCCCATTATATTTCGGGTCTGAATTCAAATCTGCGATCCAGCCACTACTGATCTTGTTGCCTGGCACATTAGGATTCGCACTGGCTCGTCCGATCTTCGCCGTCGGGCAAGGAAAGGGAGATCTCGGGAAGTTGATCGGGGCGACTGGTTTCGCTGCAGTGATGAATCTAGGATTGAATGTACTATTGATCCCAAAGTATGGGATGGTTGGGGCCGCCGCTGCAACCAGTGTGAGTTATGGATCGATGCTGTTTTTTCATATCGTGGCCGCACGCAGCATTGGATTTAATCCGGTAGCAGATGTTCGCATGGCAAGGGTCGCTGGAGCGGCTGTAGTCACAGCAGCCATCATTTTCCCACTCTCTATGCTGATTGAGTCTGGAATCATATCCTTGCTAATCGTTCCACCGACCGGTTTCGTAGTGTATGCCGTTTTGACAATCAAGCTCGGTATTGTATCTCGAAACGAACTACGGACACTTGCTGATCGATTGCCAATATCCGTGTCACAATATTTGTGAGGGAGAAGAGCGACAACAAAGAACTCATACTTAACCACCAATACCCACACCCCTCGCACCGAGTGAAAACTCACATCGACTCGAAATCCTCAAGCACTTTCACCACGATGTCGGGATCACGCAGTAGTCGGTGCTCTAGATAACTCCCTTCACCCTGTCCGCCACCGGTATGGTTGGATTCCGTCACGCCGAGAAACGCCTGTTCTTTAATCAGCCGATACACGCGATCCTCTGATAGTGTTTAAGGAAGATATTTACCGATAGGAGTAGTAGAGTCGGTAATGGGTCGGCTCGATGGAGTTGTGCTTGAGGAACTCTACGAACTCAAAGAGGAGATCGACGAAGGGAAGCCGCGAGAACGTGTTCTCGCGGCGATCGGGCGCAAGCAGGACGATCAGCTGGATACACTGGCCAAACGGCATGGCGTCGTTGAGAAAACGATACGCAACTGGCTCGATCGGTTCGAGGAAGAACCGATCGAGCAGGCCCCTTACGATGCTCCTCGACCAGGAGGTCCAGCAAAGATCGAGGGAAAAGAGCGTGAACAGCTGTTCGAACAGCTGCAACAGCCGCCAACTGAACTCGGATACGACCAGCAAGCGTGGTCAGCGAAGCTCTTGCTTCACCACGTCAAAGAGGAGTACGGCGTCGAATACCACGAAAACTACGCCTACGAGTTGTTGAGAGAGGCCGGGCTGTCCTTTAGTGATTAACGCAACTTCTGGATGAAACCGCTGAGATGGGTCTCGATCCACGAACCCGCGAAACTCAACTGCTCGGTCAATTTCCCGAAGACTCTATCGAGGAGGGCGCGGTACTCAGCCGCGCCCTCCACGATCAGGGGTGAAGACTCCCATTTGAGACTCTTCCAGACCGGCTCGATTGGGTTGAGGTGCGGTGAGCCGATTGGGAGAAAGATGAGGTTGATCCCGAGTTCGTGGGCGCGTTCTCGCGTGTGCGCACAGACGTGTGCCGAGAAGTTGTCCAAGACGAGCAGAATCCGCTGACCCGGATTCTGCTCGCGTATCCCCTCGAAACACGCGCAGATCTGTTCTTTCTCTTGGTTAGGGATGAACTGGAGGACACTCTCACCGTTGAGTGCATAGAACCCGGCCGCTGGTGTGTCGATTTTCACCAGCGGCCGGGTGATCGTCGGCTCGTTCACTGTGTAGAGTCGTTGGGAAGTGTCCCACGGTTGCGGGTGCGAGATATCGAAGAAACCTACGGTCGTGCCACCGTCTGTTCGAACATCGTCGTCAACTGTCCAGTCCTCGTTACTGTCGTCCTCATCTCGTTTGTTGTGTGGTTCGTCTGTTTCATCCTCGGCGAACGCGTCGGCAACGCGTTCGTCGAGGATTTCTGCAGCGTTGTCTGGCCTGTCGGGCCTCTCGGTACGCGGAATCGCGTACGAGAGGCCCAGATCGTCCAGCAACCGTGGCAGGTAGTTCGGGTGGTATTCGACATCGAATTCGGTGTTTATGAGATGCTGTATCTCCTGTTTCTTCCAGGGTTCGCCCGCTTCGAGCAGGTCAAGAAGCCGTTCCCGTTGCTTGTCATTGAGCTTCGGGGGCCGACCGCCCCCGAAGCTCGGGGCGAGCAGTCCCAGACCGCCCTTGTTCCAGAGTTTGGCCCAGCGACTCCCGGTTGATTGAGACATTCGAACATCGTCGGCTGCATCTTCTAGCGTTGCACCCTTGTACAGCCGTTTGACGAAGGTGAGCCGCTTGCTCACCTTCTCGCTATCAGTTTCGGTGAGCAAACGGTCGAGATCGTCCTCACTGAGGTGACGGACGATCTCTTTCTCTCGTCCCGTCATTACTCTACTAACTCAGAGTACACCTAAATCTTCTGTGACCCACTATGCGGACAGCCCGGCCTCAACACCATGAGGCTAATCCCGGGGAGAAGGCTGAGTTCGAAGAGACAGTCCAAAAAACGGCCGGAACTGAACGAGAAAACCGTCGTTGTCGTCGATCAATTCACCAAGCACGTTGGAACCGTCCAGCGGCGTGGCTGGTACCCAATCGGGTCAAATCCGACGATAGAGACAGCAACGTCATGGGGGTCAGTGACAGTGCTGGGCGCTGTCACCGACGACGGTGACAGCTTCTACTGCTGGACAGAGGAAAACTTGACCAGATTCCACGGGATTCGGCTGTTAGAGGCGTTGAAAGAATGGTTCGGCGAGGAGTTAGTGGTGTTTCTGGATCGAGCGGGCTACTTCTATGCGAGGGATCTCTGGGAACACGTGAGTGGAGAGCGCGAGACCGAAACTGTCGGAGACAGTTCGGTCTCGCGCGTGTGCGGGGATGATCTCGAAGTGTGATACTTCCCGTCAAAACTTCCCGAATTGAACGCTGCCGAGGGGTGCTGGGACCAATTGCAAGAGTGGTTCAATTACCGCCTTATGCCAGATCTCTCGACGCTGAAAGAATATATTCCACAGGAATTGAGCGCAATCGCCGAACCAAACATCTGGCCGTATCTCACTAGTAAACCTTCGAACTAAAAACTATTAGTTCTTATTGTTATAATTAGTCGTCCCGAGATGGCTGTAACCCAAGCTCGTATTGCGTTTTTCTCATATCTCTCTTACACGGTGAGTAGGACGAACTGATGGGTGTCACCACGGTTGTCACCGGCGATAAGTCTCAAAACGTAACCGCAGCGGGCGCTATTTCGTGAGATCCGAGAAATGCTGGATGAGTCTGTTGACTCCTACAGAGACATCTTTCGTTGCCATCCGCGAAGTCGCTTAAAGTTAGCTGATAACAGGCGCTAGTCTCACTTCCTACTGCGCTGCTTGTCCGCTGACGCGGACTGTGGTGTCGCCTGAAAAGCAGAGACTTTTGGGATTGCGATAATCTCCGATTCTCGGACGACTCCGTGTGGAAGGGGAAGTAGTGTCTGCAGTTACCGAAACCACTAAATCTACAGTACTCCACCGACAGACCAATGACAGATACCGAGCGTGTCGAGCAAGCGGCGCGCTCATTTCTCGCCGACCGTCCCGACCACGAGGACACGCTTGAAAAGCTCCTCACACACGAACAGGAGCACGGTTCGTGGGAGTTCGACGATGCGCCAGTAGAGTCCGGACTGTTCGGTGAGTTAGTCTCTCGGGAGTTCGTCGAGAACACCGCTGACGGTGGCTATCGATTCACCGACCGACAGGCTGTCAGCGCGGCCCTTCACGAGGACAACCCCACAGACACGCAGCCAACAGCACAGACGAGTCTCGGTTTCACCATCTCGCTTCCGTCGGTCGACCGTCGGGTCCTTGCCGGACTCCTCGGCGGACTCCTCCTGGTCGTTGTCGCCCGTTCGCTATTCTTTCAGTCGGTGTTCACTAACGGTCGGATTGTCTCGCCGGCAAACGATTCGTACTTTTTCCGGTACTGGCAGGCGGAACTGCTTGCGCAATCGAACGGTCTGTTCGATCTAAATACGCTCTCAACGGTCGGCGAGGTAACCAATATTCGACCGCTCACGCATGTGCTGTACTGGTGGTTCGCTGAGCTATCCAGTGCACCGGGCCTCGTGGCTGCCCTCGTCCCCGTTGTGACGAGTGTAATCGTTGGCGTCCTCATATACGAACTCACACAAAAACTCACTGCTGACCACCGAATCGCACTTGCTGCCGTAGTTCTGTTCGCGCTGACGCCCGCTCACGCTACTTACACCGCGCTTGGCTTCTCTGACCACGGCCCGTACCAGTACCTCTGGATTGGATTGATGATTTATGCGCTAGGCTGGCTCGCGATGGATGTCTTGGAGCGCTCCCGGGGCGGCGCAGCCAACCCGGCGTGGGCACACACACGCACTCCTCGAGCCTGGGGTGTCGCCGCCCTACTCACTGTTGCTGTTGGCGCGCTTGCACACACGTGGGGCGGGTCGCCGCTGTCGTTCATCCCGATTGCAGTCTACGTCGCCGTTCGTGTCATCGCGGACGTCAAGGAAGGCGTCGATCCGCTGGTTGGAAACCTCCCGGCCCTGGGCGGAATCACTCTCGGGAGTCTGTTTGCACTTGGCGCGCACGTCCGCTGGGGCTGGCATGAATCCATCGCTGCGACAGTCCCGGTCGCGGTAGCTGTCGGTGCGCTTGCAGTCGCAGTGCTCGCACACCTGTGGTTTCGGGTCGACCTCCCGGCGGGAGGACTACTAGCTGCAGAGGGGGTTGTTGGGGTGGTCGGAGTCTTGTTCTTCCGGTGGTTCCGTCCAGATGATGTTGCGCGTCTGGTGGAGCGATCAGATGCCTTCTTCAACCGGGAGACGGCAACGGAAACTGCATCGCTGTTCAGTCTTGACCAGGCGATCATCCTGGGGCCGATGGGCCAGATTGGAATCGGGTTCTATCTTGCGCTCGTACCACTCCTGGTCGTGACATACTACGTAGTTCGCAACTACGAACCGGGATGGCTGGTAGTCACGACGTTTACGTGGTTCTATCTCGCCATCGCAACGTTCCAGCTCCGGTTTGCAGCGAAGTTCGCGATTCCCTGTGCTATCTTCGGCGCTGTCGGCCTCGTCTACGTACTCGACGCGGTCGATCTAGCCCGACCCGTCTCGCTGTTTGATGGCGACGCCCCGGACGGACGGCCACTCGAACTGCCTGCCACTCCGACGGTCGGGGTATATCTCGTTGGCGCTATCGGGCTCGTCCTGTTGCTGAACCTGATATTTGTCCCGTCATTGCTGGCACAGATCCAGTACTCTGAGGGGCAGATTGATGCCGTCGACGCGATCGACAATCACGCTGAAGAGCTGAACCGAACGTACCCCGAGAACTTCGTGTTGAGTGACTGGGGCGACAACCGGATGTACAACCACTTCGTTAACGGCGAATCTCGCGGGTACGGGTATGCAAGGGGCAGATATGAGCCGTTCATTTCTGATACGAATCCGGACGAGTATTTTGATCAGTTCAACAACAGGGTTGGCTACGTCGTCATGACTGACACGGAGGCCCCTGCACAGACCGTCCAGGCGAAACTCTTCGAGGAGCTCGGCGCGGGCAACGAGTCGGTCGCCCACTACCAACTTATTCACTCAACCGACGACGTCCGTGCGTTCGCGCTCGTCAAAGGGGCAGTTATCAACGCGACTGCGTCGCCAGGAGAGACAGTCACTGCCCGTACCAACGTCACCACCGAAGGCGAATCGTTCACATACGAGCGGATAGAGACAGCCGCCGAGAACGGAACTCTCAAGATTCGTGTCGCCTACCCTGGCGAGTACGAAGTCGGTGAAACGACCGTCACGGTAACCGAACAGGATATCTACGAAGGACGCGCCGTCTCTTCGGATGGCTGACTGCCCGCGGAGTGTGCAGTGTCTCCGAGGGAATCGGACGAAAAACATAATACTGCCCGATTACACCATTCATTTGACGGTCGCAGTGCTGGGCTGCTGGTGTCGGTCACGTCACGGGTGAACTGGCCAGCACAGCAGCGACGACAGAACACGCAACAATGGGAACGTCACGTCGCATGCGGTTCGTCCACGGACAGATCGCCTGGATGGTGGCGACAGTACTCGTACTCGCCGTGCTTGGCTCGCTTGCCTACGAGCTATTTTTCGTGATTTCACTGCTGGGGTTGTTGATCGTAACCGAACTGACTGCTCCGATTTCGATTACGCCCGCGTGGCGACGACGGTTGCGCTGGCTCATCTTGCTCGGCCTGCTCGGATTCGCGTACGTCGTTGTCCGCCGGATTCTGGAGATTATCCCGTCGGGGGTGCTCTGAGAACCCATGGTACGGGCGTCCTGGCTCCCCGAGGGCTGGCAGGTGAGCGTCCCGCGTGCACTGCTCGTCGCGCTCGGTTGTACCGTGTTCATCGCCGTTTTACTGCTGGCAACGGTGTCGACAACCGCTTTTGGTCTGTACAACCCCACCTGGGAGGGAACGAGTGACCTCCGCGAACAGATCGACACCGGGTCGGCGACCGAACTTGATGTGATTACCGACACGACAGAGTACGACACGCTCGATTCCGACGAGACTGTCGCATTCGTTATCGCACCCGACGAACCGTACGACAGCGCCGCCGCCGAGCAGATGCGTCAGTTCGTCTCACGTGGTGGGACAGTGGTCGTCTTCGAGAACTTCGAGCCACAGGGGAACGTGTTGCTGTCGGCCCTCGGCGTCGACACACGGTTCGACGGTCGGGTAATTCGTGACGAACAACAGTATTTCAAGGGACCGGAGATGCCACTCGCGACGACGGTCGAGAACCACACGCTCACGACTGGGGTCGACCAGCTCACGTTGAATCTGGCGACTGCGCTCGAACCTGGCAACGCGACGGTTCTGGTTCGGAGCAGCGAGTTTGCGTATCTGGTTGATGACCCGGACGAGGGACTCGACGACGACGACGAGTTGGCGACCTATCCGGTTGCGACAGTCGAGTCCCTTGGGAGTGGGACCGTCGTGGCCGTCGGGGACCCGAGTATCACGATTAACGCGATGGTCGGCGAACCCAACAACGCTGCCTTCCTCGAACAGTTGTATAGCGGTACCGACCGCGTCATGTTCGATCTCTCGCATCAGGGGAGTGTGCCACCGTTGACGAGCGTCGTCCTCACGATTCGAGAGACGCCGTTGCTTCAGACCCTTCTGGGCGGGATTGCCATCGTGACCGTTGCTGGTGTCTCTCGCGGACAGACTCGTCGCCTGCGCGATCGACTGCACCGGACGACCATCTGGGAGCAGTTACGACAGCGAACTGGCCGCCGACTCGCCACTGACCGCCAGACGATGGCCACAGACGAACGGGCTGCCTACCTGCGACAGCAACATCCCGACTGGGACGAGGACAGAATCGAGCGTATAGTGACAGCATTTAACCGCACCAAAGAGCAAGACAGCAAACGAGAATGAGTCGGGAAGAAACATCGATCGCTGGGGACCGTCGCGAAGAGGGCGACCCCAGAGCGCTCTATGAAACGATTTCGGCCGAGATGCAGCAAGTCCTCGTGGGCAACGAACAGGCCGTCGAACGCCTCATGGTCGGGCTGTTGACCCGGGGACACATCCTTTTGGAGGGTGTTCCGGGGGTTGCAAAGACGACGCTCGCGAACCTGTTCGCACAGGCGACCGGTCTCAACTACAGCCGCGTCCAGATGACGCCCGATATCCTCCCGGCAGATATCACGGGGACGTACGTCTACCGCGAACATACCGGCGAGTTCGAACTCCAACGCGGCCCGGTGTTTGCGAATCTCGTCGTCGCCGACGAGATCAACCGGGCGACGCCGAAGACACAGAGCGCACTGCTCGAATCGATGCAGGAGCGAAGCGTCACGATTCGCGGGGAGACACTGTCGCTCCCGGAGCCGTTCATGGTTATCGCCACACAGAATCCCATCGAGATGGAGGGCACGTTCGAACTTCCGGAAGCACAGCGCGACCGGTTCCAGCTCAAGCTGACAATCGACCTGCCCGAGCGCGATATCGAGCGCCAGATTGCCGACCGGTTCGACGACAACCCACAGCTGGGCCCCGACGATATCACGCAGGTCGTCGACAGAGAGTCGATACTCGCCGCACGCGACACCGTCCAGGCGGTCCACGTCGCCTCTCCAGTCGTCGACTATATCCTCGATCTCGTGGCCGAGAGTCGCACCCATCCGGATGTCTCTCACGGCGGATCGCCACGGGCGACGCTCGCGTTGCTCAACTCCGCCAAAGCACAGGCTGCGATTCGTGGCCGTGCGTACGTCATCCCGGACGACGTGAAACTCCTCGCCGAGCCGATTCTTGCCCACCGCCTCGTCTTGAACACCGAAGCCGACCTCGGCAACGTCGCCCCGGACGAAGTCATCGCGGACCTTCTCGAAGATGTCGAGCCACCCGGTGCCGGCACAGACGAATTCAGTCTCGAGTGAGACTGTCAGTCGCTCTCGGTCTCCCAGCGGAGCGTGACCAGCCAGTCGGCTCGGTTGTCTTCGGTCACGTCGAGGGTGACCGGTCTGTCGAGTGCCGTCGCACAGCCAGCGGCGAGAAACGAGGTGAGTGGGTGGTCGAGTCGGTCGACGGCACCGAGCGCGCTCCCCGACACCCGGAACGTGAGACGGCCACCGCCGGGGTCGCGGTCGGTATCGACTGCATCTGCGAGTTCGAACTGCTCGACGACGCCTTCTGCCAGCTGGGTGGCGAGTGTGCCTGGACGGGCCGTGACTGACTCGCTGGCCGACTGTTCGAACTCCTCGAACAGCAACGCACCGGTGGCTTCGAGCAAGAGCCCGCGACTGCCAGCCGCCGTGACGACCGGCCCGTCATCGAGTTCCGGCAGGTCGTAGTCGGGTGACTGTGGCAGATAGAGCTGTGCACTCCGACGCTCGCTGGGGAGATACACCACCTGTTCGGCCAGCCCCAGTTCTTCGGCCAGTGCCCGATAGTTCGTCGAAAGCGCTGTCGACACCCGCTCGGTGACAGCCGCGGCGACGAACCGCGTCGGCGTCAGATACAGCGTGAGCACGCCACCGAACAGCCCGGTTCCGCCCAGCGCGAACAACACCTCACGGCCGTCTGCGACGAGCGCGCCGAACAGCATTGTCACGCCCCCGAGTGCGAGGAGACCGTAGGCAGTCCGTCGATATTTCGACTGCTTGGCACGTGCGTACTCGGTCCGGAGTCGGCGGTTCTCCTCTTCGAGCAGTTCGACCTGTGCCGCGAGTTCGAGGGTCTCGTCGTCTCTCTCTGCACTCTCATCATCGGTTTTTTCGGCGGGCATCTCTATCGGTTCGCTCTCGTTAGCTGTCATTGTGTATCAGCGCTCGTCTCTCGGTCGGTTCCGGTCGACACGACTCCAAGCGTTACCAGCAGGTAGCGGTGTCCGGCGTAGACCCCCACGCCGACGCCGAGCAACGATGCCATCGCAACCAACCAGGTCGCCAACAGGTCGGCGAGGAGCCAGACGCTAACGGCGAGAACTCCTGTCGAAACGAGGACGACAGCGACGAAGCCACCCCGGTAGAGCGTCGACGCGACGGGCGCGAGCACCAACATGAGCAGTGGCAGACCGATGAACGTGGCGACGAGTGGGCTCGCTGGCACGGAAACTGCTGAGACCGCGAGCACCGTTCCGGCCGCAACCGCGTACGGCGAGCCGAGCAGATACCAGACGACGCCCGTTAGGAGGCCGGCGACTGCGCCAACCGGGCCAGCAACACCGGCGAGTGTGGCTACGAAGAGGAGACAGGCTAGTGCCGAAGCTGCGTTGTAACGGCTGTTTGTCGGTACGAGCCGACTCTCTTCGTCCCACACCGGGGGACGGCGGAGGCTGGCAGACTGTCTGTTCGATGTGGAGACCGATTGGTCGTTTGTCTGTGACCTCTCGACCCCCGTGCTCATGCGCGCTCACCTCCGGTTGGGGAGGGTCGCCCGCCCCCGGCGAGAACGGCCGTGAGGCGGTCACCCGGCCCGACTTCGAGGGCAGTCACCCGGTCAAGTCGTGAGAGTTCGCGTCGGAACTGCTCGAACGTGACGTACTGCTCGTAACGGGCTTCGAGCTCTTCGACAGTGGCCGTCTCGTAGAGGACTGTCGGTGCGAGCAAGAGCAACACCTGGCCACCGTTCTGGGCGGCAAGCGTCGCCGTCTCGCGGAGTTCGAGCGGGTTCGAGTCGTCGGTACAGATGAGTGTGACCTGCTGGCCGGTCCGCCGGGCAAGGGCGGTCCGGACGGCACCGACCAGCGGTCTGTCCTCCAACAGCGTTCGGTACTGTTGCTGGGAGTCGTAGAACGGCCGGAGCGTGTCACCGAACTCCCCCTCGTCCGTTTTGAGTGCACTGAGTGACTTCCCGACACCCTCCATCCTCTGGCGGACGGAACTCACTTTCGAGCGGCCAGCGGTTCTGTCTGTTCCGGTGGGTCGGCCGGTCGTCGGCTCGAGCGAGAGCAGCGTCCGGCGAAGCGCATCGTACTGGCTGGGTGTCGTCGTCGGTCCGAACTGTGCGGTGATTCCGTCGTCTCCGACCGACACCATGCCCAGCGGGTCGTCGAGTTGTTTCGCGCTGTCGACGAGTGCGAGTGCGACCTCGCGGAGATAGGCCAGTTTCGTCTCCGCGGGTGGCCCCGTCGAGAGCGGGCTTCGGTGGTCGACGACCAGCAGCGTCTCCTGGTCGGTCTCGGCTTCGTATTCGCGGATATACGGCGTGTTGAGTCGTGCAGTCGCGTTCCAGTCGATACGGTCGGCTGCATCGCCAGCGGTGTACTCCCGTAGCTCCGCCGGCTCGACACCCGACCCCGGGTGGTCTGCGGCATGTTCCCCGTAGGCGAGCAGTGCCTGGTCGCCGCCCTCGCCGACGTGGACATTGCGTGGCCCACGGGGCTGGACGGTCACCGTCGCGGGCTCGCCGACCGGAACCGTCTGTTCGAAGAGGCCGTCTCCGACGGTGAGCGTCGCCTGCTGAAACTCGTGTCGACCGGCGACCGGCCACTCGACGTCGACCGTCGTCTCTGTCGTCGTCTCGCCGGGTTCGAGCGCGAGACGAGGTTGCTCGCCGGCGCTAGCAGCCGTCGGCACGCCAGCCCTGATGGTACACGCGAGGGCTGTGGGACGTGAGACGGTTGCAGTCAGCGTGACAGCAGCCGTCTCGTCGGTTCGGACGAGCGTCCGCGCCGGTCGCTGTCTCACTGTCAGCCCCGACACTAAAGTGGTACTCGCTCGATAGAAGAGATACTGCCGGGAGAGAATCCAGACACCGACGAGAACCGTGCCAAGCAACGGCAGCAGGCGGCCCAGCACAGCTGCTGACAGCCCCAAGACGACTGCGAGTGCTGCGACGCCCCACAACCGGCGCGTGGCCTCCATATGCTCTGGTTTCCCGGCACAGTGTTGAATGTATTGGTTACCCTACAGAGACGACCCGGCGGCAGGAGACAGACTTTTGACCTGACACCTGTTCCCTGAAGATGTGAGACGTGCCCTCGCCGGCGCCGTGATCGCCGTGGCGCTCCTGTCTCTCTCCGTCACTAGCGCCAGCGGTGCCCTACTGACCGAGACAGCCCAGCCGACCGTTCAGTGGTCTAGCGTGAGCGATGCCGACAGCGCTGCCCTCCAGCTCAACGAGACGAGCGCGGGCAACGAAACCGAACGTCACCGCAACCCCGACGACCGCGATGGCCAGGGAAACGAGGAGGCTGTCGTGTCATGGCTCTCTGGTCGTCTGGCCGGGAAGCTGGGCGACGGTGCAATCCAGATCAGCGAAGGACAGTACGAACTCGCCCGCGACGTGCTCGGTGGTGATTACGACGACCGCCTCGAACAGTTCGTCGACGTGACGGGTGGTGGCACTGAGGAAGAAGAGACACTCCGAACCGCTCGGGACAGACAGCGGGAACTCGCAGACCTCCGCCAGGAGTTCGACGAGACCCTGGCCGCATACGAGCAAGCTCTCGCGGACGGCGACACCGAGCGCGCCCGCGAACTCGCCCGCGAACTCGCCGCACTCGCCGACCGAATCGACGACGTCACTGCCGACCTCGACTCGCTGTTCGCGGAGATTGAATCGATTCTCAGCGAAGAGTTCTCCGAGACTCAGGAGACGGTGTTGAGGGTACGAAACGAGACCGTTTCGGAAGCTGACGCCATCTCAGAGGAGTTGTTCACCGAGACCGCGCTGGCTGTCGAGGCGGTGACCGAGCAGGCATCCTTTCTCGACCCGATTGTCCTTGACGGGCAAATACAGACAGTCGACGGCGACCCACTCGCAAACGAGAGCGTTCGCATAACTGTCGGTGGTACTCCCGTCACTGTCGAGACCGACGCAACTGGTGCCTTCCGGACCGAGTACCGCCCGAGAGAGTTAGCACTGGCCAGAGAGCGACTGCAGGTCGACTACGTTCCGGAGCCGGATTCGGTCTATCTCGGTAGCACAGACAACGTGACCGTCTCACTCTCCCAGGTCAAGCCGACACTCGACGTGGAGCCACTCACCGAGACGGTGAGCTACGGTGATAGCGTATCGATTACCGGCACGCTCGCTGCCCAGACTGTGCCCGTCGACGGTGTCTCGGTGCGGGCAACACTCGCCGGGAGTGAACTCGGGTCGATACCGGTCGGGAACGGCTCGTTCGATTCGGTTGTCGAGATTCCGGCGCGCGTTCCTGCTGGCGACGGGGAGTTCACCATCGAGTTACCGTTCGAGGACCAGGCGCTCGCGGGCGTCTCGAAGACTGTGACGGTCACCGTCGAGGAGACGGAGACGACGCTTTCGGTGGCCGCCTCACAGCGAAACGCCACCACACTCCGGGTGAGCGGACGCCTCGCTACCGTCGACGGTGACAGTGTCAGTAACCAGTCGGTCGCGCTCTCGCTCGATGGCGACCGCATCGGGACCGTGGCGACCAGTTCTGATGGCAGATTTGTCGACACCCTCGCTGTGTCGCCGCGAGACGAGGCCGAAGATGTTCAGCTCGTGGCTGTTTTCGATGGCACTGGTTCGAATCTCGGCTCGTCGCAGGCGCGTGCGGTGACCACAATCGAGCCACCCGCAACTGAGCCTGCTGGCAGCGGTGAATCCGGAAACGGTGCACTCTCGTCAATCGATGCTGTCAGCGAGGCCCCCGGAACGGTCGTGCTACTGTCTCTACTCGTCGGTGGGAGTGTGCTGTTGTTGGCCGTGGGGTGGTGGTACCGACAGCCCGATGTCGACGAGACCGTGACTCGCGAGGGTTCGACGGCCGACACCGGCTCGATAGGGAGTGATAGAGCGACCGTTCTCGATTCCCTGTTCGACCACGCGACGAGCCAGCTCGAATCCGGCGATGCCGACTCCGCGGTCCAGGCCAGTTATTCCGCGGTCCGCCAGCAGTTCGAAACGATGATTGAGGGTAGGGAGGCGCTGACCCACTGGGAGTTCTATCGGGTCTACGCCGACAGCGCCGAGGCCGAGGAGGAGGATGCACTCCGAGACTTGACTGAAGCGTACGAACGAGCCGTCTACAGTCCGGAAGGCGTCCAGGTCGACGAGGCCGCCCGGACTGTCGAACGCGCAAGACAACTCTGTACCCGGGCTGACGGTGGGTCAGTGACGGCCACTCACATAGCGGAAGAAAATCGCTGACCGCTGCCGAGCGGGTGTGCGCCCGCTTTTATTGCACAGTTCGCCGCCGACGACATCGCACACGATGAGTCACCCGTGTTGTACGGCGACGGCACGCAGACGCGTGATTTCACTCACGTCGATGATATCGTCCGGGGGTTGGAGCTGGCTGCCACCCACGAACTCGACGGTGTCTACAATCCCGGAACCGGGGAGAGCTACGAGTTCAACACCGTCGTCGAGATGCTCAACGACGAACTCGGCACCGACATCGACCCCGAGTACGTCGAGAACCCGATTCCGGAATCCGTCTACGTCAGCGATACCTGTGCTGACGCCGAGAAGATGGCCGACGCGACCAGGTGGGAACCCAAAATCTCGTTCAGTGAAGGACTCCGTCGCGTCTGTCGCGCATACGAGGACGGACCCTAAGAGTCAGGCTCTCTGGTCTGCTCTGGTCTGGGGCCGACTCCGAGCCAGTGTAATACCAACCGGACGCCAGGCGTCCCATCACGCATCCACATAACTGCTGCGAGTGCGAAAACGAGTATATCGAGGCTGTTGCCCAGAATACGATCGGGTGTGAGCAGATATTCGAGAATACTTCGGTCGATCTCGTTTGGGTACTCGTAGAAGGACGTGACGGGCCAAGACAGAAAACTGAGTTCGTTCCAGTCGGTCGCAATTGCCACCGGCACTGCGTCGCCGAGGATGTGTGTCACGTAGCCGACGGCGAATGCGATAGCCTCTGGGAGCCGTCGAACCTGTCTCCCTGCGAGTATCAGAAGTGCAGACAGGACGAGTGCGACGAGAAACGAGTGAGCGACGCCGCGACCGGAGGGGAGCACTCCGAGCTGCCAGGCGAGTGGCTTGTCGACGAGGTCCGGAAACTGCGTCCCAACTGCGAGGAGTAGCACTGCCGCCCCCTGTGACGGGTACCGGTCAGTCTGTCTGCTGGCCAGTGTATAGCAGAGATAGCCGACACCGAGGTGACCCCACGGAAGCACAGCTATCTGTTTTTTATCGGGAGTCAAGTATCGTGCGGTCTCTGTTGCGGTGGTTCTGTTGTGCCCCGGTATCCGAGACGGCGGCCAACCATGCCCTGAGGCGCACCTCTGTCGCACCGAGTGTTGAGATTGCGATATCGTTCGGTGCGCAGTGGGGGTACCGACAGCGGGCGAAAGTGAACTACCCCACCCTGCTCGCGCTAACGCGCTCGCTGAGGGTGGGGCTTCCTGGTTCCGCGACGCGCTTTTTCACGGATGCTCGGCTGACGCCGACCATCCGCGCAGGGAGCGCAGTCTCCGCAGGCCTAAACAGCGAGCGAGGTGTCAACGTGGTGTCTCCACGGTGCGGTATGCGTACACCGACACCTAACCACCTTCGCCTAACTGCGTCCCGCAGCTGCAACACTGAATCGTCAACGTCGGGAGGTCAACGCGCAGATCGGTGAACAGCTGTTCGAGTGGGGCGACCACGGCCTGTTCGTTGTTTTCCGTCCCGGTCCCAGCGATCTGTAACCCACCGTCCGTGTTGCGTGGCTCCATCAGGGCTCACCCCCATCGATGGTACTCGGGTATACGCCCACCGGTACAGTTTCATGTTCGCCCACATCCGCACCGACGAACTCTGCGAGGGGCTTGGCCCACGCTAGCTCGGGAGCGTGGCCGACGGCCTGGGTGAACAGGCGTGCCTAGACGGGCCGTCATGCTGGAGCGTGTTCTTCGCTGGACGGTCCGCCAACGAGTTCAACGTCAAGGTGGATACGCTCGTAGGGGAGGTACGGTCGCTTCGACTGCCCATCCTCGACGATGAACAGCAGGCCGTACTCGGCGAGCAGCGAGACATCGTCGTGGACCGTCCGATAGTCACGGTCGAGTTCCTCGGCGAGCGCCGAGATACTCTCAGCTGCGCCCTCAGTCGCCATCAGGACTCGCAGGAGTTCAATCCGGCGTTCAGTGAGAATCTTCCGAAGTTCACCAACCGTGCGGAACGAGACGACTGCAGGTTGCTCTTCTCCCTCACTGATTGCTTCGACAGCGTCAAGCGTGTCTTCCCGCATCTCCTCGAACGTCTCGACGGTGAGACGAAGGACATCGGGGTGCGGGCGGTCACGCGGGTCACCGTACTTGTCGGGCCAGCCGTCGTCGGTGGATTCAGTCATGAGTTGTCTCCTCAATGGTGGTGAGATGGTCGACTTCCTGGAGGAAGCGAGTGACATGTGCAGTGATGTTCTGGAACGCTATTTCGGTGTCTTCACCAAAGCTGACGTGTCGGTGGTGCCAGCCGAGGTCTTCGTCGTCGTGTGCGTTGTCGTAGCGCAGTATCTCGCCCTCTTTCGGATGGTAGTACTGGAATCGGTAAAACCACCCACCGGGGTAATCGTCGTCTTCGATGGCAAACATCTCCACGCGGCCACCTGGAACCGCACGGTTCAGTTCGAGCGGGTAGGTTCCAGGCATCTACTATGTTCTATGACCTCATAGTACATAATAATTAGGTGGTCGAGCGTTGAGATCGTCAGCGACAAAGGTCAACAACTGTTCGAGTGGTGCAACGACAGCGTGGCCGTCGGTCTCAGCTGGCTCGCCAGCAACGCGCAGCCCGCCATCCGTCTCGACGGGCCGCTTCAACGATCACCACCGTCGATGTCGATGCGACTCGGATAGACCGAGACAAGAACATCAGCAGACTCGTCTATCGACGCGGGTGTGAACTCAGCGAAGGACCCAGCCAAGACCGGCTCGGCGTTGCGGCCAATGGCCTGCGTGAACAGGCGCGCCCAGACAGGACCGTCGTCGAGATGGTCGCTGTCCTCGGGGGTGACTTCGAACAGCGCCGTACTGCAGACGACGACGGCCAGCAGCCGTGACCGCGAAATTGCGACAAGCAAGCGTCGTGGATTGAGGATGACCCGTTCTTCGCGGCGGGCGAACTCCGGGTCCGAAACCGTCGCCGAGACGGCGATGATGTCACGTTCGCCACCCTGGTACTTCTTGACGGTATTGGCAGTGACGTCCTTTGGGAGTACACTTTCGAGTGCGCCGCGCTGGGCGTTGTGTGGCGTGACAACACCGAAACTCGGTGTGGGACGCCGCTTGTCGCTTGCCTGCCTGTCACTCATCGTCCGGTCGGAATCGGCGCTACCGGCAGGCCCCTCGCTGAGGGGCTCTGTCGCGCCACCGTCCGGCTGTGGCTGCCCCATCAATTCTCACAGACCTGATAACCAAATCGGATCCGTGTCTGCGGGGTCAAATGGAAGTGCCTCCAGACGGGAGACTGCAGCACGAACATCCCACCAGACATATCCTGTGGGGCGACGAGAATGGTAGTGTTCAGATTAGCTGATTCCATGCGAACGCGAATAAGAGATCACCTCGGAGGTCGCTGGAGAGTTATTCCACCTCAAGAACTCTGTCGAGAAGCATCGTCCGCGAGAGGAGTATTCGGCGATCCGCGAGCGGATCGCCCGAACGAAAGAGCGGCTGGAGAAGACAGCATGGCAGTTAAAGCAGCTCTCTTCACCGAAAGCAGCATCGTATCTTCGGCGTGGTCTGGACTCGATGGTGACGTTTGCTGAGGACGCGACAGACGGGTTCGAGGTGCCATGGACCTCGAACCCTGTCGAACGAGCAATGGGGGAGGTGGCCAAGCGATGCAAGCGCGACTGGATGCAGTGGAGCGAAGAAGGGTTAGATGCGCTGTTGCAGTTGTCCCTCACGAAATACGCCAATCCCGACTACTACCACGAGTTCTTCGATGAGTTCCTCCAGCGGTCAACTCACGGAAAGATACGATGTAGCGTGTCGGTCACAGCGAACGGAGGTGAAGTCTGAACGGTTTCCCGACGCGACCAACTATTTGCGTACTATATCGCGGACTCGAAAGGCCGTCCAATCGATAAGCCACGGAATCTCGCAAAGAGCGTCACAGTCGAATAAAAAGAGAGGTTGATAAGGGAGTGAGAGATAGCTATAACTGATACGAAGCAATCTCTCTTGAATCGCAATGTGGACAGGTTTGTTTTGGTCCCTCAAGTGTCGCACCACAGTCTCGGCATTCGTAAATCGTCTGGGATGTACCCCGAAAAAGGCCAGTTAGTGGGTCAAAGACACCCATCGTACGTCCAATATAGTGCCATCCAGTAACAAACTATCGATAGCTGTGAATGCTCTTGGCTATACGGATCGAAAGAGGTTGTTTACCACACGTGTGCTGTATTTGTAACAGCTATCTAAGATCGTGAGCAATATAGTGAAAGCCTGCAAATACCTGTTGATTTCCTCCCCAAAGATGAATGTGAATCGTAGCGTAAAAAGTTGCTGAGCAGGAAAAAGTTTTTTATTCTGTCAAGAGTTGATGAATTATTCCGAAACGCTACGATGGATTCTTTTCAGAACAAACACGCGGGTCAATTAATACATCCGGTCAGCGTTCCTGTCTCATAGATTGGCTGAACAAGGATTAATAGAAAGGTTCTTTTCCCACGTCGAACAGGTCGTTGATATGACGGCCGACTTTCCGGACTACATCGACGTCAAGTACACGGACGGCGAGGGTGAAGAACCGACTAATTATCCATCGCTGGAGTCGAAAATCGAAAAGGCTGTCGAGGTAACCCGGCAGGGCCTCGAAGAGTACGAGAATCCCGCCGTGATGTGGACCGGCGGCAAGGACTCCACGCTCACGCTGTATTTCATCAACGAGGTCGCCGACCAGTTCGGCTTCGAGAAACCGACTGCGGTGTTCATCGACCACTACCAGCACTTCGACGAGATAACAGATTTCGTCGAGCGCTGGGCTGACGAGTGGGATATCGAACTCGTCTACGCGCGAAACGAGGATGTCGGGGCTTATGTCGAGGAGAAGGACCTCGAACCCGGCGACGACATCCCTGTCGACGCGCTCGACGAGCACAATCAGCACCACATCCGCAACATCCTCGAATACGAGGAGGACACGTTCCCGTTCCTGCTCGACACCTACGTGGGTAACCACCTGCTGAAGACGGTCGCACTCAATGATGCCCTCGAAACCCACGACATCGACGGCGTGATTTCGGGCGTTCGCTGGGACGAACAGGAAGCACGGGCGGACGAGACGTTCTTCTCGCCGCGCCACGACCCCGATACGTACCCCCCACACGACCGGATTCATCCGATTCTCCAGTTCATGGAAGCCGACGTCTGGGACGCCTTCTGGCACTACGTCGTGCCGGAGGAAGCGGACGAGTTCCCGGACGAGGGGTACGTCCCACAGTCCGGTGACGACCTGCCCGAGGGCGTCGAGTGGGAGGACATTCCCATCTCGCCGAAGTACGTTGCGGGATTCCGTTCGCTCGGCTCCGAAGTGTCGACCGAGAAGACGACCAACGAGCCTGCGTGGCTCCAGAACCTCGAAGACACGACCGAACGCGCCGGTCGCGCCCAGGACAAGGAGGATCTCATGGAGCGTCTGCGCGACCTCGGCTACATGTAAATTTGGAGTAAATCATATATAATTCTTAATACAATTTGGTCATCATGGGCACTGTCTAGTTGGGGGGAGTGAGTAGCGAGGAGGTCGTAGCAAGAACTGTTCATGGAACTCGCAGATCCCCCCAGAGAACGCTTAGACGTGGAGAATCAAGATACTTGGGAGAACGAGCGCACGCCGACACCCGTCCGTTGTTTCGCAGTTCGACTTCATTCGATGGGGCTTCGTTGCGTGAACTCGAGGCTGTCCTCAGCTGGCTGGGTGTCGATCGCTGTCATCAAGCAATTTGGAACTGGAAGGAGACGCTTGCCGAGACACAGAGCGACCCGTCGACAGCAGCGCCGTCGCGGGTCGCCGTCGATAAGAAACAGATCGAAGTAGACGACGAGAAGAAATGGCTCTACGCCGCCATCGACATTGAGTCGAAATTGCTGTTGGAGGTGGACGTGTTCAGCCGCCGTGGGACTGACCCCGCGGCAGCGTTTTTGCATCGATCACTGAGAAACACGATGTCGCCAACACAGAGTTTCTCGTCGATGCTGGTGGGTATCTAACTGCCCTTTCTCGCCACGATCTGAGCGGTCATCTTAACTACCACGACCGGAACCATATCGAAAAATGGTTCCAGACTATCACCATGCGAATTGACCGCTTCCATTCGTTTTTGCGGGGCAGTCACTCAAGCGCAAAACGCTGGCTGAGACGCTTCAGACACTACTACAACTGTCATCAACCGAATCAAGCGTTAGATGGCTCTACTCTGTCTGAGGAGGTGCTGAAATAGACAGCTCCCAATATTCTATTATATAGGAAATTCTATAATCTTGGGAAAGTAATCAGAGATCGTTTATTCAGTATTCTTCCGTTGCTCACTGAGGGTCTCCCACACTTTAGCACAGCCACACCCGCTCGAAATATCTTCAAGATGTTCTGTGTTGGCTGATTCCTCATCTTTCGGACTTCGATCAGGGTCCGACTTACTCATTTTCGTAGTAACTACTTCATACCGTAGTTACTTAAACTTTAGGATGAATAGGTATATTACGAGGTTACGTACATGGAAGATATCGAAGGCACGATATTACGCGAAACAATCCAACTGAACGAGTACGAAGCAGATACCCTGTATGGATTGCTTCAACTGGGGCGAACGACAGCACCAAATCTGGCCGAGGCCACCGGAGTTCCAAATGCGCGTATCTACAGTATCCTAGATGATCTCGGCAACGCCGGTTATATAAAAGTCATCCCAGGGCGACCAAAGGAATACCAGCCAAAAGAGCCCTCAGCAATTCTAGAGCAGGCCAAAGAGAATCGCCGGCAAGAATATGAGATGTTTCGTACGGATATAGATGATGCGCGAGAGGAGTTTCTCAAGCATTATGAGCCGCTGTACGAACGTGCAGATGACGAGATCGGAACGACTGAAGAGTTGTTTTACGTCGTTGATATTGGAAAACCAAGCGAGCGACAGACCCGAGAGATATACCAGCAGGCAACGAGCCAGATTCAAGTCATGACCAAGAGTTTCGAGTATATTGATAACGTAGAGCCTGCGTTGCGTGATGCGCTTCAGCGGAATGTTGGCGTCCAAATTCTATTTACGCACCCGACACAGCTCTCAGCAACCAATAGAGAGATACAACAGGACATTACTGAGAAAATCGAAACCAAATTCCCGGCAATCAACTATCAGTTCAGCAACTCACCGATGCCGTGGCGCGGTACAATTGCAGATCCAGATCACGACGACGGCACAGCGATATTTCTCGTCGGAGAAAAAGACACACCACTCCATATGCGACAGGCAGCAATTACCGAAGACGAATCGTTTGTGGCGGGGATGACTCGGTTTTTCGAGCTCCTATGGAAACACGATAGTGTGAAACCCCCAGACTAGTCGGACGAGAACTGCTTTCGAATTGAATCCTCAACCGTCCTAGTCGGTTCCCAACCGAGGTCGGTGTGGGTCTTCGACGTATCAACATCGAACTGTTCGACCATCGTCTCACCAGACCGGGGATTGTCAACAAGTTCGAGATCCACTTCTAAATTGGCTTCCTCGGCAGCAAGTGCCTGGACGCGACTAGCTACCTGCGAAATACTCGGGTCCTCGTCACTCGCAATCGCGTAATGATCAACACCTGTACGGCCATTGTGCAACTGTTCGTGAAGCTGTTCGAGACCACAAACATAGGCCCGAGCGACGTCGATAACGTGGATGAAATTCCGCGATTGAGTCCCCGGTTTATAGATGGTCAGTGTCTCTTCGTTCTGTGATCGATTGACGAAGAAGTTAATAACCGTTCCCTTCGAAACGCGCTCGCCATTAATCGTGTAGTCACCATAGAGATTCGATTTAACAAAGATGTGTGCGGGGAAATTACCTGGTGCGAAGTCTTCGATCGCAGATTCGCCAAGAATTTTCGTCCGAGCGTACCGGTTGAGCGCTTCTCGGGGCTGGTCTAACGTGATAGGAAAGCGTTCTGGGTCGCCGAGAATTGCCATGCTTGCGGGGAAGATGAGACCAATATTATGTTTCTCACACAGTCGAGCAACATGGTTCGTTCCCAGTACGTTCACTTCGTAACTCAGTTCCGGATTCTCATCACAGTCGTCTACACCACTTATGGCTGCTAGATGACAGATTGCATCGGCATTGCTCAGGGCAGTCTCCAATCGTTCTCGATTACGGATATCGACGTGGTCGACTGTTACGTCCCCAATGTCCCGAATCGATCCTTTGTAGAAGTTATCGATCGCAAGGATCTCCCAGTCGGGATGTGTATCCTGTAGTTCGTATACGAGTCGTCCGCCAATGTAGCCAGCAGCACCGGTCACACCGACAGTGAAGTTCTCAGTCATGTGTTTCTCCTCTTACAATGGATAGTGTTCCCTTGTCTATACCCTGTTTGGTTTCGCCGAGTTGGCTCGCCAGGTCACGCACCCCTGCGGGTAACGTCCATGTTAGCTCAAATCCGGTATCTGCGAGCCGGTCAAAGTTTACGTGATAGGATGGGCCCGGCTGTTGATCGTCGAGATACGTAATATCTATTGTCCCGTCAAGCTCCGTCTCAACGGTGCTGGCAACCTCTTCGATACGATAGTTTTCATCCGTATCACCGATGTTGTACACCAGCTCTGACCACCGATTCGAACGCTGCGCTGCGTCGGCAAAAGCTCTGGCTGCGTCCTGAACGTGGATGAACGGCCGCCAGTTTGACCCATCGCCATAAATCGTGAGCGGACGGTCCGTCAACCCGCGGAACACGAACGTGTTCACAACCAGATTAAATCGGATGCCGGGAGCATAGCCATAGACCGTACTCATCCGGAGTGCTGTCGTCTCGATACCGTACTCATTAGTATACCGTTGAAGTAGTCGTTCAGCTGCCAACTTCGACTCTGCATACGGGTTGATTGGGTCAGGATCAACGGTTTCATCTAGTTCGCGCTGATTTGCGCGGCCGTAGTTGTTGCACGAAGAGGCAAACACGACCCGGTCAACATCGAACTTCCGTGCGGCTTTGAGGACGTTCTCAGTCCCAGTGAGGTTAACTGCACGCGTTTCTTCTTCGCGTTCATGGGTGCTTGCCGCACCCGTGATTGCAGCCAGATGGATTACAGCGTCGATATCCCGCATCGCCGACTCGACGGCACCATACTCCCGAACATCCCCTTCACGAAAGGAGAAGTCGTCGCGTGCGAGGTTGGCAACGCGCAGGTTCGCCGGGGAGCCGTTACTTAGATTATCGAGGACAGTGACCTCGTCCACGGCCGGTTCCTCCTGTAATCGGGGGACAAGCGCGCTCCCAATGTAGCCACAGCCGCCCGTAACGAGGACGCGCATCTGTTACTCCTCCAGTACGCCAGGCAGGAACCGATCTTCGTGAGCTTCGATAGTCTCCTGGTATCGGACAAGTGTCTTGAAGATATCCCGAACGCCTTCCTCGAAGGTCACGGACTGGCCGTCGATGAGGTCGGCGTATCGGTCGTTCTCGATCTCCATCTTGTGCGTCTCGTCTTCATCACGGGGGTTCTCGAAGTGTTCGACGGCGACGTCAAGGTCGAACTCGTCGCCAACGTCGGCGATGGTGTTCGCAATTTCGACGATACTGATCGCGCGCGCGACTTGGTTGTAGACAGTGAGATTGTCCGGCCTGTCGTTGGGATCGGTGAGGGCGAGTTGGGCAAGACCCTCGACAGCGTCTTCGAGACTGACGAACGGCTTTCGCTGTTCGCCCTTGCCGTAGACGGTTACGGGGTAGCCCGCAACGGCCTGTGCACAGAAGCGATGGGTAACCGTCCCGAAGTAGTAATCGAAGTCGAAGCGTGTCTTGAGGCGGTCGTCCTCGCGCGTTTCTTCGACTTCTGTGCCGTAGACGATAGCCGTGCGGACATCGCTGATGGGTATGTCGAACTGCTGGTGGGCGAGACGCATGTTGGCCGCGTCGTGGCTCTTCGTGAGATGATACCAGCTGCCGGCCATAGCCGGGAACGGAACTTCGTCACGCTCACCCTGGTTCTCCATGGTTGCACCGCCTTCGGGAATAGGGAACTCGGGCGCGCCATAGACACCAGTGGTAGTCGTTTCGATGAAGTGGGTGTCGGTCATGTCGTGCTCTTCGAGTCCCCACAGGAGGTTTCGCGTAGCCTGGAGGTTGTTGTGCTGCGTGTAGTTGGCGCGCTCGCCGTTGATCTGGGAGTACGGAGCCGACGGTTGTGCGGCCGTGTGGACAATCGTGTCAGGTTTGTGGACCGCGAGGAGTTCGTCAATGACAGCGCGATCGGTGAGGTCCCCTTCGACGAACGAGAGGTTATGCACGTCGTGGACCTCGCGGGCAGCCTGCAGGCGTTCGTCAATGTCGGCGATTGGTGTTGCACTGACCGAGCCGACATCTTCGACCCACTCTCGGCGGGCAAAGTTGTCGACCAGAAGGACTCGGTCGTCCGTTCGTCGTGCGATGCGAAGGCCTGTCGGCCAGCCGATGTAGCCGTCGCCGCCAGTTACAAGGATTACCATGTTACTCGCAACATGAGTAACACGACATATAATAGTATCGGGATCATCCGTCTTTAGCTAAGCGAAAAACAACGAGACAGCAGCGGCTTATCGAGGCGTCTTTTTGAGAGGAATGAGGAGGAAAGGCTGTGCACACCAAAACCTCCTCATCGAGAATAATGCGTCGACTCACTACGCTTTTTCCATCTGATCTGCTCGAAGAGCACGCCGAGGAACTCGGCGTGGTCGAGCGGGATGGGAAACTGCAGATGCCTGCCTTTGTATGGTCATTCGTGTTCGGCTTCGCCGCAGGCGAGAGCCGAACACTGGCTGGCTTTCGGCGTAGCTACAACAACACAGCGGACAAGACACTCTCTCCTGGCGGGTTCTATCAGCGATTGACGCC
>NZ_FNFC01000030.1 GCF_900100385.1 Halovenus aranensis
CCTAGTGGTGGTGGTACTTTCCGTTTCGACGCCGCGCATCGCCTCACAGAGGTGCGTTGCGTTCATTTCAACAAAGACGGTAGCTGCGTTGAGTTCCTCTTTGAGTCCTGATGCGATATCGTTCGTCAGCTGTTCCTGCATCGTGAGTTGTCGTGACTGCCAGCGGACGTACCGAGTCAGCTTCGAGAGCCCCACCACCTCGTCTGTCGGCCGATACGCCACATGGACTGTTCCAAAGAATGGCAACAAGTGGTGCTCACACAGCGAATACACGGGAATTGCGGTTTTCACAACGAGATCAGTCGTCTCGGTGTCGAAGGTCCGCATCGTCGGCTTCGCGACCTCCCGTTGGCCTTCGGTGAGTGTCGCGAATGCGTCTGGGACACGGCGCTGCCAGGTCTCCGCGAGCGCGTCACTGTTCGGGTCCTCACCGACGGCCTCTAACAGGAGACGAACACCGCGCTGGGCTTTCTCGTAGTCGATGTCTGATTCTACCTCGTCAGTCGCTAATTGAGAGTGCGTACTCGTCATGTTACGTTTCGGGGGCGTCGTTCCAGAGGTCGACGTGCAAGCGGGGCGTGTACCGGTAGCCGTACTCCATCGCGAGGTCAGCGACCTCATTCTGGCGGGCATCGAGTTCGTCTCGAGTCGTCCCCTCGGGCATCAGCAGCACGTCGGAATCCGAGATCCGACTCGCTGCCGTCGATCGGACGTCAGCGAGGAGGGATTCGATCTCGGACAGGTCATCGGGGCCAGTGACGACAAACTTGAGTTGTGCGTTGTAGTCGTCGACGAGTGCGCCGAGTGCATCGAGGTCGATGCGCCGTTCTTCATGACGGTCTGCCCACTCGCCATCGCCCTTGGGGTCTTTCTCAGGGGTGGGTGTACTGGAGGCGAGTTTCGGGCTGATGCTTGCCAGATCGATGGGGGCGTCACGGTGGATGGTGCCGTTGGTTTCAACGGTAGTGTGGTAGCCGAGATCGTCGAGTTGCTCGAGAAGCGTGACCGCGTCATCGTGGATAAGCGGTTCACCACCAGTTAGGACGACGTGGCCGGCATCGTCGTGTGACTGGACTTCCTCGACGATGTCGTCGACGCTCATTGTGGCGTGGGTGGGCTCCCAGGAGGTGTGGTAGGAGTCACAGAACCAACACCGGAGATTACATCCGCTGGTGCGGACGAACACCGATGGCATCCCGGTGAGCTTCCCTTCGCCCTGGAGCGAGTAGAAGAGCTCGTTGACCGGCAGTGCTGCACCATCGAAATCGTCCGCTGGCTGCTCATCAGTTGTCGAACTGACTGGCATCAGTGTGTTTCCCCCGCACAGAGCTCCGATGTCTCCCGCACCGCCACTGAGATGTCTGAGACTGACTCTGGAAGTGTCTCGAGGAGTTTCCGTTCCAAGATGAGCCCCATCACTTCCGCGGTCGGTGGGTGTTCGAGAACAACGAGTGAATCACCGTCGCCGCTCTGCTCGAAGGCGTCGATGAGCGGGTCGTCCTTCTGGAGGAGGAAGCGGTGGTCCCAATCATCTATTACTGAGGTAATATCCCCTTTGTCTACGACCCAGCCATCCTGGGTGAGAGATCCAGTGACCTCAACCGAGATTTCGTAGTTGTGTCCGTGTGGACGGCTACATTTCCCATCGTGGTGGAGGAGGCGATGCCCGGTGCTGATTCGGATCGGGTTGTCCTTTCCTACGAATAGTGTTCTCTCACCAGACTCAGTAAGATCGGAGACCGATTCTTGTTCAAGATGCATACCAAGAGATTCTCCCAGTATTCACTAAGTATTATCGATAGCATTCCCACTCTGCCTCTAATCACGTAAGGAAATTATATTGCGGTTGGCAAATTAGAACCAATAGTCGTGGAAACGTCGTCAGTCAGTCACCTAGAGACGGTTCAGCCGGATTGGGACGACCTTCCGCTAGCTTGCGAGTTGCTTGAGTTGCGACGGCGTGAGCCGAATGCTGATTTGCGGACATTAGCTTTCAACAGAGGCGTCGTGGGGTCAAAAAAAGTTCAGCACGTGACTCGACTCTTGGAACTGCTTGACCTTCTGGATGAGGGCGAACTAACTGAAAGAGGGGGATGGCTGACCGATGCGTATGAACCTGCACTGCAGCAGAGTCATACAGGAGCAAAGTTAGGCGTCGGAGTGAAAGATTCGCTATCGTGTACCGAACAGGCTCTTCTCTGGATGGTTATTTTTTATGAACATCGTTTGCCAATGCTGGCAGTTCTCCATCAACTCACAGTTGAAACCGTTCCGACAACTCAAGACACACCAGCGGCACAGAGGTTCAGTGAACGAATCGACCATCTCTACCCCGATGTCGATAGTGAGAGTTCGTGGGTACCACGTGCTAAAGTACACTACAAGTGGTTAGTCCACCTGGAGCTCGCGAAGATTCGGTCGAGTAGTTACGTTCTGACCGAGCTCGGCGACGGTGTTTTTGAGCAAGTTGAGGCAGAGTACCCTGACCAGTGGGATTTGATACAGATTCATACTGGCCCTACACTATCTGACTTCGGTTAGTTAGTGCCAGTTACAGAGTGAGGGACTTCAAACGGATTTATACGATGCCCTCCCATCGCTACTACTGGTGACTATCTAACGTGCGGTTCTACGTACCTGAGTGGGACGACGCAGTCGACTCCCACTATGATTTCGAACACGACGAACTCTCTAGCTTGAACCGTCAAGAGCGCGATTTGGACTATATCTGGGACATTTTCGAGCCCGAAACCACACCAGTAGACGGGGTCCTCATATCTCGCGAACAGGTCGAAGAGACAAACCGCAAAGCTGAGCGACTAGCCCAGTACGGTGTCTACGATGACCCCGTACTTTCTATCCCGAATTGGTTACCGACGATTAGTGACTGCGGGGCTTGGGGGTACAAGTCGCTCCCTTTCCCACCGTACGGGAACGAGGATATGCTCGACTTCTACGAGACGCTGGACGTTACTGTCGGCGTCACTATCGACCACCTCGTTCTAGGGTCGGGAAAGGACAAGGGGCGGCTCTATCTTGACGAATGCGCGTTCAGTGGGGCACTCAACAAAGGCGACATCCCCGATCGCATCACCGATGTCGTTGACGTTATGATCGAGGAATGGCCAGATGAATGGCCCTCATATGTCGACGAGTACGAGCCAACGATTCGTACTGATCTCGATATAGAAGTTGAGCCGTTCATCGCTGAGGACTTTCGGGGAGACATTGATACCGTTCTGTCCCGTCTCGCACAGGATTCACGTGCGGTCTATCGCGAACACGACGCCGAGTTCCGCTACGATCTGACGCTGCGGAACGCCCGAGAGATGTATGACCTCTACCAGCGTCGTGACTATCCGTTCCGACTGATGGTCGCTATCCAGGGATGGAACCCTGATTCATACAGTAAGGCCACCGAGGAAGTGCTTGGTATGGGTTATGACTACCTCGGAATCGGGGGAGTCGCAGGTAGCCCAGTTCACGACGTTCGTGGAATCGTCAAGAGCGTCGGGAAGACGATCAAGCAGTTCGAACGAGAACACAACACCCGCATCGACTCCCACGTCTTCGGCTTCGCGAAGACTGAGGCGTTCGAGACGATTGGTCGGTCGGGGATGACCAGTTTCGACAGCGCGAGTATGCTTCGTTCGGCGTGGACCGGTGGACAGAATTATCGTCTTGATAACGGCGAACGCTACGATGCCATTCGAGTTCGCTATCCATCGAGCCGGGACGATCTCGACGAAGCTGTTGAAACGTCCCTACGCGGTCGTGAAACATTGGTGGCACTCCGAGCATACGATACAGGAGATTCGATTCGTAATGCTCTCGAGAATTGGTACAAACAGGCTGAGACGGTGCTTCCAGCGACGAGAGAATATCTCTTGGAACACCGCCACGATGATCAGTATGATGAGTCGCTCCTACAGGACATAGAAAGAGCGTTCCGAGAGGATTTCGAGTATGGCCGCGAGCTGCAGGCGAGCTTCAGTGATAATCTCCGTAGTAAGTTAGTCAAACTTCTACGGGAAGATACCCCGACTGCCCCAGTTCCGTTCGAGGAGTACGACGAACTACTGAGCACAGCGGTAGACGTATTTGAGGGGTTCCCACACGCAAAGACCGTTTTGGACGAACCGTACGTAGTCAGTGACTATGATCGAGTCTGGGCGATTGTCCGGGATTACGCTACTTGGATCGGCGACGACGACCTGCTCCAAGAGTATCAAGATACCCTTCGAAGTCGTCCGTGGGAGAAATGTGACTGTCCAATCTGTAGAGATAACGGTATCGAGGTTTGCATCTTCCGGGGGAACGATCGGAATCGGAGACGAGGGTTTCACAATACACGACGCTTCTACGATGAATTCGAAGAAGACCTTCCGAAGATCCTCGTCGCGACCCTAGGTGGTGCGGCGCTCAGTGGCTACGAAACTGTTGAAGACTATCTTCGCGACAAACACTCCTCGTTCTGGGCCCAGACACACGACCTTCCGGTCGCAGAGGTTGGTGTACTAGATGCGAACGGCGTGAGTGAGTGGTGGGAAGAAGCTCCGTCCATCGTCTCGTTCGCCCCAGATCGTATGGCAGCAAACGTCGGTGAACAAGCAGCCAGGTACCAACACCTCTTCGTGCACACATTGGATGGTGAAATTGACGAAGAAGTCGTAGCTGCTGCTCGTGAAAACGGTTGCGAGGTTCACACCAATAACAACCCCCGAGACTTGCGAAATGAAATACTCGATGTCTGCGGACAGAACTATACAGCCAGTGACGACTTTGTACCTCATCCACCTGAGATCGATATTGAGAACGGATTGGACATCCTTGTCATCGACCAGTGTTCAGGATCGAAGGAAATACCAGACGACGCACCCATCTTCGGTAAAGAGGAAACTCTTCAGTTCTCTCGTGAAGACCTCCTTGCTCGTGATAATGTGCCAGGTATTGCGGCACGCGACCTGTACACTGGACGCCAGCAAAACCACGTCAAGAGTGCAGTTCGATGGCTTATGCGACAAGGCCACGACGTCGACCGCTACTTTGTGAGTGCAGGATTTGGCCTTGTCGCAGAAGACGAGTATCTCCCACCCTACGAGGTAACGTTCAGTTCAATGACCGTTAGCGACATAAGAGAGCGATCTGCAAAACTCGACATCCAAAAAGACCTACGACACCTCCTTGGAGAGGCCGATTACGATGTCGTCTTCTTTACCCTCGGGAAGGACTACTACACCAGTATTGACATCGACGATATGGTTCAGGAGGTACGTTCCGATCGAATTGGTGTGGTCTTCAACCGCGAACTTGTCGAAGACCAGTTTGACAATATCGAATCCATCCCCGCACGGACAGAGGACGCAAAAGAACATGGCACGATCGTTATTGGACTCAAAGGACACTATATGAAGAACTTCGCTCGATACATCGATACTGTCGATACTCTTCGCCCGGAATCTATCGAAGAACTATGTCGGCGAGTGGAGGAAATACCACCACAAGCGAAATTCGAGTCTGAATGATTCTCCACTACCAGATAGTGCCGTACGTGTTATTTCGCTCCTAAGAGTTGTTCTCCTATTTCAGGACAAATGTATGATGTATGATGGTTTATATCGCCCCATTCACTAAGTAAGAGGACAGCCTATCCGAGCGGGAGGCATGTTGTATCGACGCAGGAAACTCGACCTCCCCCGAGGAGAATTGGACACCCCAGTTCTCTTTCCCGTCAGAAACATCGGGAAGCGGTCGAGTGACAATACACCGACGTACGTCGGCACGATCCCAGAGTTCTCGGCAGCGATGATCAACGCGAGATCAATCCGCAACCGAGATCCAATGTGGCAGAGAATATCGAATGGTGTAACATTACGAGAGGAAATGGACGTCCCCGAGGACACCATCGTTTTCGCCGACAGTGGTGGGTTTGATTTCGCCAACAAAGAGGTGGACACTACCCCAACAAAAACGCTTGATACCCAGAGTAAATTGGATGCGGATATCCTTGGTACAGTCGATATTCCTCTCTCAAGAGAGAACCGTGCAGCAGAAAATCAACGGCGAATCGACCAAAGCATTGAGTACGCACTCAAAGCGAGCGATCAACACGATGGTGATGGACTTCTCTTCGCGAGTGTCCATGGTTACGATCCAGAGACGATTCGGAATAACATACAATACCTGGAGAAAAACGGCGAATTCGATGGGTATGCCCTCGGGAGTATGGTTCCGATACGAACGGATTATAAAAAAGTAACAAAATTGATACTATCTGCACGAAACACGACAGACAAGCACCTGCACGTGTACGGTCTCGGAGGCCTCGTCTATCAACCACTGCTGCTTTATTTGGGGGTCGACAGTTTCGACTCTTCGGCCTTCATTCGTAGTGCAGGTAACCGGAACTACCTGATTCCGGGCTTCGGTGGGGAAGAACTACGGAATATCGAGGAGTTAAACAGGCTCCCCTGTCCCTGCCCAGTTTGTGGAAAAAAAGAACTTGACGAGATTCGCGAAGACCGAACTGCCCTGACTCAGCATAATCTCTGGGCACTCGCGACCGAACTGCGACGCTTCCGCTATGTCGCCGAATCTGGTCGAGACATTGAGGAGTACCTCGACTTGCGCTTCAGCGGGAACGAGGTCACCAAGCGGGCATACGAAACCGCGAAGCAACAGATGCGGAGGCTCACATGAGTGATGAGAGACCAACTGTAAGGCCAGTCACTCTCAGTCGGATGGCTGAACTGACTCATGCCTGCGAAGCAGTTAGCAAGTCAACTGAGGACCTCGAGGACGAATTGGACGTAAGTCACCGCCGTGCGCGTGAAACAATCCTCGAAGCGAAGCGTATCTCCTTACTCGACGAAGACGACTCTGGCGAGGAGCCAGTCTACACGACGACTGATGTCGGTAGGTCGTTCCTTAGTGCAATTCGCGACGCGGACTGGGGTCAAGTAAGCACAATCCTGGAGACACGTAGTCCTCACTACGGGGCCTTCATTGAGGTTCTTGAAGACGTCGAAAACGCTGGGTTAGACACACTCCTGACTCAATTGGAAGAGACACAGGAGTTCAGCCCATATTCGTATAACCAAACGAGTGTGGAGGTCCTCGGGGATTGGGCTGAGCGGTTGGGCCGAGTCCAACGGAACGCGTTCACAGGAGAGTACTACTTGGCAGACCAGGCGGCGATATCCGCTAACTTCCATTACCTACTATTGGACGTGTACGACGATCTTGAAGAGAGAGCAGGTGTTGACCTGCGACAGCGTTACCTGTCGATTCCGCGTCTCCGTGAGGAGACCTGTGAACGACTTGGCTGCACTCGTGATAATTTCGACGGAGCGCTGCTCGCGCTCTGCCGACAGAACGTCGGTAAACTCGAGTTGTCGGGAGCACCCATGGATACGGCCGCAAAGGATGCCGCACTCGGCATCAAGCGTATTGCACTCTCTGAAGAGGACGGTTTAGTTAGCACATCTCAGTCCACTCAGCAGGTCATGGCCGGTGTTGAACAGTTCGGTAAGAAATACTACTACCTCGCGGTGCATGACCGCGACATCGAATACTCACAGGAGGCTACATAATGTCTGACGCATTCACGATCACCGATGAACAGCAAGACTACTCACAGTACGACCTGAACGCGAATCCCTTCCCATACAGTCCAGTACCAGCTGAAGACCCCGAGATTTACTGCGGGCAACAGCACGTTTCGGACAAGATCAGCTCGACGGTTTCGTCGATGTTGTCTACTGGGAAGTCGAAGCATCTGGTGGTTACCGGAAAGTATGGGAATGGGAAGTCTCATACGCTCAAGTATACTCGCTCGCTACTCCGCGATCGCGATGACGTCGTCGTAGGTTATGTCGCCCAGCCTGGCGAAGGATTCCTCGATATCTACCACGAGTTCGTATACGATCTGGGCTTCAACCGACTCCAAGAGCTCGCATACGAGTTCCTTGCATCTGTGGCGAGAGATATCACCGACACGAACCCGATCGGTGCCAGTGGGATGGAGTCACTGATAGATGACGGCGACGTGCTGCTCTCGGAAATTGTCCCCGAGGCGATTCGCCGTCTCAGCGATGTGACGAAGTTCGCCGACTTTGCGCGTGCCATCATCCACATGGTGTACGAGGACACGAATCTCTATGCGTGGCAGTGGCTCACCGCAGAGGGGATTCGATACGAGCAGCGCAAGGAGATGGAAATTCACAGCGCACTCGACGACGACACGATGGGTGTCCGGGCCTTCACCGCACTCAAAAATATGCTGCTCGAACTCGGCTATACCGGTATTTTCGTCTTCGTCGACGAGTTCGAGAGCATCGCACGACTCTCACCCAAGGACGAACAGGCAACACTCAACAGCATTCGACACCTGATGGATCAGAACAGTTCGGGACTATGCATGCTGTTTGGTTGTGCTCCCGAGGTCTGGCAGGACGTGATGAGTGAGTACCACGCATTCAGCGAACGGATTGGGGAAGAAGTTGCTCTAAAACCGCTTACTAGTGAGAACCTCTGTGAGTTGGTGCGTGACTATTTAGATCAAGAGAGGGTCACCTCTGCTGAAAATGAGGGGATAGACCCCTTCTCTGAGGAGGCGTTGGATTTAATTCTCCAAAGATCACAGGGCAATATCCGACAGGTTCTATCTATGTGTAGCCGCCTCCTCGATGATGCCACAGAATCGCAGGAAAATAAGATTACAACTGCTTGGGTTGAAGAAAAGCTATGATATTCAATAATTCAGGTGTTACCATTTCGGGGATCGTCAACAAATTCATAAAGTCCCTCCGTGACCTTAGTCACCCATCCAGCAGCGATGAGTTGGTTAAGTGCATAATTCACTTGCTGTTTGTTTAGACCGGTTTGTTCTCGTAGGAATAATGGATTCGCTCGTCCCCAGGGTTGAGATGAACTTCGCCCTTCCTTCAAAACATTCAGGATTTCTTCCTCGTTTTCACCCGGTGTGTATTCCTCATTAGTCATGTGTGACGAATATGCATCAGTTCGTATAGTCGTATCCTTCCGTACTTATCTAACAGAGTAAATTACTACGTTAGAATTAAGGGCCTGGAAGAGTCTAGATGGTATAAAGCGTGGGTCCCTCAGAAACGAGAGCGGTGCTGGAGACACCGCACCCGCGCTGCCTGTGACAGACAGCATGTACATTCAAAACGACAAACTGCAAAAATCCGATGGTCAGAATCGAAATAAGTCGCTGATTGGAAATCGAGGAGATCCTGTATGACGTCTACTGTCCATTACCCCAGTAGCGTGTCAAATGTCCTTGGAATACTTGGAAATAAACGGCGAATACTTGTATTAAATTATTTATTTTTATTTGGGTACGAACAGGATATCGAGGTCCGACATCTTGCGAGGGTGATTGGAGGCGTCGAAAATGGGATTTCACCACGAGAAGTCACTACCGAAGATTATGAATCCGTATATAATGGGTTGATTCAGAACCACCTGCCAAAGCTTGCCAAATACGATATTATTGATTATGACGACCGCGCGAAAGTCGTTACAGTCACT
>NZ_FNFC01000002.1:0-141656 GCF_900100385.1 Halovenus aranensis
GAGATGGGCGTCCGGACAGTCACCGAGGGCGTCAGCGCCGACGACGGCCCACTCATCGACGACGAGGTGGTCGTCACTGCCGACGTCGACGGCGACTGCTTCGTTCAGGCAACCCCGACGTGTCCGGACTGTACGACTCCGGACCCGGGAACTGACGACTTCGACGTCTCCATCGAGAGCGTTGACAACAGCGGCTTCCCGACGGTCGAGGTCACGGCACGCATAGACACGACTGCGGGTGGCAACGGTGACCTCGACGCCTCCAACTTCGGAATCTGTGAGGAGACTGTCGACGGACTCGGTGACGGGTTCTGTGGGCAGACAATCCAGGCGGTCAGATTCGGTGGGGAACAGGAGGAGACGCTCGCGGATATCATGTTCGTCCTCGACACGTCGGGGTCGATGATCGGCTCGAAGATAGATAGCGCGAAAGATGGTGCCATACAGCTTGTCGGTGGCGATACCGACAGAACAAACGACGCCAACGCGGGCGGCTTCGACCCGACGGTCAACGCCGGGCTCGTCGAGTTCGACGGCGACGCGACGCTGGTGTCGCCTCTTGGCACCGACCAGAACCAGCTCGAAGACGACATCGCTGGCCTTACCGGGGGCGGCACGACGGACCTCGGTGCTGGCATCTCGACGGCAAACACCGAACTCCAGAACTCACAGAGCAACCGGGCTAACGCGCCTGACTTCATGATTGTCCTGGGGAACGGAGACACCTCGAACGGGGCCGGCCCGGCCGATACCGCCAAGAACAACGGGACGACGATCTTCGGTATCGCTTACGGCGACGGCGCTTCGGTGACCGACTTCGAGGACATCTCCGGCGAGGTCCCGAGCGACCCGAACTATCAGGATTACACCTTCGACGCGGACCAGGACGATATCACGACCATCTTCGACGAGATTGGCCAGGAGATATTCGGCACGTACACCATCGAGTACGAGACGGCCAACTTCGCGACCGACGGAACCGACCGGAACGTACGGGTGTACGTCGACGACCCTTCCGCAGGCGACGCTGATACCACTGGAAGCTACACGTCTCCCTCCTCTTGAATCCGCGCTCATTTTTGCCGCTCTGTACAGGCCGATTACTCTCGTGTTGCCCGTTGCCAATCGGCCCATGCTACCCGACATGAATCACATACAAAGGTGGGTACAGTCCGTCGGTACCACCACAGGATAATGAACCGCAGAACGTTCATCGTTGGTGCCGGTAGTACAGTGCTTGGCGGGAGCGCACTCGTTGGCTCTGGTGCCTTTTCCAGTGTCGAATCACAGCGGGCCGTCTCGATCGAGGTTGCGACCGACGAGAGCGCCTACCTCGGGCTGAAGCCCCTCGATACGCCAAACAGTAACAACTACGTCGCGCTCGACGACGAGGGCCATCTGACAATCGACATTGCCGAACACGACGATTTTGACGGCCCAGAGACACAGCCTGGCACGGGCGTCAACTCCGACTCACGAACGTACTTCGACGGGATGTTCGAGTTGTGTAACCAGGGCAAAGAGGGAGCCTGTCTCAGCTACTCGCTACCCGACGGCGTCGTCGCGAACGCCGTCGACGCCCAGACAGTGGCCTTCTATTATGTCGAACGCGACAGCGACGGCGCGGTGACGAATCGCCGAGTCGTCCGAGAAGGGGAGAAACTCCCGCTTGCGCTGGGTGACTGTGCAGAGATGGGCGTCCGGACAGTCACCGAGGGCGTCAGCGCCGACGACGGCCCACTCATCGACGACGAGGTGGTCGTCACTGCCGACGTCGACGGCGATTGTTTCGGTGATGGCTCTGGCGAACTGACAGAGCTCGCGGTCCCAGTCGAACTGCGTACCGAGAAAGCGCTGGAAGACGACGAGTCAGTCGTCGCCGCGGTCGACCCCAGTCCGATAAACGGCGGCGGAAGTCTGCAAAACCCAGTCCCGAAAGACGTGTCGCTCACCGGACAGCAGCCGGAGTCGACAGCCGTCTTCACGGTTGTGGCGGACCAGCAGCCGGTAGACTACGAGATTGCAGTCGACGTCGACGACGAACCGGCGGGACAGCCTGCCGCAGTCATCAGCGGCGACGGCCAGCAGGCCGACGTGCCTCCCGACGCAGACAGCGTCGTCGCCAATCCGGTCGAGATAGACGTTGCGCTGTCGCTGCCGACGAACGCGGACCCCGAGACAGAACTCGAAGCACAGTTCGACCAGCTAACCGGCGAGACCTTCGGCACCAACGCCGTCGAAATCTGTGTTACGAGCGACGGTATAGACGGAGCCACCGAACTCGGCGTGCAAGTGACAGACCACCACGGAACATTCGGACAGGCACCGACGACGTGGAACCCCAGTTCGTCGGACCTGGCATCGCTGCCCGTCGAGTTCGAGAACGGTATGGCCTGTTTCACCGTCGGCAACCCCGGTGTTCCGCCCGCAGACCTGACGCTACTCTCTTTCGATGGCGGGCTGGAAACAGTCGACGATATCGAGAACATCGCCGTCGCTGTCGACGGGGATGAGCCCGACTCACTGGCGGTCAGAGGTGTCGACCTCTCGCAGCCGACATTCGACGTGTCCGGATATCAGGCCCGTGATACCACCCAACCGTTCGCTCAGTACCAAGCCGAGCGATGACGCCGCTAATGTGTCGACACCGAACGCGTCTGGTGGATATATAATAATGTTAAACGCGGTGCCTGAAAACAAAACATGCATTTGAACATCCACGTGAGTTATTTATTATTTATTGGGTTAATAGTTGTGTTTAAATAACTTTGCGACGAACAGGGATTCGTCGGCACGCGGCGTTCATTTGAGCCTGTGTTTGCCGGCGAACAGACGGGGAGAACGGAGATTTCCATGATTGGACCACACACACATCGGGGTGACGTGCTCCGCGCCACGACCGAAGAGGAATACGACGTACTCGTCGTCGAGGGCGAGAGAACAGCGGGCGCGGTCACGGAGCGACTCGAATCGGCTGACGAGACATTTACTCTCACGGAGGCGGTCGTTCACACCGCCGACGATGTCGACGACAGGGTCACCGACACCGAATGCATCGTCTGTGGGCCCACACTTGGCGCGAACGGTCGGTCTGCGGTCCTCTCTGCGGTAGGGTGCCGAGACATTTGTCGCTGTCCCGTAGTCGTCGTCTGTGAGACCGCTCAGGCGTGTGAGTCGCTTCTCGGTCGCGATGTCGTCACAGACTGCATCCCGGGGAGTCAACTGGGCCAGAGTCCGACACTCGCCTGCCGAATCAGCACGCACATCGAGTCCTACCGTACCCGTCAAGCGCTCGCAAACGCAGACCGGGCAAAGTTACAGATTCTCGAAACGCTCCGGGAAGCAGTCTCACAGCAGGAGGTCGGCACGGCATTCTGCCGCCTCCTGGTGAACGCCTACGGCTCTCAGTGTGCCTGGATTCGCACGACACAGGGACGTGGCGAACTCACCAGACAGTGGGCGGCCGGTGACACAGGCTACGTCAGCGACGTACTCGACGCCGATACCCGCGCTACTGAGCCGAGTATCAGAGCCTTCCAAACCGGTGATGTGACGGCTTTCGCACCGATTAACGGCGAAGACGGGGGGTGGCAGGCGACCGCGGCCGAGCACGGGTTCGGCAGTGCAGTCGGCGTCCCAATCGCCTATCAGGGAACCGTTTTCGGCGCACTCTCGGTCTACGACGAGATGTGTTCGATTCCGTCGGGGACGCGGGACTTTCTCTCTTGGTTCGCGCAGATTGTGGGGTACGCCCTCCGTGCGGCGGCGTGGCGCGAAGCGGTCCTGTCGGCGGCACCGGTCGCGGTCGAAGTCGAACTCACCGACGAGTCGGTGCCGCTGATCGACAGCCTCCAGGGGTTACCCGACGAGACACGTCTCTCGGTGCTGTCGGCGATACCACGCGAAGAGGCTGTCCTCTATGTCATAGAGTTAGACGAAGGCCCGCCAGACGAGGCCCTACCCCGACTCGAGAGAGCCAGTGAGGGCGTTGCCGTTCTCACCGAACGACCGCCCCGGTTCGAGGCGCTGTTCCGACAACCGACACCTGAGACAGTGCTCATGACACACGGGGGCCAACTCGTCAGCGTTTCGGTCACGCCGGAGGCAGTCGTGATGACGGTCGCAGTCCGGAGCGAACAGCGCGTCGAGGGGCTGTTCGACGCGTTCGAGTCCGAGTACGATGCCGTCTCGATAGGTGCCGTCTGGTCCAGAGGCACCGAAGAGCCGACCGGCTACGGCGATATTGCCGAGGCACTCACGCACCGCCAGCGACAGGTCCTCGAGTTCGCTTATCTCAACGGCTACTTCGACCAGCCCCGACGACACAATACGACAGAAATCGCGAAAAAACTCGGACTGAGCCGGCAGACCGTCTCGCAACACCTCCGTACGGCCCAACGAAAGCTCCTCCGTGAACTCCTGGAGCCAGAACGGTAAATCTCACTGCCCGAACGCGTTCGTAGCCACCTACCGGCAGCCGAGGTAGACGCCTGCGACGGCCGCGACGCCCAGTGCCGACCAGTGGGCTGGCGAGAGAATCGCCACGGCTGGGAGGCCAACCGCGGCACCGCCGGCCAACAGCCAACTCGCGACGACGGCCGCGAGCATCGCTGCCTGGGCCACGTCCTCGATACCGTCACCGAGACACTCCTCTGGCGTCGACTCGCCGATGTCGCCGGTGTACGCTGCGAGCTGGTCGATGGCAGGCCCCAGCCTGACGTGTTTCGCTCGCTCGTCGTAGTTGATAGTTCCTGTCTCGTCGAGCTTTGGCAGGTGTGTCTGAATAAGTGAGATATACACGCTCTGGCGGTCGTTTCGGGACGGTGGGCTCTTGCCGGTCTCCTCGGCGGCAATCTGTTCGGCAATGTCCCTGGCCGGCGCTTCTCTCGTCTGATGGAGGATACGTAGTACCGCGCGACGCCTGTTGTTCCGCAGTAACTCGTGAATTTCACCCTCGTCGAGCGTCGATTCGTTCGTGCTATTTCCCCGACCTCCTTCCCGCTGTTTCGATAGCTGAATCTTACTCATGTTGCCCCCGCACCTGCATAGTCCATGTGTAACCCTATCAAACGACTACCTGCAAACGACATTCTATTGTATAAATATTCCGGATGTATATATGAGAAAAAACGCGACGGACGATAACCGGCGATTAGGTCTGGGGTTTTCGCGGTACACGCGGTATAACATGTTCTAACAGTCCGTTATGGGGACCATAGCTAAGCACGTCATCGTTGTGGTGCTATGATATGAGACGCCGAGAGCTTCTGTTCGGCGCGGTCAGTGTGGCGACGGGTGCGGGCCTTCTCACGGGCGCACAGGGGGTTTCACGCTCTGGGTCACAGCGGACCGCACGGGTCGCGGTCGAGGGCGAGGACGACGCCTACGTCGGTCTCGAATTCCGCGACCGACTCATCCTTGACGGGACGGGAAACTGTACCGAGACCGCTGACATCCTCACCGTCACGAACCAGTCGAAGCTAGAACTCACGAACTTTCAGGTAGATATTACGCTCGACAACGCCGACGCGTTCGAGATTACGGACACGTCCGTTCCCGACAGTCTCGCGACCGGCGAGTCGGGAACGGTGACTGTTACGGTCGCGAGCGCTGGGTCGGAGAACACGGTGGCGACGGTCGACCTCGTCGCCAACACCGACGGGGACGACCCACAGTCTGTGCTCGGAACCCAGGGGCGTTTCGAGCTACACCGGTCGTGGGACCTCGCGCTTCGTGCCAACTGTGCCGTGTCCGGACCCGAGGTCAGCTTCGTGGCGTTCGTTCCCGGGGGTGCCACCGAGGCGACTGCGCTTTCGACGCCGACCGTCGAGTCGATGGCCAGAAACGCCGACGGTGAGGTCACGCTCGTCGAGTGGCAGTCGGAGGTCTCGGTGGCTGAGGTAGTCGTCTACGGCGGCCGAGAGTGGTTCCTGTGCGATGGCGGAACACACGGGACAGCCGGGACGAACGAGCGTGAGACCGACTGTCGGAAGCTGGGGGTTGGTACCTGCGTCGGTGCCGAAAAACCGTACCGGTGCCCCAGTTCGCCCGGAGAAAAACAGCAATGCGTGAAATACAGGCTCGGCAGCGACGGTCTCACCGCCAGGACACAGACAGCAGCCGAGTGCCCCAGCGGATGTACCAGCGGAGACGGTAACTAACTACACTACCGATCTGTTCCAGTGAATAGACTGCCACATTCCGGACAGTCGAGCGAGATGCTCTGGATGTCCGACCCACAACAGCTCGACATCGTTTCGACGTTTTCTTCGAGTTGCTCGTCACAGGCAGGACACCGCTCCAGCATCGCCCGCAGCCTGACGAGATGCTCTGTTCTGGCATGGTCGGGCAGTTCACTCCAGCCGGAGACCCACTCGCCCAGTGTCGGGTCTGCGGCCAGGTCGGCGAGAAACGCCCCTTTCGAGGACCACTGTGCGATTCGGTCGCCCTGGTATCCGACGACGAATCCTGCCGACTTCTCCTCGAAGGACAGTGCTGCCGGGTCGACGCGTATCGTCGCCGCGAGCTGCTCTTTGGCCCGCTCGTTGTCACGGAACCGCTCGATTCGCCGCCACCAGGTCTCGCGGAACGACGGTGCCAGACACAGGTCATCCACGTCGGCACAGGGCTCGACGACTCCCGCGCCGACGAGTTGCTGTGCCGGCTCGTCGGTCTCGTCGGACGGACCGACGGCAGCCGTCTGTGTCGCGCCAGCGCCGTCGGTCGCCGTCGGCTGTTTCCCGAACAACACGAGGACTTGCTCCGGGAAATACCGCTGTGTGAGTGTCGGCGTCCCGGGCACCAGATATCCTCGGAAGTAGATTGCGAGGACAGCGACGACGAACGCTGTGACGCCGAGTGAAACAGTGACGACCGCGAACGCCCCGGCGACACCCCCTGCAATCACGAGATTCACGGCGGTACACGGAAGACAGCGGTTCGGGCCGACGTATTCGTCTTGCCGGAGCCGACTGTGGATAGTGCGTATCCGAGATGGCATATCGCGCCGTAACGCGGCCACCACATTTGGTATGATGCACGTACCTGAATCGCCCCGGCATGGGCCGTGGTCCGCGGACAGATACACAGGGAATATTCCGGAGTATGGCCCGGTTGTCGCCGGTATAAGGAGGAATTAAATAATCCATTGGCCGGAGTAGGCTCCGCCAGCACTCTTGGCATGAGACTGAGAACAGCCGTGGGAGGGCGGTCGCGATGGGGGTAGTCAACCGGATAGCCAACTGGCTGTTGCTGGTGTTATTGGTGCTGGTGGCCGTTGCGCTGGTGTCGACTGTCGTTATCGGTCAGCCGGCGGTTCTCGGCGTCATCGAGAGCGGAAGCATGGAGCCGACGCTGTCGACCGGTGACGGCTACGTGCCGATTCCCGCAGTTCTTGCTGGCGATGTCGAGACGGGTGACGTTGTCACGTTCGAATCGAGTGGTATCGAAGGAGGGCAACCGACCACCCATCGCGTCGTAGAGGTCACAGAGTCCGGATACATCACGAAAGGGGACGCGAACCCGGTCACGGACCAGGATACCGGCGCACCCCCGGTCGCCGCCGAGGAGATTACCGCCGTGGCCCTCGCCGTAAACGGCGATGTCGTTCGGATTCCAGGAGTGGGCGTGGTCGTGGGTCTGCTCCGCGGTGGGATATCCTGGCTCCAGGAGACGCTCGCGTCGCTGTTTGGAACAGACCTCTTTGGCGGTGAACGAGGGCTGGCACTCACGCTATTCGGTGCCGGGATAGCATTGCTTGGCACCGAATTCATCGTCGAGCGACGGGGGCGTTCCAGGGGGGACCGGTCGCGGTCGCGCTCTCGGTTCGACTGGAACCGAATCGACAATAAACTCCTCGTCGGTGGCCTCGTCGTCCTGTTGATGCTCGTTGCGACAGTAGGGATGCTCGTCCCCGCCGGGTCGACGACATTCGAGCTCATCAGCGCGGAATCAGACGCCGAGACGCCGCGTGTGACACAGGTCGGTGGCACCACCGAACGACCCTTCGTCGTGGAGAACGGGGGCCTGCTGCCGGTCAGAGTCATCGTCGAGTCGGAGTCAAACGGCCTCACTGTCGAAGACGAGCGGTTCTCACTCTCGCGGGGCGGCGTCCACGAGCAGACGATAACCACGTCAGCGCCCCAACAGACAGGCCTCTACCGGCGCTCGATAACCGAGTATCGCTACTTCCAACTGCTTCCGCCGGCGGTCATCGACTCCCTCCACGAGGTCCATCCGGCAGCCGCGCTGTTGGCGATAGACCTGCTCGTCGGGGTCGTTGCCGGCAGCGTCGGGCTGTTGGCCGTCGGCACCGGCCGCCTCCGGACGCGGTCACGCTCTCGCCCTCGAAGCGGTCTCACAGGTCTATTCGACCGGAGATAGCTATGAAACATCAACACACGCCGAAACGACACGCCGGTGTATCGCACACCTCGGGGACAGCCGGGGGAGTCACAGAGTACGACAGCCGACCGAGCGCCACCAGCCGGATGCGGTGTCGCCGTCGGCCCGCCGGAACTGCCGCCGGTGTGGGGACAGTGAGGTGACGCGGTATGGAGCCACCGCTCCGGGACCGGCTTCGCCTGTTCGTCGCCGACTACGCCGCGGTCGTCGCGGTGTTGCTCGTGTTCTGTCTCGTGGCCGGCGGCTGGGGAGTCTACGCCGCCCAGCCCGGGACCGAGACCGAAACCGTCGTCACCGACCAGTGGGGCGAACAGGGCGGGTTCAACCACACCGCTACCGTCACCCAGGCGACGCCGGTGTTCGAGCAAGGAGCGACGCTCGAACGCCAGCTCTACTACACCGCAGTGTCGCCGGTGCTCGAAGGCAGCTACTCTTACCAGCACTCCGACGACGTAGCACGGACGGTCACGATGACCATTCAGGTTGTCATCCAGTCGGTGCGAGAGGAGGGGCGACTCTGGCGGCGAACCGAATCAGTCGAGACCGTCGAAGCGACGCTCGGGCCCGACGAGAACGCCGTCGGTTCGTGGGAGACGAACGTCTCGGCCGACCAACTCCGCATAGCGGACATTCAGGAACGGCTCGGAGCGAGCCTCGGGACACCCGAAATCCTGGTCATCGCCGAGGTGACGAGCAGAGCCGAACAGGGTCAGCCGACGCGACATACGCGAAGCCTCCGGGTCGAACCGAACGGGGAGACGTTTACCGTGGAATCGCCCGACAGCTACAGTGAGACGTTCGAGACCACCGACGAGCGCACGGTCGAGACCGACATTGCCATTCCCTTCGCACTGGGAGGGGGGACCGCAATCGTGGTCGGGGTCGCCGGGCTGGGACTTCTCGGGGTCATCCAGTACCGCGGTGGCATCGCTGTCCCCGAAGCGGAACGGGAACGGCTACAGTACGCTGACACACGGGCCGAGTTCGACGAGTGGATTACGACAGGCAAGACGCCGACCGCCACCGACGACGTGCCAGAAATCGAGGTCGAAGCGCCGGATGGCCTCGTCGACGTGGCAATCGACACGAACCAGCGTGTCATCGAGGATTCCAGAACCGGCGTCCTTTCGGTTCGGACGCCGACAGCGATATACCGGTACGTCCCACCGGCATCAACAGTGAGCGACGACCGACTGCAGTACCGGAGTGTCGGAGAGTCGACCAACGGCCACACGCCGACAGAAGGGGTGATGACGACAGCCGGGGCCGACGGCGACAGCGAATCGACTGCGACAGACGACAACTCACAGGCAGACTCGGCCGACCAGAGCCAGGACGATAGCTGACGACCACAACACGCGCTGTCGGTCAGGTCACTGACAGGGGCGACGGAGCAGTGACTGTTTTGCCAACGAATTGTGATTTAGGCTTGCCTAAAAATCGAAAGTGTTTAGTATTGTTTAGGCAAGCCTAAAACATGCAGCAGACACGAAGACGGTGGTTGCAGTCAGCAGGAGCGGTTCTCACAAGCGTCGCGCTCGCGGGCTGTAGCGGAAGCGATTCCGACGAGCCCGAGGAGACCGAAGGGGGCAAGCAGACCGGCGACACGCCCGACAGCAACGCCACTGAGGACGGGTCGGGAGAAGACGGGTCCGATGGCGGCGAGTTCGCCGCAGTCGACGTTGCGGTCGCCGCCGAGTGGAACGCGATTCGGACGCGTCTGCGTGACCCGGTCATTCTCGGTCACGCAGAGGAGTATGCCGCCGGTGCGGGGGTCGTCGGCGACATCTTCGAGCGCTTCGAGACTGCCTCTGGGGAGTACAACGCACACGAGATGCTCGAGGAGACCAGTACGGAACACTACGAGGGGTTCGAGGCGGGGCTCAATGACCTCCGCGAGACGCTCGAAGCCGAAGACCTCGAGGGCGCACACGAGGCGATGCATGCGGCCGATAAACACCTCCGGAAGGCACAGGCGGCCCTGACCGATAACGCGACAGTCAAGCGACTGTCGATGCTCGTAATGGGCGCACACGTCGAAGACGCGGCCATGTTGCTCGAAGTCGGCGACTACGACGATGCGACACACGAGTTCTCGAACATCGGCGGCAAGTTCGAGGAGAAACACTACGATATGGTCGCCGAGGCCGACAGCGAGGCAGCCGATGGATTCCTCGATGCGATAGACCGTGCCGAGGCGAACGCGGAGTCGGACACCGAGGCGGCGATAGCGGCGGCACACGAGGCATTCGGTGCGGCAACGCAGGGAATGCACGCGCTTGCGAGCGATTCGGTCGCCGGTGCCGCACACATGGCTGCCTTGCAGGCCCGTGGCTGGGACGGGATGGCGCTCGCTAACCTCGGTGGCGTCTCGCAGTCGTACGCTCACGCGGCGGCACTGAACGACTACAGGGCACAGGCCCAGGACGCCATGTGGCTGTTCGAACACGGGAACGCGGAGGCTGCCGCGGCGTTCGTCCAGCGTGCCTTCGAGCAGTTCGAGACCGCTCGCGCCCACGACGCGCTCGAAGACGCCGACCACGACAGCTACGAATCCTTCGAGCGTGGACTCGAACAGCTCGGTGAGGCAATCGAAAACGACAACGCCGAGGCCGTCGCGGAGGCGACAGTGACGGTCGAAGATGCGGTCAGGAGCGGCATCGAGGCACTGGCCTCGGGCCACGGACCCGCCCTCCTCGAAGCCGGCTACATGAAGACACGCATCGAGGACGCCCACGAGCGGTATCTGCTCGGCGAGAGCGAACGGGCCGGCGAAATCGCCCAGTCAGTGTTTGCGGACTTCGAGGCTGACGCCGGTGGCTTCCACGAGACGCTCGAGGAGACCGACGAGAGTCTCTACGACGCCTTCGAACACGAGCATCTGGAAGGACTCATCGAGGCCTTCGAGGCAGGCGACGACGAGGCAGTGACAGACCACGTCGAGGGCATCCGCGAGACACTGCTGTCGTTCGAGACCGCACTCGCCTCCCGACCGGCTGTCAGCGGCGTCGAAAGCGGCTACATCACCGCACGGCTTCGGGACTCGGTCGTTCTGGAACGACTCGACGCGACCGAGCGCGCACAGACCGTCTCGACCGACGCCTTCGGGTACTTCGAGGCGGGCGCCGGCGGCTTCCACGAGGCCATCGAGGAGGCCGACCACGAGACATACGAGTCCTTCGAGGGGGCAGTCGAGGCCCTCCAGAACAGTCTCGAAGACGACGGTACCACTGACGCCGTCGAGAGTGTCACAGCCTACGCCACAGACGCGACGTACGCCGTGGTCGCGGCCGGAACCGGTGGTGCCGGCGCGGCCCCGTTCGTCAGTGATGTCTTCGCGCACTTCGAGGGAGCAGCCGTCCACGAACTGCTCGAAGACGCCGACCACGAGACCTACGAGGCCTTCGAGGGCGCGCTCGAAACGTACATCGACGCGCTCGAATCCGGCGAGAGTCCGCGTGAGGCGGCAACTGTGTACGCCGACGGCTCGCTCAAGGCACAGTTCGCCGTTGCCGGCGCAGTCGAAGATGCGCCCGTCGACGCCGATGGTGGCGGAGACGGCAGTGACGGGGACGGGGCAACCTCGGAACTCGAAGGCGGACCGAACGTTGTCGAGGGCGTCCCAGACGACGCCGACCACGTGGTCGACATGACGGCTGTCGCCTTCGAACCCGAGGAGCTCACTGTCTCCACGGGAGACACGGTTGCCTGGAGCTTCGCAGGCGGCGAGCCCCACTCTGTGACGGCCTACGAGGAGAAGATTCCGGCGGAGGCCGACTACTGGGCATCGGGTGGGTTCGACAGCGAGTCCGCTGCTCGCGAGGGCTGGGAGAGCGGCAAGGGGGCGGTTCAGGACGGCGAGTCCTACGTCCGGACCTTCGAAACACCTGGCACCCACGAGTATCTCTGTATTCCACACGAGGCCGCTGGCATGGTCGGGAGCGTCATCGTCGAGGAGTAATCAGAACCGAAACTGGACTGTGACGACACTCCCGCGGGGCTCGTTTTCCGAGAACGAGACGGTCCCGCCGGAGTGTGTCACAATCAGGTGGACCAGCCAGAGGCCGAGACCGCTGCCGTGATAGAGCTGTTCGATTTCTGTTCCCTGAGTGAGGACCTTGCGGTCCATCTCGGGGACACCGGGGCCGTCGTCGGCGACGGTAAGGGTTGGGGCGTCGGGATGGTCGGTCAGCCGAACGTCGACGGTCGGGCTGTCCCTGTCTGAGTGGACGATTGCGTTCTCCAGTAACTCGACGAAGGCCTGTTCGATGTGGACGGTCGCGTGTACCTGACAGGAGTCGGGGAGCTCACACGAAACCACCGCGTCTGGATACCGTTTTGCCAGCCGGTCGACGACCGTCTCGACCACCCTGACCATATCGACGGAGGTCTCCTTGGGGTCTTCGGTCAGGAACTTCGTAATCTTGCGTTCTTTCTCGATAGTCCGGTTTATCTTCTCGCTTGTGACCCGTATCCGCCGCGCGTCTTCGACGAGTGAGTCCGGTGCTGACTCCTCGATTTGCTCGGCGAACATTCCGATTGTCGTCATATCGTTACGGAGGTTATGTCTGAGGACCCTGTCGATGACCTGTAGCTGACTCTCCCTGGATTTGAGGTCTGTGACGTTCCGACAGATTGCAATCGTTCCCTCCACATCGCCGGTCTCGCCGTAGTAAGGGTACCGAATCGTCGAGAACGTCTCGCCGTCCATCGTCGGAAACGTCGGCGAAATCGTGTACCGAATCGCCTGTTCCTGGTCGAGTACCTGCTGCTTTCGCTCTTCGATGCGCGCGGCCGACTCACTGTCCATGAACGCGGACTCGGTCTCACCGATCAACTCCGCCTGTGTCATCGCTGCGAACTCTGTGAGAGCCTCGTTGACGAGCCGAAACTTGCCGTCGCGGTCCTGAAGCATAATCGGGTCATCGACGCGCTCGACGATGTCTCGGAACAACCTGAGGCGTTGCTCGGCCTCGATGCGCTGTGTGATATCTGACTGGATGGCGACGAACCGCTCGGGGGTGCCGGTCTCATCGTTGATTGGCGCAATCGTCTGGAATGCGTGGTATACGTCACCGTCTTTTCGCTGATTGACGATATCTTCCTCCCAGGTTTCTCCATTTGAGATTGTTTCCCACAGTCGGTCGAAATACTCCGTTGACATCTCTTCGGCGTCCAGAAGCCGTGGTGTTTCGCCGACTGCCTCCGTCTCACTGTACCCGGTCATCTCCTCGAACGCAGGGTTCACGTACTCGATTCGCCCCTCTGCGTCGGTGATGTACACCGCATGACCGGCTGCTTCTGTCGCCCGCTTGAACTGCCGGAGTTTTCGCTTGCCAGCCGCCAGTTCGAGTGACTGCTCTCTGAGACGGAGCAACGCCTCCGCCCGCCACTCCAGCTCGACCTTCTTTATCGGCAGCGAGACGACCTCGTCGATGGTGTCGAAGACGACGCCGTCGGCAATCTCGCCGCGGTCGACCTCGAGCACCGAGAGGTCTGCTTCCGGGAGGAGCAACAGAAACGGTAGCAAAATCGGCTCGGCCTCCTGTTTTCGCTCCCGCAGCGTCTCGCCGTGTGTTTCCAGGGCCTGGCCGTCCAGGATACAGCAGTCGAAATCGGCGGTCTCGACCGGCTTCTCAGGGTCGACGAGCGTGTACTCCTCGTGGTCGGCTATCCACTCGAGTAACAGCCGCTGGTTTCCCTCTCCAGACAGCAACGGAAAAATCGCGGCGTCACTGCTTTTACTCTCCTGTTGCTTGTCTGCCTCGTGCTGAAATGTCATCGCGACGCACCTCGACCACGCTTCTGTTCGGCCACGTTCCGTGACTCGACTACCAGCAGAGCCGGCCGCCCGCGCCGGTCGAGCGACTCACTGCCGGTGCCAGCGGCGTGGAACCACGTGTCGTCGGTGGCGGACTGGATTTGAGTCATCTCGAATTTCAGTTTGTGTCTCCTCAGGCCGACTCGTCCGGCGGACTATGCCACTCCGGTGTGCCGGTGAGGATACCCCGAAGCTCCGGCAGCGGCCCGCCCACCTCGATACCGGCGTCTGTTATCTTGAGTTCGCGAAGGCTGCGCTCGAAGTCGCTGGTCCGCATTTTGAGCGTCCCGACGACCTTTCGCATCTCGCCGCGGTACTCGACGTGTCGGAGGAAGACGATGTTGTCAGCGAGGTTGCTCGTACGCTCTTCGGTCGCCTGAAAGTCGCCCGTGATATTGTGCACTTCGTTCAGAATAAACGTCGTGACACCGACCGCTCGCAGGTACCGACCGATGCGTAACAACACGCTCGTCGGGTCGTCGAGTCCACGGAGGTTCTGCTGAAATCCCTGTGTGCCGTCTATCATCACCACCTCAGCGCCGTCTTCAACAACCTCGCGAACCATGTGCTCGAACTCACCGACGGTGTGTGTGTCGGGCTCGATTTCGACGACCGAGAGCATACCGCTCTCGCGCGCCCGGTATAACGGAATCCCGATAGCGTCGGCCCGCTTGCGGAGCGTCCGCTGTGACTCCTCAAACTGGAAGAGGACACTCTTTTTTCCGTCGAGGGCGGCCCGTGTGAGAAACTGCATCCCGGTCGTCGTCTTCCCGACGCCGGTTGGACCGCTCAGAATCGTTATCGTTCCCTGTTCGATGCCGCCGTACAGCAACGCGTCGAGCCCCGAAACGCCAGAGGCAAGCGTCCCCTCCTCGATTTCGCGTGTCTGTTCACCCGGGACCAGCGTCGGCCAGACAGTCAGCCCATCTTCGCTGATTTCATAGAAATGTTTGCCCCGCCGGAACGACGACCCGCGGAACTTACTGACCGTGACCGCTCTGCTCTCGGGGGTTACATCGAGTGTGATTACCGAATCGACGAGAAACTGCAGGTCGTCGTCGGTAACCGTCCCGCCCGCCTGTGACGTGAGCATCACGGTCGCGTCTGCGTCTTTCAGGTAATCGAGCAGTCCCAGAATACCCGTCCGAAATCCCCGTTCGTCGGTCGTGAGATACCGAAACTCCGTAATCGGGTCGAGTAACACTCGGTCTGGCTCGACCTCGTCGATCGTCTCCCGAAGGTCGGCGATGAAGTCGGGCTGTTCGACCTCTGCTGACTCGAACAGCGTGTACGACTCTTCCTCCGAGAACTGCTCTTGTGTCGGCGAGAAGTTGTGAAACTGAATCGCGTCGGCGTCGAGTCCGAACGCCGTCGCCGTCTCCTCGACGTAGGTCTGTGGCTCCCCCAGATTGACATAGAGTGCGGTCTCGCCCGAATCGGCACCTGCAGAGAGAAAATAGAGACCGAATATCGTCTTTCCCGCGCCGGGAGAGCCCCGAACGAGGACGTTCCTGCTCTCGATGAGTCCGCCCGATAGCACTGCGTCCAGCCCGGAGACCCCCGTGGACACCCTCTCAGTCGTCATGTCAGTACGTACTCCCTCTGCCTGCTTATATGTACGGTATAGCACACCTAGCTTTCTCGGACAGTCCCGGCACGCCGTCGCTGAGTTCAGCCGTCCCCGATATCGAATGTGACACCCGTGAGCTCCTCGGACACCTCCCAGAGACGGGCGGCGGCCGCCTCGTCGGTCGACCGGTCACTGGAGGACTGGACCGCTGGTGCGCCGCGCATGTTCATGAAACCGCCCGGCCCGACGTACTCGCCGCCGGCTATTTCGGGCGAAGTGGCTGCATAGAGCATCGGTAACGCGCCCTGTTTGGACGACTGTGCGACGAGCGCGTTTGCTAGCTTTACGCCTGCGAGTCGCAACCGAGAGCCCATCATTTCCGGGCCGCGTCGCTGGAGGTCCGTGTCGGCATACCCTGGATGACAGCCGACACTCGTCACGCTTGCATCCGCTGGGAGCCGCCTGTCGAGTTCGTACGCAAACAGCAGGTTCGCGAGTTTGCTCTGGGCGTAGGCGTCCCACTTGTCGTATGCGGATTCACCGTGGAGGTCGTCGAACGACATCTCGCCGTTCTCGTGGAGGCCGCTGCTCTGTGTGACGACCCTGCTCTCGCCTTCGGTATCACACAATACGTCGAGCAACTGCGCGGTCAGGGCGAAATGACCTAGGTGGTTGACGCCGAACTGCATCTCGAAGCCGTCGGCGGTTTCCCGGCGAGGAATCGCCATCAGCCCGGCGTTGTTACAGAGGACGTGTGCCTCGCCGTGCTCGGCCTCGAAGGTCTCTGTGAACGACTGAATCGACGCCAGTGACGCGAGGTCGAGTTCGATGATAGGCAGTGACGGCGACTCGACCCTCGACCGAATCTCGGCGCGTGCCTCTTGTGCGCGGGTTCGGTCCCGACAGGCCATAACGACGGTCGCGCCTTTCTGTGCGAAAGCGCGGGTCGCTTCGAACCCGAGCCCGCTGTTTGCACCGGTCACGATGACCGTCTGTCCCGACTGGTCTGGCATCGCTTCGATGTCCCACGAGCGACTCATGAGACAACGTAGGTGCGTATCGAGTTAAGGGCCGTGCCAACGGCAACCCTCAGGTAGTCACCGACTCGATGACCGTCCGAAGTTCACTCTCAGAGAACGCCCCCAGCACGGTCGTGGTCGTCCCGCCGTCGCTCCAGGTGCCCACCGCGACCTGGTCGGTTTCCTCGATGCGAACGTCTCTGTCGCCGACGGTGACCGTCTCGTTGAGTTCCCTGGCGTTCTCGGACTGTGTGACGACTATCGACTGCTCGCCGTCGCTGTAGACGGCCACGAGCACGTCGCCGTCGAGGGTGGTGTTCGTCTCGTCCGAGACGTTCACCGTCGCGGTGTATCCGCGCTCGAAGGTCCAGTCATCTTCCGGTGTCGCGACATCGAATGAGACGCCTGTGCCGAACTCGTCTGCGTCTTCAGTCGCGGTCACATCGACCCGCGCCAGTTCGGTTGCCCCCGGTGGCTCGAACGTGCTATCGGCAGGCGACACGTCGAACCGCGTCTCTGTCACGTCGACGGTCACGGTCGAGTCGGGCCCCGTCCACTCGACTTTGAGAACCTCGTTCGAGTCGACGCTCGCCCAGAGCCGCGTCTCGTCGTCTCGGTCCGGTGCAGTAATCAGCAACTCGTTGGCCTCTTGGCCGTCGACAGTCGTCGTCCCGACCAGTTCGATGTCTCGGTTCGCTGTAGTGTCGTCGAGTTGGTCTGTGAGCGCCTGGATGCGGTCCCGTAGCTCGGCTGTGCTTTCGGGCCACTCGCTTTCGTTCCACGCCCCAGCGAAGTCGTCGATGTGACTCTCGTTCCAGTCCGCAGCCGCGTCGCCGCTGTCGAACTCCTCGAGGAGCCGGTCGATAGTCACGCTGGACATCAACTCTTGGGAGCCACGGTCTCGCAGTGCATCGACCTCCTCGGCCGCTGCCGATTCGTTGTCGAGTACATCGTCGTACTCCCCGTCAGCGAGTTCACCGAGCGTTGTGTTGCTCGGAACCTCGTCGAGGACGTCCCGCCACTCCTGTGGAATCGAACTCTCGTCGACCTCGTCGAGCGCGTCGCCGACGGTCTGGTTCGCGTCGAACGCCTCGAACGCCGCAATGCCCGCCCGCGGCTCTGCCGTGCCCGCGCGGAGTGTCGCGGTCACGTCTTCGCTGTCACCGGTGAGAACAGTCGTTACTCCGGTTTCCGGCTCGTACACCCAGCCCGACTCGCCGTCGCTCCCCGTTGTCACGTACCTGTCGCCATCCGTGACATTGAGCCAGGTCTTTCCATCAGCGGTCGCTGCGACCGAACTCTCGTACGTTCTGGTCCCGTTCTCGGTGTCGATGGTGAGGACCGCGTCGGCGGAGACCGATTCAGCAGTATTGTACTTTTCTTGAATATCCTCGAACACTTCCTCGCCCGTCTGCTCGTCGGTCGCGAACACGAACCCGGTCGCGGCAATTATCCCGACAGCCGCGACAGCGACAGTCAGGACGACAGCTATTCGAAGCCTGCCGCGGTCGTTTAATCTCATCTGAAAGCGCTAGGGCTTTCAGTCGGTTATACCCTTTGTTGCACAATCAAAACATTCACGCCGCTGTCGTCCCTTCATTTAGAGGCATGGATGAGAGCACGGACGAGGAGCCCGTCGTCCAGGTTGCAGACGTGCACAAGGAGTACGAGTTAGGCGGGACAGTGACCGCACTCGACGGCGTCAGTCTCGAGTTGCCCGCTGGCTCGTACACGGCGGTGATGGGCCCGAGCGGGTCGGGCAAAAGCACCCTGCTGAATCTGGTCGGTGCGCTCGATACGCCGACTGCCGGCGACGTGACTGTCGACGGCCGGGCTATCGCCGACCTCTCCGAAACCGAACGGGCACGTTTGCGCGGCACGCAGGTCGGGTTCATCTTTCAGACGTTCAACCTGATGACGCGACTCAGAGCCGTCGAAAACGTGACACTGCCACTGGTCTTTGCAGAACACGGCTGCGAGAGCCGCCGGGAGCGGGCCCGTGACCTCCTCACTGAGGTCGGACTGGGTGACCGACTGGACCACCTGCCTCGCGAACTCAGCGGCGGCCAGCGCCAGCGTGTCGCCATCGCCCGCGCGCTCGCAACCGACCCCCGGCTGATTCTCGCCGACGAGCCGACGGGTAATGTCGACACCGAGACGGGCGACGAAATCATGTCGCTGTTGCGTGAGACCAACGAGCGAGGGAACACAATTTTGCTCGTCACACACGAGCGCCACATCGCGACGCGAGCGGACAGAATTGTCCACATGACCGACGGCACAATCGAACGGGTGGAAGAGGCATGAAAGTCAGCGACAGCATCAGGATGGCGACCCGCTTTCTGACAGGTCACCGGCTGCGCTCGGCGCTCACTATCGCCGGTATCGTCATCGGCATCGCTACCGTCATCGTCTTTGCGAGCTTCGGCATCAGCGTCCAGACCGATGTCGTCTCGGAGTTCGAGGACACCTCCGCCAGCGAGATTTTCGTCGTGACCGGCGAGGTGGGAATCGGCGGCGAGAACGACGGTTTCTTCGGCGGCGCTGTCGAGAACTTCGCGCTGCCGGCGCTCACGACCTATGATGTCCAGCAACTCGGCGAAATCGAGGGGGTGGTCTCGGTCATTCCCAGAGGCTCTGTCGACGTCACGTCGATGAGTGACGGCAACCAGACTGTCGTCCTCGACAGTCTGACGGCGACGACGCCGGCAGCCTTCAGCGGTGACAACATCGTCGCCGGGCGGGCCTTCGAGGTGGGGGTTCGCGGCGAGGTCGTCCTCAGCGAGTCGGCGGTCGAGCGCTTCGAACAGAATGTGACCGTCGGCCAGAACCTCACCGTCGACTACGGCGACCGGACCGAGACGGTGACCGTCGTCGGTATCGCCAGCCAGGCACGCGGCGGATTCGGCTCGTTTGGCGACTTTGCGCCGACGGTTTACGTGCCAACCGACCCGTACTATCAGGAGGCCGGTCCGACCGCCGCCTCGGCAAACCAGGGTGTCGAGCAGACGGCTTACCGGCAGGTGACACTCGTCGCTCGACCAAACCAGGTATCCGACACTCAGGAGCGCGTCGAGCGCTACCTCAACGAATCCTCCGACGCAACGCAAGTCCTCGGCGATGTCGGCATCACCGTCCAGTCGACGGCCGACCTCGTGGACGGCATCGAATCCGTCTTGACCGATATCGTCCGCCTGGTCACCGGTATCGGTGTGTTGGCGCTGCTGGTCGGTGCCTTCGGCATCGCGAACATCATGCTCGTCAGCGTCACCGAGCGGACCAAAGAAATCGGCATCATGAAGGCAAACGGCGCACGGAACCGCGAGATAATGGGGCTGTTCCTCACCGAATCCGTGCTACTTGGGATGGCCGGCGCAGTCGTCGGCATCCCGCTCGGTCTCGGAGTCGGCTTCGTGGCCTCGACGTACGCGGAAGTCGGCTTTACAATTCCCTACGACTGGATTCTCATCGCCTCGGCGATGGGTATTGTCACGGGTATCGTCTCGGGGTTGTATCCCGCCTGGCGCGCTGCACGCGTCGACCCAATCGACGCGCTCAGATACGAGTAGTCCGGCGTAGCGTGACACCTCTACGCCCGTCAGGAGTACAGCCGGGAAACAATCCCGGAGAAACGCCGATACTCGATAGCTGTCCGTCTTCCTACACCATGCCGACGGTCACTCGATGACGGCGACCTGATGACGGACCACGTCGGCGTCCTCGTTCCACGTGAACTCGCCGCCGTGTGCTCGGACCATCCGTTCCTTGTAGGCCTCCAGGTCCGGCGAGCCCTCGCGTCGGGCATCCTCGTCGGTCATGTCGCCGAGGGTCCGTTCGGTGACATCGACCACCTCGAAGCGGTCGCCGTCGAGTTCGAAGGTGTCGCCCTCCTCGGCGTACCGATTGCCGCGGTGAATCTGGGTTATCTCGCCGTCTGCGACGGCGTTCAGTGTTCGCTCGTTCGGGAACAGGTCGCTCGGGTCGATTTCGCCCATGTATTTGCTTCGACCACAGCGTAAAGAAACGCTCGCTGCCCGCGCGCTACGCGCCCCGCGAGAGCGCACTCTGTGGGCCGACGCCACCGAGGTTAACTGCCGTCGGCCCGTCGTCTCCGTATGGCTGACACCGACCACCCGGACCGCCCCGTCACGCTCCAGACCGAAGATGACCTCGACGACTTCGTCGCACAGACCGACGTTGCACTCGTGGAATTTTACACCGACGGCTGTGGCATCTGCCAGAGCATGGAGCCGGTCCTGGGTAACGTCGCCCGGGAGACAACGGCCGCGGTAGCGACCGTCAATCCGCGAGACGACCCGCCGCTGGTCGACCGGTTCCAGGTCCAGAGCGTCCCGCTTTTGGTTCTGTTCGTCGACGGTGAGCCGGTCGCCCGACGGGCCGACGGCTTCGTCGGCGCGGACGAGCTCCTGACGTGGATAGCGGAATCCGCCTGAAACGGCTAACTCCGGTGTGGCTACGCTCGACGCTTCGCTGTCTCTACCCCCGCAAGTGCTGTCTTTGCCAGCGTGGTAACATGACACGACGCCTCGTGTCGGTTACCGACGCTTCGAGACTCTGAGCGTGAACACAGCGACGGATACGAACGCACTGTTGGCCGACCGATAGCCGAAGCGATATGCTTATGCGATTCTCTCAAGAATCGCTGAGTATGCCCAAAATAAGTGTCGAGGTGCCTCAGGAGTTGCTCGAGGACCTCGACGGTCACGTCGGCGACGAGGGAAAGTTCGTCAACCGGAGCGAGGCGGTCCGCGCCTCGATACGCAAGACGCTGGATATGCTCGACGAAATCGACGACCGTCAAGGGAGGCGAACAGATGAGTGAGCACACAGAGGCTCCGAAACTGCTGTTGGCTTCGCTGTTTGTCACGGCGCTGGTCACCGCCCAGCTCCTCGCGGTGAAGCTACTGGTCGTCTCGGTGCCCAATGGACTGCCAGTCGTCGGAAGCACGGTGCTCGTTCCCGCCGGCGTGCTGGCCTACGCGGTCACGTACGTCGCCTCGGACTGTTTCACCGAGCTGTACGGCCGCCGGACGGCGACGCTGCTGGTCAACGTCGGCTTCCTGATGAACTTCGTGATGCTCGGACTCGTCTGGCTGGCGATTTTCGCGCCCGGCTCTGATGCGGGCGTCGACCCCGAGACCTTCGAGTCGGTACTCGGCGTGAGCACGAACGTCGTCATCGGCAGTCTCGTCGCCTACCTCGTCAGCCAGAACTGGGACGTGTTCGTCTTCGACCGCATCCGCCAGGAGACCGGGGAAGCCTATCTCTGGGCCCGGAACCTCGGGTCGACGATGACCAGCCAGCTCATCGACACCGCGATATTCGTCGTCATCGCCTTCTCGCTTGCCCCACAGCTCATCGGCGTCGGTGACGCTGCTTCGAACACCGTCTTGCTCGAACTGCTCGTCGGGCAGTACATCGTCAAGCTCGGGATTGCCGTCCTCGACACGCCGGTCGTCTACGCCATCGTCGGCTATCTCCGGTCGAACGGCTGGGCCCCGGCCGTCCGGCCCGCGGCGAGCTAACACTGCCCAAGTGGTATCGACAACGCTTCGCCGACTTCTTCGACGGGAGTATCGTACGGCTCCGAGCGCTCGGCGACGGCCCCACGGACCCACGCCGCCACGTCGCCGTCTGCGAGGCTGGCTTTCTCGTCGCCGATTCGTATCGGCACCACCCTGAGTGCAGCGAGTTCGCCGTCGGCCACGACGATTTCGAACAGCGCGCTCCGTTTGTTGTGGACCCCCTCCCTGTCGACGTAGTCCACGTAATCGTCCACGAAATCGCCCGCGTCGTAGATAATCGGCCGCCCCTGGTAGACCTCGACGCCCTGGAGGACGTGTGCGCTGTGGCCGTGAACCACGTCGACGCCCTGGTCGATAAGCCAGCGGGCGAACTCCTCGTGTATCGGATTTGGTACGGTTTCCCAGTTCGGTCCCAGGTGCAGCGAGGCGACGACGAGGTCCGGGTCGTGCTGTCGTGTCTGGTCGAGCGCATCGGCGACCAGTGACTGTGTGGTGGCGTTTGCGGCGTGAAGATGGGCGAAGGCTGTTCCCGGCGTCTCTCCGGCCGCGGCGAATTCCGCGGCCTGGTCGGTGAGTGCGAAGGCGGCGACAGTCAGTCCGCCAGCGTCGAAGACTGCGGGCTCTATGGCAGCCTCCCGGTCTGGTCCAGCGCCGGCGTGAGCGATGCCCGCGTCGTCGAGGTGTCTCCGGGTGTCGTCGAGCCCTGTCTCACCGAAATCCAGTATATGATTGTTCGCAAGCGAGGCAAACGAGACGCCAGCTCCTGCCAGCGCCGGCACCGCAAAGTCAGGAGCGGCCCGGAAGTAGTAAGTCTTGTTCGGCCAGCGCTCGCCACCCGCCGAAACACAGCACTCCAGGTTCACCACGAGACCATCGAGTGACCGAAGTCGGGACAGCGTCGACCCCCAGACCGCTGTCGGGTCCTCGCCGACCCACTGCTCGTTGACACTCCGACCGAGCATCACGTCACCGGTGAACCCCAGCCGCGCGTCGACCGCTCCGGCGTCGAGACAGGTCCGCTGGCTGTCCTCGCTCCCGGCGAGGCTCGTACAGCCTGCTAGTGCGGCGAGTCCTGTCGCTACCACGCTCCGACGTGTTCTCATTGTCCTCGCTGTCGGCAGGCTGTGGCTTTAGTCCTGTGGACCCCACTGCCGGGCGGCCGTGTGATTCAGGAGCCGATTGGGCGCCACAGACATGGACAAAAAGCGCCCGGTATATACTCTCTCAGTGCCATATCCCAACACAGTCATGTCTCAGGTCCCGGACGACGCGCCCGAACGCTGTCCCGTATGTGAGACGACGTACGACACCATCTCGGAACACGACGAGGGGCTGATGGTCGGACTCGACGACAACGAGCGGTATCGCCGCGTCTGCTTCGAGCCACACCAGACCGATGGCCAGGCGCACATCCGATTTTATCATCACACGCACGACCAGGCGGCACCGAACTAACGGATGCGTGACGCCTGACCTGCTTCGCTCGCAATCCGGGCGGCCCAGACCGTCTCATCGTGATTATTGCGAGTCGTTACCGCCGTGGCAACAGCAGACGAAGTTCACAGGATGTGACACGACGATTGCTGTCACGTGGTCACGAAAATCACCGCAATAATCACTATCACGGCTCTACCGCCCGCCGTTTCACGCCGGGGAACAACCCCCGTCTTTTATCCCGGCCACGCGAACACATGGAGATATGAATACGACACGGGCCCTCGTGTTGTTGCTTGCGGCGGGCCTGCTCGCTGTCGCCTTCTTGCTCGTCCAGCCGTTCCTCCAGTTTTTCCTGCTGGCCTTGCTGTTGGCATACCCGCTTCGGCCCGTACAGAACCGATTCGAGGGTACCTTCGGCAAGCAGCTCACGGCAGCCGGTATCGTCATCTCGGTCACCGTCGCCATCGTGTTACCGATGCTGTATCTGGTGCAGTTGGTTGTCACGGAGGCTCGCGGGCTCCTCAAACAGATTCGAACCGGTGAGGTTACCTTTACCGTCGTCGAGACGTGGATACGCGACAGGACCGGCGTCGACATCGACCTGCTAGAGTCGGTGATGAGTGGCCTCCGTGGAACGGGACTCGGCACGCTCGACGGCGCGCTGGGTCTGTTCCGGACGGTGACGAACCTCCTCATCGGGCTGGCGTTGACGATGTTCTTGCTCTATTACTTCCTCAAGGACGGTGACCGCTTCTACCGCTGGCTGGATGCAACGACGCCGCTTCCCGACCATATCCAGCGCCAACTCCGCAAAGAGTTCGACGACGTGATGTGGGCCGTCCTCGTCAGCCACGTGTTTATAGCAGTCGTCCAGGGGTTCGTTGCCGGCTTGGGACTCATCGTCCTCGGCGTCCCAAACGCCGTGTTCTGGACTGCGGTGATGATACTGCTTGCCGTTCTCCCTATCATCGGCTCGTTTCTCGTCTGGGGTCCCGCGTCGTTTTATCTCGTCAGCATCGACCAACCCATCGCCGGCGGCGCCCTGTTCATCTACGGGACTATCGTCGTCAGCCTCAGCGACGACTTTCTCCGCCCGCTAGTTATCGACAGATACACTGAGACCAGACTCAACCCCAGCGCCGTTATCCTCGGCGTGCTCGGGGGTATCTACCTCATGGGTTTCATCGGTATCTTCTTCGGACCGGTAATTATCGGCTCGCTTCGGGCTGTCCTCGACGTCTATCGTCGAGAGTACGTCGAAGACGACCTGAAATCCGCTGCCAAGAACCGTGCCGACGTGATTGACATGGCTTCGGCCGGCGACGAAACCGGCCAGGACGATGCACGAATCGAGGACACTGGAACAGACGAAACCGCTGGCGACCGGCCCGATGACGACCCTGACGATGGCGATACAGAATCCGACGGTGGCGAGCAGTAGCGTCCCTTCTCAGTGACGGACCGGCGTCCCTGTAATCTTGACCACGCCGTGTCTCGAGGAGACACTGTATTTATTATTAAAAAGTAACAATTCATCATCTCTTGCGTGGATACCTAGATTGCCATGTCATACGATAACACACTGACAGGCACACAGTCTACAGAACGTCTCCCTCAGGAACAGCAGGACCTGATGAATCTGGTGTCTGACGTGGCTGCACAGGCTGCGAGAGGGGCCATCGAATCCGCGCCGCTAGAGTTTACACAACCGACTCAACAGGGGGTGTACACAGGCCAAACGCTGCCACAGGCCCATGCACAACGAGCACAGCAGCCCCAAGCACAGCGGGGACAGGCGACGTCACCGTCGTTCAGCCAGCAGGCTACATCGCCCCAGCTCTCGGCGTTCCAACAGCAGGCGTCCCAGGCACAGGCACAACAGCAGTACTCACCAGCGGTGGACGTCATCGAGAGCAACGAGGAAGTGCACATCTTCGCCGACCTGCCCGGCGTCGACAGCGACTCGATAGAGGTCCAAGCCTCGAACAACACGATTAGTCTCTCCGCTGAGCGCATCGAGCGCGAGCAGGAAGACCAGCAGGGCAACCCTGTCATGGCCGAGCGCGGCAAGGTCATGCAACGGCAGATTCAGCTCCCTGCCGAATGCGACGTGGACGATGCTTCCGCGACGTGGGACAAAGGCGTCGTCACGATTACGCTCCCGAAAGTCGAAGCTGAAAGTACGCAACGCATCGGCGTCGAGTAACCAGGACACTCAACCGTGTGGTTCGGCGACCCTCATCGCTCGCGTACCCTTTCCACGCGGGCGTTTTTAACAGCACAGAACACAGGTACACCTATCTCGTGACAGCATTCGATGTCGATTTGCCAGACGGCAACGGCACGTACTCCGAGCGTGCGTTGTTGCATCCGATGAGAACTGTGTCCTGCCGTCGCGACGACGCGTCGAGATGCAACTTCACGAGAGTTGGCGACGAAAAGAGCCTAGGCCGGGATTTGAACCCGGGCTCTCGTCCTTACCAAGGACGCGCTTTACCGCTAAGCTACCCAGGCGCGCAACAGTGGGTTGCCGCGATTGGTCTTTGAACGTTTCGATTTGTCGCAGGGTGTGCGGACGCCTCACGTAACGCCTATTCGTCGTACTCGTCGACCTCTGTAGCGTCTGGACCGCCCGCGAACGACCGAATTCGCTCGTCGACACCCTCCAGTGCGGTATCGGGGCCGGCGAGCGGTTCGGAGCCGATGTCTCGGGCGAGACTCTCGCCGTAAGCGGTCACCGACGGTGGGACCGTCTGGAGCGCGAGGTCTGCCCCGGTGTTGACAGCGAGCGCGACGAAGTCCGCTTCGAGCGAGTACTCGCCGTCCGCGAGTTCGCCGTTCTGGGCGTAGGTCTGGTACCGGCCAAAGCGCCGGGCTGCCTCGACAGCCTCCTGTGAGACGCCGGTGTCAGCGAGGTAGTAATAGCCCCGGGAGACGAGCACAGCCGCCGCGAGTAAGTCGAGATAGTAGCTGTTGGCGTTCCCGTCGTCCCAGCGCTCGTTGCGGAGTATCGAGCGGGTCAACCGGAGTCCCTCGTAGGTGAGTTGAACGCCCGCGCCACGAAGTGCACAGGCATCCATGTCGGCCGACGGTTCGAGCGCGCGAGCGGCCCGAACCGTGAGGACCGCAGGTGTGAGTGAGACATCAGCGAGACGCGTCTGTAGACGGTTCTGGAACGCGGGCGGGTGGAGGTCCGCGACCGATTGTTCCAGCGTCTCCCTGACGACGGTGACTTCTGTCACTACCCCTACCTTGGTGAACGAGCTAAAAAGCCCTTTGAAAATACGTGTCGGGTCATAACAGGAAAGTAGCCACGGCACACAGCATGCGTGTGCAGCGTCTGGAAATCAGTACTGATGTCTACCTCCCACCAGCGGACGTCTACGAGTTTCTCCTGAATTTCCCTCGGTATGCCCGTTACTCGGAGTATCTCGACCGCGTCGAACAGTACGGTGACGGCGGTCCGGGCACCGAGTACGACCTGGTCTTCTCGTGGTGGAAGCTCTCCTATACCGCACGCTCGGAGGTGACCGACGTAGACGAGCCCCGGCGTATCGATTGGCGGACCGTCAAGGATATCGAGGCGAACGGCTACTGGCGTGTCGAGCCAGCGCCAGACCGGGCACCCGAGGGCGTCGAACGCGCCTCGGAGGTGTTTTTCGTCGTCGAACTCGACACCGAGAGCGCCCGAGGGAGTGCTATCAGCATTCCAAGCTTCATCTCGTTCGATAGCGTTCTCGACCGTGTTATCCCGAAAATCCAGGCCGAGGGTCGGCGGGTCGTCGAGCGCGTCGTCGCCGACCTCGAAGGCCAGCAGCGCGATATCGAGCTGCGAATCCACGAGACACCATCCCTCTGAAGGGAGAAACAAGGGTTAACTGCGGGAGTTCCCAACGCGGAGGTATGACCGTCGAGGTGGAGCGTTCGTTCGATGTCGACGTGCCGATAGAGCGGGTGTGGGACCTGCTCTCCGAGGAGGAAATACGAGCCGAGACCATCGGGGTTGTCGAGTCCTACGAGACACGCCCCGGCAGCCAACACAACGAGGTCGTCTGGAACCTCAGCCTCCCGATTCCGGTCATCAGCTCGACGGTGGCCGTCAAGACCCGCGATGTCGAGCGCGAGCCGCCACACTACGTGAAATTCGCCGGCACGTCGAAGGTGATGACCGTGACCGGTGAACACGAACTGGAAGAGACCGAGACGGGCTGTCACGTCGTCAACCGGTTCATGGTCGACGGCAAGGTCCCCGGCGTCGAACGCTTTTTCAAACGAAATATCGACACCCAGATGGAGAACTTCCGGATGGCGATTGTCGACGGCGGCACCGAGTGATGTCTGCCGGGATGATACGAACCGCGACAGACGGGCCACTCCGAGTCGTGACAGTCGACCGCCCGGACAAGATGAACGCGCTCGATTCCGACGGACTGGACGCGCTATCGGCGGCCTTCGAGCAGGCGACCGAACCCGTCGTCTACCTCCATGGCGCTGGCGAAGCCTTCTGTGCCGGTGCCGACCTGACTGTCGTCTCGGAACTGGACCGAGAGGAAGCGGTCGCCTTCGCAGCACACGGCCAGCGGGTCACGCGTACAATCGAAGGTTACGACGGCGTCGTCGTCGCGGGCATCGACGGGGCCGCACGCGGCGGCGGCGTCGAGCTTGCACTGGCCTGTGACATCCGTATCGGTACGCCGGCGGCGACACTCGCCGAGAGCGGCGTCTCACTCGGTCTGTTCGGCGCGTGGGGCGGGACTGCTAGACTCCCCAGAATTGTCGGCGAGACGGTCGCGATGGACCTCTCACTGTCCGGACGCGTGCTTTCGGCCCAAGAGGCCCGCGAGGTCGGCCTGCTGAGCCGCGTCGTCGAGGACCCCCGTGCAGTTGCGACCGAGATTGCAGACAACGACGCCGCGGTGCTCCGTGTTATCAAAGCACGCCTCCGAGACTCTGCGCCAGCCGAGCAACAGGAACAGCGGGCATCGCAAGCGTTTGGCGACCTGATTGCGGACAGTGACCTCGATGCTGTGGATGGGCGTGACTCGTAGTCGGTACTGCGAACCGTCACCGCAGTCTGGAATCGACGACAGACAGTGGCCCAGCAACGTCTGTGACGCAGTCCGACGAGCGCCTCAGGGCACTATCTCGAATGGCTCGTAGCTCCACTCGTTCTCGCGGTAGGCGCGCAGATAGTAGGCAACACCGGGCTGGTGGGCAGCACCCGTGATGACGTGGATGAGGTCAGTATCTGGTCCGTTCGAGAGGATGTAGGCGGCGATACGCTCGTTCCGGGCGTGAGTGAACAGCTCGAGTTCAGGGTCGTGTCGCCGGAGCCACTCGCGTTCGAGGGGCTGTGGGAGGAAGACGGTCCGATAATACCGCTGGAGGTCGGCCAACATCGCCGGGTTCCGGGCGGCCTGTTTCGAGAGCTGAAAGGAGGTGAAGTCCTCGCCGGTCGCCAGTTCCTCGTGTGAGGTGAGGAAAGCCGAGGCGAGGTCGCCGATTGCAGCGGTAAAGGCGTCCCCGTACATGTGCTTGCCCGCGTCGATGAGCGTAAACGCGCGCTCGCGGAAGGTAGACGCCACCGCCCGGATATCCGCGCCGAGTCGTTCGTCTTCGAGGAACGACCGTTCGATGGCGCCCGGGACGTGTGAGTCGATGTCTCGCTCCGTGCAGTGATACATCGCCCACCGGTAGTCGTCTATCTCACAGACTGCCTCCATGTCTGTGAAGTACATCGGGCGGATGCCCTGCTCGCAGTACACCGCCTCGCCGGCGTCGAGAAACGCCTGGACGTGGTCGCGAAGCAGGCGTTGCTCCGCTGTGGTATCGGCGTGGGTAACGCCGTGCACGACCACTGTCCGGCCGCCTAGGTCGACGCGTGTTCCAGGGAGTTCGGCCTCGGTCTCTGCCACCTCGGTTCGCTCTCTGAGTGTCTGCCAGCGCTGTTTGGCCGCGATGTAAGCCTGGTGCTGTGATACTGTTCCGACGATATTGGCGAGTTCAGCGAGTGAGTCTGCCGATTCGACCGCCACGAGCCACGCACGCTCGTCGTCGCTCAGCGCCGACTGCGGCGGAGACTTCTCACCCATTGCACCGTATTAGGTGCGCCAGAAATAAACGAGTATCCCACCCGTGCAGCGAGTAAGCAATCGCGTCTGGACCGAAGAATCCACGCCAGAACACGCCCGTCGCCAGTACAGTTTTACCAGTGGCGGGAGGACTGAAACCAATGACTGACCGGGAGAGTTCCCAGCACGGACCGACAGCAGGTGGCCACGACGAGTGGCCCGTCTGGCTCTGTGAGACCGTCGAGACGGTCCACGCCGCCGTAGACGACGCGACAACAGCGCCGGCACTCGGAACGACTCTGCCCGCGAGACTCACCGCAACGACGCCCGTCGAGTTCGCATGGATAGCCACAGTCGACGAGCCGGCGGTCCGGGTTCGGAGTGCCCCGGCCGAGTTGCCTGCGCGTCTCGAGGCGACCCCCGAGGAAACACTGACCGCGCGGGCCGAATCGACAGGCGAGGTACAGCGGGTGGTCGAAAATCCGCCGACCGACGTTCGTCTGGTCGCCGAACACACCGGAAACGACCCTGGCGATATCGGGGCGTTCGTCGCCGTACCGCTCTGTTCTGTCGACTCGTGTTATGGCGCCCTTCACCTGTGGACTCCCGAATGGACCGGAGACCCGGGGCCGCTCGCGTCGCTTGGGCGGACAGTCGGTCGACGCCTGCGGTCTTTCGAGCGTGCCGCGCAACTCACCCGCGAGCGGGAGCGACTGGAGTCGTTGCGAACCCTCGTCTCGCACGACCTCGGTAATCCGGTGAACATCGCCTCGGGCCGCGTCCAACTCGCGCGCACAGACGAAGACACGTCACATCTCGACAGTGTCGACAGCGCGCTCGAAGAGATTGACGCGCTCATGGAGCGTGGTGTCCGCCTGGTCGAGGTCGGACAACAGCCGGTCGAACGCGAACGCCTCTCGCTGGCGGAGCTTGCACGTGATAGCTGGAGCGATGTCGGTCAGGAACGCGGTGAACTCGTCACCACTGACGCGATATTCGACGGCGAGCGTGAGCGCGTCAGGATGTTACTCAACGAACTGGTCCGGAACGCCTTCGCCCACAGCGACGGGGAGGTAACGGTCGAAATCGGTCCACTCACGGATGCACAGGGGTTCTACGTGGCCGATGACGGTCCCGGCATCCCGTCAGACGAACGCGAGTACGTCATAGACACCGGATACACCACGGACGCCGACCGAGACGGCATCGGGCTCTCTATCGTGACCGAGATTGCCGGCGCACACGGCTGGGACGTGTCGCTCGAACCGCGAGAACCGTCGGGGACTCGGGTCGAGATTATCATTAGCCGCTGGTAAGTCCGGCAAACGGTGAACGATAAGTACGGGGAACTGGTAGCTGAACTATGGTTGAGGCTGTCGTCGTCGACGATTCCCAGTTCATGCGGGTACAGATAGCGGAGGTGCTCAAGGATGGCGGTATCACCGTCGTCGGCGACGCGGCCAACGGCAAGGAGGCAATCGACGCCGTCGAGCAACACGACCCCGACGTGGTGACGATGGACGTGAAGATGCCGGGGATGGACGGCATCGAGGCGGTCGAACGCATCATGGAGACACGGCCGACACCGATTCTGATGCTCAGCCGGTACACCGAGGAGGGAGCAGACACCACCTTCGAAGCCCTCGATGCCGGAGCCGTCGACTTCTTCAGAAAGCCCGGGGGCGAAGTCTCGACGAGCCTCGTCCAGTTCGCAGATGACCTCGTCGAGGCAGTGTCGCTCGTGGCTACCGCCGACGTATCGCCGGTCTCACCGGCCGGCACCGGAGCGATTGAGACGGTCACGACGCCACAGGAGACGCCGACACGGCCCCCGACAATCCTCATCGCCGCCTCGACTGGCGGGCCACCGGAGGTGCAGTCGCTCCTCGCCGCACTGCCCGGAACGCTGAACGCCCGGGTACTGGTTGTCCAGCATATGCCGACGGATTTCACCGACCGGTTCGCGGACCGGCTGGACTCGGTCTGTGAACTCGACGTTCGGGAGGCCGAACGTGCCGGCAGAGTCGGCCCCGGCGAGGCAATCATCGCCAAAGGCGGCTCACATCTGGTGCCACGCGAGGACGACGGCGTAGAGATTTCGTACAGACTTACCGATGACGAACCGGTTCACAACGTCCGTCCCGCTGCCGACGTGACCTTCGAGGCCGGCGCGGCTGTCTGCACCGAACCACTCGTCGCCGTCGTGCTCTCGGGAATGGGATACGACGGGGCGGCCGGGGCCGAGCATGTCGCCGAGGCGGGCGGAACTGTCCTCGCACAGGAGCCGTCCGAGGCCAGCATCGGAGCGATGCCAGAACACACTATTGAGACCGGCGTCGTCGATGGCGTCTTCCGGACCAGCAAGATGACAGACGAGATTGTCAGTGCTGTCACCGACGAGACAGGTGAGTAGAAGGGATACTTTTCACCGACCCCGTCGTAGCCTCGCACATGAAAACACTGGTTTATGGCGCCTACGGCTACACCGGCGAACGCATCGCCAGCGAAGCACTCGACCGCGGTCTCGATGTCGTCGTCGCCGGCCGTAACGGCACCAAGACTCGGGGGCTGGGAATCGAACTGGGCGTCGAGTCGCGGGTCGCCGACCCCGGCGAGTTGGCACCGGAACTTGAGGATATCGACGCCGTCCTCAACTGCGCCGGACCGTTCACGCGGACCGCCGAACCGGTCGTCGACGCCTGTCTCGACACCGAAACGGCGTATCTCGACATCACGGGCGAACTCCCTGTCGTCGAGGCGCTCGCAGAACGCGATAGAGACGCGGAAACGGCGGGTGTACCGGTGTTGCCGGCTGTCGGCTTCGATGTCGTGCCGACGGACTGTCTCGCCTGTCACCTTCACGACCGGCTCCCCGGCGCGGAGTCACTCGCACTCGGCGTCGAGACGCGAGCCGACCTCTCGCGAGGGACGCTGGAGACGGTACTCGAACACGCGGCTGGCGGCGGCTCGATTCGGCAAAACGGCGCACTCGAATCGGTTGCGGTCGGCGAACGTACCCGCAAGATAGACTTTGGCAACGGCCCACGGACGGGACTACTCGCGCCGCTTGCGGACGTGGCGACGGCCTACTACACGACCGGGGTTCCGAACATCGAGACCTACGTCGCGGCCCCCGACAGTGCGGCGCGAGCGCTCCGCGTGGGACAGCCGCTGCTGTCGCTGCTTGGCTTCCGTCCGCTTCGCCGGACGCTCCAGCGAGCCGTCAAGGCCCTCGCCGCCGACCCGCCCACACAGCCCGCCGAGCGCGACCGGGTCTCAGTCTGGGGTGCAGTTACCGATGGCAACCAGACCGCTGTCTCCCGTCTCGAGACGCCAGAGCCGTACTCGCTGACCGTCGACGCCGCGACGACCGTCCTCGAACGACTCGACGGGATGCCCGAACTCCCCGCCGGCTTCGAGACGCCTGCGGTCGCCTTGGACGCGGAGTTCGTCCTCGATTTAGACGGTGTCGAGGGATTTCACGACGAGGCGCTCCGCGAAGGCGAGCGGCCCGGACTGGAGTAACAGACCTATATCGACGGGCAGTGTAGCCGAGGTATGGCTGACCTCGCCGAGAAGACGGACCGATACGAACAGCTACTTACCGAGGCACTCGACGCCGCCGAACTCGCGGCCCCACCCGAAACACCGCTCGCGACGGGGGCCACAGACTGTATCGAAATGGCCCAATCCTACCTCGAAGACGGGAGACACTTCCGCGACGACGGCGACCTCGTGAATGCCCTGGCTGCGTTCTCGTACGGCCACGCCTGGCTGGACGCCGGCGCGCGCATCGGGCTGCTCGACGTTCCCCGCGAAGGGCACCTGTTCACGATTTAGCCTCCCGGAGCCCGCGCTTTCGTTATTGTCGCTTTCCGTAGCTGATTAGCTCTCCTAATCTGACCACACGCGGGACACGAATTAAACGAAGTTTTATATGTGTAGAGTCCTAACTAAACATTAGCGAAAGAGCTGGTAGAGGTATGTAACTTTCTCAACCGGCAACGAGAGCAACACAATGAGCGAATCACCACCCCGCACACGAACGGACGAACGAACGAGCGAAAAGACAAATGAGACCACGGAGACCAATGTCTGTCCGGAGTGTGGCGGCAGCCTCGTCAACGACACCGAGCACGGCGAGACGGTCTGTGAAGACTGTGGCCTCGTCGTCGAGGAAGACGAAATCGACCCCGGCCCGGAGTGGCGGGCGTTCGACTCACGCGAGCGTGACGAGAAATCCCGCGTCGGCGCGCCCACGACGAACATGATGCACGACAAGGGCCTGTCGACGAACATCGGCTGGCAGGACAAAGACGGGTACGGCAACGCACTATCGAGCCGACAGCGCGAGAAGATGCAACGGCTGCGCACCTGGAACGAGCGGTTCCGTACCCGTGACTCCAAGGAACGCAACCTCAAGCAGGCGCTTGGCGAAATCGACCGGATGGCCTCCGCGCTTGGCCTCCCCGAGAACGTCCGCGAGACCGCGAGTGTCATCTATCGCCGCGCGCTCGAAGACGACCTCCTTCCCGGTCGCTCCATCGAGGGCGTCGCCAGTGCGGCGCTGTATGCAGCCGCACGGCAGGCGGGTACCCCGCGCTCGCTCGACGAACTCGAACGCGTCTCCCGGGTCGACCGGATGGAACTCACCCGGACCTACCGCTACATCATCCGAGAACTGGAACTCGAAGTCAAGCCGGCCGACCCAGAGCATTACATCCCCCGGTTTGCCTCGGAGCTGGGCCTCTCGGAGGAAGCCGAACGCCGCGCCCGTGACCTCCTCGACCACGGCCGTGAGGAGGGACTCATCAGCGGCAAATCGCCGGTCGGGCTGGCAGCAGCAGCAATCTATGCCGCCTCGCTGTTGACGAACCAGAAACTGACACAGAACGAAGTCGGTAACGTAGCCGACGTCTCCGAAGTGACTATCCGAAACCGCTACCACGAACTGCTCGAAACACACTCCGAAACACCGGCCTGAACAGCCTCCCGTCCCCGAGTTTAGTTTCGTTAGCTGAGAACTGACACAAACCTTTTCACCGGTCCCTGTGTGTTACTGGTACGCATGGAAGAAGCGTACGTTCGGTTGCTCTGTCCTGAATGCAACAAGGAGTGGCAAGAACCGCCGGGCGAACTGCCTGAGAGTCAGCGCGTGCTACACTGTCCGAACTGTCACGCCAGTCGGCGCGTCTCGGAGTTTACGCGCACAGAACACGACCTCAGAACGCTCAAACAGTTCGGGTAGTTATCCCGAGGTCGACGAACGTGCCCCGCAGGCGGCACACTGCAGCAGTTCTGCCCCCTGCTCGTTCACGATGTCCGTATCGGGGAGCCCACACTCCGAGCAGAGGACGAACCGCTCGGAGTAGGCCTCCAGTGCGTTCTGGATGCGGCGCTCGCTAAATTCACCGGTGAACCGACCGCGACCGCTCTCGTCGATGTGTGCGCTCGTGCCCAGCTCGTCTTGCAAGAACTTCAGCAGGTGGTCTTCGTCGCGACCCAGGTCACGACAGACCTGCTGGAAGTTCTCGAACACCGTGGCGTGGCCCTCCTGTCGCACGTCGGGTTCGGGAACCGAGAACCGCTCCGAACTTCCCTCGATGTCAGGCGTCTCTTCAAGTCCCCTATCGAGCATATCGTCATAATCCATATACGCCGATTTCGGCCGGAGCCTAAAGTGTCTCGCGTTTTCCCGCTGTCGGCGAGGCTACTCAGCTGTGTCGGCTGCCGGCTCCGCTGGCACGCCGGCGACGGTCGTCTCTGGCGGCACGTCTTCGGTCACGAGCGAGTTTGCCGCGACACGTGCCCCCTCGCCGATTTCGACGCCGGGAAGGACGATAGCACCCGCCCCAATCATCGCCCGCTCACCGATGACGACGGGACCGGTCCGATACTCCTCGTGGAGAAACTCGTGACAGAGTATCGTCGCGTCGTAGCCGATGATTGCGTCGTCCTCGACAGTGACGAGGTCGGGCCAGAACACGTCGGGTGTCGATTCGAGTCCCCACGCGACGCCACTTCCGACGGTCATTCCCAGTCGACGAAACAGCACCCGCTTGAGCCAGAGGCTCGGGCAGAGCCGACAGAACAGAATGACAACGTAATTAACTACGACTCGGAGCGGACTCCGCGCCCGGTACCAGCGGTGAAGCGAGTTGTGTGCTCCGGGCCGTCGATGGCGTGTGACGCGGTCGTGTCGGCGCTCCGGCTCGGTCCCCTCACCGTCTGTCTCGTCGCTGTCCATCACGCCCTGATTGTCGTGCCGTCGTCTTGAAACTGTCTGGTCGGCCCGACTACTCGCCGCGCAGGTCCTCGACGTGGTCGATGCGCTGCTCGACGAGGTCGGGCTTGCCGATATCGTGACGCATCCGCAGTCCGTCTTCGCCTGCGGCCGCGAGGGCATCCTCGGCAATCTCCTCGGCAGCCGATATCGTGTCGGCAACTCCGACGACGGCAAACGAGCGCGACGTAGTGGTGTAGATGCCGTCCTCGCGCTCGTCGACTGAGGCATAGAACAAGAGTGCGTCGCCGGCGCTTTCCTCGTCGATAGCGACCTTGGCGCCGGCCTCTGGCTCTACCGGATACCCTTCAGGGACCGCGTACTTACAGACAGTTGCCTGGCGCTCGAAGGTAAGCTGGGGCAGAGAGTCGCCCTCACGGGCCGCGACCAGCACGTCGAGCAGGTCGCCCCCGAGTACGGGGAGGGTGTTCATCGCTTCAGGGTCGCCAAACCGGGCGTTGAACTCGACGACTTTCACGCCCTCGGCGGTCAGCATGAACTGGCCGTAGAGGACGCCCTTGTAGCCATCCAGCGCGTCGACGACGGCCTGGAGGATGTCGACGGCTTCCATGTAGTCGTCTTCGTCCATGAACGGCAGTTCGAGGGCTGCGTCACTGTACGAACCCATGCCGCCGGTGTTCGGCCCCTCGTCGCCCTCGTAGGCACGCTTGTGGTCTTGGACTGCAGGGGCGACGCGCAGGTCGCCGTTGGCCACGAAGGCCTGGACGGTGAACTCTTCGCCGACGAGGCGCTCTTCGAGAACGAGTCTATCGTATCCCGACTCGCGGATGTACTCTTTTGCCTCCTCGGGGGTCACCTGGTCGCCGATTACCTTCACGCCCTTGCCGCCGGTCAGCCCGGCCGGCTTGACCGCGAGGTCGCCGTCGAACTCGTCGACGAATTCGCAGGCGGCCTCGGTGTCCTCGAAGGTCTCGAAAGTCGGCAGCCCGGGGATATCGTGCTGGTCCATGAACCGCCGCTGGAAGGCCTTGTCCGTCTCGATGCGGGCCTCGGCCTCCTGGGGACCGAAGGCGTAGACGCCCGCCTCGTCGAGCGCGTCGGCGACGCCGGCCGCAAGCGGTCCCTCCGGCCCGATGACCGAAAGCGTCGCGCCGATTTCGTCGGCGTACGAGCGAACCGCCGTCGGGTTGGCGGTATCGAGCGTCTCGAATCCGTCGACCAGCCGTGCGATACCCGGGTTCCGGTTGCCTGCACAGGCGTACAGGTCGGCCTCGGTGTCGGCGAGGCTCCGCGCGAGCGCGTGTTCGCGGCCGCCACCGCCGATGAGCAGCACTGTCTCGTCCATACCGGAACCACCGCCCGTACCGGGTGTAAATGTTGCGCTCCCTGTCAGCCGTCAGACGGGTCACGGCAGTGTGCGGGACGCCCGCAGTTCGGAAAGCACCTCCTAGACGCCGCTAAACAGCGTGCTTCTATCAATCGTTGGCACCAGTTCTCGTTCGTGCTCTGACACCGGCATCAGTGTGGCGTCTCACGAGTACTCGTGGGTAGCCGACGAGTGAAGACAACCGTCTTGGAGCTATCGAGACCACTAGTCGCCGCCGAAGCCGGAGCGCTGCATTTCTCCCCATGACGTGTCACCACGGAAATACTCGTACAGCCCCCGCCACGCGATTAGTGTCTTCCACTGGCGGAACCCGAAGTTTTCGAGAATTCCCATGCCCAGTAGACGAATGACTTGTTTCGGTTGGTCGTATCGTCTGAAACTCCACACCTCACTGAGGATGCCAAACCAAGACAGGAACACGCCGACACCGACTGTAATCCCGAAGTACATGAGGACGAACGACACATCTGCTGCCCCGGTTGCGAACGCCAGTGGCACGACCACGTAGCCGAGCCCTTCGACGAGTGGTCCAAGCACTTCGGCGAGTAGAAACGCGGGATACCCGAACAGTCCAGGTGATCCGTACCGTCGCCGACCGACCATCTGTCGATGCCGAGCCATCGTATCGAGAAGCCCACGGTACCAGCGTCGTCGCTGTCGGCTGAACGCAGTTCGCGATTCGGGTACTTCTGTCCAGACGACGGGTTCCGGGACGAATTCGACGTTGTAATCGCGGTCTTGCTCTCGAAGGTAGCGATGCAACCGAAGGGTCAACTCGAAGTCTTCAGTAATGCTATCGGTTTCGTAGCCACCGACCTCGCGAACGAGATCCGTTCGGAAGACACCAAAGGCACCGGAAATCAACATCAATGCGTTCAATCGATCGAGTCCTAATCGCCCCGAATAGAAAGCCCGTAGATACTCCATCGTCTGGAGGCTAGCTAATGGATTACTCGGAAGGCCGACCGATTCGATGGTCCCATTCTCGATTGTACACCCGCTCGCGACGCGAATCGTCCCCCCTGTCGCTACGGTTTCCTCCGGCTGCTCCAAGAACGGTTCGACTGCCTGTAATAGTCCGTCTCTGTCGATAATCGAATCGGCGTCGACTGTACAGAACAGTGGCTGCTCGGCAAGCCAGATACCGGCATTTACTGCGTCAGCTCGCCCTCCGTTCTCTTTGTCGATGACTCTGAGGTTGGTCGCATCGACGGATTGATAGACGGTTTCGATCGGTTCGCTCGGGACATCGAACGGAACTGGAGCGTCGATCGGACGGAGATCAAACGCTGACCGGAGCTGAGAGAGGGTCCTGTCGTCTGAGCCATCGTTGACAACGACGATTTCGAGTTTTGGATAGTTGAGATTCAACAGCGATTGGACGCTCTCGACGATTACGGCCTCCTCGTTGTATGCGGGAACTACGACGGTGACGCCGGGAAAGAACGGCGAGGAAAACCGCTGGAAAATCGTTCCCGCGGCCTGTCTCTTCAGATCGCTGCGGAGTCCATACAATGCTGCGATATGCACCAGCAGATACACACCATTGACTAACAGGTAATACCACAGCACGACCCAGCCGACTAACAGTAGTATATCGCCCAGCGGTGTCACTGTGCGGCCTCCGTACTCGTATACGTCGAAGTAAAAACCCAGTCTCTGGCTGCCGAACTGGAAGTACTGAGCTCGCTTTCGGGGATCTGTTCGGCCCGCTCTCCGAGAGCGGTAATCGCGTCAATCGCCGCCCGCGGATCCGATTCGGTTCTGACAGCGTCGAGGAGTGCATTCGTTGACGCGTCATCCTCCCAGGTTCCGAGCATTCGATAGACTGCCCGTCGGACCTGCGGGGACTCGTCTGTTCGCACTTGGTTGATATCGACTGCAGATCGAACGTCATCGTGCCAGCCGTACCCGCTGAGCGATTGCGCTGCCGCGGCTCGGACGTTTGGAGACTCACTCAAGAAAAGAAAGCCAAGCCATCCAAGAGCTGTATCCGGCTTTGAGGGACCAGCTTCGCCGATCACCTGTAACACCTGAATGAGTCGCGATTCGTCCCACTCAGAGTACGAGCTCGTCGCGGCTGAAATCAGTGGCTCGGGTGAGAGCTTATTGAGTTGATAGAGTGTATCGACACCGAGAACAGACAGTGGCTTCGGCCCCTGCAGTAGTAACTCGGTCCCCGTTCGTGCTGCTTCCGGACGCTCCTGCTCGTAAAGCACTCGTGCTGCTGCTGCTCTCGTTTCTGGATAGTCGTCACTACTGCTCTGGAGCGTCTGTATTTTGATATCGATATCGAGGCGCGCAATCCAATGCAATGCCCAGAGGCGTTCAAAACGATCGCCGTCACGGAGTTTACGCCGGGCCATCTGGTCGATCCCAAGCGCATAGCCAAGTTGCTGCAGGGCCGCTCTATCCCGTCCTTGAATCCGCTGAAGGTATTCTTCGAGCAGTTCGGTGGCAACGCGTCGTTCAGATTCACTGAGACTGTTGACCCACTCTTCCCATTCTGGGTCTGTCATCTCCATTTGATCCAAAAGCGTCTGTCGAACACTTGGTCGGACCTCTGTGTCTCGTCGATCTCGACGCTTCAATATAACTGACTTTGAGATAGTGAGTATCGCAATGGTCGCAAGGAGAATCGTTATGATAGAGCCGAGGAGTATCAGAAAATCGGAAGACACGGCGGAGCTATTACTCATTCAAGGACTCTCTTAATTCGTGCGATGAGTTCATTCGCCGAGAACGGTTTTGTCATGTAGTCGGTAGCACCAGATTCGAGTGCGCGAACAATATCATCTTCTTTCCCACGTGATGTGAGCATAATAACAGCTACCTCATCGAAGCGCTCGTCGTCTTGCATTCTGTCGAGCACCCGGTACCCGTTCAATCCGGGCATCATGACGTCGAGAATCATCAAATCTGGGAGGTCATTTGAATTTGCCACAAGATAGCGCCAACATTCTTCACCATCACTCACGGCAGTGACTTCGTACCCTCCCTGTAATTTGAATTTAAGAAGCTCGCGCATCTCTTCGTCATCGTCAGCAATCAGGATAGAATGCATCTGTAGTGAGTACATAAGATAATTGTTCTATTAGGATATATGTTGGGGCAAATCTTAAATTGTCTAGTAGTTTCTTCACCGCTCAGGACACACGGGAACTGCCCACCGCCAACGAGACAGAATATGCCGATTCAGACGCGGTTCCGACCGACGACAGGTCGACGCGCTCACCTCTGAGTGTAGTCCAAAACGGCGCACAGTCGGTCAGTAAAGAGGTGTAGCCAGCAGAACGGTCGTGTACACCGGTCCCCTGGGAGACCTAAATTTGAATCGACTGCTGGAGCATTCGGTATTTCCCACGGTAGACGAGCAGATACGCACCCGGGAGAAAGACGAGAAAGACAATCAGCATTACTCGTATCTGCGAGAACGGGTCAGGTGGTGTCAGAACGGCGGCTAAGAGAAATGCACCGAGACTAGCACTGGCCCACGTCGCAAGAACTCGATCGACCCTCCTTGTCGTCTCACGTTTCTCAAGACCTACATTTCGGTACCGTTTGTAGAGATAGTATGGTAGTCCAATTGGTGTAAAGACCGACACCAATGCCCATGTGTAAGGCTGTTTACTCCCGCGAGTGCGAGCGTCCCGGATGACCCACAGACCGAGTGAGAACACCATCAATACATAATACAGTATCATCACCGTGCGTATGGCGTCGATTTCTCCGATCATAACTGGTCTTAGCTGTGATGATGGTTCCATCGTGTATAGAATTACTGGCCAGAAATCAGTTCACTGATTGATATGTACCGCTTCGCTTGTATAACTGTATGAACACCGGTCTATGTGACACGTTACTCGGCGGTCAATCCACTTGCGTAGTGAACGCTTATCTCAATAAATTGATCAGACTGGTTCTCTCTGTCTCTATTGTTCCTCTCACCAGTCTCAAAACTGACAACGGGGATGAGTAGGCAACAGCACATAGTCAGGGTCAACCGAGAAGGGAGGGTCAAGTCAGAAAGAACTGTACTTGCCCTGCTCTAGGGTCAACGCCGTTGTCTGTATCGTACGAACCGGCCGCCTCAGAGACAACCGCCTATCGATGACCGACTCGCGCATGCTATCTTGCAGACCAGAGCAAATAGTATCTTCCTCTGGACGTTTCCTCAGCGGTCAGGCGATAACACAACTGCCCACCGCCAACGAGACAGAATACGCCGATTCAGACGCGGTTCCGACCGACTACAGGTCGACGCGCGAGAACCGCGCGTACCCGACCGCAAGCGGGAGGACAATCCAACCGACCAGCAAGAGCACGGCGACCCAGGCATCAGCGACCCAGGGCGCACCAGCGCCGGTATACGCCGATGCGATATCGATGTCGAACAGCGCGGCGGTGACGCGCTCGAATGACTCCATCGGCGATGCCAACTGGACCAATACCGCCCACTCCGGCGGGTCACTGAGTGGTTCGCTGTCGAACCGCCAGAGCAAGAGGAGTATCGCGTCGATGAGGTTCTTCCAGAGGACACCGAGCGCGACGTACGCGCCGAAGGCTCCAGTCGTCACCCGACGGTTCGAGGTCGTACTCATCGACAGGCCGATTGCGATGCCCAGGAATGCAACGCCCAGTCCGACACTCAACAGCGCGAACAGCAGGTACTCGACGACCGGGAACGAGTCGAACAGCACTGCAATGACAACCGAGGCCCCGAGCAGGCCGACGAGGACGGGAATCGCCAGCACGGCCGACCGGCCGACTAGCTTGCCGAAGACCATCTCTCGGCGCGTGTGTGGCAACGAGAGCAACAACGCAATCGTCCCGGACTCGCGCTCGTCGACGATGGCCTTGTAGCCGAGGATGATACTCACCAGCGGGACGAACAGCACGAACCCGGCCGCGGTGAGTTCGATGAACTGGAGCAGTTCCGCGTCTTGGCCCTGACTGAGGTACGTGATAACCCCGAGGTAGCCGACAAAGAGAACCAGCAGTCCCCAGAGCGTCTTCGAGCGTGCTGCGTCGAGAAAGTCTTTGCGCGCAATCGCGGTCCAGCTCATAGGTCAGTCACCTCGAAGCGCCAGTAGCCCAGTGCCAGCGGAACCACGACCCACGTGAGAAACAGCGCCAGCGCGACCCACTCGCCCAGATACCAGGACGCGTCGGCACTGAGATAGGCGCCGGTCATATCCTCCTCGAAAAACGCCGCCACCAGCCGGTCGTAGAGCATCGTCGGCTCGATGCCGTAGACGAACAACAGCCAGTCCGGTGGCGTCCCGTTGATGACGCCCAGCCGTTCGAGGCCGATGTTGATACCCTGGCGGACGCCGTCCCAGACGAGGACGAACAGGAAATACGCGCCGAAGCCGGTCATCGTCGCCAGCCGCTTCGAGGTGGTGAACGTCGAGACTGCGAGCCCGATTCCGTAGAAAATGCCGCCAAAGGCCAGCGTCAGCAGGATGTACCCGGCGTAGCTGAGCGTCGAGGAGACCGTTATCGACCCGAACGGGTAGACGACGAGGGCCCCGGCGCCGACGAGTCCGACGACGACGCCGGCTAGCAGAAACAGACCGCGCCCGACCAGCTTGCCGAAAACGACCTCTCGGCGCTTGTTCGGAAGCGACAACAGGAGGTTCAGCTGTCCGCTCTCTCGCTCGCCAACGATAGAGTTGTAGCTGAGCAGGATGGCGAGCAACGGCAACAACAGGGTGATACTGCCGGTCATAAAGCCGGTAAATTCGCCTTTCGTCGGGTCTGCTTCGACGGTAATCGGGTAGATGTATCCGCCCAGCAGACAGACCGCGACGAAGAAATACAGCAGATACCGCACCAGCTTCGAGTCCCGCGACTGTGCGTAATCCTTCCGCGCTATCGCCTGCCATGTCATTACCGGCTCCCCCCGGTGTATTCGGCGAACATGTCTTCGAGCGACGCCTCCTCGGTCCGGAAGTTGTTCACCTCGACGCCGGCGTCGTTGAGTGCGACGACCACGTCGAGCTTGGCGTCGTTTGAACAGGTCACCTCGACCTGGGTGCCCTCCTGGCTGAGCCAGGCTTTCTCGACACCCTCCAGCGTCTCGATGTCGTCGAGCATCCCGTTTTGAACGCCCTCGACCTGTATCTGGAGCTTCGTGCCGCCGCCGACGGACTCTCTGAGTCCTTCGATGGTGTCGATAGCGGCCAACTCTCCCTGGTGGAGGATGCCGACGCGGTCACAGACGGCTTCGACCTGTTCGAGGATGTGACTGGAAAAAAAGACCGTTGCGCCGCGGTCTGCCTCCTGAAGGATGATGTTTCGCATCTCGCGTGCTCCGTTGGGGTCCAGTCCTGTCGTTGGCTCGTCAAGGACGATGAGGTCGGGGTCGCCGATGAGCGCCATCGCCAGGACGAGCCGCTGTGCCATCCCCTTCGAGAAGCCACCGGCCTGTCGGTCGGCCGCGTCCCGGAGGCCAACCCGGCCGAGTAGCTCCATTGGCTCTTCCGCGACGCCTTTCGAGTCCATCACGAATTCGAGGTGTTGGCGGGCGGTCAGGCGCTCGTAGACGTGGTACCCCTCCGGGAGGACGCCCATCCGCTCGCGGGCCTGCTTGCCCTCGGTCTGGCAGTCGTGGCCGAAGATACGAACGTGACCGTCGGTCGGCCGAACGAAATCCAGAAAGATGTTAATCATCGTCGACTTCCCGGCTCCGTTGGGACCGAGAAAGCCGAACACTTCCCCTTCCTCGACCGTGAAATCGACCCTATCGAGTGCGGTCACGGTCCCGTATCGCTTCGAAATATTCTCGACCTCAATCGCTGCCATGGTATCCAATCAGTTGACTACCATTATTTAAATCAGTACTGCTGTGTTTCCCCGTGTGCAACGGCTAGTGTCAAGGCGTGAGGACGACCTTTCCACTCGATTGCCGCGACTCGATATACTCGTGGGCGTCCTGAACGGCTGTGAGGTCGAACGCGCGGTCGAACTGAACCTCTAGACGACCGGATTCGAGCAGTTCGGTCAACTCAGGGACCGCTTCAAACACCCGCGTGGGCTGTCGCCGTGTCGCCCGTCCGAGGTGGTACCCCTGGATGGTCTGGTTGCCAAACAGGACTTCATCGGTGCGGAGTTGCCCGGGCTCGCCCGAGGCCGCCCCGTAGACGACCATCCGGCCGAACTCTTTGAGGGCATCGAGCGAACGGGCGCTGGTTTCGCCGCCGACGCCGTCGAGCACCAGGTCGACGCCGTGGTCGGTCTCGCTGTCGATTACCGCTGTGAAGTCTTCGTCCTCGTAGTTGATGGGGTGGTCACAGCCAAGACGCTCTGCCAGTGCCAGCTTCTCGTCTGTCGAGGCGGTGCCGAACACCTCTGCACCCGCCTCGCTGGCGAGCTGGACGGCAGCTGTCCCGACGCCACCCGCCGCCGCGTGAATCAGGACGCTCTCACCGGCTTCGAGGTCCCCCCAGCTGTGCAGACAGTTGTGGGCTGTCAGGAACTGGACCGGAAAACCGGCGGCCTCCTCGACTGACAGTCCTGTCGGGACGTCGAACAGACCGGCCGCGTCCGCGGTGACGTACTCCGCGTAACCGCCGTCGTCGACCATCGTCACAACCTCGTCACCCGGCTCGCGACCGACGCCCTCGCCGACCGCGTCGACAACGCCCGCGACTTCGAGACCCGGCGTGTACGGCGGGGTTGGCCCGCCCTGGTAGTGGCCGCGTCGCTGCATGATGTCGGCAAAGTTGATTCCAGCTGCCTTGACCTCGACACGGACTTCGCCGGCGTCGGGTTCGGGCTGTGCAACATCCTCGATATCGAGTACGTCACGACCTCCGTACTCTTTGACACGTATTGCGTGCATCTATCGTCCAGTGACGCTGCACGGGCAAAAGGCTGTGGTCAGCGGTTGATATTCCTGTTTCGTCGTTCGTATTTATATCTGACATACTCGGCTGGTAGTGTTCGCCGCTAGCAACGAGCCTATAACGGTCTTCGGACGTAATCCACCCAATGGTAGCGTTTCACTCTCACGAGCAACTCGTCAGCGCGGTCGCGGACGCGACCTTCGAGCGACCGCCAGCACTCGTCGCGAACGCACACATTACGGGGCTGAGTGTCGCCCGCGCGCTCTCGGCACACGAGGTTCCGGTCATCGCCGTCGACCGGACCGGTGACGGGGTCGCGCCACCCTCGACGCATGTCGACTTCGCGGGCGAGGTCACGTATCCACTCGACGACCGGCAGGCGTTCCGGGAAGACGTCGAAGCCATCGCCACGGCGGCGGGCACCGACCTCGTCGGATTCGGCTGTATGGACGAATGGGTCCACGCGCTTGTCGACACCGAGCCCGACGGCGTCAGACTCCCTTTTTCGGGCCGTGCGGTCATCGACGACGTGCTCGACAAGTCCTCGCTGTACGAGATTGCAGAACAGCTGGGCGTCCCCTACCCGGAGACGGTACCACTCACCCCGGAGACGGACGCGGCCGCGGTGACCGACAGGCTGGGGCTTCCGCTCGTCGTCAAGCCAGCACTCAAACGCGAGTTCGAGGAGGCCGTCGGCACCAACGTCATCGAAGTCGAAAGCGAGGACGACCTCCGAGACGTGGTTGACCTCGCTGCCGAACAAGACATCGAGATTATGGCACAGCGCCGTATCGATACGGTCCGTGGACGCGACCACTCGCTGGCCTCCTACCGGGGACCCGACGGCGAGACCCTCTCGCTGGTCGGGAACGCACGCGTCCGGAACCCTCTCGATTTCGGGACCTCCTGTCTCGTCGAACGGAGTTCGGAGCCGGTCATCGAGGAGCGAGCACTGGCGGTCCTCGACGAAGCTGGCTATCACGGCATCAGTGAGGCAGAGTTCGTCTACTGTCCGGACCGCGAGGAATATCTCCTCTTGGATGTCAACACGCGCCCCTGGAAGTGGATTGGCCTGCCTGTCGCGGCAGGGGCAAACCTCCCGTATGCCGCGTACGCTGACGCGACTGACGGCACGTACGAGCACGAGGGTGTCGAAGACGCCCGCTGGGTGTACCTGCCGGACTATCTCGATTTGCTGGCGACGGCCGACGGGTTTCGTGACCGTCTTGGACGTGGTGACTGGACTGCCCTGGTCGACGGGAGCTTCGAGGATACTGGCGAGTTGACGACCGCTGTCTACCGCCCCGCCGACCCCGGGCCTGCCTACCGGGCGCTCCGGACGGCAGTCGGCGGAGAAGAGTACTACTGCGCCTGCTGAGCAAAAATTTCCGGCAGGTGGCTCATTCATCCGTCTGGCGACCGAATCCAACCTGTGAGCGAGCGCCTTCACCTCAACCTTTTCACGATGAGTTCGGTCGAACACGTCACCGTCGGCTCTTGGCGGTATCCGGGCGACCAATCTCAGCGGTACCGGGACAGAGAGTACTGGACAGAGGTGGCACGGACCGCAGAGCGAGGCGGGTTCGACGCCGTCTTTTTCGCCGATGTCCGTGGCATCTACGACGTGTACGGCGACTCCGCCGACCCGGCACTCGAACGAGCCGTCCAGACGCCGTCGAACGACCCAGCCTACGTCGTCCCCGCGATGGCGGAGGTCACCGACGACCTCGGCTTTGCGGTGACGAAATCGACCTCCTACAACCACCCCTACCAGCTTGCCCGGGAGTTCTCGACGCTCGACCACCTGACTGACGGGCGGGTCGCGTTCAACATCGTCACCTCCTACCTAGAGTCCGCGGCGGCGAACCTCGGACTGGAGGAGCGCATCGACCACGACGAGCGCTACGACAGGGCCGAGGAGTTCATGGAGGTCTGTTACGCGCTGTGGGAGGATTCCTGGGCGGACGGTGCCGTCGAGCGTGACGCCACAGCGGGCCGCTTTACGGACCCGGCGAAAGTACAACAAATCGGCCACGAGGGGACGTACTTCGACGTACCCGGGCCACACGGCTGTGAGCCGTCGCCACAGCGGACGCCGGTGTTGTATCAGGCTGGCTCCTCGGACCGTGGTCGTGAGTTCGCCGCGAAACACGCAGAGGCGGTCTTTCTCAGCCAGCCCTCCGAGTCCGCTATCACGGACTATATCACTGACCTCGAATCTCGCCTCGCCGACCACGGCCGAGACCCCGACTCTGTCGCCTTCTTCCCCGGACTGGTTCCGATTGTCGGCGAGACGGAAGAACTCGCCGCCGAAAAGTACGAGAGTTACGTCGACGCCATCGACACCGAGGGCGTGTTGACACTGCTGTCGGGCTTTGTCGATATGGACCTCTCGACGCTCGACCCGGACCAGCGAATCGAGCACATCGAGACCGAGGCCATCCAGGGCGTCGTGAACGCCTTCACCACGAACGACGACCGCGAGTGGACGGTCCGCGAGGTCGCGGAGTTTGCCGGGCTGGGGACGACCTCACCGGTCGTGGTCGGGACTCCCGAGGAGGTCGCCGACACTATCGAAAGCTGGTACCGGGACCTCGGCGTCGACGGCGTCAACGTCAAAGAAGTGGTCCGACCGGGGACGCTCGAAGACTTCGTCGACCTTGTGGTCCCCGAACTGCGTGAGCGCGGTGTTCTCGAACCTCTGACCGGGGAAACGCTTCGAGAGCGCACCTGCGGACAGCGCGGTCTTCCTGCCGGACATCCCGGACACAACGACGAGAGATAGGTCGGTTCGGTCTCAGACGAGGACGCGTTCGAGGTCGACGACAGTCCCCGACGCCGCCGCGGGGTCACCGACCAGCCGACCGAGACAGACCGCCGCATCGTCGGGCGTGTAACAGGCCACGAGGTCGCCCTCAGTCGGTGGCGTCTCCGCCCTCTTTGCTGGCTCCGTCCCGATGACACCCGGCGCGTACACCGGCGCACCCTCGGCAACTTCGCGGGCCGCGCTCGGCGCAATCGTCACTCGTCCGAGCGGCGCGAGCGCACGCTCTGCGGGGGCGACTATCTCTCGAAGGGGCCCATCGTCGCCGTCTTCGGTCCAGAAGGCGAGCGCGTCGGTGAGGTCTTCCATCGTGACGAGGCCCGTGTCGTCGAACGTCCCGGTCGCCGACCGTCGCAAATCGCCCATGTGTGCCCCGGTCCCGAGCGCCAGTCCGATATCGTGACAGAGCTTCCGAATGTACGTCCCCGCCTCACACCGAACTCGAACGAGGAGTCGGCGGTCGCCGCGGTCCAGCACGGAAATCTCGTCGACGTGACGAACCCGAAGCTGGCGTTTGACCGCGCTCTTGCGCGGGGGCTTCTGGTAGAGGTTGCCTTCGAAGGCAGACAGCGTCGCCTCGAAATCCGAGGGAAGCGGGCCGTGGCATTCGAGGACGGCGATGTACTCCTTCTGGCTGTCGTCGAAGACCTGTGCGAGTCGGGTCGCCCGGCCGAGCAACAGCGGCAGCGAGCCCGTCACCTTCGGGTCGAGCGTTCCGGCGTGTGCCACTCGGTCGACCGTTCTGTCGGTGTCGGCAAGCGCGTCGGCCACGAGGTCGCGCGTCCAGTCTGCCACCTCGTGAGAGGAGGGGCCAGGCGGCTTATCGAGGTTGACGACCCCGAAGGAGAGTAACTCGGCCGGCGACCGGTCAGCGGGTGGGGGACGAAGCGACATCGTCACTCGAAGTCGTAGCGAATCCCCGTCACGGGCGTCTTGCCTTCGTCGCTTGCAGGGTTATATGACTCGACGGCCGACTGTGCGAGAGTCAGGACGCCGTCGGGACCCCAGCGGGCGGTGTCGATGACGAGGTCGTAAATCGTAAGATCTCTGATATCGATGCCGTAGTACTCCTGATAGCGCATCGACTCGCTCTCGGTTCGGGCCTCTGTCTCCTCGCGTGCGGTTTCGACGGCCTTGTCCTCTCGGTCCGCGATGCGCTCGGCGCGAACGTCGAGCGGCGCGTCGAGCCAGAGTTTGAGGTCGGCGTGGTCGCCGGCCATCCAGCCCGCGAGCCGAGATTCGAGCACGAGGTCGTCCGCCTGGCTGGCGGTCGTTCGCAGCCGCCTGTCGAGGTCTCGGTCAATCTGGTCGTCGTCTTCGGCGAGCCGGTTCAACTCCAGGGGCGACAGGTCGCGCTCGGCGGCGAGGTCACGGAAGATGTCACCGCCAGAGATGTGCTCGCAGCCGAGCGCGTCGGCGAGAGCTGCCGCGAGTGTGCTCTTGCCACTGCCGGCCTGTCCGGAAACGGTAATCAACATACGTAATCTCACACAGTCTACCTAAAAGAGGTTGCGAGTTCCGACCACCTACTGCCCGTCGCCGGGTGCCTCAGACGGTGGTTACGCTGCGGTCTCGGTGACTTCACTGGTGACAAGCAGGACAGCCGCCAACGCGCCGATAACGACAACGCCGACCGGAATCGGCGTACCGACGATATCCCGTTGTTGAAAGTACAGATAGCTGGAGCCTGCAAGCGCGAGCGTGGCGGCCCCGAGCAGCGACCCCATCAGCCGCACCTCGCTGACAGGGAGACGGGCGATTGTCGTTTCGGTCCTGAAATACAGAGCCAGACTCAACGCCACCGCAAGCGCGAACGCGACGGCGGCGACAGTCCAGAGGAGACTCGCGTGTGAGAGCGTCCCCTCGTAGAACCGCGTCGCCGTCGGCGGCGAGGTGATATAGAGGCCGCCGAACAGGTTGACACCCGCGTACTGGGCTTCGAGGAACTCGGCGAAGTTCCCAACCTGGATGTTCCCGGCTGTGACTGCCTTTTCCCGAAGCTGTAACTCGAAAAGCGCAAACCGAAGGACGAACATCGTCCCCTCCGCTGCCGGTGCCTCCTGTACAGTCGCGCTCGTGTGGTAGGTCACGTTCCAGGGAATGAAAAGCGAAACCCAAGCCGCGAGCACTGCCAGTTCACTGGTGTACCGTGAACGTACCCACATGTCCGTGCAGTGGTCTGTCACAGGACCAACTTAAACGTGTCCGTCTTCGGGCACCCACACGAGGATATGTCACAACGTCACGAAACACCGTGGTTTTTATATAATGATACGTAATTGCCATCATCGAATGAGGAATTCCTTGGTTCCCGTTGCCGTTGCCCTCCTCTGTGTTGTCGGCATTGGTCTCGGCGCGGCGGCGATTACGGACAGCCTCGATGGCGGCGGCAGTGGCTCCGGTTCACCGACCTCCGGTGGCCAGGCCACCGGCGATAGCAACGCGAGCGTCGACGACTCCGGTCCAGGAGGTGGTGGGGTCCCTACCGGGCAGGCCCTCGAAGAGGACGACGAATGTGCCGCGGGGTACGACCAGAGCGACCTCACGGTCATCGTCGTATTGCTTGCTCTCACACTCTCTGTGCTCGGAGCCATTCACAACCGAGAGCTCATGGCGGGTGTAGTCACGTTCCCGCTGATATTCCTGCCGGGAATGGCCATCGTCATCGCGGTGACTGCGCTGCTCAGTTGTCCGCCCCCTGGCGGCGCAGCCGCGCAGGCCGCCGGCAATGTGTCGACCGACGCTGTGACAGAGGCTGTGAGCAGTTCGGGCGGTGAGTCGGATACGCCGGTCGAGCGGTTCCGCCTGGGTATCATCTTCGTCGCGGCTCTTGGCGCGCTTGGCCTGCTCGGTCTGTACCTGCGTGGCAGGAAGCGCCGCAAAGAGGACGAGCAGACCCTCGACGAGCCAGAGGTCACCGACGAGGTTATCTCCGCCGCTGGCGACGCTGCCGACGAAATCACACAGGTGTCCGACAGCGAGAACGCCGTCTACCGCGCCTGGGCGCGGATGGCCGAACCGCTCGATGTCGAACACCCGGAGGCGAGCACTCCCGGTGAGTTCGCCGACGCAGCGCTTGCCGCCGGCCTCGATACTGAGGACGTCGACGAGCTTACCGAACTGTTCGAACAGGTTCGATACGGCACGACGCCGATTACCGAGGAGCACGAACAGCGTGCCAAGGCCACCCTTCGGCGAATCGAGCGAAGTGGCGAGTCGGCTCTCGAAAGCGGAGGTGACCGCCAGTGAGACCGAGACGGACCCTCGTCGGTATCGGTCTGTTCGTGTGTGCGGTGGCAGTCATGTTCGCTCCGCAATTTGGCATCGACTTGCCGATTGCGAGACAGCTGACTGTCATTCTCGGCGCTGCCGTTGTCGGCGCTGGCGCCCTGTACATCAGGGGTGAGTCACGGACAGCGGCGGATATCCCTGCGACTGAGGGGCCTGCCAGCCTGCCGACGCCGGGCGACGAGGTCGAAGACCAACTGGCGACGCTCTCCCGGCGGCCGTTCCGTCCCGAAGAAAAGCGCAGGTGGAAAGAGACACACGACGACCTCCGAGACCGTCTGCGTCCGCTGGCGCTGGCGACGTTGACCGAGCGGTACAATCTGACCGAGGCCGAGGCGAACGACCTGCTCGAATCCGGAGCCTGGTCCGAGAACGACCGCGCAGTCGCCTTCTTTACCGACGATGACGGCAACGACGCGCCGTCGCTGGTTCCCTGGCGCGACGGGGGTGCGACCGCCGGCGAGCAGGCCAGCCACGTCATCGACGAGCTCGGCGCAATCGAGCGCGGCGACCAACTGCTGCCCGAAGGCGCACTGTCTACCGGGGTCGACGAGACCGAGCAACAGGAGAGAGGTGAGTCTGCATGAGTGTCACTCAGGAACGCGAGGAGCGTGAGACGACGCCGGAACCAACTGACGACGAACGCGACGACACGACGAGCGAGCAGGCCTACACTCGCCTTCTCGACACCTACACTCCCGATTACTGGGACGTCGTCGGCGGGGGAGCCATGGTCGCCGCGGGACTCGGAATTATATTCCAGACGGAGGCGTTGCTGCTCGCTCCCGTGGTCGCAATCGGCGTCTTGGCGGCCCGCAGCCTCTCCTCACCACCGAGACCGGACTTCGGAGTCAGCCGGTCGCTCACGCCTGAGTCACCCGACGCTGGCGAGACCGTGACGGTCGAAACGACGATACGGAACCGCGGAGACAGGGTGTTGCCTGACTGTCGCTTCATCGACCTCGTGCCAGAGGAGCTTCGGGTCACCTCGGGGGCGCCACGACTCGCAACCAGACTGGAACCAGGCGAGACGTGTACAATCGAGTACGAAATCGAAGCAGAGAGCGGCAACCACCGCTTCGAAGGTGTCCAAGCGATAGTGAGCGACCGGATGGCCGCACGCGAACGCCAGTACGAACTGACGGCACCGAGCCAACTGCAGTGTCGATACGACCCCGACACGCTCGAAATACCGGTCGTACGGCGTCTGACGACGCCGTATGCCGGCCGGTTGGCAACCGATGACTCCGGTGACGGCCTCGAATTCTACGCGGTCCGGGAGTATCGGCCGGGCGACTCCCTCCGGCGTATCGACTGGAATCAGTACGCATCGAGTCGGGAGCTTACGACCCTTCAGTTCCGCACACAGCGGTCGACTTCGATTGTGCTGTTTCTCGACTTGCGCCAGGAGGCCTACGTTCGAACCGACCAGTCTGAGAACCACGCTGTCGACCGGAGCATCGAGGCGGCGAGTCGCCTGCTCGTGACGTTACTCGAGGAGGACCACCGCGTCGGGCTCGCGACGCTCGGCCCAGATGTCTGGATACCGCCGAGCGATACGTCGACCCATCGGACCAGAGTGCTGGACGCGTTCTCGACAGAGCCAGCGTTCACGTCGAGCCCGCCCGAAAACGCATTCCCGGTCCGGTTGCGAGCGATACAACTCCTCCAGCGGCTGACCGAGCCGAGTCAGATACTCCTCTGTACGCCACTGGTCGACGACACGATTGAGGTACCGATTCAGCTCCTGGAGTCGGCGGGTCACGAAGTGACTGTCATCTCGCCGGACCCGACACGGATGGACAGCCGCGGCGGTGTCGTCGCGACACTCGACCGCCAACAGCGAATCGGCCGCATCCACGGCTACGGCGTCCCGGTCATCGACTGGCCGTCAGATATATCACTCGACGTTGCTGTTGCGCGAACGATGAAGGGGTGGTCACAATGAGTGTGGACAGTGATTGGACGGCGTTTGAGTATCAGCCGCCGACGGCGGGAGCCGCTGCTGCGCTCGGCGGGTCGTTCGTGGCAGCCGTGGCACTTGCTTCGTTCCGGCTGTCGTTAGCAGTCGGTGTCACGGCCGGCGGCTTCCTGCTCGCGGCCGGGCTCTTCCGCGGAAGCCATCGTATCGTCACCGCCGGTGCCGGCGTGATGTTCGGTGCACTCTGTCTGCTTGTCGGCACGGACGGCGCGGTTGTACCCGCGCTGGTGGCGGCTGGCGGGATAGTCGTGGCATACGATGCGGGCCGGTATACCGTCCGCATCGGCTCACAAGTCGGCGCAGACGGTAGAGCGACGCGTGCCGTCGTCTCTCATGTCGGGCAAACGGCCGGCGTGACTGCCGCGAGTGGCGTTGTCGGTGCCGGCATCTACTACGTGTCGCCGACACAGCAGCCGGAGTCCGCCGTCGTCGTGTTGTTGGCTGCGGTCACGTTACTCATCTCGGGGCTCGTGCTCGCTGGCTCGGCCTCGCGGTCGGGGTAGCTACGCCTCCAGTTCGACCGTCGGTACCGGCACCTGGTCGAGTACGTCCCGGACGACACTGCGCTGTTCGACGCCTTCTATCGTTGCCTCGGGCTTGAGGACCAACCGGTGTGCCAGTACCGGCTCGACAACCTGCTTCATGTCGTCGGGGGTGACGAACTCCCGTCCCTGGATGACAGCGTGTGCGCGCGCCGACTCGAACAGCTTCTGTGTCCCGCGCGGTGAGACGCCGACCTCGACCTGTGGGTGATTCCGGGTCGCTCGTCCCACCCTGGCGACGTACTTCAGCACGTCCTCGTCGATGTGGACGGTCTCGGCGACCTGTCGCAGGGCTCTGACTGAATCCGGGTCGAGTATCGAATCGACACTCGGCGTCTGTACGTCACGCCCCGCCCGCCGCCGGAGCAGTTCGAACTCGCCCTCTTCTTCAGGGTACCCGACCGAGGATTTCACCTGGAAGCGGTCGACCTGTGCCTCGGGAAGCTCGAAGGTCCCCTCCTGCTCGACAGGGTTCTGGGTGGCGATGACGAAGAAGGGCTCGGGTAGGTCGTGTGTGTCGCCGTCGACGGTCACCTGTCGCTCTTGCATCGCTTCGAGCAGGGCGGCCTGAGTCTTTGGCGGTGCGCGATTGATTTCGTCAGCGAGAACGACGTTGGCGAAAATCGGTCCCTCGGAGAACTCGAAACTACGGTCGCGTTCGTTGAATACGTGGGTGCCAGTCACGTCCGACGGGAGGAGGTCGGGGGTGAACTGGATGCGCGAGAATTCGAGTCCGAGCGCCGTCGCCAGCGAACTCGCGGTCAGTGTCTTCCCGGTGCCGGGAACGTCTTCGAGCAGGACGTGCCCCCGAGAGAGGACGCCGATCATGACTGTCTCCATGAACTCCCGTTCGCCGATGACTGCGCCGAGTATTTCGTCGATAACCGACTGGGTCGTCTCACTTGCTTCGGTAACGTCCATACCGCAAAAACAGGTCCCGTCCCCTTACAACTATCTCTCTGTTACACCCCCTCACGGTACCGGTTCCGAGTCGGTACAGCCGTGCCACACAGCGGTGTTGTACAGGCAGTCAAGGCGACTGCCCCGGGGTTGAAGCCGACAACACCCAACCTTTATTACGATTGAGTATGAATAAATAATAATGATTTCGATGGAGTGCTACCCAAAACTCAGAGAACGCGGGCAAGTAACAATCCCAGAAGAAGTCCGAGACGGGCTTAATCTGGAAGAAGGCGACCAGTTGAAACTCACTGTCGAAAAACTCGACTAACACCGATGAAACACACGCTTCGCTTCCGCGCGTACCTGCCCGACGACGTGGCAAGCGAAGCGTGGCACCAAATCGACATTCTCCGGCAGATTCGTAATCACGCTGTCCGAGACTAGTATAACTCAGACTACAACGATAGACCATCTGACTACGACCAACACAACAAACTCAAAGACTGGACAGACCAGTGGCCGACCTTTGCCGACCCGTCACAACACGCCGCACAACAGGCCATTACTCAGATTCACAGCGACCTAGAGACGCTGCAAGAACACCGAAACGAAGGCTACGATGTTGGGCGGTTGCAGCGGCAAGGCAACGGCGAATTTCGGTCGGTGTCGTACAATCAGTCTAGTCGCTTCAACGTGGGTATCAATCCGCTGCGGGGCCAGTCCCGCCGGCGTACTCGCGGGCGGCGTCGACTAGGTGTTTCCGGTACTCGCTCTCGTCAGGGTCGGCGGCAAGCGACCTGAACAGCTCTCTGAAGTGCTCGAAGTCGACCTCGGGCGCGTCTGCGGCGGCCGCGTGGGCGAGGTCATAGAGCCGGTGGTCGTCGCCGACGAGGTTGTGTCGCTCGACGAGCCCAAGAGCGAAGGCCGCGTTGACGGCCGTGATTTCGGGGTCTGCGCCCGCGGTGAGCAGGTCCCACGCCTGCGGACCGTCTGGCCGGTCGGCCACGGAGTTGGCGAGACTGGCCTCGAGGAAATCGACCAGCTTGTCGGCCGGGGCCACATCGAGCCAGAGGTCGTCGGCGTAGATATCTTTCATGTGATTGGCAATCTGGTAGCAGTGGGTCAGCTTGCGCTTCTCGACAGTCCGGCCGGTCAAGGCGAGATAGATGGCTTCCTCTGTCGACTGTGTGTGTGATGGGTGTGCCTGCTCGTGGTGGTGCATGTGCGCGAACTCGTGGAGTGCCAGCTCTCGGGCCATCGCGCTCGTTGCGGCCTGGCGTGAAATCGTCAGGCGGTGTCCCTCCGCGGAGTGGCTAACGCGGGTTCGCTCGTCGGGGTCTTCGACGACGGTCACGGTGACGGGTCGTTCGAGGGGCCACTCCGTTTCGACGAGTTCGCTGGCGGCGAGAAACGGTTCCGCAGGGCCTGGTCCCTCCTTTAGAACGTCCATACGCACACAGCCAGGGGACGCTGGCGTATTAGATTTGTGGCGCCCTGTGTTATTTCAGCGTCACGTAGGTGAGGAAGCTGACCGCGATAAGTTCGAGCAGGTGCATCCCCAGCGCGACCTGGCCCGCAATGGGGTCTGCGGCGTACAGCATGTTCATACTGCTGAGGAAAAATACCAGGCCGACGAGATTTTCGACCAGTAAGACGAGACAGAATCCGAGCAAGCCCAGCACCATCGTCGACCGGAACTGGCGGTAGTTCCGGAGCCAGACGAGCGAGATGACCGTGAGTAAGACGCTGTTGACGGCGGTCAGTGCGATTCCCAGTATCGTCGGCACACCCATCGCCATCGTCAGCTCACCTCCTCTGAGATCGTCTCGAAGGTCTCTTGATGTTGTTCGAACTGGTCCGTGAGGAAGTACAGCTTCCCGTAGTCGTGCTCGCTCGGTTCGACGACGTTGTGGTCTTCTAGCATATCCAGGTGGTGGTCTATCGTGTTGTAATTGAGGTCCAGTTCATCGGCGAGTTCGTTCGCGTTCCGCGGCCTGTCTGCTAGCTCTCTGACGATGCGAACCCTGTTTGCACCGCCGCGACTCCCAGCAAAGAGATACCACAGGGCCTTCTCCATTGAGTTGGTCCTATCAGATGGTGTGACAAAAGGGGTTTCGACATCTGTCTCCGCGTCGGGTGTCCTCTCGAGTTCGCTCCCCTGGTTCTCGTGGTACATTCTCCACCTGGTGTGCTATGTCTGCATCCGACTCTGAGGGCGTGCAGGAGCGTCAACCCATCGAGACGATAGGGCAGTTGACGGTCGCAGCACCCATCGCAAGGACGTTCGCGTCCGTTGCGGAGTCGAGGTCGGAAACGTCGTCGAAGTCAGCGTTGTCGTACGGATTGACCATCCACAGCGGCGAATAGCCGTCGTCACCGGGCACTGTCGCGACGACGTTGTGGGTCTGGTCGCTGCCTTCTTCGGTCATGAAGCCGGAGGCCGGGCCGCCGCCTTCCTGTCCTGGGTTCGTGTTGAAGCTGACGTAAATCGGCGAGAGTGGTATCTTCCCGTCGGAAGTCGCCTCGTAGGAGTCCTCTTCGAACAGGAAGTAGGAGACGACCTCGCCGCCGTACCAGCCGTCGACGACCGGTGCTTCGTCGTGGTCGTCGCCGAAGTGTTTCGAAGCGGTCGAGCCCTCGGGAACGACCGGGCAGTTCTTTATCATACCGGTCGGTTCCACGTCGTAGCCCGCCTCGGTGATATCGTCGACGCTGGTGACGACATTGGCCTCGTAGTCGTCGGGTACCGTCACCTTGTGGACGTGCCAGAAGTCGTTGTATCCATCGTCGCCCGGAATCACGTCGAGGACGTTGAGCTGCCCCTCTACGGGGTCGCCGTTCTCGTGGAACAGCGCGTAAATCGGTGCGGGCGTCTCCGGCTGGACGTCGAAGTTGTAGTACTCGACCATCTCACCGTCGGGACCGAGCCCCTTCGTGATGTGTGGCCCCTGGTCGAAGTCGACCGGTTCGTCCGGGGCAGGCAGACCATTCTCCTCGGTCCGAACCAATAGCGTCCCGGCCTCCTCGCTGAAGCGGTCGACGGTGGCCCGTGGTGCCTCGGACGGGTCCGTCGGCTCGGGTCCGTCGTCCATCTCGTCACTACCGTCCATCCCGTCGTCGCCGTCCGTCTCGTCACTGTCAGCCATCGAACCGTCACTCTCGTCGTCCATCGAGTCGTCGTCGGAGCCACCGAGACAACCCGCCAATGCGGCGGCTGTCGACGCTCCAGCTACCTGTATAAGTCGCCGTCGTGTCGTATTGTCGTTTGACATTGCAACTGCACCGTTCGACTGCTGTATAAAGTGGTTTTTTCAACATCGAGACAAATTCACGGGAACATCCCGCGTGAGACTATTGAAATTTCGTTCCAAATCGGTGGCGGTCTCGCCGGAGGGTTTAAATAAGGGACCGGTCCGAAGCGACCCCAACGTGTCACGCGCAGCCTATTCGGCGTCGACAGGGCGGCCGGTCGCAACATCTTGTGTGAGAATAGCACAGAAACCTCCGAACGAGCCGGATTTGGTCGGCGCGAAACACTACCCTTTTGACCCTCCTGCCGGTATGCGACAGTAATAATGGGCCGACGAAAGAAAATCGTCCAGGAATGTGAAACGCTGATGGATAAACCGGAGAACATCCGGAATATTGCGATTGCGGCACACGTCGACCACGGGAAGACGACGCTGACGGACAACCTGCTCGCCGGAGCAGGGATGATTTCCGACGACACGGCCGGCGAACAGCTGGCCATGGACACGGAGGAAGACGAGCAGGAACGCGGTATCACAATCGACGCGGCGAACGTTTCGATGACACACGAGTACGAGGGGACAAACCACCTCATCAACCTCATCGACACGCCGGGCCACGTCGACTTCGGCGGTGACGTGACCCGTGCGATGCGGGCCGTCGACGGCGCACTGGTGGTCGTCGACGCCGTCGAGGGCGCGATGCCACAGACCGAGACGGTCCTGCGCCAGGCGCTGCGGGAGGGCGTCAAACCGACGCTGTTTATCAACAAGGTCGACCGCCTTATCTCCGAACTGCAGGAAGGCCCCGAGGAAATGCAAGAGCGGATGACCAGCGTCATCCGCGAAGTCAACGACCTCATCCGGGGCATGACCGAGGAGATGGACGACATCGAGGAAGACTGGACAGTCTCCGTCGAGGACGGGACCGTCGGCTTCGGTTCTGCGCTTTACAAGTGGGGCGTCTCCCTGCCGTCGATGCAGCGCACCGGGATGGATTTTGGCGAGATTATCGACCTCGAACGCGCCGACAAGCGCCAGGAACTCGCCAAGCGGACGCCGCTTGCAGACGTCGTACTCGACATGGTCTGTGAGCACTTCCCCAACCCCGTCGACGCCCAGCCCCGTCGTATCCCGCGTATCTGGCGTGGTGACGACGAACTGGACGTCGCAGAGCAGATGCAGCTTGTCGACGAGGACGGCGAGGTCGTCCTGATGGTCACCGACATCGGTATCGACCCTCACGCCGGCGAAATCGCTGCCGGGCGTGTCTTCTCCGGTACCATCGAGAAAGGCCAGGAACTGTACGTCTCCGGAACTGCGGGCAAGAACCGCGTCCAGAGTGTCGGTATCTACATGGGCGGCGAGCGCGAGGAAGTCGACCACGTCCCGGCCGGCAACATCGCCGCCGTCACCGGCCTCAACGACGCCATCGCGGGCTCGACTGTATCCAGCGAGGAGATGACTCCCTTCGAGTCCATCGAGCACATCTCCGAGCCGGTCATCACGAAGTCTGTCGAGGCGAAGAACATGGACGACCTGCCAAAGCTCATCGAGACGCTCCAGCAGGTCGCCAAGGAAGACCCCACCATCGACATCGAAATCAACGAGGACACCGGCGAGCACCTCATCTCCGGGCAGGGCGAACTTCACCTCGAAGTCGTCACCCAGCGCATCGAGCGCAACCAGGGCATTCCGGTAACGACTGGCGAACCCATCGTCGTCTTCCGCGAGGCTCCACAGGAGGACAGCCGCGAGGTCGAGGGCATCTCGCCGAACCGTCACAACCGCTTCTATCTGACTGTCGAGACGCTCGAGCAAGACATTATCGACACGCTCAAACAGGGCAAGGCGTCGATGGACATGCCCGAACTCGAACGGCGTGAGGCCCTTCAGGATGCGGGTCTCGACAAGGACACCTCACAGAACGTCGAGCACATCCACGGTGCGAACATCATCGTCGACGACACGAAAGGTATCCAGCACCTCAACGAGACGATGGAACTCGTCCTCGAAGGGTTCGAGGAAGCGCTCAACGACGGCCCGCTCGCCGCCGAGCCTGTCGAGGGTGCGTTGATTACGCTCCACGACGCACGCCTGCACGAAGACGCCATCCACCGCGGTCCCGCACAGGTAATCCCGGCGGTTCGCCAGGCGCTGCACAACGCGCTCATCGACGCGAGGGTCAAGCTTCTGGAGCCGATTCAGGAGGTCCGCATCGACGTGCCTAACGAGCACATGGGTGCTGCAAGTGGTGAAGTCCAGGGCCGTCGTGGCCGCGTCGACGACATGTACCAGGAAGGCGACCTGATGGTCGTCGAGGGTGTCGCACCGGTCGAAGAGATGATTGGCTTCTCCTCGGACATCCGCTCGGCCACCGAGGGACGTGCCTCCTGGAACACCGAAAACGCCGGCTTCCAGGTCATGGCCGACAACCTCCAGCCGGACCAGATTGACGAGATTCGCGAGCGCAAGGGCATGAAGCTCGAACTGCCCGAGAGCATCGACTACTTCTAAGCCGCCGAGCGCCCACTGACTTCTCTCTTTTGCGGTTCTCGTCCGAGACAGCAGTGCGTGTTTCGACTCCCATCTGAGGAACCAGTGACCGAGCGCTGTGGCGTCAGATTTCGAAGACACGCGTCTTCGGCGCGATGTCGCGGGCAAACTCAGCGTCTGCGCTCCAGCTCTCGAGCGCCGAGGGCTGTACGGTCTCGGTGACGGTCTCGCCGGCGGAGACCTGTATTTCGACGGGGCTGTCTGCGTCGGCTGCGTCCGCGTACTCGACGACACCCCGAAACACGCCGTCCCGCTCGCCACGGTTTTCGACGGTTAGCCGTAGTCCGGTGTCGCCGTCGGTGTCCAGAATCTCGGCCGTCGTGAGACGAAACTCTGGGGCGGCGGCGAGGGTCTCGGTGACATCGTCGGGCAGTCGCCAGGCTGGCTTCGCTCCGTTCTGTAACACGAGTTCGGCCTCGTCGACGGTCTCGACGGGCACCGACAGCGCGTACAGGCGTGACCGGTCTCGCAACTCGGTCTGCACGGTAGAGCTGACGGTATCACCGTCGAGGCGGGCGTCGAATCGAACGGCAGACCTGTCGATGGACGCTGGAACGCTCCCAGTGACAACGAGCATCTGTCCGTCATCTGGTTCGTGTATCTCGCGCCAGGCGTGATGGTGAATCACGGACCGCTGGACACTGACAGCGTCGACGGCTACTCCGTCTCCGGCCTGTGTGCCGAGTTCGCGGGGTGTCGGCTCTGCCCTCGGCGTGGTCGTCTTCCCTGGGTCCTGGTCTGGCGTCGGTTCTGAGTCCGAGCCGTTCTGGCCGAGACAGCCGGCGAGTGCACAGACTGTCCCGCCGACTAGCTGGAGGGCACGGCGGCGGCGCATAGCCCGGATTCACTGTGGTAATATATCTGTTTTGTGATGGCTGTGTGAAAATCCGTGGGTGGGTCGTCTCGGTCCGTCGAACTCCTCGGCCCGTTATCCAGACGACTAAATGGCTGGCTCTGCTAGCTATAGGTATGGAACTCCGGGGCGAGCGCGAGTGCCAGTCCTGTGGCGTGCAGTGGTCGTACTACGAGACAGGCGAGATTACCTGCCCGGAGTGTGGCAGCATCCGGAGCGTCGGGCTCGACGAGCCGACGACACACACGGCAGGCAACACCGAATTCGAGTTGACTGCTGTCAGAGCCGAGGTCGACGACGTGGGTGTCGACCAGCTAGCCGACGACGCCGCGGCGGCGGCTCGAGACTATCTCCGACGTGTCGGGTTCGTCCACGCGGGAGAGCTACAACCGCTCGACGACACGGTTTTGGCGGCGAGTGAGTTGCGCCGGGTCGGCGCGACGCTCGGCCGCGTGATGCGCGTCGAAGACGAGGAAGAACTCTATCTGCTCGAACTGCTCCGACTCGCCGACCAGAACGACAGACCGTCAGCCGACGAGGTGCCAGAAACCCTGACACCAGAGCGCGGTCTCGCAGTTGCTGCCGCGGTCGATATCTATCTCACAGACCTGCGGCGCGTCCACGACGACCGAGAGACAGAAGTCGACCGGGTTCTCTCTGGGCTCCGGTCGCGGCGGAAACGAATCGAGGCGCTCGACGGGGATGTCGACCCCACGGAGGCCGAACAGCTTGTCAGAACCACCAGAGACGTCAGCGCGTACCTGCGCGAGGGCGACGAGGCGGCACTGGCCCGCGCGCTCGAACGGCTCTAACGCGTTACCAGGTCAGTTTCCAGGCCGCTTCCTCGTCGTGACGGGACTCCACGTCTTCGAGAGAGGGAACCGCGTCGTCGTCGCCGAGGTCTTTGACGATTCCTTTGAAGACGCCTTCTGCGAGCGGGACAGTGTAAGGCCAGTCACTTGAGACGGCGACCCGCGCCGCCCGCGCATCCTCGGTCTCGACGAGATACTGACCGCCCGGATGGGCCTCCTCGCCGCCACGGTGGGCCTGCTGGTGCATGTCGTTGAGCAGTTCGAGTCCGTCAGCGACACGCGTCACGTGGTCGGGCCACTCGACGGCCTGTGCGCTCGCGGCACCCCCTTCCTGCATCGTCGACGACCCCACCTGTCGGGCGATGCGCTGATAGGTGTCTGTGACTTCCGGAACCGGATACCACTGGTCGTACTCGATTTCCGTCGAAATATACTCCTTGAAAATATCTCGGACCTTCCGCTCGAACACCGGCGATACGTCTCCTGCACTTTCGACGAGTGATGCAATATACTGTCCACTCAGTTCGGCACTTGAGCTTGTCTCTGTCATCATCGGTCCAGTGCAGGTCTGTGTAGATATAGCTTCAGCATTAATATACAAGCAAATAGTAATTTTTCAAATCTCTGCGAATAATATTGAGTACAGGTATCTCATACTCAGATTCACCCACGTCCGGTCGTCGTCCGGTGAGAAACAGGAGTCGAGCTGGGCCGACAGCTACGGCAACTCGACCTCGGTGTCGGTCTGCAGGCTGGCCGCCTTGACGGTGTTATAGAGTAACATCGCACGCGTCATCGGGCCGACACCGCCCGGAACGGGCGTGATTGCGCTCGCTTTCTCTTTGGCGCTCTCGAAGTCCACGTCGCCGACCAGCGTGGTGCCGTCGCCGTCCTCTGCCTCGATGCGGTTAATACCTACGTCGATGACGACAGCGCCCTCTTTGAGCATCGACCCGTCGACGAGTTCCGGCACGCCAGCTGCGGCGACGACGATGTCGGCCTCACGCGTCTTGGCTGTCAGGTCGTCGGTGTGGGAGTGACAGACGGTCGTCGTCGCGTTCCCGCCGGGTGCGTCCTGGATGAACAGATTCACCATCGGCTTGCCAACGATGCGTGACCGCCCGACGACGACGGCATCTTTCCCGTCGGTGTCGACATCTGCGGCTGCGAGCAGGCGCTGGATGCCGTGGGGCGTACAGGGTTTGTACCGCGGATAGCCCGCGACGAGTCGGCCGACGTTCTCAGGGTGGAAGGCGTCGACGTCTTTCATCGGGTCGATGCGTTCGAGTACCTCCCGGTAATCGACGTGGTCGGGCACCGGTGACTGGACGAGAATCGCGTTCACGTCGTCGTCGGCGTTGAGGTCGTCGACAACCCCGAACAACTCACTTGCTGGGGCATCTGTATCGAGTTCTACGTCACGCGTCCCGATACCCAACTCTTCACAGTCGTCCTGTTTCATCGAGACGTACGTCTCACTTGCCGGGTCGTCGCTCATCAATACCGTCGCCAGTGTCGGGCGACTAGCGGCCGCTGTGAGCGTGTCAACACAGGACGTGAGTTCCTCTCGGAGCCCCGCCGCGACCGCGTTTCCGTCGATTATCTCTGTCATATCTATCCTCGCGTAGCGGTGGGTCTTGAACGTCTCGAATTGCTATCTCCCGTGGACTGTCGGCCGACCGGCCGGGACCACGTCTTGAAAGCGAAAGGACAATATCGAACGAGCGGCTCTAGAACTATTCAGAGCCACCCTGCTGCCAATGTACGCGTTCACCGAGCCACCAGAGATACTGTTTATTACGGGGAGAGAGGGGGATGCCGGCTCGCTGCCGTCGGCACTCGGCGACGAGCGGTCCCTGTCGCGCCTGACCTGGAGTAAAGAGACGGAGCCGCCTGCCGCCGACTGTGTCCTTCTCTCAGACACACTCGACCCCGAGCAGGTTGTCGACGTGACACGCTCGTTCGAGGCGAGCGACCAGTCGATTCCTGTCATCGCCTTCGTCGGCGACCGGGCGGGGTCTGTCGAGCGATTGTTCGATGCTGGCGTCACCGACGTAATTCACGCCTCGCCCGGGGCCACAGCGCCGGCGGTTATCGACCGCCGCATCGAGGCCGCGCTGGCCCTCGCCGAGCAGACGCCGGAACACACGTCCGAATACGACCAGACACCGCTGTTGCGGGAAGTAACAGAGAATATAAACGATGTCGTCTGGCTCACCCACGTCGAAGACGAGGCGGAAATTCAGTACGTCAACAACGCCTACGAGGAGGTGTGGGGGCGGAGTCCGGAACATCTCTACGAGGACCGCATGTCACTCCTGGAGACAGTCCATCCCGACGACCGCGAGCGACTTCGGGAGGCACTGCAAAAACAAGTACAAGACCCGGACAGCTACGACGAAATGTACCGTGTCGTCCGGCCAGACGGCCAGTTGCGGTGGGTCCACAGCCGCTCTGTCGGCATCCGAGAGGAGGGAGAACTGGTCCGTATCGTCGGTATCGTGACCGACATCACAGAGCGAAAGACCAACCAACAGCAACTCGCCGCTGAGCGTGACCTCGTCGAACGAATTCTCGAAACCAGTACCGTCGGCATCGTTGTCATCGACACGGACAGAACTATCGTCAGGGCAAACGAGCAGGCTGCTACCGTTCTGGGAACCAGCCAGCACGAACTCCAGGGCTGTGTCTACTCACCCGAAGACGTGCGTATCCGGGGGCCAGACGGCGATGAGCTCCCGGAATCGGCCTTCCCGTTCAACCGCATCAAGCGCACGGGAGAGCCACTGGAAGACGAGCAACTGGTCGTCGACCATCCGGATGGCGACGAAACCATCATCTCGGTCGACGGCGTGCCGATGTTCGACGACGACTCGCTCGAACGTGTCGTCCTCACTATCGACGACGTGACGGCCCGAGCGACCAGAGAGCAGCGACTGGAAGAACAGCGCGACGAACTCGCAGACCTAGACCACATCAACCGGATTATTCGGGGGGTCCAGAAGGCGCTTCTCAGCACCGAAACGCGCGACGAAATCCTCCAGGCAGTCTGTGAAAACCTGACGACTGCAGACCGATACCAGGACGCCGTTGCCCTCCAGTCCGTCGGCGAGGAGGCCCTCCATGCGACTGCCTGGACCGAGGGTGCCGGTGAGTTGGTCGACGCGCTCTTTTCGAAGAAGACCGCCGTGGCCCCCGCTGGCCCGGTCCAGCGCGCACTCGCGACCGCCGAGACACAGGTCTGTCACCCTGCGACAGCCGACAACCTGCCAGACGGCTGGCGGGGGGCGCTCCAGAGTGCGGCCGTCGAGTCGGTCGCAGCCATCCCAATCGTCTACGACGGCACCGACCACGGGGTCATCGTCGTCTTCTCGGCGGCGGACACCCCCGGTTGTGCCCGGAAGCGCTCGGTGTTCGACGAACTTGGAGAGACAGTCGGCCACGCGATTGCCGCCGTCGACAGCCGCCAGCGCGAGGAGACGCTGACCGCGCTGTACGAGGCGACCCGTCAGTTCCTCACTGCCGAAACCCCACGTGAGATTAGCGACGTTGCGGTCAACACGGCTACCGACGTGTTGGACCTTTCGGGAATCGGTATCTTCCTGTTCGACGAAGAAACGAATCTGCTCGAACCGGTCGCCGACACCGAGCAGTTCCTCGAATTTTTTGGGGAGTCTCCGGTGTTTGGCCCGGGGAAAGGCGACTCCATCACCTGGCACACCTACGTCACGGGCGAACCGCAGTGTTTCGCCGACGTGCGGAACTCAGACCGGCTTGCGAAGCCGGATACGTCCGCCCGCGCGTCGCTGTTGATACCGCTCGGTGAACACGGCGTCTTCGCCGCAGCCTCCCGGGAGAGCGGCGTCTTCACCGGTCAGCGTCGAAAGCTCGTCGGACTGCTCGCGACGACAGTGGAAACTGCACTCGACCGCGTCGCCGGGCAGGCCGACATCCGCGAGCGGGATGCGGCACTCGAAGAGCGGGCGAGAGAACTCGAACGCGCCGATCGGCTGCTGTCGGCCAGTCGGACGCTGATGGAAGTGATGCGTGACGCGACGACGCGACAGGAACTGGAGGCCGACCTCTGTAAACGACTCGTCGAGGAGACGGCGCTCTCGTTCGCGTGGGTGGGTCACCGTCCGGCAGACAGCGACACTATCGAACCCCGGTCGTGGGCCGGCGTTGAGGACGGGTATCTCGACGCCGTCTCCCTCGCCCCAGAGAGTGAAGAACCCGCGGTGCGGGCGGCCGACTCGGGTGTGGTAACGACGGTCTCGAACGTCGCGACGCAGATGCGTGAGCAATCGTGGGCGCGAGAGGCTATCGAGCGCGGCTTCCAGTCAGTTCTCGCTATCCCGCTCGGCTACGGCGAGACGGATTACGGTGTGCTCACGGTGTACGGCCCAGAGCCCACCGTCCGCGACGACGGCGTCACGGACCTGGTCGTGGAGTTCGGTTCAGCTATCGCCTACGGCATCAACAGTGTCGAAACCCGCCGGGGGATGCTCGCAGACGGAGCGACCGAGATAGAGGTTTCTCTCGGACAGACAGAGACGTTCCTCAACGCGATTGCGACCCTCGTCGACGAGCCGGTCAGCTACCGAGAGATAACACCGCTCGCTGACCGGGCGACACAGGTACTGTTCTCGCTGTCAGACCCACCCATCGAGCAGATACTCGCCCTCGACAGAGAGTTCGTCGCCGTCGAATCACTGACACACACCCGCCGGGAGAACACCCACCTGTTCCGGGCGACGCTTTCGGAGAAGACCGTCGGAACAGACATCCTCGACTGTGGCGGGATTCCACAGTCGGTCACCGCCACCCCAGAGACGACACGAGCGACGGTCAGACTCTCGACGGAGTTGACCGTTCGGGAGTTCCTCGACAGACTCGGCGACCAGTACGCCGAGACAGAACTCCTCGCCAGACACCCCGCCGGTGATACAGTCGAGGGCGGCAACATTCGCAGTGCCCTCGACGACCGCCTCACCGATAGACAGCGCGAGGTGCTGGTAAGCGCGTACGAGAGCGGCTTCTTCGAGTCGCCCCGCGAGACGACGGGCGAAGAACTGGCTGCCCTTCTCGACTTGTCACAGCCGACGGTTACCCACCATCTCCGGGAAGCTCAGCGGCGACTCTTCAGCTGTCTCCTCGACGATTGAACGCCGTCTAGATATTTAGCCCCTCAACGGGACTACCTCTTGTATATTAGCAATCATTTGTATGTACATCTTGCACTAATACAGAAGTGGCGACAGGAGTTCGGATACGCCTGTCGTACCCCGACTGTCAGAGGCACGACCACCCTTCAGGGGGACGGATATTTCTCTCTCCGTACTGTCCCAACTTTCACACGCTGCGTCGAGAGACGTTCAGTTACAGCTACTCGTACAGCGAGAACTCGTCTGTGAGTTCATCGACGCGCTCGCTCACGTCGTCTTTGACCGTCTCGTCGTCCGGTTCGTCGACCACGCGGGCGATGAGGTCTGCGACTTCCGTGATTGCGTCCTCGTCGAAGCCACGCGTCGTGAGCGCCGGTGTTCCGATTCGGATTCCCGAGGGGTCAAACGCCGAGCGCGTTTCGCCGGGGACGGTGTTGGCGTTGAGGACGATACCGACCTCTTCGAGCGCTTCCTCGGCCGCTTTGCCGGTGGTGTCCGGGTGTGAGTCACGCAGGTCGACCAACACGAGGTGGTTGTCTGTTCCACCCGAGACCAGCGAGAATCCGTGTTCTTCGAGGCGGTCGCCCAGTGCCGTCGCGTTGTCGACGACCTGCTGGGCGTACTCCTCGAACTCGGGCTGGAGGGCTTCGCCGAAGCCGACGGCCTTGCCTGCGATGTTGTGCATCAGCGGGCCGCCCTGTGCGCCCGGGAACACCGACGAGTCGATGTCGTCTGCGTACTCTTCGTCGCACATGATGATACCCCCACGGCCCGCGCGGACGGTCTTGTGGGTGCTGCCGGTCACGAAGTCTGCGACGCCGACAGGCGAGGAGTGGACGCCAGCCGCGACCAGTCCAGTGATGTGTGCGATATCGGCGAGGTGGTAGGCGTCGGCGGCGTCGGCGGCGGCCTGGATACGCTCCCACTCGACGTCTCTGGGGTAGGCGGAGTAGCCCGAGACGATGATGTCTGGGTCGAACTCCTCGGCAGCCGCTTCGAGTCCGTCGTAGTCGATGTATCCGGTCTCCTCGTCGACCTGATACTGTTCGACCTCGTAGGTCTGCCCCGTGAAATTTGCCGGGTGACCGTGCGAGAGGTGACCGCCGTGGTTCAACTCCAGGGAGAGAATCTTGTCGCCGGGTTCGAGCATCGCCAGATAGACGCCCATGTTCGCTTGCGTCCCCGAATGGGGCTGGACGTTGACGTGGTCGGCACCCCACAGCTCTTTTGCCCGCTCGATGGCGAGGTTCTCTATCTCGTCGGCGTGTTCACACCCGCCGTAGTATCTGCCGCCAGGGTAGCCCTCGGCGTACTTGTTCGTCAGTTCAGAGCTCTGTGCTTCGAGCACTGCTTCGCTGACGTGGTTTTCACTCGCAATCATCGCCAGCGTGTCGTTTTGCCGGTCTCGCTCGGCTTCGAGGGCGTCGGCGACGGCCTCGTCCGTCTCGCGCACCGTCTCGTAGCTCATGTCTTCACGTCCGAGGGTCAGGGCAATGAATCTACCTGTCCCGTCGTCGTTCGCCGCGACCGGTCACTCAGGGATGTCGACGCCAGTCACCTCGAAGCGCGCACCGCCGGTTTCGGCCGCGCGGACCGCGATACTCCAGCCGTGAGCGTCAGCGACGTCTTTCACGATAGCGAGCCCCAGTCCGGTCCCGCCCTCGGTGGCAGTATATCCCCGCTCGAACACTTTGTTCCTGTGTCCCTCGTCGATACCGGGCCCGTCGTCTTCGACGTAAAACCCCGCTCGCTCGCTCAGTTCACCGACCTCGACGGTAACCTCTCCCGGAGTGTGTTCGACAGCGTTTCGAAACAGGTTCTCGAAGAGGTGACACAGGCGGTCACTGTCGGCTTCGACGGTCATGTCGGTCGTGACCCGCACCACTGCACCTTCGGTCGGCACCTGACTCCAGCAGCGGTCGACGAGATGTGTCAGGCTAACCGGTCGCGGGTCGTCGACCGCCGAGCCCTGACGAGCGAGCGTCAGCATGTCCTCAACGATTGTTTCCATCCTGTCCAGTGCCTCCCGGGCCGGCTCTAGGGTCTCGGTCTCGCCGGTTTCGATTGCGTGTTCCGTTCGCAACGACGCGACGTTCAGCGGGTTTCGGAGGTCGTGAGACAGGATAGACGCGAACTCGTCGAGTCTGGCGTTTTGTTGTTCGAGTTCGCGGGCTCGCTGTCTGAGCTCTGTCTCTCGGTCGATACGGTCGATAGCGGCGACGGTGTGTTCGGCGAGCAGTTCGGCCAGCCGACAGGCCGTCTCGTCGAAGGCACCGACATCTTCGGCAACAATCTGAAACACGCCCCAGTCACCGAGCGGGAGACTGAGCGCAGACCGGTAGCGTGACTGGGCGGGCACATACCCGGCCGCGTGGAGGTCGTCAACGACGAAACTCTCACCCCGGCGATACGTGAGGCTCCCGAGATTGTCCTCTTTGTCGATGGGGGTCTCCTCGTAGTAGTCGTCGAGAGACATATCGGAGCCGACGGCTTTCGGGACCAGCGTGTCACCCACAGCCTCGTCGATAGTACAGATATCGAACGAGAGAATCTCCTCGACGGCCTCGACAGTCCTCTCGTAGACCTCCGTGCGACTCTCGCAGGATTTCATCTCTGTCGCCACGGTGTGTAATGCCTCAATCTGGCGGCGCTGGCGTTCCTTGGCCTCGGTACTCTCACGAAGCTGTGCCTCGCGGCGCAGGCGCTCTATCGCGGCTGCGAGTGAGCCGACGAGCAGTTCGGCGAGCCGTCTGTCCTGGCCGTCGAACGCCTCGGCGGCCGTCGACTGTGCCTGGAACACGCCCCACGTCCCGACGGGTATGGTGACCGTTGACTGGACGACCGGATGGCCAACCGCCTGCTGTGTTGTGTCACCCGTGACAGCTGGCTCGCCGGAGCGATAGACTCCTCTCATCGGCTCCGCCTCCAGTGGGAGTGTCGTCTCGTCGGGGTCGTACGGGCAGTCTGCCGACGCGGCCCGGACCCGGAACGCCGATTCGCCCGTCTCACAGAGCAGACACCGGTCGAACCCGAGCACGCCGACGGCGGATTCGATGACGATATCGAGTGCCTCGCCTGTCGTCTCTACCCGGTGTAGCTCGCGTGTCGCCTCGTGTAGCTCTTCGAGGGCGCGAGCGACCGCGCCGTTTTCGACAGCGTCGGGGGGCGGACAGCCGAGCACCTCTCCGTCGACTCTGAGGAGGTCGTACTTCGGGTTTGGACCGTCCCGGCGCTCGAACTGGACGGAAACCGTCTCCGGTATCTCTGTACCGACGAGCTTCTCGGCGTCGTCCTCGGCGACGAACTGTGTCACCGCCTCGCCAACGAGCGACTCCGAGTCTGTCCCCCCGGGGGTGACACGCTCGGTCAACTCCGGGCTCACGTAGGTCACTGTCCCGGTCATGTCGACAACAAAAACGGGGAGCGCAAGCTGTTCGACCAGGGTACGAAAGCGCCGAGAGTCGTTTATCACGCTCATTTTCGTCTAGCGACAGCGGTTGTGTTTCTAGTTGCCTCACAGCACAATTGTATAACTTTTGTGATTTATATAATCGAATAGAAATTATAATCGTTCGAACCCCTGCAGCGGTTGGTTTCAGAAGTATATTACTACTGTTATGTTATTTCGGGTATCTCTATAGGACAGACTCGTTGTGTACACCGCTCAATCGAGGCATGTGTCGTGGTAGCAGGCGTCTGTGGCAACAGACTCACGAGGGGTCCCCGGGGTCGACACGGAGGTCACCGCCACAGTTTCCACACTGGTAGGCTGCCGGATTTGCGACGAGTTTCGAGCGGCGGTATCTGGCGAGTCGTGTCTCACAGTCCTCGCAGTGGACCCACCACTCGGGGTCGGTAAACCGCTGGCAGTGAACTGTCGTTTCGAGTGTCTCGGCCAGTTGGCGAAAAGCCGGACCGTGGCCCGGGTCGTTGTTCTCGTTGAGCAGGTGAACGTGAATCAGTTCGTGGCGGACTGTCGAGGCGGTGGCGCTCCATCCGCCGTGCTCGAACTGCCGCCAGGCGAGGGACACCGATTCGGGCTCTCCGTTCCGGTGTCGGACCGCCCCCGCGCGGCGCTTCGCTCGCGTGCTGACCGTCCACGAGAGGTCGCTCACGGTGACAGAGAGGGCGGTTGCGCGGACGACCGCCCGTGCGTACACTTTGGCGGCAGCGAGAAACTCCTCGTGTGTACAGGGCCGGCTGACGCTGTAGGCGGCCGGGTCTGGCAGACTCTTGTCGGAGACGGTAGCCATCCGGTCAGTAGCGACCCCCTTCTTGTGGCAAGACCAGCACCGGCAGCGGTGCGTTCGTCACGAGCTTCTGAGTGAGGTCGCCCGCGAGGAACTTGGCCAGTCGGTTGCCCCCCCGCGGCTGGAAGGCAATTGCCGTGGCCTCGACTTCCCTCGCAGCCGCAAAGATACCGCGAACGACATCTGTCTCGTAGGTCGTGTGTTCCTCGGCGTCCGGGAACCACTCCCGGACGGCGTCGTAGGCGTCCGCGGCGACGGCTTCTGACTGCTCGACCGGCGTCTTGTCCGGGACGCCGCCGCCTTTCTCGACGACGTGAGTGACGGTGACCTGCGCCGGGGAGTACTCCCTGAGCGCGCGGGCGGTCTCTGTGGCGTCGGCTTCGGTCGCGACCGGGACGAGGACGTGTTCGAGCATGTCGTTGGTGGCCATATCGGATGTTGACCCAGCCACGGCATAATATTCACGACCGTTCTCGCGCGCTGCCCCTTCCCACCGACGGGCTTATTTTTGATACCCGAGAACATACACCATGATAGAACGCGTTCTCGTTCCGATAGACGACTCGGAGATGGCACTGCGCGCACTCAGGTACGCACTCGAGGTCCATCCCGAAGCCGAGATTACCGCGTACCACGTCGTCGGCGAACCCTCCGGGATGATGGCCGAGGCGACGCGGCTCGCACTGGCCGAGGACATCCGGGCCGAGGCAGAGGAACTCGGCGCAGAGGTCGCAGCCGCCGCAGACGATATGGCTGACGAGTACGACAGAACGGTGACCACAGAGGTCGCGGTGGGGCATCCAGTCGGACAGATTCTCGCTGCCGCCGAGGAGTTCGACGCGGTCGTCATCGGCACACACGGCGGTTCACTGGCAGACCGGCTGTTCGTCGGTAACGTCGCCGAGAAGGTCGTCCGCCAGTCCCCGGTTCCCGTCACCGTGGTCCGGTGACGCGCCGGCTCACAGCCCAGTCGGACACGAGATGAGCGTCGTCTCTGGCCCCCACTCACCGACGAGCGTCGCCAGCGACCGGACGCCGAAGGTCTCGGTGGCGTAGTGACCCGCGAGCACGACGTGTATCCCCGCCTCGCGGGCGTCGTGGTAGACCTGCTGTTTCCCCTCGCCGGTGACGAGCACGTCTGCGCCGCAGTCGAGGGCTTCGTCGAGCCAGTCGACGCCGCTGCCGGTGACGACGGCCACGTCTCGAACCGTCTCGGGGCCAAAATCGAGGAGCTGTACGTCCTGGCCGCCCGTATCGAGCGTCTGTAGCGTCTCGCGAATCGCTGCAATCGGTCGGGGCTCGGGCGTCTGGCCACGCTGTCCGATGTACTCCGGCCCAAGTGACCCGAAGGGAACTCTCTCTTCCAGTCCCAGCAGGTCCGCGACGCCTGCGGCGTTGCCGAGGTCTTGGTGACCGTCCAGCGGGAGGTGGGAGGTGTAGAGCGCGATGTCGTGGTCGACGAGGCGGGAGATGCGCTCGTACTCCCGACCAGTGATGCGCTCGATGCCACCCCAAGAGAGCCCGTGGTGGGTCACGAGCAGGTCTGCACCGACGTTGGCCGCGCGCTCGATTGTCTCCACAGCGGCGTCAACCGCGAAGGCGGCCGTCGTCACCTCGTGGTCTGCGGGGCCGACCTGAAGACCGTTAGCACTGGCGTCCAGGTCGGCGTAGTCGTCGGTCCGGAGTTCGTCGTCGAGTCTGTCGACGAGGTCCTGACAGTGCATACGCCGCTGTTGGGTACGGACGGTGGTATGTGTTCCTGTCCGGGCCGCCGGTCTCCGTGTGCACTGTTCCCACAGATTGGGAATCGGCAGCCGCTATTTGTCGGTGAAATCCCACAGTCATGATATGAGCGGGATTCGAGCAGAACTGGTCTTTGCGACGCCAGAGACCTGCCCGGTGGCGAGTGCGTCCGCAGCGGTCGAGGAGCCTATCGAAGAAATCGAATGGGGTGCCGGCAACGAAGAGGCTGTGACCGAACAGTTCACCGCACCGACGAGCGAGCCGGAGATGTCGACCGCGGCCGACGACACGGAGTTCTCAGAAGTGTTCGATTACGGCCCACGGACAGTCTACGAGTTCGACCGCGACCCGAGTCGTCCCTGCGTCTGTGAGTTCGTCGAGGAGACCGTCGGGCCAGTGAGCGACACCTACGCGGCCGACGGCGATCTGCACGTAACGATACACGCACAAGATATCACGGCCCTGCGGGAGAACATCCGGGCGTTTCAGGACCGGTTTGGTGACGTTCGCATCGAACATCTCGTTAGCGGCCGGACCGACGACGAGGACGGCGACATCGCTCCGGTCGACGTTCGCCGACTGACTGACCGACAGCGCGAAGTCCTGGCGACGGCGACAGAGATGGGCTATTTCGAGTATCCGCGCGGTGCAAACGCGGGCGAGGTCGCCGACGAACTCGGCATCCAGCCGTCGACGTTCACCGAACACCTCAACGCTGCCCAGTCGAAGATTCTCGACGAGCTCGGCTTCGGGGAGTAACTCCCTCGCCGACTCCCCAGCACTTTTTACCAGATTCCACCTAGCGTACTACCAGTGACCGACCACGCTTCGACGCCAGCCGACCCCGACTTCGACTGGTGTTACGAAATAGTGGGAGACGTGTCCCGGACGTTTGCGCTCACTATCACCGAACTCGACGAACCGCTGGCGCGCGAAATCTGTGTCGGCTATCTGCTCTGTCGCGTCGCGGACACGGTCGAGGACAGCGACGCGATTCCGCCGGCCGAGCAGGTGCGCCTGCTCGACCAGTATCGGACCGCCTTCGAAACGGGTGACGCCGACAGCCTCGACCGGTTCATGGAGGGCGTCGAGCGGTGGAAGCCCGACACCCCGTCGGCCGACTGGCGCGTCGTGGCCGAGACGCCCCGCCTCCTCCAGACCTTCGCCGCACTCCCCGAGAGTTCACAGGCAGAGATTGCCCCAGCGGTGACCGAGATGATCGACGGGATGGGGCTGTTCATCGAGCGCTATGCCACGGAGGGAGGGCTTCGCATCCAGACGCTCGAGGAACTGGAAGAGTACTGCTGGTACGTCGCTGGAACTGTCGGCCACCTCGTTACCGGGCTGGTCGCGCGGGACGCCCCCGAGCGGACCCGTGAGCGACTGTACGACGTTGCCCCCTCTTTTGGCTTGCTCTTGCAACTGGTCAACGTGGCAAAAGACGTTGCCGCCGACTACGAGGAAGAAAACAACGTCTACGTCCCGGACGAACTGCTCGAGCGACACGGACTCCACCCAGACGATATGGCAGACCATGGACAACACGAGGCCTTCGTCCCAGTCGTCGAGGCGCTGGTCACTCGGGCAGAGGGATACACCGAGGACGCCCGTACCTGGCTCGAAACGATGCCCGATAGCCGCGGGAACGTCTTAGGCGCCTGGGCGATTCCCTACCTGCTTGCCGTCGCGACGATGCGCGAACTGCGTGCTCGCCCGGAAGATGTCATGCTGGAGGGTGACGTCAAGGTTTCGCGGTCGGAGGTCCACGCGCTCGTCGAAACGTTCGCCGGCGAGGAGGTTCCGTCTCTTGAGGCGTTACAGGCCGAAATCGAACAGAGCGCGTTCGGCCGCTGAGAGGCCGTGACTTACGCCGAGAGCTGTCCGCGCAGTGTCTGCACTCGCTCGACCAATCGGTCGGTATCGGCTGCCAGCAGCTTCAGCATCGGCTCTTTCCCGACCGCGCCCGGGTCGTACACCGCGACCGGCGCTGGCTCTCGACCCTCGAACGCCTGTCGCGCCCCCCACTGCATCGTGCTCCCTTCGACGGACTCGACCTGTTCGGGCTGTTCGCTTCTGTTGTAACTCCCGACCGGCCACTCCAGGTCTCCCAGTGCCGACTCGACCGCGTCGCCGAACCGACAGTTGACCGCAAAACGGTACTCCGGCTCGTACTCGCGGGCAGCGACGAGGAACCGCGCCACGTGACTCGACGCCCCGAACCGGACCCCGCCGTTTGCTTTGACACCGTCGAGTCGTGGGGTGAGCCGACCCTCGACGGCCGCACACTCTCGCGGAGACTCCGCGTATGGCGTCGCACCGACGACGTTCATCCCGACTTCGGGAACGAGACGAGCGAGGTCCATCTCGACGAGGTCCCCGACCGCGGCTGTGACTGCCTCCGCGGTCGGTTCTCTCGCGGCCTCGTTTCGGCGTTCGACGCTGTGGTGGACCGCGCCCGGCCCCTGGCCGACATCGAGGCCGTATCTGACCGCGCGTTCGAGCAAGTCGATACTCTCGCGGACTGCAGTCGACCGGTCGCGTCCCCGCGCGAGGTGTGTCGCGATTGCCGCCGACAGCGTACAGCCCGAGCCGTGTGTCGCCGCCGTCTCGACACGTGGGTGGCTGATGCGCTCGACACCTCCGTCTGTGACCAGCACGTCGACGACGGGCTCTCCGGAGACGTGGCCGCCCTTGAGCAGGGCGGCGTCGGCTCCCATCTCCACGAGGTCGTGCCCGGCCTCGACTGCGCCCTCGGTGTCTGTCACGGCGATATCGGTCAACACTTCGGCCTCGTCGGCGTTTGGGGTGACCACTGCAGACTCGGCAATCAACGACTCGTATGCCGACTCCGCGTCGGGGTCGAGCAGTCGGTCTCCCGAAGCAGCGACCATCACCGGGTCGACGACGACCGGCGCGTCCACCTCGTGTAGCTGTTCGGTCACACACTCGATGATGTCAGCGGTCGCGAGCATGCCGGTCTTGACTGCGCCGACCGCAAAGTCATCGCGAACGGCCACACACTGAGACGTTACCTCTCCAGACGGGAGGACGTGTGTGCTCTCGACACTCCGCGTGTGCTGGGCTGTGACGCTCGTGACGGCGCTCGTCGCGAAGCCGCCACAGGCCTCGATTGTCTTGATATCGGCCTGGATTCCCGCACCACCGCCCGAGTCACTGCCTGCAACCGTGAGGACGACAGGCGGTTCTACTGGGTTACGAACTCTGGCCATGTCGTCTGATATTCGTTGGTAGTATAAATTGGTGGTGATACGGCAAGCGCGAGGGAAATAGACTTTTGACTCGGCGTCGTGAAAACTGGATATGGCAGACCTGCGCGTCGTCCACGAACAAGACGAGACACTCGGCGAGGATGGAGACACGAACCGGCGGGTCCTCGCTACGAATGTCACCGTCGCCGACTCGCTGCTCTCGACGGGGCGTGGCCTCATGTTCCGCTCGACGCTCCCCGACGAGTTCGCGCTCGTGATGGAGGTCGGCGGTGATACGCTCTCTCCGTTCACTGACGGGCCGCCCCGTCAACTCGTGCATATGCTGTTCGTCCGGATGCCACTCGACGTTATTTGGCTTGACGACAGTGAAGTGGTGCAGGTCTCGCAGCTACAGCCCTGGCGCGGTATCGGGATGGCGCGTGCAGACCGGATTCTCGAACTCCCCGCAGGGAACGCCGACGGCGTCTCTGTCGGCGACAGGGTCGTCGTCGAAGACGCCGACGGCGTGTCACTCGGAGCGGAGTGACTGCGCACCGGCAGTCAGGCGGATTGTGCGACCAGCGGGACAACCTCGTCGAGACCGGCCACGTCGTAGGTCGGTGCTGTCTCCAGTGACCGGTTCTGGTTGTGGTCTCGCCGCATGAACGCAACGTCCATGCCGGCGCGTCGGGCGGCCACGACATCTTTCTCCTTGTCGCCTACATACAGCGGGTTCGTTGCGTCGATATCCTCGCGTGCCCGCTCCAGAAACGTCGGCTCAGGCTTTTTCAGCGATAGGCTCCCGAGACGAGGCTCCCTGGCGTGGACTGTCTCGAAGGCGTCGCCGAAGTCGTACTCGTCGAGGATTCGCTCGACGACGCGGCGTTGGTTGTTGCTCGCGATGGCAAGCGGGACCTCCGAGAGTGCAGCGAGGGAATCGATGTCCGGATACGGACGCTTTCGCCCCTCGACGGCTGCATCTGTCAGGACTGTCGCGAGCATATCGTCTCGAAAGCGCCACAGCGTCTCCGCCGAGACGCCGAGTTCGTCGCTCAGCTCTCGAACCGTCTCCGGCGGGACGCTGCTGGCGAGTGTCGTCACCACGTCACGGTCCGGCGCAAGCCCGGATGGCTCGACCGTGTCGACAGCTCGCCAGCAGGCTTCCGTGCGGGCGCTGCTGTCGAGGACCGTGACCAGTACGCCGTCGTAGTCGAGAATCAGTGAGTCGTAGGCAGTCATCTGAAGGGGTCGTCACCGGCACCGCCGAACGGGTCGTCGTCTTCCTCGCTCGGGTCGTCCAACGTTTCCTCGGAGTCGAAGGCCTCGGGTGGCTTGCCAGCCTCGTCGATTACCTCGTCGGTGATGATGAGCGGGCAGTCCACTCGCAGGGCGAGCGCGATACCGTCGGAGGGTCGTGCGTCGAAGACGGCCTGCTTCCGTTCGCCGCCGTGGTACTGTTCCATATCGATTTTCGCATAGAAGGTGCCGTCGGCGAGGTCGTCGATGCGAACGCGGTCGATTGCCGCACCGAACTCGGCGACCATCTCGACGAACAGGTCGTGTGTCAGCGGCCGCTCGAAGGGTTCGCCTTCCATCGCGAGCTGCATCGACTGGGCCTGGTCGCCGCTGATGAATATCGGAACAAGACGGTCTCTTGCCTCCAGTATCACCACTGGGAGGCTGTGACCCTCGTCACCGACACCGACCCCAACGCCCTCCACTGTTGCCTCGTGTTCCATGTGCTGGCTTCGTGGCCGAAGGGCAAAAACGTGTCCGCTGGGTGTCCCGTTACAACAAGAGGTCGTCGACGGCGCTACGGGCCGCCAACGCCGCGTCCTCTGTCACCTGCTCGGCGTCGGTCCGTCCCTCCTCGGCATCGAGATAGATGTCGACTTCGAGCATCTCGTCCTCGAAGGTGACTGTAATGTCTAAATCCGAGACTGCCGAGCGGTCGTACCGTGAGAATATGACATCCTCCGCGGCGTCTGCTGCCGTCTGGACGACCGTCTCGTCGTCAGGGGCGTCTCCAGTGACACCGTCGTCGCTCATAGCCGAGAGTTATGCGCCGCCAGCGCCGCCCATCGGGCCGCCGCCAGCGCCGCCACCGAGCATCTGCTGGAGCTCTTCCTGCAGCTCCTCGAACTGGTCTTGGACACGCTCTTCCTGCTTGCCCAGCGTCTCGACGCGGACTTCCAGGCTATCGACTTTCTCTTCGAGGTCGTCTTTCGCTTCCTCGTAGTCCGTCTCGACGAGGAGTTCGCCGACGTTCCGGTACATCGTCGTCTCGCCTTCGACGTTTTCGAGCTCTTCGAGCGCTGTCTTGGACTCGGTGAGCTCGGTTTCGGCCTGCTGTTTCTGACTGGCGACCTGCTGTGCCGTCTCCTGCAGGTCCTGTAGCTCTTCGAGTTTCTCCTGTGCTTCCGGGGGAAGATTTCCTTGCATATCCAGAAGGTCGGGACCCGGACTGTTAAAGTTGCGCATCTTGCTTCCACGCGGGCTCCCGTGTCCCCATCAGCTCTGGCTTCGCTCCATCTCGTAGGAGAGACGGTGTGACATCAAGGCGAGAGCGCGAACGATGGCCGCAAGCGAGACGAAGATGCCGAACAGGATGTGTGCGACACCGACCAGTTTGAGCCACAACAGCGTCGACGGCCAACTGTGTAACTCGGCGAGGTCACTGTTCAGCGTGTCCGCCCCGCGCTCGGGGCCGCCACCAGCCAAGCTGTGCTCGGTGTGCGTACTGAAAAAGTCCTCAAGCAGTGGATGAAACTCCGTTAGTTCAAAAAAGAGTACACTCCCGGCAAGCAGGTAGCCGATAACCGCGAACACGCCGCCAACCAGAGGCATTTTTTCGATACTTTCGACAGTCGACTCAACAGCGTCGACAGACTGTCGCTCCAGTCCGCCACCGTCTCCATCGGACATGACGTCACGATAAATACACCGTACCTTCCAGAGCACGTACTAGGGCCGTCGAAATACCTACCGACGACGGCACGTCACACCGACAGGCGTATGCGGTTGTTTCAGCTTGTCGCCTCGCTGTGCGGTGCTGGACGTTCCCTCGATTGTCTCCGGTTGGGACTACTCACGCCTCGTGTGCCCACTCTTCGGCTTCGGTTCGCTCCTCTGTCGTCAGCGTCGTCAGGTCGCCGGTGTCAATCTTGCCCCGGAGGGAAATGGCCTTGATGCCGTCTGCGACGACGGCCCACCGTGCTATACCGGCCTCCTCTGCACGTCGGGCCGACTGCTCCCAGATATCGAACACTTCGCCGGTGAATGGGTCATCAAGCCGGACGACTGTCACCATCGCCTTGATATCGTGTGCTTCGAGCAGTTCCTCGAAGACTGGATACGCGTCTGTCTTGAACGACGACAGCTCCATCCCGGGAAGAAACTCCCAAACTAGTACGTCGTCTACCAACTCGACGCTCCACCCGTCGCCAGTTGTTGTGACGGTCATATCTGCTCTGATGTGGTGTAGTCGTTTAATCTCCACTATCTTTTTTCTAATCCTGTTTTGCATCGTCCGCCGGTTCCCGGCGAACACGGGTCTCCGAGCTATGCAGGGGTCTGTCAGTCAAATAGCCACTGCTTAGCTCCCATGTGTACGCGATGGTGCCGGCGAGTTGCAACCAGCATCTGATACGCTACAGATAGGCGGCGTCCCACCGGGTCGGCTTGCGGCTGTTACCACAGCCGTCACACTGGATACGTCCCATCGCGTCCATCGCGTTTGCCAGTGATTCGCAGTTTGCACACCAGTAGCCGTAGTGGTTGCCGTCTTCCTCTGCGTAGACGAGATGGAACTGTCCGAGCGAGCCGCGCTCGGTCGCGGTGTGGTCGATGTAGAAGGTGTCGCCGTCGACATCGACGGCTCTGGTCTCACCTTCGGCGGCTGCGTAAATCTCCTGGGCGTACTCCGTTCCGTCGATGTCGACGGGCTCTTGGCCGACTTGTTCCATCCCGTGGCGCTCGTAGAACGCTCCGCCAGAGTCGTTGACGGCGAGCACGCGCCCGAGGAGATTCGGAACGCCACGCTCTGTGAAACGCTCTTGGACACCCGTGAAGAGCCGTTCGCCGTAGGACTCGGCCCGGAAGCTGGGGTCGACGTGGAGCCAGTAGAGTTCGGCGGTGGAGTCACCGGTTTGCTCGGCGTCTGCGAAGCCGACTACCTGACCGTCTTCCTCGACGACGAGCAACAACTGCTCGTCGTGGGCGAGGCGCTCGGCGAGGCGCTCCTCGGCGTACCACTCGTCGACCGCTGCCGCTATGGTATGCTGGTCCAGCGGGTACGAGGCTTCGAGCGACCGCCGGGCCACATCTCTGAGTGCCGGGCTGTCGTGTGATACCGCATCTCTTACCTGCATACGTACTGTTTGGTCGATTGCTGTATAAGCGCTGTGGCGCCCTGTCAGCACTGACTACCTGTAACAACGAGAGAGTCCCGCCCGTCCCGTGATGGACGAGTGTTCCGCCGCAAGTCGGACCCGAGGACCGAACAGGGGCATGGCAAGACCGGAGGTCTTGCTGTCGTTCGAAAGACGTACGTCTTTCGTGATGACGAGACGCTACGTGTCTCGAACCACAACCGAAAATCTTCGATTTTCGAGGACGGGAGTGAATCGCGTAAGCTCGGGTAAGAAACCGCCACGTCACTACGCGAGCTTGCCCGCGGCCTCGGCAGTCTGGACCAGTGAGAGCCAGGTGTTCAGGCTCGCCCGGAGCGCGACCACGTCGCTAGCGGTGACGTGGAGTTCGACGGTGTTACTCTCGCGCCGGAGCGAGACGCTGCTTCGGTCGTCGTCGATGTCACCGATTTCCGGCTCGATCGCTCGCGCGACCCGACGAGCGGCTGTCGGTGATGCGTAGTCGACGGTGAGAACGGTGTCGTGAAAGCGGTCGGAAGTCACTACTCGACGTCGATTTCTTTGATGTCACGGCTGCGCTCTTTCAGCAGGACGCGGTGACCACAGTAGGGGCAGCGCACCCCGCCGTATTCGTCGAGCGTCACGTCGCGCTTACAGCGGGAGCACTTGTAGCTCATTCGTCGTCCTCTTCGAGCGCCGCCCGAATCGAGCGGGTGACCGTCTCGCCAGCCGGCGTCTCCGGCTGGTACGCGCCGCCGGTGAACTTCTCGCCGGTCTCCTCGTTGACCCAGATGCCGGTGCCGACGCGTTTTACGTCGTCGCCGTCGACCTGTGCGTTTCGCATCTCTTCTTCAATCTGGGCGACGCGACGCCGTGCAACGCGCCCGTAGCGTGCGCCAAAGCGGCCGGCACTCCCGACCTTGTTGTCGTTGTCGCTCATAGTACGACACTCTCGGCCCAGCGGCCAAATAAACCCTGCGAGTTACGACGGGGACCGGTGCGGTCTGTGTCCCGGGACTGGCGACGCGCTGGCAGCCCGTCCCGGCCAGTGTTGTGGAACCGTCACCCTTGCTGTTGTCACAGACACGAGTCGGTAACAAAGGTCGGGTCGTGTGCTGGCTGGATACACGGTCTCTCGAACGCACCGGTATCTGGTAGGGGACACACACTTACTCCAGCCACGCGGCGAGGCGGGCAAGCACCGGAGCGAGGACGACCATCACGAGACCAACGAGACGAACACGACGCGTTGCGCCTGTCCGAGGTTGAAATTGGACCGCAAGCACGCGGTCGTAGCTCCAGCGTGCGAGTTCGAGCAGGCGGTTCGGGACGACGAGGTGGGCCAGCCCCGCGAGAACGCTCACGACGGCACTCACACGCAACAGTGTAGGCAGTGACGGCATTGGTCGTTGTTTGAGCGAACGATTAATGTGTCTGTCTCTCACCGCGAGAAGCCAACTGACGTGTACGTGTCACGGCGTGGACCCGCCGTGAACGCTCTTTGCTGCTCTCGCTATTTCCCAGCAAAACGGGACAGAACCGAAAGTAATCCGTAGGGGTATTCCTAAGCGGTAGGTAGAATGGGCAGACACGACACAGGCAGTCCATACGCGCCACATACACCCGCGGAGACTGACGCGATGCTCGATGCGGTGGGCGTCGAGCAGGAGGCCGACCTGTTCGATATTCCCGAGGCGGTCAGGTTCGACGACGAGTTTGGCATCGAAGCTCGGGACGAACGGGCCGTCCGAGCCGAGATGCAAGACAGACTCGCCGAAAACGACGACCTCGTGGAGTTTCTCGGCAGGGGTCACTACGACCACTACGTCCCCTCACTGGTCGACCACCTCGCCGACCGTCAGGAGTTTCTCACCTCCTACACGCAGTATCAACCCGAAATTGCACAGGGCTTTCTCCAGGTGCTGTTCGAGTACCAGTCGATGCTGGTCGAACTCACCGGCCTCGGTATCGCGAACTGTTCGCTGTACGACGCCGCGACCGGCCTCGGCGAAGCGGCGACGCTGGCGACCCGGGTCAGAGAGACCAGCGGCTCACACGTCCTCGTCCCCGAACACCTCCGGGCAGGCAAGCGGGGCGTCCTCGCCAACTACGCAGACGGTGCAGACCTGACCGTCGAGAGCTACCCGATGGACGACGGCGCTGTCGACACGACGGCGCTGGCCGAGGCAATCGACGACGACGTGGTGATGGTCTACGCCGAATCCCCGACCGTTCGGGGCGTCATCGAGGAAGACCTGGCCGAAATCGGTGGTCTCGCCGACGACCACGACGCGCTGTTCTGTCTCGGCTCGGACCCCGTTGCGCTCTCGGTCCTCGAAGAGCCCGCAAACGTCGGTGCCGACGTAGTCATCGGCGAGGCGGCGACGCTGGGGCTGGGAACCGCATACGGGATGGGCATGGGGCTGTTCGCTACCCGCGAGGACTTCCTCCGGCAGGTCCCCGGTCGCCTTGTCGGTGCGAGCGAAGACGAGAGCGGGCGACGCGCCTACACGCTTACGCTCCAGACCCGCGAACAGCACATCCGCAAAGAGCGGGCGACGAGTAACATCTGCACCAATCAGGCGTGGGTTGCGCTCCGAGCAGCGATTCACGCGGCGACGCTCGGACCAGACGGCCTCGTCGAGACCGCGACCGAGTGCATCGAGCGGACCCACGCTGTCGCCGAACGCCTCGACGACATCGACGGCATCACCGCACCGGTCCACGACCGACACCACTTCCGGGAGTTCGTCGCGCGAACCGAGCGGCCCGCATCCGACATCGCCGACGACCTCGCGGCGGCCGGCTACGCGGTCCACGCGGTTGAAGACGACCTGCTTCAGATTTGCGTGACCGAGACGAACGAACAGGCAGCCGATGAACTGGTCGCGGCCATCTCGGAGGTGGCACAATGAGCGAGGATTACGGCGACGGCTACGACCAGGCGCGGTACACCGACGGCGACCGGTACGTACCGCTCCTCTCGGAAAAAAACAACCGCGAGGTTGATATCGAGACGCCGCTGCCCGACGACCTCACACGAGATAGCCTCGAACTGCCCGACCTCTCCGAGCCAGAGCTGGCTCGTCACTACAGCCGCCTCTCTCAGATGAACTACGGCATCGAAAGCGGCCCCTTCCCGCTGGGGTCGTGTACGATGAAGTACAACCCGTCGTTCACGGAGGACATCGCCGCCGCGCCGGCGGGCGCCGTCCACCCGGACCGCGACGGCGAGACGGTCCAGGGCACCCTCGACCTGTACGCGCAACTGCAGGAGTACCTCGCCGATATCGGCGGGATGGACGCCGTTACGCTCCAGCCCCCGGCCGGTGCGGCCGGCGAGTTCACGGGAGTGCTCGTCGCACAGGCGTATCACGAACACAACGGGGACGAACGGAGCGAAATCGTCATTCCGGACAGCGCACACGGGACGAACTTCGCCAGCGCCGCGATGGCTGGCTTCGACGTGGTCGAACTGCCAAGCGGTGAGGACGGGCGCGTCGACCTCGACGCCCTGGCGGCCGCACTGAGTGACGAGACCGCGCTCCTCATGCTGACAAACCCCAACACGCTCGGCCTGTTCGAGCGAGATATCGTCGAAGTCGCCGAGATGGTCCACGACGTCGGCGGGCTGTTGTACTACGACGGCGCGAACCTCAATGCCCTGCTCGGCCGCGCTCGGCCCGGCGATATGGGCTTTGACATCATGCATTACAACGTCCACAAGACGTTCGCGACGCCACACGGCGGTGGCGGCCCCGGCGCGGGTCCGGTCGGTGTCAGCGAGGACCTCGAACAGTTCTTGCCAACACCACAGGTCCGCGCGACCGACGAGGGCTACGAGCGCTACGAGCCTGAGAACTCGGTAGGGAAGGTTCATGGCTTCCACGGGAACTGGCTCGTCCTCGCCAAGACGGCGGCCTACATCGCCCGGCTGGGCGACGAGGGGCTCGTCGACGCCAGCGCAAAGGCGGTTCTGAACGCGAACTACCTCGCAGAGCAACTCGATTACGAGGTTCCGTTCGGCCCGTTCCACCACGAGTTCGTCGCCAGCGCCGACGACCAAGACGCCGCCGACGTGGCAAAGCGGATGCTCGATTACGGCGTCCATCCGCCGACGACGAAGTGGCCCGAAATCGTGGACGAGGCGCTGATGACCGAGCCGACCGAAGGCGAGAACAAGCGCACGCTCGACCAGCTTGCGACGGCGTTCAACGCGGTCGCCGGAGAAGACGATGCGACGCTCGAATCTGCCCCCGAGCGGACGGCCGCCCGCCGCATCGACCAGGTGAGCGCCGCACGGGACCCACAGCTCTCCTGGCAGGCGCTCGACGAGGAGTAGCTACGGGACGGCAGCTTCGATTCGCTCGACGAGTTCGTCGTAGTGTTCGGTGCCTGCGCCTTTTCGGACCGAGCCGGTCACGACGGACTCGTCTTCGATTTCTGACGCCGAAACCGCGGTGAACAGAAAGAACGGAAGTTGCTCGCGCTCGCGGATTGCCCGACAGAGCTCGACCCCGTCCAGCTCCGGCATCCGGTAGTCGCTGACGACGCAGTCGAACCCACCGTCGACGGCTCTGTCGACGGCCGTCTCGGGGTCCGTTTCCGACGCCGTGGTGATACGGGGACTCTTTCGCTCCAGAAACGTCGCTGCGAGTTCGAGCGTCTCCTTGTCTTCGTCGACGAGCAGTACGTCGATACTGTCGGTCATCCTCGGTTCAGGCGGTTGCCGTGTCGACTGTCTCGTCTATCGTGACGAAGCCGTAGTCACACTCGTTACAACTCCACTTCACCTTCTCGCCGATGTGGACTACCATGCTCGCTGTCCGCCAGAAGCCGGTCTCACCACAGTTCGGACATTCGCGGTCCAGTTCCATTCCCATAGACGCCTATTTGCTGTCATCGGTGTTTAACGGTTCGATTTCTCACCCCGGACGTTATCTCGGTGACGTTCGTACGTCACGTATGGGGAACCGAACCACGCAGTGTCCACACTGTGGTTACGTCGTGCGCTGGGACCCGGAAACGAGGAAGGGGCCGACGGTCTTCTACCGAGAGGGGTGTTGTCCGAGCTGTGACCGTTCTCTGGGAGAGGAGGCTCCGGTCTCGGCCCGCCGCGGGAGTAAACGGCGATAGTGTCCGGCTGTGACGGCTGTCAGTGTCGACCGCCATCTCGCGACACGGTGTCGCCAGGACCCGCCGCTTTCGCAACAGGCAAGTCCCGCGGCCGCCTCGATAGAGCCATGCCAGCAGCACTCGTTACCGGTTCCTCACGCGGACTCGGCCGCGCAACCGCACTCCGCTTTGCCAAAGACGGCTACGACGTGGCCGTCAACTACCACACGAGCGAACAGCAGGCCACCGAGGTCGCAGCGGCGGTCCGCGAGCACGGACAGGAGGCGATTGTCATCGAAGCCGACGTTTCGGTTCCCGAGGCGGCGACGCGTCTCGTCGAGAAAACCGTCGACGCCTTCGGCGGACTCGACCACGTCGTGAACAACGCGGGCATCGACCAGCACGTCTACACCGAGAACCTCGACTCCGAGGACTTCGACCGCATTATGGACGTCAACGTCAACTCCGCGTTCAACGTCACGAAAGCCGCGCTCTCGTATCTCGAGGACTCGGCAGACGACCCTTCTGTGACGAATATCTCCTCGATTCTCGCCCACACGGGTGCCCCAATCGAGTGTCACTACGCATCCTCGAAGGGTGCACTCATCTCGCTGACCCGGAGCCACGCGACCGACTTCGCGCCGGATATCCGGGTTAACGCAGTCGCTCCGGGCCACATCGAGACAGACATGACTGCCGACCGGACCCCAGAAGAGAAGGCACAAGAACGGGAGGGGATTCCTGTCGGCCACTTCGGTGAGCCCGAGGATATCGCCGGGGCTGTCGCCTATCTCAGGGATGCGACGTTCGTGACCGGCGAGACGCTCAACGTCAACGGCGGCGAAGACATGCGGTAGTCTCAGGCGTCGCTGGGGTCTCGCGGGTCGTACTCGCTGCAACTCTCCTCGTCCGGCCCGATTGTCGTGTCTGTACAGCTACTGGGGAAGTCATCGTCACTCGCGTAGACGTGTCCGTCGATATCGACGCTGTTCAGGCTGAGAGAGCCGCCCTTCACGACGACATTACCCCGAACGTAGCTGTTGCCGTCGATATCGATGTTCGTGCCCGACCTGGCGATGACGGTACCGTAGACCGAACTGGCTCCTGTTATCGTGATATCGTCCGCGTTCGATACCACGTCGCCGACGACCTTGGAGCCGTCGAGGTCGACATCACCGTCGGTGTCGACGTCACCGACAAGCAACGCGCCCGACTGGAGGTCGACGTTGACATCGTCGATGCTCGCTTCGAGGTCGTCTTTGACGTTACAGTTTGCCGCATCACCGCTCATATCCAGGTCGCCGTTCGCGCCGACGTTGGTCTCGACCCACCCACACTCCCGGTCGACGTCATCTGGATTGTACGGGAGTGACCTGGCATCCACATCGAACTCCTGGATGACATAGTCTGTGTTCTCACCGGACCAGACCAGTGTCAACTCCGCTTCCGTGGGGACCACCTCGACAGTCTGCCCTGCTCGGAGCTGTCTGCCGTGAAACGCGGCTTCGTCGGCGGCCCCGACGAGTCGAGTTTTGTTACCGGCGATGGTGTCACCACTCTCGTGTCTGAGAGCGACGGTCGTGGCATCTTCACTGTCGACGACGGTCATCACCACGTCCGGCTGTGGGTCCGTTTCCTCGGTCGAACTGAACACGAACGCGGCGGTGATACCTGCCAGTACCACGACGATGGCCACCATCAACACGACGCCGATGACAGGCGAGATGGCTCGACGTGTCGTCACTGTTCGGCGTGTTGCACTGGAGATGAATAACACTCTTGCTGTCACGTCCTGCCGGCGGCCGTCACGAACTCGAAGCGTGCACCGCCATCGGCACCGTCTGTCACGCGGACGCTCCAGCCGTGTGCGGCGGCTATGTCTGTCACAATCGAGAGGCCGAATCCGGTCCCTCCCTCGTTTGTTGTGACACCGTGTTCGAGCACGTCCTCGCGCTGGTCGGGGGGGATACCGGTCCCGTCGTCCTCGACGTAGAACCCGGTATCGGCCTCCAGTTGCCCGACGGTGACCGTGACGCCGTCGCCGCCGTGTTCGATTGCATTTCTGAAGAGGTTCTCGAACAGTTGTGTCAGGCGGCTGCCGTCACCGACCAGCGTCGGGACCTGGCTGGCGACTGTCAGCGTCGCGTCGGCAGTGTCGACGTACCCCCAGGCTTCGGTCGTCACGGCCCCGATGTCGACCTGTTCCGTATCTGATACCGTCGTCTCGCCACGGGCCAGGGTGAGAAGGTCGTCTATCATCCGCTCCATGCGGTCGTGTGCCGACTCGATACGGTCGAGATGCTCCAGGTCACCGGTGCTCTCGATAACTTCCCGAAAGCCAACAGCCACAGACAGCGGATTCCGGAGGTCGTGGGCGACGACGCTGGCGAACTCGTCGAGGCGCTCGTTCTGTCGCTGAAGCTCTGCCTCGCGACTCGCGCGTGCGAACGCGGCCCCGACGGTTGCTCCGAGTATCCGGAACATGTCGGCGTCTGTGTCAGAAAACGACTGCGCCACCGGCGTTCCAACGCCCATGACGCCGAACGCTCCCAGAGGTACGAACAGACCACTCTCGAGTCCCGTGGCGAGCTCGCTGGCCGATTGCTGGGCACGGAGGTCGTCGTAGATACGTAGCTCAGACGCCTCGAACGCGTCCCAGGCGAGACTGTCGTCGGGCGTCGCGTCCGGTAGTTCACCCAGCAGTTCCGTGGTGGAGTCACTGGCACTCAGCGCGACGAGCCTGTCGGCGTTGCTGTCGTACTCCCAGAGGCCGGTGAACTCGAAACCGAGAATCTCGACGGCGGCATCGACCGCGATGTCGCCGATTTCGTCGGTCGACTGTGCACCGCTGAGACGCCGGGCCGTCTCCTGCAGTGCACGGAGCTTCTCCTCTAACCGTTTCTGGTCGGTGATGTCTTCTAACATGGCGAGTATGCTCGTCGTCTCGCCGTCGGGGTCGGCGACGGGGGCGACTGACAGCAGTAAGTCGAGTTCCTCGCCGTCTTTTGTCACTCGCCGGACTTCTTTCCCCCGGATTCGCTCGCCACTCAGTGCGCGCTGTCGGTGTGTCGAGAACTCGCCTTGGTTGTCCTCGGGGACGATTGGGTTGAACTCACCGATGACCTCGTCGCGTGACCAGCCGAACATGTGCTCGGCTTCGTCGTTCCAACGGGTGACGATACCGTCAGAATCAATCTCCATCACGGTGAGCGGCGTCGCCTCGATGAGTGATTCGAGGCGCTGATTGGTCGTCTCGAGGCTTCGCTCGCGGGTGACCCGTTGGGTCACGTTTCGAGCGATACCGACGACCCGGACGATGTCGCCGTCGACGATAACAGGTGCGAGGCTCGTCTCCCAGAACCGCGCGTCGTCGCTTATATCCAGTTCTTCCTGGTACGAAATCGGCTCACGCTGCTCGATACAGCGCGTGTAGTTGGCGTCGAGTTCTGCACCCCGCTCGTCGCCGAAGACCGCCTGCGGGGATTTTCCGCGCACTTCGTCGGTCGTGAGTCCGGTCTGCATCTCGTATCCGGGGCTGAGACGGGCGAACTCGAACGACGGGTCCTCGCCGGAGGTGTCGACGTCGAGCAGGAATATCGCGTCCCCCGACGTTTCGAGCAGCGCTTCGTACTCCTCTGCCAGTTCACGGTACTCTCGTTCCTTGGCTTTTCGCTCCGTTATGTCCTGGAATACGCCACGAAGCGCCGTCTCGCCGTGCTGTGTGTCCTCGACGCGTTCTCCCCACGCTCGCACGTCACGTTCCTCCCCGTCAGACCGGACGATTCGCAAATCGAGGTCGTACGGTGTCCCCGCTTCGATTGCCTCGTTGACCGCCGATTCAACCGTCTCCCTGTCGTCAGGGTGGTAGAACTCGATTCCGTCGTCGAGTGAGGGTTCGTACGTCTCGTCGACACCGTGTATCCGCTTGACGCCATCTGACCACTCGAGTTCGCCCGTTTCGGGAGTGTATTCCCAGACACCGATATCTGCGATGTTCTGGACACGCTCGAAGAGGAACTCCTGGCGCTTGAGTTCCATCCGGTCGCGACCCCGAGATATCTCTGCGCTGACGAGTTCTGCCAGCAACTCGACGAACGTCCGTTCGACTGCTCCAAACGCCGCGGTCCGCGCCGTCGGACTAGAGAAATTGACGGTCCCGTATCGCTCGCCGTCGACCACGAGCGGAGCGCCGATGTAAGACTCTAGCTCGAACTTGCGATAGGCAGGGTGTGTCTCTCTCCCGTCGGCGACCGCGTCGATAAACGAACAGACAGCATCGCTGTCGACGACCTCTGCGCAGTACGTCGCCGACAGGTCGAAGCTGTCGCCGACTGTAATATCGGCGTCTGGCGCGTGGACTGCTTTGATACCGTAGTCGTCGCCTTGAATCTGTGAGACGATACCAATTTCGAGTCCGAGATTCATGCAGCCGACCTCCAGCAGTCGTTGGAGCCGTGTCTGCGTCGTGACACCGCCTTCCGCCATGACGGTCTGAAGTTGCCGGAGTGCGTCCCGGTCGCGCTCTAACTGTCGCGTGGCCTCACTCTGCTTGGTGACGTCTCGGGCGACGAGGAGAACCTGGGCGGTCTGCTCGCGTTGAAACGACGTGACGCGGATATCGAAGGTTCGGTCACTGCCCATGGCGGCAATCTCGACCTGTAGGTCTTTGTCGTACAACTCGTTGAGACTGTCGTTGTTCTCGCCGCCATCGAGGGTCGTCTCGACAGCCTGTGAGAGGCGCCTAATATCGTGCTCGCTCGTACGGTCGCTGAGGGCCGCTTCGAACTGCGTCCCCACGAGCTGTGCGGACTGGTCTCCTGCAGTCAGCCGCTTTGCGGCCGCGTTCGCGAACTCGATGTCGCGGTCCTCACCGAGGACGAACACGACGTCGTGGATGGTTTCGAGAATCCGGTCACTGCGCTCTAGCTCCAGTTCTCGCTCTCGTTCTGTGGTAATCTCGCGCGAGAAGACGGTCAGCCCCTCGTCGTCGGGGAAGGCACGGACCTCGATCGTGTAATCGAACGGGGCACCCAGGTGGTGTTCGAACGCGACTGGCTCCCCGGTCTCCATCGCGGTCCGATATCTGTCTTCGAGTTTTGTCCCGACAATCGAGGGGAACTCCTCCCAGAGCGTGGTCCCAATGAGCGTGTCTGGGTCACGGTCGATACGCGCCGCCATCTTTTCGTTCATGTACTCGATGCGCCAGTCGGTATCGACGGCGTACACCGCGTCGGTGGCGCGTTCGAGCGTCCGACGGAAGCGCCGTCTCGTCCGTTCGGCCGCCTCCCGGTCTCGTGCAGCCGTTGCGAGTGTCTGAATACGATTTGCGAGCAGCGTGAAATTGTCGCGATTGGGGCTGACTGGAATGTAGTCCGATACCCCGGCCTGCGTCGCCTGGCCCGCGATTTCTTCGCTGCCCTGGCCGGTGAACAGGAGTATCGGGATATCGTCATCCCGCTTGCGAACGGACTTCGTCAGCTCAATGCCGTTCAGTCCGTCGAGCGAGTACGCGGTTACGATGCAGTCGATGTCCCCCGTCTCCAGTTCTTGATAGACATCATCGGGTTCCTCGACAGGCGTACAGCCGATATCGATATCCGTCTGCTGCAGCTTCGTCTGGACGAGTTCAGTGAACGCGGAATCAGAATTCACGTAGAGTATCTGGATTGTTTGGTTCAATCTGTCGGTAAGGCCGGACACAATTATCAACAGTAGGGGGCATACCAGCTTAAACATTTCCCGCCGCGACGTCTGTGCAGTCTCTCGTACAACGACTGTCGCGCCTGCTGTCACGGTCTCTACCGGTGACGCCGGCAAAACGTTCATCTTCCCAACGTAACTACAACTATCTAGTCTCGGACGGGCTGACAGCCACCGTTTCACACAGCTATGGCGACAAATCACCTCCTGACCGGGCCGCCGAAAAGCGGGAAGACGACGGCGCTCAGGCGGACGCTCGACCGGCTCGAAGACGCTGGTGTGACCGTCGGCGGCTTCTATAGTCCAGAGCGACGCCGTGACGGCCAGCGGGTCGGCTTCGACCTCGTCGAGGTTGCCACCGACGAGCGGGCGACGCTGGCGGCTGTCGACCGCGAACGGGGGCCGACCGTGGGTGAATACAGCGTCGCGGTCGAGACCGTCGACGAGTTCGCGGGCCGGACTCTCCCCGACGCGCGAGCCACGGCCGACCTGGTCGTTATCGACGAGATTGCGGCGATGCAACTCCACAGCGACGTGTTCCTCGAAGAACTCGAACTGACACTCGACAGCGACCGGCCGGTGCTCGCGTCCGTCCAGTCCGCGTCGTCTGCCAACTTTGTCGACCGAATCACACGGCGACGCGACGTGCGCCTCTACAGAGTGACACCGGAGACGCGGGACAGGTTGCCGAAACGACTCGCGACCCGCTTTCGCAACGAGTTGTAGTCGTCTCTGGGTGCCAGAGAGCTATCGGACCGCGAACGTTTTTATCCGGGGGACCAAAGCACGGCCAACATGAGTCAGCGTCAACTCGGGGACTACGGCGGCGGGAACCCGGACGAGCGACCCGCGGAGGAAGCCGAAGCCGTCGCCGGCGACACTGGCGACGACGCGAGCTACGTCGACACGAGCGACGCACTCTTTCCGGATGTCGAGGCGACGGTCGATATCGGCGTAATGCAGGTCGATTACACTATCGAAGGAACCGGTGACGACGAGCGGCCAATCGTCCACGTCTTCGGGCGAACGCCCGCGGGTGAGTTGGTTCACGTCCGCGTGCTGGAGTTCAGGCCGTACTTTTATGCCCCAGCAGAGAACGTCACCGAGGGACGGCTGATGGAGTACGACCGGATTACGGGATGGGACCAGACCGACGACGACGGCGAGCCGTTCGAATCTATCCGCGGCGAGCGCCTCGTCAAAATCTACGGCCAGACGCCCCGGGACGTGGGACAGATTCGTGACGAGTTCGACCACTACGAGGCCGATATTCTCTTTCCGAACCGGCTGCTCATCGACAAAGACATCACCAGTGGCATCCGCGTCCCAGAGCGCGCACTCGACACCGACGACGACCGGCTGACACTCCGAGCCCACCACGAGGAAATCGACGCCGTCGACGTCGATGCGACACCGCGGGTCAACACCTTCGACATCGAGGTCGACGACCGCTCTGGCTTCCCCGAGGACGGTGAAGAGCAGGTTATCTGTATCGCCAGCCACGACTCTACCGACGACGAATACATCCTCTGGCTGTACGAGGCCCCGGACGGCGAAACCGCACCCGAGGAACTGGCCGACTACGCCCCAATCGAGACCGACAGCCGAGAAGCGAGCGACGAGGCCACGGACCTGTCTGTCGATATCAGACGCTACAGCACCGAGGAGGAGATGCTCGAATCGTTCCTCGACTACATCGAGCGAACCGACCCGGACGTACTCACCGGCTGGAACTTCGACGACTTCGACGCGCCCTACCTCATCGACCGCCTCGAACACCTCGACGACCAGACGGAACGAAACCTCCAGTTCGACCGCCTCTCGCGGGTGAACGAAGTCTGGGCCAGCGGCTGGGGTGGCCCCGATATCAAGGGTCGTGTCGTCTTCGACCTGCTGTATGCCTATCAGCGAACGAAGTTCACCGAACTCGACTCATACCGACTCGACGATGTCGGCGAGCGGGAACTCGGCGTCGGCAAGGAACGCTATCCCGGCGACATCGGCGACCTCTGGGAAGACGACCCCGAACGACTACTCGAGTACAACCTCCGCGACGTGGAGCTGTGTGTCGAACTCGACCGCGAACAGAACATCGTCGCCTTCTGGAACGAGGTACGCCAGTTCGTCGGCTGTAAGCTCGAAGACGCCACCACACCCGGCGACGCCGTCGACATGTACGTCCTCCACAAGCTCCACGACGAGTTCGCCCTCCCATCGAAAGGTCAACAGGAGAGCGAGGACTACGAGGGCGGCGCGGTCTTCGACCCCATCACCGGGGTCCGGGAGAACGTCAGCGTGCTCGACCTGAAGTCACTCTACCCGATGTGTATGGTGACTATCAACGCCTCGCCGGAGACGAAAGTCGACCCCGAGAGCTACGACGGCGAGACCTACCGCGCCCCGAACGGGACCCGGTTCCGGAAGGAACCCGACGGCGCAATCCGGGAGATGGTCGACGAGCTGTTGACCGAGCGCGAGGAGAAGAAAACACTCCGGGACGACCACGACGCCAAGACCGCCGCCTACGAGCAGTACGACCGCCAGCAGCAAGCTGTCAAGGTCATCATGAACAGCCTATACGGCGTGCTCGGGTGGGACCGGTTCCGCCTCTACGACCGAGAGATGGGTGCGGCCGTCACGGCCACGGGTCGGGAGGTAATCGAGTTCACCGAGCAGGTGACAAACGAACTCGACAAGGAGGTCATCTACGGCGACACCGACTCGGTCATGGTCAGCGTCGGAACGGACGTTTCGAAAGAAGAAGCAATCGAGCGCTCGTTCGAAATCGAGGAGCGAATCAACGACGCTTACGACGAGTTCGCACGAGAGGAACTCGACGCCACAGACCACCGCTTCCAGATAGAGTTCGAGAAACTGTACCGGCGCTTCTTCCAGGCGGGCAAGAAGAAACGCTACGCCGGTCACATCGTCTGGAAGGAAGGCCAGGACGTCGACGATATCGACATCACCGGATTCGAGTACCAGCGCTCGGATATTGCCCCCATCACGAAGCGAGTTCAGAAAGACGTTATCGAGATGATCGTCAAAGGCGAGGACGTCGACGAAATAAAGACCTACGTCCACGACGTAATTCAGGACTTCCAGGACGGCAACGCTGACCCGGAAGACGTGGGTATCCCGGGCGGTATCGGCAAGCGCCTGGACAACTACGACACAGACACTGCACACGTCCGGGGTGCGAAGTACGCGAACACCGTGCTGGGGACGAACTTCCAGCGCGGGTCAAAGCCAAAGCGCCTCTACGTCGACCGGGTACACGCCGACTTCTTCGAGCGAATCGAGGCAGAGAACGGCGACGAACTCGACGCCGACCCGGTGTATGAAGAGTTCCAGCGCGACCCCGATGTCATCTGTTTCGAATACGCCGACCAGGTGCCCGAGGAGTTCGAAATCGACTGGGAGAAGATGCTCGACAAGACGCTCAAAGGTCCAATTGCCCGGATTCTGGAAGCCCTTGGCATCTCCTGGGACGAGGTTCGTTCGGGACAGGAACAGACTGGACTGGGCCAGTATACCTGACAGAGAGGTATCTCTTGTTCGGTAATACAAAACCGCCCCTTGATTTATCTCGTCAAGATATCGTATCTATCGCTATTTACTTTCTACATCAAAAACATTCTTTACCAAAGTAGAAATTATGCCGCTAAAATGCGAAAGCATTATGAGTCTTACAGCCCTGTTTTCGGATGACCTAAGAAAATGGCTACACTCAAAATCGAGAACCTACAAGCGAAGGTAGCAGAGGACGGCGGCGAGACGATTCTGCGCGGTGTCGACCTCGAGGTCGCCAGTAACGACATCCACGCCCTGATGGGACCCAACGGGAGCGGAAAGTCGACACTGGCGAAAGTCATCGCCGGCCACCCTGCCTACGAGGTCACCGGCGGCTCCGTCACACTGGAGCTTGAGGGTGACGAGTTCGACGAGGAGATGCCAGACGACCTGCGCGAGTGGGACCTGCTCGACCTCGAACCAAACGAGCGGGCGGCGCTTGGAATCTTCCTCGGATTCCAGTACCCCGCCGAAATCGAGGGCATCACGATGGTCAACTTCCTCCGGACGGCACTCAACGCCAAGCTCGAAGAGCGCGAAGAGCTCTTCGAGGAAGGCGAAGAGGAGGAAGAAGACGACGAGGACGCGGGCTACGAGACCTCGCCGATGGAAGGTCCCGCAGACGAGGGCGAAGTCGGCGTCGCCGAGTTCCAGGAGATTCTCCAGGAGAAGATGGAGGTTCTCGACATGGACGAGAAGTTCGCCAGCCGGTACCTGAACGCAGGCTTCTCCGGCGGCGAGAAAAAGCAAAACGAGGTCCTCCAGGCAGCGATTCTGGAACCCGAAATCGCGGTGCTCGACGAAATCGACTCCGGGCTCGACATCGACCGACTGCAGGACGTGTCGAACGGAATCAACGCGCTGCGTGACGAGCAGGGAACTGGTATCCTCCAGATTACCCACTACCAGCGGATTCTCGACTACGTCGAGCCCGATTACGTCCACGTGATGCTCGACGGCAAAATTGCAAAGAGCGGCGGTGCGGAACTGGCCGAGCAGCTCGAAGACGACGGCTACGACTGGGTCCGCGAAGAAGTCTACGAGACGGCCTAATCGAAACTACAACACCAAGTGATACACCATGAGTTCAGAAGACCTCCAAGAAACTGACACCGAAGCCCGATTCGAGTTCAAGAAAGAGGAGAAATCGGCGTTCAAATCCGAGAAGGGGCTGACCGAGGAGACCATCCGGGTCATCTCGGAGGACAAAGACGAACCCGAGTGGATGCTGGAGCGTCGCCTCCGCGCACTCGACCTCTTCCAGGAGATGCCGATGCCGACGGACTGGCCCGGCCAGCCCGACCTCTCGGAAATCGAAATCGACGAAATCGTCCCGTACATCCGCCCGGACATCGAGACACGAGGCGGCGTCGACGACTGGGAAGACCTCCCCGAAGAGATTCAGGACACGTTCGACAAGCTGGGTATCCCAGAGGCCGAGAAAAACGCCCTCTCGGGTGTCGGTGCCCAGTACGAGTCCGAAATCGTCTACCAGAACATGAAAGAGCAGTGGGAAGACAAGGGCGTCATCTTCATGGACATGGACCGGGCTGTTCAGGAACACCCCGACCTCGTCCGTGAGCACTTCATGACCTCCTGTGTCCCTCCGAGTGACAACAAGTTCGCCGCACTCCACGGCGCTATCTGGTCGGGTGGCTCGTTCGTCTACGTCCCTGAGAACACGACGGTCGAGATGCCCGTTCAGGCGTATTTCCGGATGAACAGCGAGGGCATGGGCCAGTTCGAGCACACGCTCATCATCGCCGAGGACAACTCCGAAGTCCACTACATCGAGGGTTGTTCGGCGCCGAAGTACTCCGCGTTCAACCTTCACTCCGGCGGCGTCGAGGTGTTCGTCGGCGAGAACGCACACGTTCAGTACTCCACGGTGCAGAACTGGTCGCGTAACACCTACAACCTGAACACGAAACGCGCAATCGTCGAGAGTGACGGGACGATGGAGTGGGTCTCGGGTTCGATGGGCTCGAAAGCGACGATGCTGTACCCGAGCACCATCCTCAAGGGTCCCGGTGCGACCGACAACCACATCACCATCGCCTTCGCGGGCGAGGGACAGAACATCGACACCGGCGCGAAGGTCTATCACAACGCGCCAAACACGCAGTCGACCATCGAATCCAAGTCCGTCGCCAAGGACGGCGGCCGCACCAACTACCGCGGTCTGGTCCACATCGCCGACGGCGCGGAGAACTCTTCGACGGCAGTCGAGTGTGACGCACTGATGTTCGACAACGACTCGACGTCAGACACGATGCCGTACATGGAGATTCAGGAGTCGAACGTCAACGTCGCCCACGAGGCCACCGTCGGCAAAATCGGCGACGAAGACGTGTTCTATCTCCAGTCGCGTGGCCTGGACGACGACGACGCAAAGCAGATGATTGTCAACGGCTTTATCGAGCCGATTACCGAGGAACTCCCCATCGAGTACGCCGTCGAACTCAACCGGCTGGTCGAACTCGAGATGGAGGGTTCGCTCGGATAGCGAGGTGAATGTAATGAGTACGCAGGTACACGCAAATCTGACGGAAGAACAGGTACGGGAGATAAGCGAGTCCCTCGGCGAGCCCGAGTGGCTACTGGAGACACGGCTAGAGGCCTTCGAGGCGCTCGAAGGGCTGGAGATGCCCGATGTCATCAGGACGCCCGGACGCGACTGGACGAACCTCGACTCGCTGGACTACGAGACGCTGGTCGACCCGCTCGACTGGGCACAAGAGAAAGACCGCGTCGACGCCGACGGTGTGGACGTGCTCTCCTGGGAGGAGGCACTCGACGAACACGGTGACCTCATCGAAGAGCAGTTCGGCAGCGTCGTCGACCCCGAACGGAACTACCTGACTGCGCTGTCGACGGCACTGTTCAGCGCCGGGACGGTCGTCTACGTCCCCGAGGGTGTCACCGCCGAGGACGTGACCATTCGGACAGAGATGAACTCCCGGTCGCTGTTCAACTACACGCTCGTCGTCGCCGAAGACAACGCGAGCGTGACGATTCTCGAACGGCAGTCCACCGGCGACGAACTGGAGGGCCAGCGCTACTACAGCGGCGTCGTCGAGGCCGTCGTCGGCGAGAACTCCCACGTCCAGTTTGGTACGCTCCAGAACCTCTCCGAGGAGACGTACAACTTCCAGGTCAAACGCGGCCACGCCGACCAGTACGGGACTCTCAACTGGATTGAGGGCAACCTCGGTACCCGGATGACCAAGACCTCTGTCGAGACGCGACTGCTCGGAGACAGCAGCGAGTCCAAAATCGTCGGTGCCTTCTTCGGCCACGACGACCAGCACCTCGACCTCGCGAGCCGCGTCTGGCACGAGGCCGAACACACGACTGCCGACCTCGTGACCCGTGGCGTCCTCGACGACGTCGCCCGGTCGGTGTACGAGGGCGTCCAAGACGTCGGTGAGGACGCGTGGGATACTAACTCCTACCAGCGCGAGAACACGCTGATGCTGTCTGACGAGAGCGAGGCCGACGCCTCGCCGAAGCTCATCATCAACAACCACGACACCGAAGCGAGCCACTCCGCGACGGTCGGACAGGTCGACCAAGAAGACCTCCTGTATCTGACCTCACGGAGCATCCCCGAAGAGGACGCTATCAACATGCTCGTCGAGGGCTTTTTCGTCCCGGTCCTCGAAGAAGTCGAAGTCGACGAACTGCGTGAGGACACGCAGGAACTTATCGCACAGCGGCTCCGCAACTGACGCCCGCGTTTCGGTCGCGTTCATTCTTTTGCGATTTCTTCCACTGTGACACACGTCTGTACAGGCATAGACACATCCACTCACTGTCAGTAAACCGCATATCGGTCCGTCCTAGCCGGATTGATGAATATAAGGAATATATGGGTAATCGGTTAAAACACCCCCCTGCTACTATCAGCTATCATGTCAGAAACCGACCCATTCGGTGCCGTTCGGGAGGTAACGGTCGATGGCGAGTCGCACAAGATGGCCGACCTCACGGTCCTCGAAGAGCAGGGGTTGTGTGACCTCGACTCGATGCCGGTGAGTATCCGTGTCCTTCTCGAAGCAGTTCTCCGAAACGTCGACGGCGAGCGAATCACCGAGGCAGACGTACGAAACGCGGCTTCGTGGGAGCCAGAGGTACCAGACGTCGAAGTACCGTTCAATCCCTCTCGCGTCGTGTTACAGGACCTGACAGGGGTTCCAGCGGTTGTCGACCTCGCGGCGATGCGCTCTGCGGCCGAGCGTGCGGGCGAGGACCCTACTATCGTCGAACCAGAGATTCCCGCCGACCTGGTCATCGACCACAGCGTCCACGTTGATTACTTCGGAAGCGACGACGCCTACGACAAAAACGTCGAAATGGAGTACGAACGCAACGCCGAGCGCTACAAGGCAATCAAGTGGGCCCAGCAGGCCTTCGACGACTTCGAGGTCGTCCCGCCGGGGACTGGCATAGTCCACCAGGTCAACCTCGAACACCTCGGCCGTGTCGTCCACAGCCGTGAAATCGACGGCGAGCAGTGGCTCTTGCCGGACACACTCGTCGGCACCGACAGCCACACGCCGATGATAAACGGTATCGGTTCGTCGGCTGGGGCGTCGGCGGTATCGAAGCAGAGGCCGCTCTGCTTGGCCAGCCGATTACGATGACACTGCCCGAAGTCGTCGGCGTGAAACTCACCGGTGACCTCCCCGAAGGCGCGACTGCGACGGACCTCGTGCTTCACATCACGGAGAAACTCCGGCAGGTCGGCGTCGTCGACAAGTTCGTCGAGTTCTACGGTCCCGGCCTCTCTCAGCTCTCGGTCGCCGACCGCGCGACTATCGCGAATATGTCGCCCGAACACGGCTGTACCATCAGCATGTTCCCGGTCGACGAGAAGACTCTAGAGTATCTGGAACTCACCGGCCGCGAGGACGACCACATCGAGCTGGTCCGGGAGTACCTCGAGGCCCAGGGATTGTTCGGTGAGCACGACCCCGAGTTCACCGAGACCGTCGAGTTCGACCTCGGCGATGTCGAGCCGAGCTTGGCGGGCCATAAGAAACCCCATTCCCGGATTCCGATGGGCAACCTCGACGAGCACTTCCCGACCCTGCTCGCCGAGGAAGGCGTTCTGGACTCCGGCACAGCAACTGGCGACGGTGGCCTTGTGACCGACTCTCGGCCCGACCTCGACGAGAAGATTCCCGTCACACTGGAGGACGGCACAGAGGTCGAAATCGGCCACGGGAGCGTCCTCGTCAGCGCGATTACGAGCTGTACGAACACGTCGAACCCGTCGGTGATGGTCGCCGCCGGACTCCTCGCCAGAAACGCCGCCGAGCTGGGGCTCGAAGTGCCCGACTACGTCAAGACGTCGCTCGCACCGGGAAGCAAGGTCGTCACGGAGTACCTCGAACAGGCCGACCTGCTCGACGACCTCGAAGCGCTTGGCTATCACGTCGTCGGCTACGGCTGTACGACCTGTATCGGCAACGCCGGGCCGCTTGCCGACCCTATCGAGGCCGCCATCGACGAACACGACCTCTGGACGACGAGCGTGCTCTCGGGCAACCGCAACTTCGAGGCGCGCATCCATCCGAAGATTCGCGCGAACTACCTGGCCAGCCCCCCACTCGTGGTCGCCTACGGGCTGGCTGGTCAGATGGATATCGACCTCGAAACCGACCCACTCGGGACTGACGAGAGCGGCGAGCCGGTCTATCTCGAAGATATCTGGCCCGACCCCGAGGAGATTCACCGGACGATTCACGACAACGTCTCCCCCGAGATGTTCGAGGAGAAATACGCACGCGCCTTCGAGGGCGACGAACGCTGGGACGCGCTCGAAGCACCGACGGGCGATGTCTACGAGTGGGATGACGAGTCGACGTACATCCGCGAGCCGCCTTTCTTCAAAGACTTCCCGCTCGAAGAGCCCGGCGTCGAGGATATCGCCGGAGCGCGCTGTCTGATGACGCTTGGCGATACGGTCACGACCGACCACATCAGCCCCGCCGGACCCTTCAGCGAGGACCTCCCTGCCGGCCAGTGGCTCACAGAGCGCGGCGTCGAGCCCCACGAGTTCAACACCTACGGCGCTCGCCGGGGCAACCACGAGGTCATGATGCGTGGCACCTTCGCCAACGTCCGCATCGAAAACGAGATGCTCGACGGCGTGGAGGGCGGGTACACGGTCTACCATCCCTCCGACGAGGAGACGACCGTCTACGACGCGAGTATGCGCTATCAAGAGGAGGAAACACCGCTAATCGTGATGGCCGGCATCGAGTTCGGTACCGGCTCCAGCCGCGACTGGGCGGCCAAAGGCACTGATTTGCTCGGCATCCGTGCCACACTCGCCGAGAGCTACGAGCGCATCTACCGCGACAACCTCGTCGGGATGGGCGTGTTGCCACTTCAGTTCCAGGACGGCGATTCCTGGGAGTCGCTCGGGCTCGACGGTAGCGAAACCTTCGAGATTCACGGCCTCGAGGACGGCCTCGAACCGAACGACGAACTTACTGTCGTCGCCGAAAGCGACGGCGAGACCACCGAATTCGACGTGACGGCCCAGCTCAACACGCCAGCGGCCGTCGAGTACGTCGAGAACGGCGGCGTCCTCCATCTCGTGCTTCGCCGACTGCTGAGGTCGTAACGACCGTCGAATATTTCCCTGTCCACTCGGATTCATGCAGTATGACCGAGGAGACAGGGACCGACTATATCGGCTCGCCGGAAGACGCGTTCTCGGTGCTCGGAGACGAGACGCGTCTGGGTATCCTGCTCGAACTGGCGCAGGCACTCAGCGACGGCGACCCCGGCCTCCAGTTCTCAGAACTCCGGCGGCGGGTCGGCGTCGAGGACAGCGGCCGGTTCAACTATCACCTGGACAAACTCAGCGACGGCTTCATCGGAAAGCGAGACGGTGAGTACGGGATACGGACTGCGGGACTGGCTGTAGTCTCGGCGATTTATTCGGGTACCTACGGCGCGGATACGGGCGAACACACCGCGGAGTCGACCTGGCTGTGTCCCGACTGTGGCGACCCGCTGACAATCAGCTACGAGCGAGACCAGCTCTTTTTGAACTGCGAGGAACACGGCGCGCAGCTCGGGTACCCGACGCCACCGGGAGCGTACCAGGGACGGTCGCTCTCGGAACTCGCGACGGTCGTCCTCAAGCGGACGCTCTCTGGAGTCAACCTCGCGAGGCAGGGCATCTGCCCGCGCTGTTGGGGGGCGACGACCGTCGACTACCCCCGCGAGACCGAAGACTCGGAAGAAGAGTGGGCCGACTACGAGACCCACGTCTCCTGTGAGCGGTGCTGGTACGGGCTCGAACCGCCGTTACGGATTTTGCTCGCAAGCGTTCCCTCAGTCCAGGGCTTTTATACCGAGCACGGACACGGTCTCGGTGAGATAATCTTCGGTCCACAGTCGATAGCGAACGCCGATACCTGTCAGGTGGCCTGTGAGACGACCGACCCAGTCACTGCGACGGCCACGATTGCGCTCGGTGACGACACACTCGACGTCGAACTTGACGAGAACTGCCGGGTGACAGCACTCTCCAGCGAGTGAATCGCTTTCCCGACAGGGAACCGTTTAAGGGGGCGTACGCCCGACGTATCAATATGAACCGAACAGTACCCGAAGGCGGGATTACGCTCCCGGGGTGGCGATGAGCGTCCAGACGCCTGTGTCCTCGGACCACCAGCTCGCGCGCCTCCTCCAGATTGGCGTCGTTCTGGAGGAAGTCGTCGAGGCGCGGGCAGCGAAACACGCCAAGGAACTGGAGGACATCGACGACGACATCCGGGGACTGCTCACCGAGGCCGCCGAGGAGTCGGCCGACCACCGCGAGCGCATCGAAGCGCTGGTCGAGGGGCTCGACGCCGAGACGATTCCGTTCGGTGAGATTCAGACACTTGTCGAACAGCGCTACGAGTCAGACCAGGACTTCGACGGCGTTCTCTACGACCAGCTCTGTAACGAGGAGACTGCCTACAAGTTCTATGACGACCTCATCGAGGCTATCGAGGCCTCCGAGGCCGAGTTCAGTATCGACCGGTCGGTCTTGTTGGATGAACTCGCGTCGATTCGCGAGGAAGAGGAGACCGGCGTCGAGGAAGTCACGACACTGATGGAGGAGCGAGAATGACACGCAACAGCGACGGGAGGGAGCTATGAACACAGCAAACCAGTACCTGAAGGCGATTTATCTCGTCCAGGAAATCGAAGACGGTCCGGCATCGACGGGTGCAGTCGCGGAGATGCTCGACGTGAGTCCCGCGAGTGCCAACGAGATGATTGGCAAACTCGAAAACGACGGCCTCTGCAACCACGAGAAGTACAAGGGTGTCGACCTGACCGACGATGGCATCGTCCGCGCCAGGGACGCACTCCAGAACTACTGTATCATCGAGCGCTTCCTCGTCGAGGTGCTGGAAGTCGACGACTTCCGAACGGAAGCCCAGCAACTCGAACCAGTTATCGACGAGACGGTGGCCGAACGGCTCGATACGATTATCGACCGACAACCTCAGTGTCCCGACTGTTTCGACGCCGACGACGACGTATGTGCCCTCCTCGAACTCGAAGCTGACGCGGCCGACTGAACACAGATCACTCCCACAGGCGACAGCGCGGATCTCGGTTCTGCCCGACGCGGATACGAACCGATATGGAACAATCGATTTATACGTTGGAACGTGTGAGTATGGGGTATATGGACGAACACGAGTCAACGCCAGCGGTGACGAGACGGCAAGCACTCAAGGCCGGCGTCGGAACCGTGGCCGGCGCGGTAACGCTCGGTACAGCCGGTTCGGGGTCCGCTGTGGCACAGAGTAGCGCATACGGCGGCTATCTCTCGGAGGCGGAGTGGGACGGAACCACGGCCGATGCCAGCGGCACCGACGAGGTCATCGTTGATGTCGGAGCGGGAATGAACGGCTACCAGTTCAACCCGCCGGCCATCTACGTCGAGCCCGGGCAGACTATCACCTGGCGGTGGACGGGCAAGGGTGGCGCGCACAACGTCGTCGCAGAAGAAGGCGGACTCGACAGCCGCGAAGCCCACGATGGGTCACTGGTTGGCGAAGAGGGATTCACGTACGAAGTCGAATTCGACGAGAGCATGGCGGGAGTACATCAGTATTTCTGTGTACCACACAAGACACTCGGCATGCTCGGCGTCGTCGTCGTCGGCGAAGACAACGTCGAAACCGACCTCACGAGCTACAGTCGAGGTGGCGGTAGCGGAATGAACTTCGGCTCCGTCGTCGCTGGAGCAGGCGTCTTCGGCGCTGTCTCGCTTATCGGCGTCGGTGCCTACAACGAACTCGTCGGAAACGAGTAAAACAGAAGCCGCCTTTTAGACGCCGCGGTGCTGGAGCTGTTCGTCGTCGTCGAGGTCTGCGTTCGCGTCTCCTTCCATCCCTTCGCCGACGTTGGTGGCGATATCGACGAGCGTGTCGGGGTCGTCCCAGTTGTTGACCGACTCGACGATAGCTTTGCCCATCGCCCGGGGATTCTCTGCGCCGAAGATACCCGAACCGACGAAGATGCCATCACAGCCGTGGTGCATCATCAGTGCCGCGTCGGCGGGCGTCGCGATACCGCCGGCGGCGAAGTTCACGACCGGCAGGCGACCCCGCTCGGCGGTGTCGTGGACGAGGTGGGCGGGTGCTTCGTGTTCGCGGGCCCAGCGCTCGCGTTCCTCGTGGCTCATCCCTTCGAGCTTCCTGATTGCGCTTTTGATGTTGCGCTGGTGGTGGACCGCCTGGTTCACGTCGCCGGTCCCAGCCTCGCCTTTGGTCCGAATCATCGCCGCTCCTTCCTCGATGCGTCGGAGCGCTTCGCCGAGGTTTCGCGCGCCACAGACGAACGGCGAGGTAAAGTCGCGCTTGTCGATGTGGTATCTATCGTCTGCCGGCGTCAGGACCTCCGACTCGTCTATCATGTCGGCACCGGCGGATTCGAGAATCTGTGCCTCGGTCGTGTGACCGATACGGGCTTTCCCCATCACTGGAATCGAGACTTCGTCGATAATCTCTTTCAGCGAGGCAGGGTCGGCCATCCGCGCAACGCCGCCGCGTTTGCGGATGTCTGCCGGCACGGCTTCGAGGTTCATGACTGCCACTGCACCCACATCCTCGGCGATGCGAGCCTGCTCGGCGTTGACGACGTCCATGATGACGCCCCCCTTCTGCATTTTGGCGAATCCGCGCTTGACGAGGTCGGTCCCACGCCGAAGCTCTTCTAGGTCGGTTTCCTGACTCATATACGACTGTTGGCCTACACGAACTTAACGGGCCTGATTGTGACAAGCCTGGGCACGCTCGCCGTGGCGGCCACGTCGCTGTTGTTCCAATCGGCGGCGTCCAGTCCCGGCGTTTATCGGACACTATTGCCGTTAGTTTTATGCGTAATTACCACCGGCCCAAGCGAATCGTCTCTCCGTGTCAGCGGTAGCGCTCGACAGTTTCGCCGAGTTCAGCTCCGGACTTTCGGTCGGTTATCCACTCGATACACTCGCCGTCTCCGAGCACGAAAAACGCCGGGAGTGAGGACGTACCGATGAGGCTTCGATACTCGCTCATGAGGTCCGATGGCGCTCGTGGTCGAGGTCACGGGGCTCTGTCGGCGTCGCGTCGTCTGCTGGCGGTGTTTCGGCTCTTACAGCCACAGCTAACTGGTTGGCGTCGCGAAAAGATACCGGTGAGAGAGACGACCGCCAGCGCGTCGGCAGTGTGAGAGACGACCTATGCGGGCTGTCCGGTGTTTTGCTTGCTCGTGACGTAGCCAGCGATGCGGTTGCGGACGCCCTTGGACTCGATGTTGGTGAGCTTGTTGACGACTTCCTTGTTGTGTTCGAAGTCCGGTCCGAACGCGTCGGGGTACTGCTCCATGAGGAGTCGTCCCGTTTTCTTGACGTAGGCAGGTTTGATGGCCATTGGTATCCCAACGTAGCCGGGACGGCCTTTAAAATGATTCGACTCGTCGTCTCCGTCCGACCGATTCTTTAGGATGTGTCTGCAAGGTATTCGCATGACAGAGTTGCTGTACCTGCCCGACGACGACGGCACGACCGAGTTCACCGCAACAGTGACCGATGCCACCGAGGAGTACATCGTTCTCGACGGGACGTATTTCTACCCCGAGGGCGGCGGCCAGCCGCCAGACCACGGCACGCTCTCGTGGGACGGCGGTGAGGCGACTGTCACGGACGCCCGTAAGAACCACGGCGACGTGCGCCACTACGTCGAGTCGATGACCGGTGACCCGCCCGCCAAGGGGACGACAGTCGAGGGAGCCATCGACATGCAGCGCCGCGAGAAACTCCGGCGGATGCACACCGCCCAGCACGTCGTTTCCCGTGTCGTTCTCGACGAGTACGACGCCACGACGGCCGGCAACCAGGTTTATCCAGACCGGTCACGCATCGACTTCGAGCCGGCGGACTTCGACGAGGCGGATATCGAGCGCATCGAGCGCCGCTCGAACGACGCAATCGACGAGGATTACGGCGTGACCAAGGCGAACCGGCCGCGCGAGGCGGTCGAGCGCGACGTCGACGAGGGCCGTGCGCTACTCGATCTGATTCCCGACTCTGTCGACCCGCTTCGGGTCGTCGAAATCGAGGAATTCGACATGTGCCCGTGTGGCGGGACCCACGTCGACAGCCTCGGTGAGGTCGGTCACATCGACATTGTCGAGTGTACTTCCAAGGGAGAAGATGTCGAGCGTCTCGAATTTAGACTCGAAGGCTGACACTGTCTGGATGCAGAACGTACAAGTCTGGAGAATCCCGAATCACGTACCATGGAGTCACTTTCGCGCCGACGGTGCCTAGGCCTGCTTGGTTCCCTCACGGCAGCTTCGCTTGCGGGCTGTACCGACGACGAACAGCCGGAGTTTCTGGTCACCGACACCGCTTTTAGCCTCCAGCCGGGCGGGAATCTCAAGATTCAGGTGTCTGTCGAGAACGGGTTTCAGGACACAAAACAGAGCACGGTCGAAGTAGTGCTTCGCTACGAGCCCGAGGAGGGTGAGTCCGAGCAGTGGACACAGACAGAGCCACTTGAGTTGTCGGGCGCGACCGAGATACAGCGTGAGTTCGTGTTCGAGGGTATCCACGACGAAACAGACAGTCTGGATTTCTACGAGGTCGAGGCACAACTTGTCGACGATGCGTAATCGTCCGGCTGCCGAAGACGGACTCTCAGAAAAGTGAACTGCGAAGTTACTCGTCGTCGACGCCGACGCTGGTCTCTTCCTCGACGGCGACCTCTTCGGGTCGGGCTTCGAGGGTCATCTTCTGGATTTCGACGCGGCGAAGCGGGTAGATGGTCTTTGCCTCGTTGTAGATTGCCGAGGAGAGGTCGCCGTTGACGACGCGGTCGACCAGTTCCTCGAAGGTGCGGTTCGCGGCCGCGTCCTCGATGAGGTCAATCATCGTCCGGCGAATTGCCTTCTCCTGGCTCTCGTCGGCGGACTTTGTCGTCAGCGCGACAGGCTGAATCTGGACGCGGTAGTCGTCGGTAGTCAGCACTGTCACGTAGGCCTGGACCTTCGAGGAGCCACGGCGGACCAGGCTACGCATGTAGTCACGGGTGAGTTCGTGTTTGATGAACTCCGTGTATGCGCTCTCGCTGGCCACCTCGGAGACTTTGAAGGTCAGTTTCGTGTTGTTGTCGCTTGCGTCGTTTCGAAGGTCACCCAGCGTCGTCTCGATGGTTCGGCCGAGTACCCTGTCCGGTTCGTCTGCTGGCGTTTCGCCGAGCTCTTCGCGGTCGAATTGCTCGGGAGCGAGCACGGTGTACCAGCGTTTCTGCTGCTTCTGTCGTGAGACTGAACGTTCACTCATTGTTGTCTGTCGTTGTGGTGGACGTCTCCCCGTCCGTGGTTGTGAGCTGTGCTGCGACCTGAAGATTGACGACGTAGTCGTCGACTGTTGCCTGCAGACCGCCCGTCGTCTCGCGTTCGATTGTGGTCACGACCGCCGTCCCGTCGACCGTCGTCTCCATCTCCGGCGTGTTGTCCGGCCGGAGCGTGGCTGCGACTTGGCGGGCCGTCCCTTCGTCGTCGAACGTCGACTCGATGCGTGTTCGCCGACTCATTGTACCTCCCTAAACGCGGCGACGAACGCTGTCGGGTCGCCGCTGAACTGTGCCCGGCCGACGGTTGCCGTTCCTCCGCCGCGGCCGTCGACGCGTCTCGCGGCTGTCTCGACGCGCGAGCCGAGGTCGGCATCGCGTTCCTCGACAGCCACTGCGGCGGCCTCGCTGTCGTCAACGGCCACCACGAGCGGCTCCGGCGAGCGGTACGCCGCGACAAGGCGTGCCAGCGTGCCAACGGGCTGGTCGCCGTCACAGCGGACGACGTAGAGCCCATCGTACCGACCTGTCGACGCCGAACTCACGGCCTCGTGGGCTCGCTGCCCGTGGGTTCGCCACACGTCGAGTGCCTGTTCTGGCTCGACTGCGCCGAGAACGAGCGGGACAGCGAGTCCCGGCCGCTCGCGCGCCGTCGCGTCGAGAACGTCACCGAACCCTTCGACCGTCTCGAATCGGCCGCCGACTGTCGCCAACGGACGGAGAAACCGCTCGACTGCCTCGGCTGCCTGTGGCGCGTTCCCGTCGTCGCTACACACCTCGAAGGCGACCATGGAGGCGACACGCCGCTGTGTCTCCTCGTCTGTCTCTGCCGAATCGAGGGCTGTGAGCGTGGCCGCTGTGGCGTCGGTGTCTCCCGAGAAGGGGGCGTACACGAGCGTGGCGTGAGCCAGCCCGTCTTCGAGGTTGGCGGTCGGAACGGCGACGCCTGGCCGGCGCTCGATACCGCGTGCCTCGGCGGCGGCGAGCGTGTCACTCGCCGGAACCGCCCCGGCAGCCGTGATGCCCGCGAGCGCGAGTTCGTAATCAATCGTCTCGAACGCTTCCGCGACGGCGAGTGCCGTCGAACTCGCCGGTGGTCCGGCCGTGCCGATTGTGATGTCTGCGTCTGTCGCGTGACGGCCGACTCCGACTGTCAGGTCCGCGTCGGTCTCTCGCTGTGCCGACGCCGGCACGGGAACGACCGAACACTGGTGGGCGATGGTATCGCCTTCGAGCGCCGTCGCAAGGAGGCCGGTCGCGGCGACGGCATCGCCGGTCGCGTCGGCGACGAGCCTGACGAACTCTGCCGCCCGGAGTCGGGAGGCGATGTCACTCGCCGCAGGCGTGGACCCGTCGGAACGGCCGGTCGTGGACATCTATAGCAGCTCTCGGGCGAGGTCGGGACTGTACGAGAAGTCCTCGTCGATTTCGTCGCCGCGGTAGTAGTTGATGAGGCGGCGAATCTTCGACTCCGTGTTCTGGAGTGCGCGCTTGTTCTGGTAGTCGGTCTGGTTTTCGTCCATGTGGTCGTGCAGGCGCACTGCCCGCTCGAGAAGGTTGTACAGGTCCTCGGGAATCTCGGGCTCGGCGTCGTGTTCGTCGAGAATCTCTGTCACCTTCTTGTCGGTCACGAGAGACACGTCGGGAACCGGCGTACCCTGGACACCCTCGTCACGGAGGATGACGCCGATTTCGCTGGGGCTGTGCCCCTGTTCTGCCAGTTCGACGACGCGGTCTTCGACGGCGTCCGCGTCGACGTCGCTCCACTCCGGTGGTTCGTCTGCCGCCGGCTTGTCCGAATCGGACGAGCCACGGCGGCGCGTATGCATTCGTGCCATGTGTATCTGGTTGGAACACAGACCAAACGCGGCGTGTAATGTCCGCCGAACGGCTGTCGCGTCTCGGCAGCCGCTGTCGGCGGGTGACACTACCGCAATCCCAAGCCGCCCAAGCGGACGGCGAGTCAGACTTGCGGCCGTGCGTTCCCACCTGAGTACACTCGGTCGGGCCTGTTAACGGTTACTTTTCTGTGACGCCAACAGCGTGCCTGCGCTCAGTCGGTCGGCCGAACGGTGAACGTCCCCAGTAGTGCTGACTCCTCGCCGTCCTCTGCCGTCCAGCGGACCTGGACTGTCTCTCCTCTGGCCGCCCAGACGGTAATCTCTGCGGCGGGAGTCACCTCGTCACCCGTCCCGAAGCGGTCGGCATCTGCCACAAGGTTACCCGAGCTTTCGGTACCGCTGATGGTGAGCCGGCCGGCTGGAATTGCATCTCCCGAGCTGAAGATAACTGTGAGCTGTCCGTCGGCGTCGATACCGGCGTCCCCAGCCGTCACACCGAAGGTATCTGCCTCGTCCGACGCGACGGCCTCCGTGTACGAGAATCCGAGGTCGACACTGGGTTGGTCGTCGGTAACTGCGTCGGTCTGGGTGAACACGAGCGGCACGGCGATTGCGACCACCGTCACCGTGACAGCGAGCATCAATACGACGCCGACCAGTGGTGTCACGGCGGCGTTGTCTCGCTGTTCCGTTGCCGTCATCGTTTCACCCTCTTGTGTACTCGCTCCCCCACCAACCGCCCCCCTGGAACGACGCTGGCTGATGAGCGGGATACACACATTGTTATCTTTAGGTCCGAGCGCGGGGATAAGTACTCCGCTGCTGCCAGTGTGTGGCCCGGCTGTCGGGACAGAGACGCCGTTCACTCGGGTTCTGCAGCATGCTTATCAGTACGCCCGGCATAGGCAGGGGCGATGAACGCCGGTGAGGACGAGCGGCACAGTGCGGTGCCGAACAGGGCACAGAGCAACGCTGTCGCTGTCGTCCTCATGCTCGGAATTATGATTACCGGTGCTGCTGCCGTCGTTACGCTGGGAGCGACCGCAATCAACGACACCGAGGACCGGCTGTCGGTCGACAGGGCCGAGCAGACGCTGACACAGCTCGATTCGAAGGCCGGACTGGTCGCCCTCGGCGAGGCCCGGTCACAGCGCATTCCGCTGCCGGCCGAGACCGGTGACGAGTTCACTGTCGACGGCGACGCCGGCACGTTACGTGTCAAACTCGAAAACCGGACTGACGGCTCGACGCCGTCGTGGGCCGACCCGCTGGTCGAGGTCACGCTGGGAACGCTGGAGTTCGACAACGGCGGGGCACGACTCGGCTATCAGGGCGGCGGCGTCTTCCGGGCGGCCGGGGGTAACGGCACGCTGGTGTCGCCACCGGAGTTTCACTACCGTAACGGGACACTCACCCTCCCAATCGTGAACATCACCGGTGACGGATTGGCAGGCAACACGGCGACGGTGACACAGACCGGTGAGCGCCGACTGTTCCCTCTCGGCTCGGACGCCAACCGGACGAACCCTCTCGACGACCACAAGGTGATACTCACCGTCCAAAGCGAGTACTACCAGGGCTGGGGACAGTACTTCGAACAGCGGACCGACGGCGGCGTCGAGTACAACCACTCCGCACAGCGCGTACAGTTGACTCTCGTCACGCCAATCGGGACACAGACATACGAGAACGCTATCACGACGACGGCCGGTGACTTCGACATCCAGGGGAAAGGGAACAGCGACAAAGACGACCCGACCATCGATGCGTACAACTCATCGGCGGGGACGTACGCCACGCGGGCCGAAACAGCTGACCTGTCAGTTACGGGTGCCGTCGATTTTGGCGGGAATCCATACATCTACGGGAACGTCACAGCCGAGAGTTTCACGTGTAAAGGCTCCGCCGAGGTGACCGGGGCCATTCGGTACGTACGTTCGTTCAACGCGGGTGGTAACTGCGACGTAGGGAGTAACGAGCAGATTTCCGCTGTCCCGACGACCCCGTCGATAGCACCGTTTGTCTCGGAGAATCTCGATTCTCTCGCCGACGAGCAGACGCCGGGTACCGAACTGACTGCAGGAACGTACTACAACGATACAGTCAGCGGTATCACCAAAGTGAACACGACCGACGGCGACGTGACACTCGGCGTCGAGGACCTGACCATCGACAACCCAATCACAGTCGAGGGCGAGCACGATTTCACCGTCTTTGTCAACGATTCCGTCGACATCAGCGCATCACTGACGACGGCAGACACCCACAACGCGACGATTACCACCATCTACGGTGCTAGTGACTTCGACGCAACTGTCTCAGCGGAACTCGTCGGGACAGTCTACGCACCGGACATGACCTCTACGATAACGGTCGAAGACCACGTCTACGGGGCCGCGGTTGCCGGCCAAGTGATTATCGAGAACGGTGACGGCGGACGGGTTCACTTCGACACCGCGCTCGAAGACGAGCGGACGATTCCCGAGGACGCGTCTGTCGTCAGCATCACCTACCTCCACATCACTGAGAACGGCATCGACATCAGCTAGACGAGAATCTCGACCTCGATTTTCTGGAGAGTCACGTAGACCGTCTCCGTGCTGGTCTGGCACTCGACGGACTCGGCGCCGGTATCGACTGTACAGTCGCTCGGGTCGATTCCCGCCTGCTCGACGAAGTATCGCTCCCAGAGGTCGTATCGCGGCGACTCGACGGCGATGGTCACACTGTTCGACCCACTTGTCCCCGAGTGCAGGACCGACTCACCCGCCGACTCGCCACGGAGCAGTACCGTCGTGCCGCCCGCAGACTCGATTGCTGGTGCAGTCGTCCCGATGACCGGGAGGTGGAGACGAGTGTCGTCTATCAGCATCGGCGGCTCGCGGAGGACTAAGCCACCGTCTCCTTCGTCTCGGAAGATGGCTCCGCCCTCGTAGACAAGTCTCGTGTCGTCGTCGACGCGCAGTATCACCGGGCGGATATCTGTCACAGTGCTGTTCCCGTTGACGGTGACGTTCATCGTCACGGGGGTGCCATAGAACAGTTCGGTGGCCGTGAGGTCGATTTCTGTCGCCCGACTCGGTGCGCCACGTTCGTATACCGCGGCCATGTTCTCTCCGACAACGTCGAACGCCCGCTCGGCGCTCGATGCCTGCTCGCTGTCCTGAACGTCGAGCAGTGCTGGGATTCCCAGAGCGGTCACGAACCCGATGACGGCGATGACGAGGGCGAAGATGATGACGTAGCCGAGCACCTCGCTGACGCCCCTGTTTGCGTTATCCATCGGTGACCACCAGCCTGTCGGCCCCGGTGTCGTAGTAGATAGACACTGTCCCACCCTCGACTGTCGTCTCCGCGATGTCGGCGTTCACCGTCACGTTTACCTGGACTGTCACCGCGGGGTCGACCGAGCGCAGGCGGAGTTGTGGGGGGTTGCCGTCGACGACCTCAATCGAGTACGTCGAGCCGGTGACACGCTCCTCGAAGGACTGATTGATGTACGCGACGGCCGGCGCTGTGCCGGCGTTTGTCCGACTCGCGTCGACAAACCGGTCGACCTGCTCGATGTTGCCGGCGATGTGGCTGCCGATGACGGTCAGTTCGCTGTCGATGACGCGCTCGCGGTTGTCCTCGACGAAAGTGGTTCCGGCGACCAAGAGTCCGGCAATCAGGACCGTCGAGATACCGAGGACGAGGACGTAGTTCAGCGCGACCGACACCGAGCGGTCCGAGCCATCGGCCGGTGGCGCCCTCATGCCGGCACCTCCCCAGGGGCGACCCGGACCGCTGTCTCGTAACCGACTGCCGGTGTATAAAAGGCGTAGTTGACGGTGACACTGTAGATGGCCGCGACTGCAAACGGCTCGTCAGACTGCTGGCTCGTCTGCAGGGCGCTCGTTTTCGGGCTGCCGGCTGTCCCGAGGACCATCGAATACTGCCCTGTCACTGCGTCTGCCTCCTCGAGTTCGAGTCTGAAGCTGCTGCCGATGTCCGCACCAATCCACTGCGTCGTTCCGGCGTCGCTTTGGAGTTGTCCGAGCGCCAGACAGGGCGTCCCTCCGACTGTTCCACCGGTAACGTCGATGACGGTGGCGTTGTCGTGGGGCCGTACGCACGCTCTGTCTGGGCCGCCATCGACCGACACCGTCACCTCGATATCGCCGCTGTTCTCGCTCACCTGCAGCCGCCAGTCGGCTCCCCCGGTGTCGGTATCGTTTGCGACGAGCGAAAACGAGCCGGCGGCGGCGTCCGGGTCGGTGATGTTCAGCCGGAGATTGCGCACCGACTCGACGCTGTCGTCTGTGAGGTTCCACGCCTGGTCGCCGCCGATGCTGGTGAAGTTCCGGCTCGCGTTCGTCTGTGCGATTCTGGTCGCTCCCGTCTCGACGCTGTCGACGCTTACGTTGACCAGCCGACCCTGCGTCGACTGGAGAATGGCGCCCTCGGCCGAGAGAGTAGCCACCGTCTCTTCGAGGGTGGTTTCGCCGAGCGTGTCGTTGTGGTTGACGGCCGTGAGGACGGCACCGACGCTCTGTTGCACTTCGGCACGGTACTCCAGGGCGTCGTGTGAGCCCGCCACGTCGTCTCGCGTCGCGATATTCTCGGCGAAGATTGCGGAGTTGACCACGAGTGCGAGCACCACAAACGAGACCGCGAGCAGGAACGCGGCGACGAGGATGACCTGGCTACGGTCGTCTAGATGCACCATGCGACCACCTCGATGCGGACGAGATTGTAGTACGGTCCACTGCTGCGCCGGGCGACGTAGAACTCGTCGTCAGTCACCGCGCCGAGCCGTGGGCCCCTCTCGTCGGGGCCGACGAGTCGGTCGCTAGTCGTGAGTACGAGTGTGTGGGAGGCACTCACTGCGTGGTCGCTGGGCTGTCCCTGCCGGACCATCTGCTGTGTCGCGATACCGTCGCCAGTCTGGTAGTGGACGAAGACGTTGTACGCGACGTTTCGGGTCCCGAATGCTGCCGACAGCGCGTCACCGAAGGCGTTCGGCGGCGGTCCAGACCGGTAAAACGGGCTCGCGTCGCCGTGGAACTCGCCTGTGGTCTTGTTCCAGTACAGCACTGCTTCGCGCAGGGCGCCCGTGTCCGCAACGCTGTCGAGGACCCCCTCGCTCGTCGATTGAAGCTGGTTCTCGACGTGTTGGCTCGACGTGCTCGCAGACAGTGGCGTAACGGCTGTCATCTGGAGTGCAAACCCGATAGCGGCGAGAATCAGAACCGACGCAACCACCGCTTCGAGGGTAAGAGCCTGTCCGCGGCCGTCGCCGGCTACCATAACACCACCTCCAGTGTGACTGACTGCCCGTGCAGCGAGACGACTCGCCGGGCCGTGATTGTTCCACTCCCCTCGTCTACCACGTTCTCGCCCCGTGCCAACACGACTGCATCGGACGTACACTCGGCGTGGCTGCGCTCGACGAGCCCAGACTCGCCGGCGCTTGCGGGCGACGTGTCGGTCCAACAGAGTTGCTCTGCATTACCGCCCGCGGTGACGTTCCCTCTGACCGAGATATTTATATTGTGTGTCGAATCGAGATTCAAAATCGACGATAACGAGCCGCTGTCGTAGTTACAATCACTTGCCGCGTCGTTCGAGTCGTTGAAAAACGCGACCGCACAGTATCGGTCGAGGACGTACGGCTGGTCGGCCGAACCGAGCAGTTCCTGTGAGAGTGCATCTGCAGTCCTATCCGACAACGAGGGGTTCTCTTCGCCCGAGAGTTCGAACGGCTGGAGGATGCCCGGAACGAACGAGAAGGCAAACACTACCACGCCGAGGAAAATCGCGATACCGATGGCGAAATCTATGGTTGTCTGGCCCCTCATTGTCGGCTCCGATACCGTGTCCGGTACGCTGTCGTTCCCATACTGTCACACTCGCGGGCACAGCCTTTCTGCCGTTGCCCCGGTGGCCCGCTGGATGTGACAGTGGACTGTCTCTGTGTGTTTATCTGTTACCGACAGTTATCAGTTTTGAGCCCAAATGTTATATGTTGTCGTTGCTCAAACAGAGATTTTCCTGCCATCTAGCAGTGTGGGTCGCTGTCCCGACGAACGGTGCATCTGAACGTAAACTAAACTCTCAGAAAGGCCGGGAATAACTCGAGAGCCAGCCCGTCGACCGGTTGACTGCTTGTGTTTACTCGCGGTAAAAAGGTCCGGGCGCAGGACTTGTACCATCTGTTTAAGGTCCCAAACAACGTGTCACGCCTGTAATGACCAACGCCCCCACCCGTCGTCTCCAAAGCAACCGCGAGACAATCGCCACCCACGACGACCTCGACGAAACAGACCGCGACCTGCTCCAAGAATTCGACAAACAACTCGGCCTCCGACAATACTCCACAGAACGCCACCTCAAACTGCTGCGACACTGCAAAACACTCGCCGGCGTCGTCGAAACCGTCAAAGGCCCCAACACCACCCCCGACGTCTCCCTCGCCGACGCGCTCAACAATCGAGACGCCGCCGAAACACTCGTCGCCTGGATCAACCGCCAATACGACAACGAAGAAACGAACCGAGACATGCGAGTCGCACTGCGAGTCTTCGGCAAGCACGTCACCGACGGAGACGACGTGCCAGAGCCGCTGGACTGGATTCCATCGACCACCTCGCGAAGCTACAACCCGACGCCCGACGCCGCCGACATGCTCGACTGGGACGAAGACATCGTCCCGATGACCAAAGCCGTCCACAACGCCAGAGACAAATCGCTCATCGCCGTCGCCTGGGACTCCGGAGCACGGGCCGGCGAACTCTTGGACCTCCGCGTCGGCGATGTCAGCGACGGGAAACACGGGATGAAACTCTCTCTCGACGGCAAACAAGGCCAACGCTCGGTGACACTGTTCGTCTCCAGCGGCCACCTCGCCCAATGGCTCGACAGCCACCCCGCAGGCGACTCCAGCACAGCCCCGCTCTGGTGCCAACTCAACGACGGCACCAGTCAACTCTCCTACCAGCGCTGCAACGACATCATCAAGCGAGCGGGCGAGAAAGCCGAGGTCTCGAAGCCAATCACCTTCACCAACTTCCGGAAATCGAGTGCGTCCTTCCTGGCCAGCCAAGGCGTCAGCCAAGCCGTCCTCGAAGAACACCACGGCTGGAGTCGCGGGAGCGACGTGGCCGGCCGCTACATCGCCATCTTCGACGACGCATCCGACCGCGAACTCGCTCGCGCACACGGCCTGGACGTCTCCGAGGAAGAACACGACCCCATCGCGACCATCGACTGCCCGCGCTGCGGTGAACCGACACCACAGGACCGGCCCTTCTGCATGCACTGCCACGCGAGCGTCGATGTGGAAGCCAGCCAGCTCGTCGACGAACTGACCGACCGGCTCGACGAGGCACTCATCGAGAGGACCGACCCCGACGACCGGAAAGACCTCATCGACGTGCGGCGAACCATCGAATCCAAAGCTGGCCACCTGTCTGTCGACGACCTGCATCATCTCGTCTCCTCCCTGGCCTCGAACGACTGAAGCAGGAACTCGCCGATACGCGCGAGTTCCGGGTCGTCATCGTTGGCTAACCATTCAATCGATTCGCGCTCACTGTCGGTCAGGATTTGATTGTCACTGTCGTCTGAATCCGTACTCATGGGGAGTCACCTCCAGAATCGCCTGTCTCTGCCTGCAGTGCCAGAATCGACTCGTGACACTCGGAGCATCTGTTCGCTCCTGTCGTCTCCGTCTGCCACGCCGCGACGACAGCCGTCTCAACGGTCTCGATAGAATCGCACTCGACTGTGTCACCGCAGGCGAGACGATGATGCTGGCCGTCAAACTCGACCGAGTGATGCCACTTCGAGCGAGTCATCTCCGGGGTCTGTACCAAGACTGCTGTACCCGCGACCTCCTGCATAGTCTCGTTTTCAGATAGCGCTCTGCCCTCCTGCTGGTCAACTGCCAGTCGAATCTCTGCCGCTGTCTCTGTGAGTCCACCTACTGCCGTTTCCGGACACTCGACAGCAGCCATGCCATCCTCACCGTGGATTTCGAGGACAGGCAGACCCGTCTCTTCACATGGGCCGCGAACGACCAGTCCATTGAGTTCACCGAGGAACTCGCCGCTCCGGTGGTTCAAATCGGCCGGAAGCGGGCCGCCATCTGTCACTGCGATGGGCTTTTCGAGGACCTTCTCCCCGGTCGCTGTCACCAGAAAATGCGTCGTCGAGCCGGCGACGTGACTCCACCAACCGTCGCAGGAAAGGCAGACCACATTCACCTTGTCCTGCTGTTGCAACTCCCCATCACAGTCCTCTGTCGGGCAGTCGTGATGGTCCCAGCAGAGTCCACCAGAGTCACCCATCGAGCATCACCTCCCGGGCGCGCTGGATGCGCTTGAACGCCTCCCGGTCGCCGCCTGCGTCGGGATGGTGTTCCTTGATGAGCGCTCGTGCGGCCGACTCGACGACACTTTCGGGTGCGTCTTTCGCGACGCCGAGGACCTCGTGAGGTGGCGGGTCCGCAGCGACCGCGTCGTCACCCGCCGGGAGCCGAGCAGCAGCGAACTCCGCGTCGCCGGTCTCGACCGGTCGGTTGCCGCGCATCCGCGTCTCGTGAATCCAGAGGTAGACCGCTCGGACGTTGTCGCGCAGGCGCGAGTAGGCGTCGCAGGCGACGGCATACTGGTCGCCGTCCTTGTGCCACCGGAGGACGAATCCGGGGTCGTCGGGATTGGCGTTGTGTCGCGGGAGACCGTTCGATTTCGTGTGCTGGTTGCCAATCGAGGCGCGCCAGTCGTCGACGCCCATCCGGTCGAGTTCGCCTTCGAGGCTCTGGGTCGTGCTGCCCAGCGAGGCCTCGAACTTCCGCGCTCTCTCGCGGCGGGCTGGCGGGGTGCGGTCCCAGCCAGCGGGCCAGTCCAGCGTCATGGTCCCGCAATCCCTCCGACGATGTCGCTGGCGTCGATTGACGGCGTCGCCCCGAAGCGAACGTCGGGGTCGTCGACGAGCCACTCGGGACGCTCGGCGGTCTCTTCGTAGCCGTCGAGGTACAGCGGCACTATCGCGTCACAGTTCGGGCACGTGACCCGCACCGAGACGCGGGTCCCCCAGCCGACCGGCGTGGGTGCGGGAAAGTCGAACTCGAGGCCGCAATCGCACTCCCCGTGGTAGTGCTTTTCGTCGGTGTTCGTACTCATCCGACCACCCCCCGGACCGTCACAGTGGGGCTGTGGTCGGTCGGCGCGGGCCGGTCGTGTGTGGGACCGCCCGTCTGTTCGGTTCGCTCGATTGGTTGTGAGGGGGCTGTACTCGTGTCTGTGGGGATATTTTCATTACCCCGCGGTCTCTCGTGTCTCATGCTCGGTCAAATCTCCTTGCAGGGAGTGACCCGAGCCCCCGTCGTGCTGGTACACGGCGGGATTTTCCCGCGAGGGGCTGGGTCAAGTGCCAGTTAAGCCTCCCACTACAAATAATTTGCTAACGGTCTACAACCATTAGAAAACGAAACACCAGCAAATCTATACGGTGTAAGCTCGTAAGGCAACACACCGGTAACACTATGGCTACAAGAGCCTCTAATGGCGATGTGGTTCGACAGCGTGCTGACTGGATGCGTCCCGTTGATGAGCGAATCATGGAAATGATTCGTGATGAGGGTAACCTGACTCCTCAGGCCCTGGACAATTTTGGCGTCACGAGCCGCAGCCACGCCAGTACACGCCTGTCTGAATTGAGGAGATACAATCTCGTTGAGCGACCTGCCGACACAGAAGGCCTCTACCGATTGACCGAGACTGGTGAGAAATTTCTTAACGAGGAACTCGACGCCAGCGAGCTTGCGCCGGTTGATGAGTGAGTGTTCCATCTTTAGGCTCCGCTGAGTTGTGCGAACAGGTCTCTCATCCAGTTCGGTTGGTCGGCTAATTTTCCGGCGTGCCGGGTCGTCTTGATGTGGTCGCGCGTGGGACCGCCCGTCTGTTCGGTTCGCTCGATTGGTTGTGAGGCGGCTGTACTCGCGTCTGTGGGGATATTTTCATTACCCCGCGGTCTCTCGTGTCTCATGCTTGGAAACCTCTTCCCGAGGTTGACCCAAGCCCGGCGTGTCCTAGCACGCCGGTCCTTTTGGACCGGAAGGCCCGGGTCATTTCCTCAATTGTAAGTCCTTCCTAATAACGTTTGCTCAGTAGTACTGATTCAAATATATGCAAATCTGTTCTGCAAATCAGCTTTACCAACAAAATAATAAGAACTGGTGACCAAATACTCTGTATCGGTGGAGATATGAGCGCGGTACCCACACAAAATGACATGCGCGAATCGGCCGACTGGATGACTCCCGCTGACGACCGAATTCTCGAACTTATTCGAGAGTACGGCAATCTCACTCCGGGAGCAATTGAAGCCAAAGGCGGGCCAGTTTCCGACCACGCTAGCCGCCGCGCGAAGAAACTCGCTCAGTGTGGGTTGCTCACGCAAGTCCACCGAGGTCTCTACGGTATCACTGATTCGGGTGAGGCCTATCTGGATGAGGAACTCGACGCCAGCGAGCTTGAGCCGGTCGATGAGTGAGTACATTTTCTGACTCATTCCTGGACCCGGATATCCCACATCTCCAGTCCCTCCTCGACCCATGCCGGTGGGTCCGGTTCTTCGAGCAGGTCGTTGATTTCTGAGCTTCGCAGGAATTCTGCAGTTTTCTCCTCGGTGATGCCGTAGGCCCACGTCTCGTCCGGTGAGTCGCCACTCCGCTCGTAGATGAATTCGACCTGTTTCTCGTAGTCAGGGTGGCGGATGTCTCGCAATTTTACTTTGACTTCTCGGTTCCCGAGCTGTTCTTTTGTGATTCGGACTGCTTTCGCCATGTGTAGTCGGACGGACGGGGTTGAAAAAGGAATAGCGCGCAATGTCCGAAGTTGGATTTTCGTACACCGGGACGCTTGAAAATCAGTTCTTTAGAGGCTTTCTGTGGAGATGTCCGAAGCTGTCCGAAGTGTCGTTTTCGGGTGGTTTATTCTCACCGAGTGGGCTTTCGGGACAGCCATCTCCAGATTTCTTTAGGTTGTCACTGTGCAGATTTTCATACGTGTGGTTTTCGAGATTTCGCCTCACCAAGCAGTGGTCAGTCAGGCGTCACCTGCCCTGCAATCCTGCGGCTGGTTGCGCCGACAGAATCTGGGGCTGAAAGTGAAATACGAGCGACTATTCGGGAGGGTGACGGTGTATCGGCACGATATACGCGAGATTGACTGGGCTCCGGTCGTGAGCCTGCCTTGGTCTCGACGCGATCAATAACTACATTCTCAACCCAGAACTGGAGGAGTTCGAGCACGTCGACAAGTCGGGGAATCGCCTCTCGTGTGGCTTCCAGTTCGACACTATCATGAGATCGGAGTTGAGGAATTAATTCAGCTATCTCGTTCCAGGGGGAGTCGGCGGTGTTACGCTTGTTGATACCGTGCTGTTCTGGAGCCGGCGCGATTGTGTAACGCTCGGGCGTATCGAGGTGACGTGGCTCCCGATGGATGCCAAGTGCATCGGCTAGGGCTCCGACCACAGCACACCCCAGATAGGGTGGGACTGCGTTGCCGATCTGCCGTTGGATAGCGGTTGAATCTCCAGCCACCTCATACCAGCACGGAATCGTCATGAGACGTAGCTGCTCGACGAAGGCGAGCGGGCGAGATCGCCAGTGGAATGGTCCGACGGTTGACCCGGGTTGGGCCTGTAATGTCCAAGCTGGTCGATCTGGATCCAATTTGAGGAGGTAATTCCAGTGTCGCGAGCGCCAATCCCACTCTTTCTCCGCGAGTTCAGCCTCCGAGCGCTCAACGTACTCCCCGTCTTCGTAGCGTCGGTCGGAGAAGTGCTGGTAGTTCGCTCCTTCGGGGATCCGTGGGAGGAACCCAGCGTACTTGCTTCGAATCGCGTTTTGGTACGGCGCAACCCCAGCGTCAACCGTGAAGTCAGCGAGAGCCGCTCCGGCCGCGTGCCACCCTTCGGGATGGTTTGTCCGCAGTACATCCTCCTTGCTCGGTGGAGTTCCGATGTCCTCGCGGACGCCGAGAATGAACACCCGTTCCCGAGACTGGGGGACGCCGAACTCCGCGGCATCGAGCTTCATTGAGACTATATTGTAACTGTGCTCAGGCTGGTTCCCCGCTGCATCTCTCGGCGCGGAGAGGGCTGTCTTAATCGTCTTGATATCCTCTCCCCCCTTGCTCGAGAGGATTCCGACGACATTCTCGAAGACAAAACCTTCCGGCTGAAAGTCTCCGAGGATGGTTTCGTACCGTTCGTAGAGCTGTCCGAGGTCGGAATCCGTTCCCGTCCGCCCCCCTTCGTTAGACCGGGAAAACGATTGACAAGGAGGTCCACCGATCACGAGGTCAACCGGTGGGTCAGAGGTGGCCGTTCGAGATGCCGAAGCCTCAACCTCGCCGCAAAGGTACTGTGGCTCAAGGGTACGGATATCCTGTTCGATGACCTGCCAGTCGAATCTGGCCACGCCGAACTGGGGAGTCTCCGTATGGGCGGTACTGTTTATCCTGAGCGTTTCAGCTGCGTCGTGATTGTTATCGACGCAGACCAGCGTTTCAACACCCGCTAGATGTGCGCCGATGTCAAGCCCCCCAAGGCCAGAAAACAGACTGACAGCAGTTGGCCTTTCATTCATACTGGATATGTCAGAATTTGGGAGCTCATGATAAAAGTCTTTACTCGATATCATGCTCCTTCGCTACTGATTTTCCCCGATTTCCTTCGGATCCCCGGGGGCCACAGTATTATGAGCTAACTAGCTTTGGTGCCCGCCGATAATTGATATTTAAATGATTATCTGCGGCGGCCGGACATCACCGAAGCCGAACGTTTTGCCTCTGGATACCGAACGATTCCCGCCGCCCTATTCGCCTCGATTAATCGCTCGAATACACTTCGATTGACACATCTTTCGTCGGGGAGGACACAATGTCCGATAGTTGACCTCGCCATTGAGGGGCATCCTCGGTCGCGTTGACTTTGTCGAGAAGTCCCCGCCAGATACGGGTCTCGTCGTACGTTTCTGCATCTTCGGGGAACACTTCGAATACAGAGCGACTTACCAACACAACGAGCTTCTTTTTCATCCGCGAAACAGCGACATTTAGGCGGTTCGCATCCAAGAGGAACTCAGTCTCTTTTCGAACCTGATCACGGTCGCCAACTGTGGCCGAAACCATAATCAGGTCTTTTTCTCCACCCTGGAACCGCTCTACTGTATCCGCCTTCACCTTATCAGCCAAGATGGCTTTAAGACTGCCTCGCTGGGCATTATGAGGCGTCACTACCCCGACGTCGGCAGTTTGTGTGGTAGCATCTGCAAGCTCGTTGGCTAATTCCCTTTCCACGATGCTCTCCTGTTTGCTGGCACTATCGTCGTGTAGTACAACTGTGATCGGATAGTCTTCATCAAGAATCGCACTTACGCCACGATTTGTACTCTGCCAACCGGAGAACGTGGCTGTTTCTTGGGACGAATAAGGAAGGTCATCATCACTGTAGACCCACTCGTGAAGGAACTCCGCGAGGTCTGAGTGGCAACGGTATGTCCGTTCAAGCTTCTCGACAGGGATAGGAACCGTACTCGCGGGCGGAGATACGTTCTCAAGTTCTTTTTCACCATTTATGACCCTAACATATTCTGAGATGGACAAGTAAGGGGCCAGCTGTTCGATGGTTCTCCGATCTTCTTCTTCCCACTCGTGAATCTGCACCGGTGGCATCTGTCTATGGTCTCCCGAAAGTAAGACTTGGCTCTCATCGGTGAGGAAAGCACCTGTGAGGAAGAACTGCGGCATCGGGAGCATACTCGATTCGTCGACTGCGAGGAAATTATAGAAGTTCTCTGTATAGTGCGAGCCGGTGCCCGGATCTGTATTCCTCGAATATATGTCTCCAATTTTGTTGAAGAATTTCGATATTCCGCTGGGGGTGATGAAGAATAATTGCGGTCTGTCAAATGACCCCGATCCGCTGAGACCTGTGCCGACGAATTCTCTAAGCTTCTTCGCCACCTGTTGAACTTGCTGGTCATCCTCGTTATAATTGATATATTCGACGTTAGAGATCTGCTGCGACTGAGCGATTGGACTGCTGCTGATCCGATAGATGTCTACAGAATCGAACGCAGTACGATCTGCCGTTGCATTCTTTTGCCCTTTGTTTGTTGAAGCATCTCCAGAATGGTTTTGGAGTGCACGGAGAGTTGTTGCCGTATCCTTAAGAAGTTCGTTGACAGACTTATTTGAGAATCCGGTTACGACACCCACGAACGGCTTATCGTGGCTTGTGCGATCATATAACCGGCCAGCAATTGCGTAAGCCATTGCACCAGCGGTCTTTCCGGTTCCAGGCGGACCCTGTAGTGAAACGATACTCTCGTCTGTTCGTTTAATAAAGTCTCGCTGTTTATCATTCGGCTTGTCGAGTTCCGCTGCAGTTCCGGAAGTCCGATTTGCGGTGGTCTCTACCCAGGGAAGGAACTCATTCTCTACTGCATTCTTGTGATACTGATTTATCGAGAGGGCAGCTTGGTTCCCCTCTTGAATCTCCTTTATCCGATTAATTAGCGTATTAGATGTAGCATGATCCAGAGCATCAGATGTCCTCAGTGATGTGACATCATCGGTTTGTTTATCAACAATGAAATATACACGCTCCTGATCGAGGTCAGTGGCCGAAATCGAACTCGACCCAGTCCCGCCGTTTTGATTCCCAGTACTTGAGCCGAAACTCCCGAGTTTTCGCTGTGCATCATCCTCCTCACGCCGCATTACGCCAGTCGGTTCCAGTCCCGGAATGTACTCTACAGATGGCTCGTTTGCATCGTCCGGATCGAGTGACCAGTCTGTCCCCCAAGTATGGAAGTCTCTGTGCTTGTTGATTACAGCACCGGGTGCATCGCCCTGATGATCGTTGAATTGACCTAATTCGATGAGGATTTTCTCATCCTCGTAATCTAACTCTTCGACCGTTCCAGAAATTCCCCTATCGACTTCTTCAGGGGAAAGATGGTCTCTGTGCTTCCAGAACCCATCGGATCGTTCGATTCTGTTGAGAGTAACAAAGCTTCCACTCGAGGAGTCGCCTGGCTCCTTCAGCCGGCACATGTTCATCACTTGGTCAGGATCCGCATATCCTAACTCGTCGTAGGCAAGCTCACCATGGAGTTGAAGATCACCGTCCGATGTGAGTTCTACATCGGTAAGTCTGAAAACGGACGCTCTCCCTGTTTGAACCCGTTGACGGGGTGCTTTTGCATGGCGTTCCAGTGCTTCTTGCCGCTGGACGGAATACTCTAATTCGAGATATTCTTGTGCACTTCGAGAGAGATCTAAGTCTCCTAAGGTAAAGTCAGGCCGATGTATTTCGCGCCGGTCTTTGTTTATCGTACCATCCTTATTCCAGAGAGATCTCTCGATAGCAGCAACAGCTCCTGTTAACTTCTTACCCAGCTTCTTGATAAGTTCTGGCTCTATCTCGTTGTTCTGGCTACTCCTGTCGTAGTATGTGTATTGTTCAATAGCAATCTGTTCTCTCTTTTGCTTTTGTGGATTGTCTAGCCAGGATACATTCAGCTGATCCGCCGCACACCAAAAGTACTCTAATGGGATTTGACTCCCGTATCTGGGGTGCAGCGACAAGAAGCCATCCTGCGATTGTTGATGATCAAACCGGAATTTCAACGTCCCGGCACGTGGCTTGGCTGCTGTGTTCGCAAATGTGGATCCAGGAGACGGTGAAGAAGTATATGGTTTCCAGTAATTGAACAGTCCCTTAGAAAAGACCTCGTCAAGCTCAACCATCTTATTTTTGTACGCGACAGACCAAGAACCAAATACAGCGTTCTCCTGTTTCCAAGGCAAGTAATCAGCGGGCCGCTCTGCTGTGACTTCTTTGTTCTTGTAGTCCATCCTATCCTTTTTTGTAGGAACCTCATTTAGTACGGGTAGAAGACCAGTGCTGGGTGAATGCAGGGCGTAATATGTCTCGACCTGATCCTCGATAATTGTGGTCATATGTTCATCTATGCCACGTCGGAGCCCAAGCAAATCCCGAACGCCTTGTGCACCTACGATACTGGGATGGCGTCGAATGGCTTCTAACAGCTTTTCTCTCTCTAATTGACTATAAAAATAGACGTGTGTTTGGGGCTCAACACAATCTTGCTCCCCGTCAATCGTTTGATTCTCGTCATAGAGTTTGCTCGTAAAGCCCTGAATCACCCCGTACAGTTTCTTGAAGAAGGTATCGAGGAGTTTTCTTTCATCCGTTTTAGCCTGCTGTGGATCAGGGTTAACATCCTTGTCAATTTGAGCTACTGATTTGGGTTCTAATTGCTCTGCTTCGACACGAGCAGACATCATAATGATAGAGTCCCGCATGTAGTCCCACTGAACATTTATATAAATCCGTAGAAGTCGCTCAGGGTCGTAGCCGCTGGGCTCGAAGGGTACATCGTACGAAGCCGCTGGCATCTCGAGGTACCCTTTTCCGCCGATCTGTTGTGCGGAGTCATACTCAGTATACGCGTAATTGTGTCCTGGGTTGAGTTCTCCAAGCATTACCTGTGCTCGGCGAACAATATCATCAAGCTCGTTCCCGATCGTCGGGTCAGAAACCAGCTCGTCAACGGTTTGTCGCTTGCCAGCAACCGGTTCGAGAGGTGTGTATGAGTCCGGCGAGGAGTTATCTGGTGGCTGCTTGAGTTGAGCGATTTGATCAATTGTATGGATATCCTGATCTCGGAATACTTGTTGTTCGCCGCGTGAAAGTCCTAATGCAGCTATGTCTCGCGATTCTACTGCCCGCGTGTAACAGGACTCATTATAAATGCATCCTTCGCACTTCTGATTTAACTGGTAGCCTACCTCTTCAATATCGTCTTGATATATCTGGTCGATTTTGCCATCTTTCCGGAACAATCGAGCGACGTCACCCTGTATAAGTGGGAGGTCAAAACTCGGAAGCTCGTCAGGAACTGCATTATTGATCTCTGTTTCTCGAAAAATAACGCCTGCAGTTACCTTGATTTCATCCGATATTGATTTTAAGTCGTTCAGTCGGCTACTGAGAAGTTCGGCATAAATAGCGGTCTGGAGTCGATGACTGGTTTTCTCCTCCCACGCACTTTTAATCTCGAATATACGTATCTCGATAGCATCATCATCGCTTCCCGGCCAAATCATCACGATATCAGCAAACCCAACAACGGGGAATACACCAATCTCACCGGCCAGGCAACATTCTCGAATTACTAATGGCTTCGACGTGGAGTTGTTTGATACTTCGATCACTGCGTCTTCAAGTATCTCTTTCGCGCTGGATATAGCGTCTTGGTAGTGGTTTTTGTCTATCTTATCAGGTATTGTATATTTTGAGGAGGCCTTTTGGGTGTTTCGGATATCTTGGCAGTCCTGTCTGAGATCACTCTCAACATCCTGCTCAAACTTCCCTCCTGTTCCGGATAGAAGAACACTCACCGGTTGGAAAGCTTCATTCCAGTTTCGTTTGTTCTGCTCTCCCTGGTCATCGATCCGAAGTTTCAGATAACGTGGACATTCCTCAAAAGCAATATGCCTCTCAATCTGACTCGGGCTAATCAGGGGGCGAGATCCGGTATTGCTGGACACAGATTATAGATTTTATTGAAGAATAAAAAATCCATCTGCTAAACACACAGCTTCCCTTGTGAATTTTCAGTCACTGGTGCTGCATCAAGTTTTCCGGCAGGATAAGAGTCTTCCAAAGTAGGGGTAATGAATATGCGTGTTCTATCTTGCACGCAATTATGGGCAGCGTTTAAATGGGGCTGAGATACTTCCTAAGATGCACTGCTCTCTTACGTCTGACGGGCAGCCTCAGCAGCCTTCGAGCCGATTGTCTTGTACCTCGTCGCACTCGTTGACCCGTAACTCTCAATCAACTCGTAACGCTCCAGGGAGTCGAGATACCGCCGAACCGTCCGCCGGACCTTCGGATTCTGCACGCTCTTCTGGTACTCTTGGTGCAGTTCACCAGCCGAGACTCCGTCAGGGCCACCGGCTTCGACGAGGTCGTACAGTGCCCGTTTGTGCGTCCCGAGGTACCGGATTCGCCGTTCGCGCAGGTTCGCCTGTGCATCGTCGGCGACGTCTCGAACCACGTCGACGGTCAACGTCTCGGCGGAACCGTCCTGGACGTGTCGCGCAGCCCGACGGAGGTAGGCGATGCCACGGCGAGCGTCCCCCGCTGCGATGTCGGCGATGTACTCGACGGCCTCGTCGTCTACGCGCCCGGCGTCGAGGCCGTGATCGACGCGATACCGGATGATGTCCGAGAGCTGGGAGTAGGAGTACTTGTCCAGGGTAATCGTCTCGGCGGCTCGCAGGCGAGAGCGAACGCGCTCCTGGTCGCGCAGGCTGGCGTGGAACTCGTCCTGGTCGATGCAGATGGTGATGAGACAGACGCCTTCCATGTCCGCCAGCGCCGCGATGAGCTCGGGCTCGTCGAGCACGTCGGCCTCGTCGACGACGAAGACCAACACGCCGTCGAACTCTCGAATGCGCTCGAAGTACTCGCTGGCTGGCGTCCCTGCTCGGCGGATGTCCTGTCCTAATCGGCAGTCTCTGAGGACGCGGTGTAACGCACCGGTCTTGCTCGATTCGGACATGCAGTTGACGTAGCCCCAGCGGTAGTCGAGATGGGAGCGCTCCATCTTCCGGAGGACGTACTTCGCCAGCGTGGTCTTGCCGCTTCCACTCGGACCGAAGATGCTGATATTGTCGGATGAGACACTCCATTTCAGCGGGTCGATTATAGAGACCATCTGGTCGATTGCGCCCTGGCGGTGGACCATATCCCGGGGAATAAACTGAGGCCGGAGGGCTCGTGCGTCAGTTATCATTGGACGTAGTTCCTCACCGGGTATACGTTAGAAGCCGTAATTTGTGAATAATCAGTGATTGTATGTCGTTTGCCACCAACACCAAACATAACATGCGTAAGCCGGCTGACTGGATGGCTCCCTCCGATGACCGAATTCTTGAACTGATTCGGGAATTTGGGAACCTCACTCCGACTGCTATCGAAGACCTCGGAGGGCCATCGGCGGGACATGCCAGAAATCGGTGTCCAAAATTGGCAGAGGCTGGACTGCTTGAACGAATCTCGCGAGGGCTCTATGGACTCACTGAGGAAGGCGAGGCCTATCTGGACGAGGAACTCGACGCCAGCGAGCTTGCGCCGGTCGACGAGTGAGTGTTCCATCTTTAGGCTCCGCTGAGCTGTGCGAACAGGTCGCCCATCCAGTCTGGTTCGTCGAGGTCTGCTAATTTTCCGTCGCGCCAGGTCGTCTCGATGTGGTCGAGCGAGCCGGTAGAGGTGGCGACGACACGCCACTTGCGGCCGTCGTCGGATTCGATGTCGATTTCTCGTTTCCCTCCGGAGCGCATCTCGCGGAGTTCGATTGTGAGGCTGTTCCCGTACAGGTCGACTTCGTGGACTTCGTTCGCTGGCATACACTGCAGACCGACGGCGGGAGACTGCTTAAAAAGGGCTTGTGTGTCGTCGAGAGTAGGTTAGACTTACCCACCACTATGTCTAAGCAGCGTGTGATAAAGCTATTTTCACCCGGTCAGTAGCGGTGTAGACTGACCGGCGAAGAAGCTACCAAATGAGTGTAATGTTTGAGCTGGTATGCAACATACAGAGCGTGTAGTCAGCAGAACAATCACTGTTTTCTTCCGGACACTGACCCAGTCGTTCATCACGCCTGCTCAACCCCCCTTATTGTTTCAGAGTCAGCAACTAAAGAGCTGGTTTATGTATTCAGTTAGACAATACTGGGTATGGTCTCAGATACCCGAACCCGTCGAATTCCACAGGTCTGGCGCATTGCGATACTCGGAACGATAGCTGCACTACCCGCCACTATCCTGATAAGCTGGCTTCCGAACTCCGAATTGACAGTCGGTGGAGGAGTAATGGTACTTGGAGCCATACTGGCAGGAGCTGTCGCAGTTACCCGCTCGGTAGAGCCGAGTGCTGCTGGACTTCGTGCTGGGTTTCTGGGCGGCATGATTGCAGTATCTGTATTTATTGTCACCGAAGGGACGACTGTGGCGTGGTCCCTCAATACGATCGTGTTCTTCCTCATTGCCGTCGTGATGTTTCTGAGTGTCTCGCCGGTGCTCGGCCTCATTTCCGGTCGAATTGGTGCCTGGGTAGCAAACGCTGTCGCCGATTTCAGGGTCGGTCAAGCATCGTGATCAAGCGAAATTGAGCTCCCCGCCACTGCTGCATACGCGCGCTGAATGGACCGGTTCGGGATGGTGCTAACAGGTATGGGAACCGTTGTATAACACCTTGTAACACCCTCCAATAATTCAAACTACATCCATTGCGGAAGAGTCTCAATCAACTAATTCGGGCACGTCAATCGCCGGGATAACGCTACTGTTCACAACAGCGTAATCGCCGTGCCGATTTTCTGCGGTTGCCCTGACGAGACCGTAGTCTCGCAGTAACCGAATCTTCCGGTTCCGGCTGCGTTTACTTAGCGGTGAAATGGGCCGTCCGTGGTAGATCTCGTCAGCAACCTCGTCGTATCGGTCGTGGAACTCCCCCTTCGCGATGCCAGCAGAACACCGGATAATCTCGTAGATGAGTTTGTGATGGAACGTCAGCGAGCGCAGGTTGTGTTCGAGTATCCGGCGCTCGGCAAGTTCGTCGGCGTCGTCGATATCCTCGTCCAGAATGCGCTCGTGACCGCGGCGTCGCGCCAGTTCAGCAGCTGCGCGGAGAATCTGGATACCACGCCGAGCGTTGCCGGCGACTTGGTCGGCGATGTCCCGGAGCTGGTCGTGATAGACGGCGTGATCTCGCAGCCCTGCAGCCGCTCGTCGTTCGAGGATGTCGGCGAGTTCCGTCACTGAGAATGGTTCGACAGCCAACTCACGACCTTGGAACCGACGACGGGTTTCCGGGTCGGCAGTGCCAAGCCACTTATCGGGGTGGTGGACAACAGCAGTTATTGAGATTCCGTCCACATCGTCGAGACGCCGGAGTGCGTCAGTGTCGACGAGATCGTTCGCCTCGTCGAGGACGAGATTCGTTGGTTGCGTGATGCGCTCGCGAAGTTCGAGACAGAGGTCTTCCTGTGGTGTCGTCTTGCCGGGGTCCGCGCCTGGGAGTTCGGTGAGGACTTGTCGGATGACACCCGCGGTCGTGTTTAGACACGGAATAAACGCACACTGTGTACCGGTCTGCTCTCGGTAGCGGTCGAGTGTGTGCTTCAGGAGGGTGGTCTTACCAACGCCGGAGCGCCCGTGAAGGAGAACGTCCTCACCAGCGGCCCAGCATCGTAACAGGTGGTCAGCTTCATGATCACGATGGAGGAGCCGACGCGGGAGGTAGTCGGGCTCGACGACTTCAGGGTCGGTAATCATAGCTAATTATCTCGGTGTGCCGCCGCAGTATATAAAGTCCACTTGGATGTCGTCGAGGCTCTATCGGTAAAAACCGTTGCCAGCCATTAGCAGGAGTTCGGACACGGAAGCTAAACATGAAAAACGCGCCCTATTTCCAGAGAATTGCTATTCCTCCTCAGATAGGAAATCGTCCAGCGTCAGCGTCTCCAGCTCAGCTACCATACTGTGACAAGATGGACCTCCTATTACATTTCCCTCGTTACTTTGAAGTGTTTCCCACTGGACACTCAGGCTTATAGTCATGAACGGAACAAATTGGTGAGACCTGAAATGCGAGTAGAACTGACTTTAGAGGCGCTCGCTGACGCGGCTTACGATACCTCAGCCCATCATAAAATACGAGGCCGAATCTGGCGAGCCTTCCAGAACAATGATAAGTACATCGAGTCTCACGGTACGGATCATGGAATTGGATTCGTGTTTTCCAACATCTTCCCCTGGGGCGAGATTAAAGAAGGAGACGAACGTTACATCCGAATCGCCACACCACGTCGGGAAGTTATCGATGAGCTACTCGAACATTTCAATGATCACCGCGGGTTTGAGGTTGGCCAGATGCGATTTGAGGTTACAGACGTTACTGGCCATGTCCCGCAAGTGGGCGAACCCGGCTCAACCGGCCGAATCGATACCGGCACAGGAGTGTTCTGTGCTTTGAGTAGAGAAATGGCTGAAAAACACGGCCTCGACACTTCAAAAATTGAAGCTGGTGACTCAGAAACTAAGTTATTCTGGCGGCCAAAACACGGGATGGAACCGCTACAGGCGACAATTCGACGGTCGCTTCAGCAGACTCATGACCAGTTTGGCGACGATTACTATGATGGACCGATGGAGGTTGATGAACCGCTGTTTACTGAGGTAGAACCAATCAAAGACGAGGTCACCTATCCAGTCCATTTTCAACCTGCTACTGCTGTCGATCGAACAGTCATCCTCTCAAAGTGGCGACTGGGGTATCGAGTCCGAGATGACGCCCATCGCTACCACCTGAATCTAGCGCTTGATTCGGGCATTGGACAGCGGCGTGAGCACGGGTTTGGATTCCTGAACCTCAGAGAACAGAACCCACCACGAGCAACCAAGCCATGAGCAACGATCCAACACCCGAAGACTTCCAGAACGCCCTGGATGCACACTGGCACGGTCGACCCCCAGCCAGCCTCGAAGACGTGATGGCGCTGTACGGCGTGCTAGCCGTTGCTGAAAGTGGTGGTGCTCTCTATACGACGCCAAGCAAGCTTGAGCCGTTCATCGACGACGGTCGTATAGTCACGATTTCTGTGGACTTGACCGGTGAGTCTCCAGAAATCGTTGATCTCGACCAGGATGTTCTCCGAGAGGAAACTGTCTCAAAACTGGGCTATTCCCACAAATCGTCTGGGCGCGGTGCCAAATATAGCCTCACACAGATTGGATCAAAGAATGGAAACGACGCAGAAGGTGTCAGTACGACGATTCTGCGCCGTATCCGGTCGTGGACTGGTCAAGACAGTGTCCAGAGCCTAACCGGTGATGACGGACATCCGGACGGGTGGATTATTGAAGCTCTCGCAAACATGTTTGAAAAAGATTCCGAGAACTTGGAATCTCTGCAAACCAAGATTCTCGACCGTCTGCCGGAGGATGAGTCATATCCCTACGTCGTAACGGTCCGGCTGAGACTCACTCCAGCGGGGATAGAGTCGGGCGAAGCAAGCGAGAAAGAGTGGTTGTACCCGGCTGAAATCGGTGTTCTCGAAGAGGCGATGAAACGGTATGCAACAGCCAACGCGGCGAACAAAAACATCGACAAGGGATCGTCGGAAGGACAGGGTATCGGGGTCGTGTCAGGAACTGATGGGCGAGTTGTCGGCACGCCAGAGAGTCCACTTGGTGTCTTTTCGGTGAAACATCCTGATGCACAACCTGGTCTCCGGCAGACAGAATCCTGGCGGAACTATCCTGTTAGTGACGACGTGGCGATGTTATTCGCTAAGGGACAGGATTTGATTGACCGCTGTGTTTACCGGAACGGTGGAATGGAAACGTATGCACTCCCGTATTTCGCCGGTGAAATGACAGCGGAGAAGGCAGAAGCCCTCTATCTGGCTATCGATTCGGTTGATTCAGAGAGCGAAATCGGAGGCACGCAAGATCCGCCGATGGCACAGGTCACGTTCAACCTTACAGAACACGATGACCCAGCTATTCAAAAGCTGGCCGAAGAGGAACTTCGATTTTACACGGTCACAATGCCAATCAGTGATGATAAGAACATCATTGCTGAGGAGCCGGCTGCATCGGTCTATTGGCCGACAAAAATCGCTGAGGCACTTCGTGAGACGATCGAAGGTCCGACGCTCACCCCCTCGAAAGGGGGGTTCAGCTCGTTCGACAACTGGCCGTTGCTCCAACTCGATACCTCGGACAAAATGCTAGCCCGCCGACTGGCATACACGCTCGTGACAAATCACGAGTTTACAGATTCGGTATTCGGGTACAGAGACGAGGAAGACGACGATTTCCGTCGTATTGTTGACCATCGGCTGCTCTCAGGGACACCAATCAATGCACAGACACTGTTCAAGGAGTACATGCGGCGCTACGACGACGCCGCTGAGGGCGGCGATATTCCACCACAGCAAGTTGTCGCTCAGCAACTTGTGCATCTTGAGACACTCTCCCGAGCCGGATTACTCAGCGGACTCGACACACAGATCGAACCAACAGAGACAACGATGACAACAGAAACCACAATCGATACGGACGATATCGCAACGATTCGTGAACAGCGGCTCGATTCGTTCTTGGATCGGCCGATGTTCAACGATACGACACGAAAAGCCACAGCCCTGGCAGGCGTTCTCGTCGGCCAAATCAGCTGGCACCAAGACTCGGTTCGGAACGTTGGTCGTCCATTAGATACTGGTACGAAAGGAGATCAGCTCACGAAAAACGGGCTAGAAAACGCACTGACTGCAGCACTCGAAAAAGCGAAAGTCTACGCACAGGATTCCGACCGGTCGTACCATCGGGATCTGCTCTATCCCGAAACCGTTGATCGACTGCTGGTAGAAACCGAGGCGATGCCCACGGAGTGGGATATAGACAGACGTGAACTCCAGTTTTGTTACGTGCTGGGCCATGCCCACGGCCGGCGCTCAATGCCGGTTGCATATGATATGCACGACGGTGAGGACGCTGAGAACGACGAGACTGCCACTGCATAAGCCACCGAAATCACACAAACACACCATTCATACCAATGACAACACCAAACCGATCCGAACTGCTGTTTATGTACGACGCACAGGACTGCAACCCCAACGGCAATCCAATTGGAGACAATCGTCCCCGGCGTGATCCTGATACCGGCCAGGGAATCATCACCGATGTTCGTCTCAAGCGATACCTCCGTGATCAGCTTCTTGACGACGGATACGATATCTACGTCAAGAAGGTCGATGGCGAGTCGAAGACGCGAACTACCCTAATCAAGGATGTCCTTGATATGGTCGGTGATGCCGAAGAGATCGAGGAAGTAGAAGATCTGGGAACAGACTTTCTGCAGGCTGCAACCGATGTACGCTACTTTGGAGCAACGCTCAGCTTCGAGTCCAGCGATGACGAGGACGACGAGGAGTTCCGGGCAGGGCTGAACGATGCGCTCCCGAATCATTATCAGGGACCGGTTCAGTTCCTCCCAGCAAAATCACTGAATGAGGTCGAAGAGAACGAAGAGTACGATTCCCTCACAAGTGTGATTTCGACCGGTGAAGAGAACCGACAGGGTGGCTTCGATCTCGACGACAAGCGCATCAAATACGGTCTCTTTCCATTCTGGGGGTTGGTTGACAACAATGGTGCTGAGTCAACGCAACTGACCCAGGAAGATGTCAAGCGGCTTGACACACTCTGTTGGCGGGCTCTAAAAAATCAGACGACATCCCGTTCAAAGTTGGGGCAGGAGCCTCGCCTGTACCTCCGTGTTGAGTACGAGGAAGGGAATTATCATATCGGTGGCCTCCATGAACTGCTTGAGTTGGCGGATGAAAGCGCAGCGTCGCTTCGGTCGGTGAGTGATGCCGTTGTTGATGCGACGGAGCTGGTAACTACGCTGAACGACGCGAGTGACCGAATTGAGCAGCTCCACATTGTCGGTGATGACCGCCTGACGCTTCAGGTTGAAGACAAATCGATGCAGGGTGACCAATTTGCAGACTACCTCAAATCGGAAGGACACTCTATCCACCGCATCAATGTGCTCGAAGAACGTGATTTAGCGGCCTGATTGGGGTGTCGAAGATGTCACCAAACATCGACGCTGAAGGGATTCCCAATAAGTGCCTGTCGTTTACTGTCAGGTCTACCTGGGCTCATTTCAAACGTGTCGGCCGCAGTGTGACGAAACAGACCTACCGTATCCCGCCACGAACGACTGTCGCCGGAATGACCGCAGCTATCGTAGGTGCTGAACGGAATTCATACTACGACACGTTCGGAGCAGACAATGCTGCCATTGCGATAACGCCGCTGTCTGATCTTCGGACGGTCAATATTCCGACCGTTGGACTGGGGACTGATCCAGGCCAAGATGTGACTACGAACGTCGGCAACTACTACAGTGAGTACAACCTGACATATCAAGATACGACTAAGGACCGGCAGCTACACGGCTACGAAGTACTGGCTGACCCCGTGTATCGAATCGACATTGCAGTCGAAGATGAGACATTCTACAGCGACCTCCAAGATCATCTCATGTCCGGAACTGCTGTGTATCCGCCCAGCCTTGGAAAGTCCGAATATCTGGCTATAATCGAGGATGTTCAGTCACAGACGCCGGAACGGCTCCAGCCCGATGATCTGGTTGATGTTGACTCGGTTGTTCCCGGCTCACTGTCGGATGCTGTTCCTCAAGGAAACGTCACATATGGCGTGGAACGGTCGCCCGCAGTAATGGAGCGAGCTAACGGTGGCCGCAAGACGACACGGTTCGACGACTATGTCTACACACAACAGGCCGGTAGTCCGGTTCGAATCAGATCTGACGGTGACCCTATTCCGGTCCAGGTCGGTTCACGAACCGTGATTTTCCGCTGAATACGACCCACAATTTCAATGCATCCCCCCTTGATATCACATCCGACCCGAGACGAGGACCCAGTCACGTATACTGACGAGCAGTTGACTCCCCGCGGCGATCTGCGACTCACTGCTCATAACCACACCGTTGCGGACCGGGCAGTACAACTCTACGGTGAGAAAGACAAGAGTGTCGAATACATTCAGACAGCGGCGGCACTCCATGATTTTGGTAAGGCGACACCGCAGTTCCAGGCGCACGTCCGACCGAATGAAACAGCCACATGCCCCGAGGAGGAGACAACCCACGCCCGGCTTGGGGCGCTTGCTACGTGGTATGCTCTCGGTGAATTAGACGCTCCAGACCGTGACCGACTTGCGGGAACATTGGCGGTTGCGCGCCATCACCAAGCACTTCCGAATGCAGCGCAGTACACTGCTGAAACGCTGGCACGGGCATTTGAAGAAGGCGCTGGCGTGATACAGGCACAACTGAACGGTATCGCTGAAATGTGGCCAGAGGCGGCGACGAGCCTGCTGAAACAAACACCGCTGTCGAATCCAAGCTGGGATGACTTCTATACGTGGGCTCTGTCCGCCGATGTCTCATCGGAACTCCGAGGACTGAGCGCCCGGAGTACGCTTTCGGGATACAAAATTACACAGAATTCACTCCCCGATAGACTCTACGACAGAACACTTCGATACTGGTCGGCCCTGACGCTAGCCGACAAGAGTCACGCGATGGACATTCCTGACGACTGGCTTTTTGACCTCGATACCCTGGATCGGGAGACGATTGAGGACTACATTGCAGAGTTGCGGGACGGGAGGACAGAAAACTCTCTTGAGGCGCGACTGAACGACGAACGTGAGCGCGCGCGCAGACAGGCCGTTCGAGGTGTTCACGAGTGGCTGGCTGATTCAACCTCGCGGATTGCCACGCTGACACTCCCAACTGGACTAGGGAAGACGTTCACTGGGCTGTCTGCAGCGTTCGAAACAAGAGATATACTTTCAGACGATTCTGAAGCTACGAGGCCAATTGTCTACGCACTCCCGTATACGAGTATTATTGAGCAGACGCGAGAGATATTCGAAGATCCAAGCCTGTGGGGTGCGGACCCACAACTCTCGGCACTGACGGTGCATCATTATCTCAGCGAAACCGTCGTCCATCATGACGAATACTCTGCCACCGATACAGCGGACACAGATGACGAAACGGCCGAATTCCTCGGAGAAGCATGGCGCGATGGGACAGTACTCACGACCTTCGTGCAGTTGTTTGAGAGCCTGACTGGCCCGACCAATCGACAGGGAGTGAAGCTACCATCGCTGGAATCGAGCATCATCATCCTCGACGAACCCCAGGCGCTATCTAAAGACTGGTGGAATGGAATCGTCCGCTTGTTGGATATTATAACAAGCGAGTATAACGCACGAATCATTGCAATGACAGCAACACAACCCGGACTAGTCCGGAATATCCAGACAGACTCACTCCTTCAAGCCGGACGGGCACACGACACATCCGATTGTACCTATTGCCAGCAAGGGCCCACGTACGAAACCAGCTTACCACCTACAGCGAAAGAGACATATTTCGAAGACGCAGAGCGCGTCAGGTATACGATCGATCCGACAGCATTGAGTCGCACACACGGACGCGACGAAACACATGTTGGATACAACTCGGCCGCTGACCGGATTCTTGATGCCACTGACGACGATGGGTCGACCTTAGCGATTTGTAACACCATCGGAAGTTCAAGGGAGCTCACTGATGTTCTAAGAATGCGGCCAATGGTGACTCACATAGGAGAAGTGATTGAAGACGTACTTGAGGAGCACAACCTCAATGCGGCAGACCCAACCCTCACGACAGCAGACATCGTCGACGAAGTGCTGGCACGAGTGACATCGCACAGTAAAACGGAGACACCGAAACACGCCTCAAATAGCTCACAGCAGGCGGATGATTCGAGTGGGACAGCAAAGACACACTTATTGACTCTAAACTCCCGGTACCGTCCTTTCGATAGGGAAATCCTGATTAAACTTTCCGACCACCTATCAACGAGCGACGACCGATTCATTCTCGTATCAACACAAGCTATCGAAGCAGGCGTCGACCTCAGTTTTGAAACCGTTTTCCGGGATATTGCGCCGTTGGATAGTATTGTCCAAGCTGCTGGTCGGTGCAACCGTTCGTATGAGTGGGGCACAAACGGCGGGCGAGTAATCGTCTGGATGTTGGCTGATCCAAGTGCTGAGACGCCAGACGATCCTAACGTGGAGCCGCCCGCCTACCACGTATACGAGAAGGGTGCTACTGAGGACGGCATCCCTGGTCATATAGAACTCATCGCTGACGTACTTGATCAAGTACCAGATCATACTGACGTAGCCGATGCAACACTTTCGAAGGTCGCTGTATCCTCATATTTCGAGGCACTCGATGAGAAATCACTCTGGAACGGCGACTTGCGAGATGCCATTGATAATGCGAATGCAAGCTGGCTCGGCCGTCAATCGCTCATCGGTGGGATACCGACATTCGATGTTTTAGTCGGACAGACCGATGCAGATGAAACAGCAATCAAACGTATCTCTGAGCCTCTTTCATGTGGGAATCCAGCCGGATTTGATAGGCTGCAAGACGCGTCTGGTCTCCGTGTATCTCTTCCAAAACCGGTTATCGAGGATGCACCACGAGTCCCACGAATCGACAGACAGGAACGGAACACCGAGGGTGTTCAGCTGTTTCAGTTCTGTGGCGGGAGTGATCTCGAATATGATCTCGTCAGTGGTGGGTTACAACTAACAGACAACTCTGTTTCTGATCGATTTACACTCTGACAGACGACCGGCTCAGGGAGAAGAATCATATCCGTTCTAATACAACTACGCGTCAAATGGCAGGTTATAAACACAAAGTCAAACCAAGGCGGTGCGTTCAATGAGGACAGTCAGACCGGTTGCCGAATACGTGAGAAATGAACGCCGTCCAGAGGGTGAGCCTGAGATTCGGATCACCGGTCTGATGGTCCAGTACTATCACGTCTGCAAGCGGGAACTTTGGTTCATGTCCAGAGGAATCGACATCGACCGGGAGACAACTAATATTCAACGGGGAACACACGTTGACGAAACCAGTTATCAAAACGCGCGGAGCTCTTTCATGATTGGGAACCGCATTCAACTCGATGTCCTTGATTCGGGTGATGTGATGGAAGTAAAAGTCTCTTCGGCGCTTGAAAAACCCGCCAAAATGCAGTTGCTGTTCTATCTGTGGTTCCTGCGTGAGATTTACGATGTCGACAAGGATGGTGTGTTAGCGTACCCAAAAGAACGGAAGAGAAAGTCCGTCACGCTGGATGAGTCTACCACCGAGAAGGTTGAGTCAACCGTCGCTGGTATCCTAGATGTTGTGAGCAAGAGCCAGCCGCCAGAGCTTGATAAGAAACCGTACTGCGATTCATGTCTGTACCAAGACATCTGCTGGATGTAATCATGCCAAAACCCAATCATCACATCTTCGCTGACGGAGAACTGTCACGAAACGAAGGAACACTACGAATCGACACGCTTGAGGGAGATACTGAATACCTTCCGGTCGAATCGGTTGATTCCCTGTATCTTCACGGGCAGATCGATTTCAATACGCGGGCACTCGGGTTACTAAACGAACACAACGTTCCACTCCACGTTTTTGGTTGGAATGATTACTACCGTGGATCATACCTCCCGAAGCGCGGACAGGTGTCCGGTAATACAGTGGTCGAGCAGGTACGGGCATATGATGACCTAGACCGTCGGCTCCAGATTGGACACAATCTGATTGAAGCGAGCATCCACAATATGCGGGTCAATCTGCGGTACTACAGCGGCCGGAGAGGAGACTTTTCGGAGGCAATCGACGAACTGGAAGAATTGAAAGCATCGGTTTCTTCGACCAGTGCTATCAACGATCTTCGGTCAGTAGAGGGGAACGCGCGTAAGACGTACTATGGATGTTTCGATCAGATTCTGCGAGACCCCTTCACGCTCACCCGACGGGAATACAACCCACCGACGAACGAGGCCAATGCGGCTATCTCCTTTCTGAACGGGATGGTTTATACAACATGTGTCTCAGCGATTCGAAAAACAGCTCTTGATCCGACGGTCGGATTTGTCCACGAGCCAGGCGAGCGGCGGTTCACATTGTCCCTCGACATCGCAGATATCTTCAAACCTATCTTGGCGGACCGGTTGCTCTTTCGATTAGTCAACCGACAACAACTCTCGATAGATGACTTCGAAGATGAACTCCAGGGAATTCTCCTGACCGAACACGGGAGAAAAGTCGTACTCAAGGAATATGAGGAAACGCTGGATGAAACCATCGAACATCCACGTCTGAATCGCAAGGTGAGTTTCAAAACACTCGTCCAGACCGATGTTTACAGCCTCAAAAAGCACATCTTGACTGGCGAGCCATATCATGCGACCGAGCGGTGGTGGTAAGATGCATGTGATTGTTGTATACGATGTTTCGGCTGAGAGGACCCACATCTATCGGAAGCTACTGCGTCGCCGCCTCGAACATCTGCAGAATTCAGTGTTTTTCGGCGACCTCACTGATGGTCAGGTCACATCTCTAAAGAACGACATTGAGGACACGCTCAATTCGGACGATGAAGTCATTGTCTTCGAGTCGACGAACCCGGCGGCGTTTGAGTTTACCACGTTCGGTGCAAGCGACGAACCGGGGAGTCGGTTCACCTGAGTGGTCTGGCTTGCCAGCTGTTTGTGTTTCCATCAACCCCCTGGGGGTAACTGGCGAATTGAAGGTCGATGGAAATTGGTTTGTGAAACCTCGTTCAATATCCACTCACCCGTCGAAATTGCGGCGGGTTCCAGACGAACCCGTGAGGGATTGAAGCG
>NZ_FNFC01000002.1:144457-318875 GCF_900100385.1 Halovenus aranensis
GAGTTCCAGACGAACCCGTGAGGGATTGAAGCCATCCCAGGTGGCCCATTGGACACCCGAAGGCGTTCAGACCAACCCGCGAGGACTAACCATACCGACGCCGACGCCACGGCCACCATCTCAGACAGGACTTCGTGAGACTCTCCACTCGGACGTTGCTTTGCTACAGACCTCAATATCATTTCAGCGCGTTTGGGCCGTGATTCAGTCGTTCTGAGAGAGCGTGGCCAAGTTGAATCATATCACGTGAGTGGTATAATGTTGTAGTCAGAGACAACGCAGTGACCATCATCGGTCGTGCTTCTTGTAAGGGTCTGCTTGCATGCTGTGCAATGCCGGGCAGTACCCTGCACGACTATCGATTATCTGGGGCTGCCTGGCCACCGACGTTACTCCCGATTGACCCACTGGTAGTAATCAGTCCGAGACACGCAGCGACGGCGGCGAGCCACATCAGGACTGCAGCACCGGTGATACCGGCCTCGTACAGCGCTGTTCCGAACACTATGTCTGCAACCACCAGCCCGACTGGATACAGTCGCGTCAGTGGGTCTGAGTGGATCATAGCGGTAACAGCGCGGAAACCCACCCGTTCACGGGTGGGAGGAAGCGCGTAAGCTCCATATCTCTAACCACTAGCCACGACAAGGCCGACTCCCCCAACGCTTTTCAATCCCAAAACCTACATATGATGTATGGAGGAGCGGCGAACTGTCCCCGTGAAACTCGACGTGGGCAGTGACGACACTGCACTTCTCCGAGACACCGTAGACGAGTTTCTGTGGGCGGCTAACTACGTGACACGCCACGCTTTCCAAGGCGAATATGTCACCACAAGCAAAACCACGCTCCACGACGACACCTACGAGGACGTGCGCGACGAGACAGCGTTGCACAGCAACCACGTCCAAGCTGCCCGAAACAAAGCCGCCGAAGCCTGTAAGAGCGTGGTCAAGAAGTGGAAACAAGGCAAGAAAGCGTCGATGCCGTACTTCACCAGTCCACACGTCGTCTACGACCACCGCACTGCCACATTCCACGACGAGTACGTGTCGCTGGCGACCGTTGACGGTCGTATTGAAGCCGACTACGTGCTCCCCGACAATGAGCGAGACACACCCCACGCAGAATACTTCTTCTCGGACGAATACGAGACGACAGGGGCGGAGCTACACTACAGCAACGGCAACTGGATGCTTCACATCCACTGCAAGAAGGATGTGGAGTCTGACACGCCCCAACAGGCAACACCTGAGAACGGAACGGTTCTCGGGGTTGACCTCGGCGTGAACAATCTTGCAGTTGCCTCGACTGGCACGTTCTGGACTGGCGACGAGTTCGACCACTGGCGGCGCGAATACGAGAAGCGGCGTGGCGACTTCCAAGAGTGCGGAACACGGTGGGCGCACGAGAATATGCAGGCGGTCGGACGCAAAGAGGATGGTCGGTTCAAGATGACGCTCCACCGTATCTCGAACGAGCTGGTAGCTGAAGCCCGTGACCACGAGTGTTCGGTGATAGCGTTCGAGGACTTGACCAACATTCGTGAGCGCACTGGTGCGTCGTGGGGACACAAGTGGGCATTCAACCGCCTGTACGAATACGTCGAATACAAAGCCGAAGCGTGCGGCATCGACGTAGAACAGGTTGACCCTGAGAACACGTCTCGGCGGTGTTCACATTGTGGGTTCACGCACCCGGACAATCGTGAAAACGAATCTTTCGAGTGCCTGAAATGCGAGTACGAGAACCACGCCGACTACAACGCCGCGAAAAATATCGGACTGCGGTATCTCCGCCGGAACCAAACTGGCTCCGGTGGAGGCGCACCCGTAGGCGTGCGCTTGAACAGCGGGACGTTGAACGCAAACGGAGAGTATGAACCTCCTGTCGAGGATTCGGCCAGAGCGGGAGTCCACGCTGAAAGCCCACGGCTTTAGCCGTGGGTTAGCTTACCCCCACACCCATTCCCAGTGCATGCTAGGAATGCTAATTTAGCCAGCACTGAATTCTAGCCATGCAGATCCCCGGGTACTTCCATACTGAGCGTTGCAAGCCACTACGTCCGAGGCAACGTCTAATCAGGATTTCAACAGAGCAATTTGATCAGACACGGTCGCTACTTTCTGGTTGATACGGGTCCCTCTGTGCCGGGACGACACGTAATCCAGCCTCATCATCGCGGTCGTAGACAACGACGCGGTCGTCGCCTTCAACAGGAAGAAGGCGGTGAACAATTGTTGCACTCACGCAGATTTCGCGACGACCGTTGCGACACTTGTAGCAAGCCAGAGGCTTCTGCTTGTCTGGCTGTCCCTCAACAATGCGGAATCCTGGACTATCGCCGTCAACGACCGAATAATCATCCGCGACATCCCACTCTGGCTTTGTCGTCGCGCCAGAGATTCGAAGGCGATACTCGGACAGTGTCACTGTCGTCTCGTACCCTGGCCCGCGCTCGATGACGTACGGCGACTCTGAGTTAGTTGCCACTGGACTCTCCTCCATTGGTAGCGTGCCGTATCTGGATGGCAGTGCCTGACTTGTGAACCGTCTGACTTCGGTTCACACGGCTGTAAGTTTCGATACTGGGACATAGCTTGCAGGACCGGCTCCTCATGACTGTACCTCCGTCGGGTGTTCGTGGTCTTGCTCTGTCTCGGCAGCTTCGGCAACCTCGCCGATAAACGCTTGACTTCGAATCTCGGCGGCGGTCCGATACTGTGAACTCTCCTCTGGCTCGCGGAGTTTGATCGAACTGGCGAGCTGACGAATCTCGTTGAGTTCGCGCAGGGTCTGCGGGGATGCTGGTGCGTCGCCACCGGGTGACTCGGGCACCGTGTCCTCCTCAAAGAATGCCCGTACGCGCTGTCGGACAGTGTGGAGGATAGTCACGACAATCCCTCCGCGGACTGCCGGTGCGGCTGGCAGTCGTCACAGCCAGCGAGGAACCCTGTTCTCGAAGTTAGAGTGATTGGCAGTCGGTCCGTTCCCAACACGGTCGCGTTGGCTGTCCCAGTGATAGTGAAAATCGAACTGAGGTTTTTCACGATTGGAATGACGCGCTTGGCAGCGAGCGTTTTGGTGTGTGCCTGTCCCATGAGTAAGACAATGAGCTGATAGAGTATCAAATTTGCCATTAGTATAGTAAAAAATAGACAGGAGTATCTAAAATACAACATCTGTTCTAATAAAAGTCCGTCCGACGAAACTATACCGAAGCCTCATAATACACGGAACATGGCGAAAGAGGATAGGCAGCAGCAGGTTCTTCAATTTCTCGCTGAATACGATTTAGCGCTGCCACCTCGGGCGATTTACCGCAACTTACGACTCCACTACAATATTACGTTTGGCTACTCTAGCGTCGACAACTATTTAGATGAATTTGTCGAGGAGGGGCTTTGTGACCGTGTTGATCCCGAGAAATTGGAAGAGAGAGAACTCGTCAGTCTGCCATCTGGAAGAACTCACCGTGCGTACTATATTATAACTGAAAAAGGGAGAGACAAACTGTCTGATTGATTTCTATCTTGATTCAGCGAGAGAATCCGGGCGTGCATCGCGTAAGATCCGTGTCACTAACTACCGGAGACTGCCGGACGGGAACCCCAACGGTTAGTTTCGCCGGTGCCGATAGTTCACACACGGGTTCCGCTGACTCCCCACGGCTTTAGCTGGAGAGGAGGTCATCCGCTTTTACTACCGCAGAGCGTCATTATACAGACAACCACGCGGTGTCGCGTCCCGCTGAGGGAACACCCCACCGCCCAGGGTGCTGGAAGGCCGTGACCTACCCAGGGTCGCTGGCTGGTCGTGGGGTGGCCGACGCCGCGGATGCACCCGAGCAGTCATCCGTCTCTTCAGCCATGTCACACTCAGAGTCACAACACTCGACAGCCACAACAGAGTCGCCCTATGCTCGCGACAATTACTGGGGCTCGCTCGACCAGGACAACGACGACGAGCAGGGTCACGTCGAGACCTCGGGAACCGACCCAGCACAGTACCTCGCCTACCAGTACCTCTCGGACGTGGTCGACGTGGTCTGTGGCCGCACACTCGACCGACACGACCGCGAAATCGAACTGTCCGAGCCGTGTCTGTACCTCCCCAAAGAGAGTCGTCGCGAGCTGGGCGTCGCGCGCGATGGAACGCCAGACACGTGCCCAGCATGCGACAATGACCATCTCCAGCGTGTGGCCCCACTCCGACTCGAGTGTACGGCCGACGACTGCGACGAGTCGATTCTCGAAGACCGAACACTCCGAGTCATCGAGTACCGACAGCATCGTCACCGCCGCCGCATCAACCCTGAGACAGGCTGGATTAACTGGGGCGAGAGTACGAGTACGGACGTTCCCGATGAGATCGACGAGGATGTCTGGCTGCTCGCCGTCCACAACTATCTCGCGCAGTCAGAGTTGCGATACTCGCTCGTTGACGGCGCACTCACCTACGCAGAGCGGCTGTATCGCGACCCAAACCAGTCGACCGCACAGGATGCCCTCGCGACGTTTATCGAGATGACGCGGCGCGTGTGCGATCCCGAAGCGGATGTGGGTTCGTTCCCAGCCTGACCCTGTATCGAGTTGTTAGTATCGTGTGCTAACCTGAACGTCCAGATCGTTCGGGCGGGCTCAAGTCCCGCTGCGCTCGTCGGGCCCGTGACCGCTTTCACGGTTTCCTGGCCTGACTATTGCCAGCCGCATAGCGCGCTCAAAAAGACGTCACGTCAATCACAACAACCCATGCATTCTTTCGAACGAGAGTTTTGGACCGTCGTTCTAGTGATTTTTTGCATACTTGATACTGTCACCACTGCAGTTGTCTTAACTCTCGGTGGCTACGAGTCTGCACAACCTGCCGGATGGTTTTATAGCCAGTTTGGTATCGCAGGACTGGCACTACACAAGCTGTTGTTTGCTGTGGCTCTTGCTATCATCTGGGTTGCCTACCATCGATTGGATAATGTGTTCACCGATGGGACTGGTAGCTACCGACTCTTGCTGCCGACACTGATAGCAAGCCGAGGGGCTTGGATTGTGGTCTGGAACGTGTCTGTGGTAGCTGAGCTACTTGGTGTCCCAACAATTGTTGACATCCCGAATCCGAACGTGATGTTCCAATGATCAGACAAACGCTATTAGACGATAAAAACAGTAGTACCGTCGCACCTGTTGCGTTGGCAATTGTCATTATTGTCGGCTTACAGGTTGCTCCATTTTTGGCGATCGTTCGTGGTGCGGACACAAATCCATCATATTCGGTGTCTTCATCTAGTAATTCCCTGACACAGTCCTCTGAAAACAAGTTAGCCGTTATCGACGTTTACGACGGTACGAACGGGCCGTTCCTTGATTTAGCAACATCTAACGGTAAAGTGTACGGAGTCGGAACAAATTCTGGCTCTACAGTTATCGATGCAAGTACGATGACGAATCTACAAAAATCTTCTCAAAAATGGGATATAATTAAAACTGCTGGAAGTTATGTCTATACCGGCAGTGGGACTGCGAAAGTCTCAAACAAGCTTGGCAAAGCGCCAAAAAGCAATATCTCAGATACAATTACGTCAACTGGCTATCAAGATATCGCACTTAACGACTCTACCATATTTACCGGCGGATACAACGGTAACTATGTCATTGAACTACGCTCACGAAGTGATTTGACAAAAAAGAAAAGTATATCATGGGGAACATTTACACTTGGTATTGAGTACGCTGAGAATGAAGTATTTGTATTTGAGGGTAACTCGATATCCGTGTATGATACAGCACTTGAAACTGAGAAGCGGACAACATCACAAACAAACGATCATCAGGATGGACTAGTATACAGCAATAAAGTTGTCACTGCAACTAATGATGGTGTAAGAATATTCGATAAAAACACTCTTACGCTAGAAGTCACTCAGGAGTGGGGTACTTACGTTCACGATGTTGCCGTCACTGATGATTATATTTATGCAGCAGGTGATAACGGTGTAGTCACTCAGCTTGATTGGAATGGGAATATTATCCACTCGCTTAACATCTCATCAAAAGGCATTAACTCAATTGAAGCAGATGACAATGGTGAGTCTATATTCGCGTCCACGAACAACAACAAAATCCACAAACTCACCACCGGCCCCTTTGTAACTGGAACTGTCACAGACACTGATGGAAATGCAATTTCTGGAGCAACTGTTATTGGTGCTAGCTCAGAGATTGCAACCGACCAAGATGGCTCATATACCCTTCCTCTCAATACGTCAGCTACTAGTTCAGATGTTGAGATAACCGCTCAGAGTTTAGTTGATGAAAATACCAAGAAGGTGTCCGTACCCGCATCAAACGTTGATTTTACGCTGGCAAACGGCGATGTCGGGGGTCAAGTTCTCGCCTGCTCGCCAGACGATCTCAATTGCGTTGACCCGTCGCCGCTCCCGAATGCCACTGTCGAGATCGTCGGCTTAGACCACGTTGAAATCGAGAACTATTTCAGCGATATCTCTTCACCGGAGGAAGCCAAGCAGAAAGCTGAAAATATCCTCGAAGACGCGCGCTCGTGGGACATCAATTTTGACGCAGACTTGAGCGTCTTCGAAGATGTTGCCAATGCCAATTCGGAAGCGACGTACCCACTGATTCACAGTCCTGAAGACTGGGGTATCCGCGGTGACTCATCACTGACTGACAAGTTCATCGCGGGCGAACGACCAGATCTCGAAAACCCGATGGTCACGGTTCCAGCCGACGAGGAGGTTATACTGAGCCTGTGGGACCCGACACAGCAGAGCACTGGCTTTCTCGACAACCTCTTCGAAGACTTCGCCTCGGAGGATGTCGTCGGCTCGCCGGTCGACGGCAAAGTCGACATCACACAGCTCGGGCCGAGTGGTGAGGACATGGGAACTACGGGTCTTCCAATTAAATCTGACGTGCAGTCCGTCGATGTAAGCGAACCTGTTGGCATTACGACGGGCACAGAAGAGGTTCCTGTTCGGTCGTTCACCTTCTCCGAGGGATTCTACGAGGTGAGTGTTGAGGACTCATCGGCTGCGTACATCGTCAAAGCCGGCGACCCAGATGTTGAAGAGCTGTATCCTGGCTACTTCCACGACCTAAAAGACAAACAGGGAGAGTTGCTTGACAAGGCAAAGAAACTGGAGAACTTATCAAACGCTGGCATTCTCAACACGACGACCGTGCAGGCCGACGAAAACGGCCGCTGGAGTGCGGACCTTCCGTCGTCGACAAAGACTGTCGGTGTCACTGCTTGGAAGGGGCCGAAGAACTTGCTCGACGTGCAAGATATCGAGAACGCCGACACATCCGTCCAAGCATACATCCAGAACCTCCGCTCGGAAGCCATCACACAAATTGAGTCGCAGTTAGAATCGACCATCGACGACCTGGTCGCGAAGGGGCAGGATATTGAGAATCCAGAGGACATCCGGAACATCAGCGATGTGGTGAACTCAACGGAGGTATCGTTATCCGACATCAAATCTGAGATGAACCAGTCGAACTTCGAGAACTCACTCCTTGATGAGAAAATCTACGCGCCACGCGAGCCCGTCGAACTCTCGGTCGGTGAGAACGCAGATATTGAGACGACACGCGTGGCTGCGGACTCGTTCATCAATCCCGGTATCTACAACGAGATTGTCAACTCACAGTACGAGGAGTTCTTGAACGACCATCTCGACTCGCTGTTCTCGGAACTGGACGTGCCGCTTGATGAGATTGACAGTCTGGGGCAACTGGACTCGTTCTTACAGGACTTACTCAAAGACCGCGAGGAAATGACGAGTCGAATTGACGAGATGGAGTCGTTGATAGAGCGTCTGAAAAACCAGCAGGGGCAACTCAGCGAAGAGGAACTGCGGCAGATTCTCGGCGAACTTGACCTCAACACAAACATCGAGAATATCGACGAACTCAACAAGGCCATCGCCGAGCTGGGGAACATCTTCCCAGAGGACCCGAGCAACGAACCGCCGGAGGACCTCCTCCAGCGGATATCCGCGCTCGAATCGACGATTTCGGCACTCGAGGAAACCGTCTCCAGCCCTGATGACACGAGCGAGATAACGGATGGCCTTTACTCGGGCGAATTCCACTTCCCCTCGGAAGTCGCTGCCGACAGCACGACGGTCTGGATTGACTGGGCAGACAGCACGAACGCCCGGCAGATAACAAACCCGGAGACGGGCGACCCAGTTACGTCCGAGCCAATCCAGGGGAGCAGCCGTCTCTCGGATGAGTACTGGTCTATCTCCGGCTCGGGACTGTTCGGAGATGCGGACGTCGTCTCCATTGAGGACGTGCCTATCCCGGACGATATGGCAATTGCCGACGTGCGCGTCGAGACAGTCGCCGGTGGTGCACCGAAAGAAAGCGAGAACTCGGTTCAGAACCCGGCATTCAGTGGCGATATCCCGTCACTCTCGTCGGTTGACCTCTCGACGCTCCGCCCGGCGGCTGATGACCAGGTCCGCGTCAACCTCGTGGCTGACAAGAGTCGGTACGAGCGCATCGTGGACGTGAGTGCCTACGGCCCGAACGGGAACCCGACGAATGCAGAGGTTGACCGTGTTGAGGATGCTGCACTTGTCTCGATGAACGGGACGGGAGCGCACTGGATAGAAGTGGTGTACCAGTCCACGAGTGGGCACAACTTCACGCACGACTTCCAGCTACAGGCAGTTGGTGACGGAGGCGGTACGCCCGCGCCGACAATCCAGTTCGACCGCGGGCCGAGCGGGACCATCGGAATGGCCGGTGATGGTGTTCGCGAGGTGAACATTGAGGAATTGCCCGCCCAGAATAAGGCCAACATCGAGGTCGTGGCGGCGGACACGGACATCTCTGGCCTGCACGTCCGAACGCTGAACCAAGTGAGCGCTGAAACCATCAGCGTCGACGTTGTGGCTGGCGACGAGCGCGTGAGCGTCTCGAAGCATGTCACCGTCTACTTGCACAAGAACCTCGCCGACGACACGCTTGTCTGGCGGAATGGGGATGCAGTCCCGCACGCCGGAAATCCGTTCGGGGAGTATCTCAAGGAGGACGGCTTGGTCTTGACCTACTCGGATGATACGGGGAAGGTAGACGTGTCGCTGGAGCCTGACCCTGGAGTACTTGACCGCGCACAGCACTGGATTGACCTGCAAATTCAGAGCTTCCCGTCGCCGTTCGCACTGATACCAGCCGTCCTTGCACTCCCGTTCATCCGCCGGAGGTGGTTTGTGTGACAGACATGACCGATAACATTGACAACACTGACACCGAGACAGACGTACAGTTCGACGAGGAACAGACCCGTCGCGAGTTCATGCTCGGCGCGGGGACGGCCGCAACGGCCGCTACACTCCCGTTTGGCCTTGAATCAGCGTGGCTGAACACGGTATCACTCTCTCCACTGGCGGCCGAGAACATCGACCTCTTTGGCGGACTCTCCGCTCGCGATGAAACGCTGTTACACTCCGATAATCGCGTCTCGATGCACGTGCCGTTCTCCGGCTCGGAGTCAGACATTCAGGCGTGGGTTGACGAGTCCGACGACCGCACGCTCGTGTCGGTCGATACGGCGACGGAGACAGCGACTATCATCATGCCGCTGTCCGATGTTGTCTCCCGTGTCTTCTCGTCGCCATCGCTGAGCGACCAGGAGTGGGTAGATACGGAGCGAGATATCGACATCCGAACGGAACTCTCGCGGCCAGAGCCTGTCGACCTCGACGATGATGCATCTGTCCCAGTCAGCCGACTGGAGCGGGTGGCACTTGGTTTCGATAACGTCTCCCCGCTGGACAAAGGCAACGGCGTTGCATTCAGTGAGGATGCCTCCAAAGGCTCGCTCCGAGCGGCCCGCCAGTCGACGAACGCACCGGACTCCTTGGTCCAGGGCGCAGCGACCGGCAACGTGACCGTGGCGGTCATCGACACCGGTGCGAACACCGCTGGCGGCGCGGTCTTCGGCGGCACCACCATCCTCGACGCGAGCTGGAACGCTATCTCGGACACGACGGTGGCCGAGGGGGGTGTCGACGCGGTCGCCGACGGCGCTGGGCACGGCTCACACGTCGCTTCGACTATCGCAGCGGACCCCGGAAACGGAGTGATGGAGGAGTACACGGGCTACCTGCCGGGCTGTGATTTGCTCGTCATCAAGGCGCTCGGTGATGATGGAAGCGGCAACACGGACAATATCGCCCGCGCGGTCACGTACGCGGCAGACCAGGGCGCGGACCTGCTCTGCATGTCGCTCGGCTCACCCGTGTGGAGCGTCGAACTCGACCGGGCCATCTCGTACGCAGCTGGGAGTGGCGTCGTCCCGTTTATCGCTGCGGGTAACGCCCGAACGCGCCAGACGTGGGTCGCCTCGCCTGCCGACGCCGGCGACGCGGCCGCCATCGCCGCCGGAACCATCGCCAGTCAACCCAGCGACATCGAAATCGCGTACTTCTCGAACATCGGTCCTGACCCCGGCACGCGCGACCTCTCAGGCGGCGCGACAGAAGGCAGTGACCCCGATCTGGCTGGCCCAGGAATGAAACTGGACGCCCTCGTTGCGGACTCCGCCGGTGACACGTCGTTCAAGGCGCTCTCTGGCACGTCGATGGCAACGCCGTGTGTTGTCGGAGCGGCGGGCCTTGTTTTAGCCGAGACGAGCGTCGGGGCCGACGACCTCGTTGCCCACATGCAGGACCACGCGCAACGACTCGAACAGGCGGGCGTTCACGAGGCAGGCGCGGGCTACCCGGACGTAGACCGTGCAATCAACGGGACCGCGACTGCCGACACGCAGGAGACGATCCGGACAGACGAGGCACAGACCCGTGACACAGCCTACGAGCGGCTGAGTGACGCACAGGGTGGCTTCCTCGCTGGACTCTTCTGAGGGAGGATACAATGCCAACGCGACGCCAATACTTGCAGTCCCTCGCAGCCGCGGGTGGCGCGACCGTCGTTGTCGAGAGTGCCAGTGCGGCGGATTTGGATGACATCGACAGCGAGTACAGCCATGTTGACACCAGCTTCGAGCAGGCAACTCTCGAACAGTTCCAGCCACGCCTGCTCGTTGACGGCGAAACAAGGCCGAACCTTCGCAACCAGCTCGCGTGGGTGGCGCGCTCGGACGAGTACGACACAACGGCGTGTTGCTACGTTACGCGATACTCGCATCAAGAAGGACTCACCGGGCTGGACAGCCACCTCTACGATACCGAGCCAGTGTACGTGTTCGTCGACGAGGACGCTGGCACGGTCGACGAAGTCATTTTCACGGGCTGGCACTGGAACGCGGCCGCTGTCTCTGGCTCGGCAGCGCCGCTGTCAGCACAGCGGACTGACACAGAGACACACGTCTCGTTGACTGTCGTCTCGCCGTGGCACAACTACGTGCTTGCGCGACCCGATTCGGGCGCGTTCTTTGGGCTGACAGACTGGCACGCCCGCCGGTCGTATCTCGTCGATAACGGCCTGTACGAGCGCGGTGCTGTGGAGGCGTTTGAGGAACCATGGACGATGCACTCGGACCACGGCGCTCGCGGTGGCTGGTGGAACGAGAAACTGTTCCTCCAGGCCGACGGCCCGCTCCCAATCCGCGTCAACATCGACTACCTCACGATGCGCGTGTGGCGACGAATCGGCATTCGTGGCTGGTCTGACCGTGCCGAGAACCTTCGATAACTCATCAATGTCACTGCCATACTACACACTCCAGAACCCGCCGCCGCCACCGGTCCCACCACCGGTTTCGATGTCGGTGGCCGTTGTATCGTCCGCTCACTACTTGCAGTTCTCAAACATCAATGAGACAGTACCTACCAGACGCACGGATAGCACAGCTTTTCGTCGTGTTGCTAGCTGTCGGGGCAGTCATCACGGCTGGTCCGATGGCAGCCTCGGCAGCGACTACGGTGACGCTAGCCGGCGACGGGACCGACACCATCAACAACTTCACCGCCTCAGAGAACGACTACATCGAGTATTCCGTGTCATCAGATGGGACGGATTTCAGCACTGATGGAACCACGACCATCAAGATGAACATCACCCACAACGGGGTGGAGCACGCGACCTACTCGAACGACTCTGTTGACGGCGCTTCGGCGTCCCACTTGATCAGACTCTCGCAGGCCGAGCTGGATACGCTCCCGGGACAGATCAACCAGACGACGACGGTGAACGTCACCACCTGGGGGGTGGACTCGAACGGCAACATCGCGACGACGGCCAATGAGTTCCAGGTAGACATCGTCTTCGATGAATCGCGGTCGGTCATGTACATCGAGGATGACAGCGACTCTGCAGTCGACGTTGAGGAGGTCGACGACGGCCTCCTGTCGATGAGTACGCTGTCTTCACTCAACCCGTTGAGTGACGATGACGATGAGATGGAAAACAACTACCACATTGAGGAGGACCGCGACGTGGTCGGCAACACCACAACGGTCCACATCAAAAACGCGGGCGATGATAACCTGACGAGTGCTTTCGAGGACAGCGCGGACGGTTACGACGACAGCGGAACGCCAGTCCTCGGTATGAGCGTGCTGGCCGACGACGAGGTAATTCCGGTCTTCAATTCGGAGCGGAATGACGACATCGTCGACGCCAGCGACACGTACGCGGTCTACGAGGGTAACGGCGACCTTCGCATCGAAATCGGCGACGACTATGGGAGCAGTGACACAGTGACGCTCCAGAGTTCGTCAGCCGACCCGCTCAGCGACAGTATCGACATGTCGCTGTCGGACGTGGAGAGCGCGTACAACGACGGCCTCAGTAGTTCGGACATCCGCGACCAGTTCGGCATCTTGACGTGGGTGTTCTCGTTCTCGCCGCTGCTGCTCGGCGGTATCGGCGTCATCACCGTGCGGCGGCGTCGGCTCAAAGGCGAGACGGAGGCGTAATATGGCACAGCGTAGCCAAGCACTCTGGCGGATTCTCGCACTCTTGTACGGCATGACTATCGCCGCGTTCATCTCGGGCATCGTCACGCTCGTCGGCTTCATCTGGATGCTTGTCGACATCCCGTGGCAGCTAATCACCGGCCGCAACGACCTCTCCGAAGACTCGGGGCCGGCGTCGCTCGTCAGCACGACCATTCTCTGGAACACAGAGATGCTGATTTTCAGTCTGACGGGCGGTGGGCCAAAGCGCCTCGTCTGGCTGCCCGGACGGTAGCGGCCGCAGCTAACTGGAGAGCGACCTTGCAGGACTGGTTGTGAGCCACAGCAGTGGCTTGTCGGGTTCGAGTCCCGACCCTGCCCTCGATGAGTCAGCAAACCAATCCAACACGGCGACAGGTGCTTCGGCGGACCGGTGCCGGAGTAGCGACCGTCGCGACGGCCGCCGCTGGCGGGACGGCTCTGGCTGGCCGTGGCACGGCAGACTCCGGCCCGTCGGGCCTGTTCGCCGACGAAGAAATCTCGTACAGTGAGGCAACCTTCGGCTACGTGACCGGGCTGATGACCGGTGTCCGCGCGTGGGCGTCCAACGAATTAACGGGCTCGTCGTCGCTGCGCCTAGAAGGCCACGTCGACGACATCGTCGAAGAGTACTGCGACCACGAGCAGGACTGGGTGTCGTGGGTTAACGACCGCGACCTCGGGAGCGCTGACCGCCAGTCGGCGGCGATAACGTTCGAGCATGGCGACGAGGAGACGACGCGCTACGTGCGAGCCGATTACGACACGAGCGCTGAGGAGTACGCCGGCACGACCTTCTCGACGGACGCTGTTGACGACCCGGATATCACGGCGACAATCCGCGGGATTGCTGTCGAGAACGCCGCCGACGAGCTGGCCGACCTTCACGCAGAGTTCATCAAGCCCAACGAGGATATCTCGACGGGCTACGCGTCACGACTGGCGGGCCGGTACACAATCGGCAACTCCGAGGGAACACACATCACGAGCAGCCTCCTCGGCGAGTTCTCGACGGAGGGGCTGTAACCATGCTCCGGACGCTGACTAAGTCTGTTGAGAGCGTAGCACAGTCTGTGACCGATGTCGCCAACGCCCGAGCCAGGGCGCTGACGAATCTTGGCGAGACGGCGCTGATGGCCACCGTCGCGCTCATCGTGTTGCTCATCATCGCCGTCCTGCTGGTGGTGAGTCCGACAGCGGGTGTCGGCTTCGCTGTCATCGCCGGCGGTGGCTACTGGCTGCTCTCACGGTGATCGCAATGAACGTCCCGACTCCGATTCCGAAGTCCGTCGTCGGCTGGGTCCGGCGACTCTGGACAGGCAGTACAGCACTCCAGGTCTGGCGGGCACTCCTGCTCGTCGTGTTTGTCGCCTTCGCGGGGCTGCTCACGGCTGTAGGCCCGCTGGGTTGGATTCTCGGCGGTATCATCGTCACAACGCTCGTCAGCGATTCCATCCGCGCCGTTGTCACTGACCTCTGGAACGCGAACCTGTACGAACTATCAGTCCCATGACTCGCACACATCGCCGACTGGCGTTCATCATCGCGGCGCTGACTGTTGTCTCGAGTGTGGCCGTGCTTGCCGTCGCTGGCAGTAGCGTGGTCACACTCGATGACGACACGGGCCTCTCGGACCAGTCGACTATCGAGCAGTTCGACGAGGAGGGGCTGGTCCAGGTCAACCACGTTTCGCCGAAGATGACGTTCACCGTCGCCGAGCAGAGCAGCGACGTGGGCGTCGACGGCATCCAGTACACGGATTTCGATACCATCTATCTCAAACTCAGTCACGAAGAGTCCATCGAGCGGACGGTTCGTATCCACATTCCCGAGGGCTACTGGCACCCGCATCCAGACGAGATTGATGCTATCGACAGCGACCTCACGATGTCGATGGAGCCAACAGGCGACGGCGCGTCCGCTGTTGAAGTCCACTTCGAGGGGCGTGAGAGTGGCGTTTTCCAAATCAAAAAGCAGGCGTCGCTGGTGTTCCACGCCAGAGAGTACACGCAGTCTTGGCTGTCGAACCAGACGGGCATCGACCTGCCGAGTCTTGCACCTGAGAGCGACGGCTGGGAGTACGTCCCGATGACCGAACTTAGCCGGGAAGAACCGACGTTCGGCATCCGTCCCGATGGCGATAGTCTCACACTCCAGTACGATGCCGCGAACTCGTCAGACCCGAACGGCAAAGAGTGGCGGCCACTCCCCAGTTGTGACTCGCTGACTGGCGGCGACGCGCCTGTCTGCTCCTTCGAGCAGGAGGCCGACAGCGAGACGGTCGTCTACGTGATGACGCAGGTTGAGAATCCGCCGGATGTCCGCTTCAAGGCTGAGGGTGGGTTCCTCGCGCAGTTGCGTGCCTCGCTGGACGAGGCAATTTTCGATATCCCGAAGGAAGCCGTCGAGAGTGCCCGCGACTGGGTTGACGACCTGCTGTCCTGAACGGAGATAACCATGAGCTTGTTAGAACTACCAAACACATCGAAAGGGGTACTGATAGCACTGGCAATCATCGCTGTCGTCGTGAGTGCGCTGTTCGCGTCGACGCTGTTGACGGTGGCGGTCGCCGCGGTCATCATCGCGATACTCACGTACTTGGTGTACATCGTCGGCAGCCGGATTCACCGCTGGCTACTCAACGCGTCGGTCACGCCGGGGCGATCATCATGAGTGCGATATTGCTGGCAGTTGTCGGGGTTCTGGCCGCGCTCGGGATTGCGTACTGGTATCCAGAGCGGACGGAGTGGGCACTACAACGCATTCTGGTTGCACGGCGGGCCATCTTCTCTGCAGTGGCCGTTCTCACAGCGTTCATCTTCTTAGGTACCGGGAGTCCGATCTTGGTGACTGTCGGCTTCGTGATGATTGTGTTGATGGTCTGGACCGTGTTTTTCGAGACGAATATCGAGGAGGCGGTGAGATAAGATGCAACGCAAACTCGACGGACTAGAGCGGCTTCGTGGTGACGTCGAGCGACTGGTCAAGCGGAACAGCCTCGACGAAGATGTTCGATACGAACTGAACGAGAGGCTGCGAGAGGCTGACCGTCTCGCCGAAGTTGTTCTCGTCCGGGATGGTTTTCTCGACTTCCTGAGCAGACACATCTCGCATGAGCACACGCGATACACACAACCGGAGCGGTTAGGCAACGACGGGACAGAGCGACAGGAACCGCTCTGTCTCTGTAACGACCGGTACTGTCCACTCAAGAAGGGAGAGCTTCCACGGCAGATTCGCGTCGCTGACGACCCGCGTGAGGCGATGCGTACCTACGCCGACAGCCATGCTGGTGAACCGGTCGTCATCCACGATGCACGAGACGAGTTCCGGGAGCGCGTTGTCGACTGCTGGTATCAGCATCGTCGCATCCTCAACTGCGCGCAGAACAACACGCTCCCCGACGAACTGGGGGCATCGGGACAGTCGCATCAGGAGCCGGCTGACGACTAACCCGTCTTTGTTATAATTCTGCTATAGTCTGTCGATAATCACCAACGAGATTCAATCATGTCATCAGACGACCACCGAACGAAAGTCGATTTCACAGTCAGCAAAGAGTCAAAGCGTCAGTACTGGGACCGCGAGGAACGCATCGAGGCACTCATCGAGAAGTGTTCGCGATGCCTGGAACACGGCACTCAGGAAAAGTACCAGTTCGCCGCGCAGAAGTTGGCGGGCGAGTTGGGACCACTGCTTGAGGCCCACACCTCTCGCCACCTGCTGTCGTTCGACGAGGCAGTTACCGACCACGAGGATTGGAATTTTGCCACCTTCGCTCGCTGGTACGACGAGCAAGAGTCGTTCATTCGCTTCTTCCGGACAGAGTATCTGACTGCGAGCCAGTCGCGCCGGGAGTGGTACGTCGACGGCTTGGAGGCCGCACTTCGCTCGATGACAGCGATTGCCGAGCAGTCCGGTATCGTCCACGACGCGTATGCAGGCCGCGCCGACGCCGTCGGCTTCGAAATGAAACTGGGTGAGCATCTCCAAGACGGCGAGATGGATATCGGCGACCCGCTGGAGTTAGTCACTGACAAGCAGGTTGATACGCTCAAGTGGCTCGTCTGTGGCGGGACTGGGTTGGGCAAGTCGACTGGAACCGAGCGATTCATCGAAGACTATCTCGCCGCTTCACAGCGTCCTGGTCGGGACTACAAAGTCTGTGACATCCTCGGGATGCGGCAGGGAGAGAACTGGCTGCCGGACGTGCCTCAGCAACAGGATGACCTTCGCCGCGTTCGCGAAGAGCATGGCCTACCGCCCTCGTTCGTTGACCACGACGACTACGAACCGCCGGAGATAGAGATTCTTCATCCGATAACCCAGGGGTTCAGCAAGCATCAACTCCCCTTCGATGTCGATGCCGAGGAGTTCGTCGTGCGACCGTTCACTGTGCCAGCCTCGGCGTTCCGAAAGCCGGTGATGGTGTCGCTGCTCATGTCTCGTCTCTCCGAGAGCGAGGAGGCCACCATCCGCGAAGTGTACGACGATATCGAGCAGGCGAAAGACGACTGGTCGCTGAAAGACCTCGCCGACGAAATCGCCGGCCGCCAAGAACTCTCGGACAAGCACAAGAGCAAAGCAATCGGCGTGTTGCGGTCGCTCCAGAATGAAGGGTTCATCCGCACCGCTGCAGACCAACACACGCTCGACTGGGACGCTGTCCTCAGTGATACGGACACGTACTCGATTTTTTCACAATCGCTGTGTGACAGCGACCTCTCTGCGCTGATGACGTTCGCGTATCTGCTCGACTCCATCTACCGACAACGTGAGAACAGCAATGCCGACTCCGAGGTTGTGCTGGTGATGCGAGAGCTCTGGGAAGTGATGCCCCATACTCGTCGACGGTCGTTCGACGCTCGTGAAGCGGCCGTCCAAGAGGCAATCGGCCAGATCGGCATGAAGGTCATGCGCCAGAACCGACACGCCGGAATCCATGTCGTCGCAGATACACAGGAGCCGAACGACCTCCTGAAATCTATCCGCGAACTGTTCAACCACTACGTCGTCTACTCAGCGAACAAGGACACCATCGACGACATTTTCGAGTGGACACAGAACAACCGGACGCGGTCGTTCTGGTCGACGATGACGGCGAAGGCAGGGCAGGCTGGCGTAGTTGGGCAGGCAGAACCAGCTATCGAAAATCGGGATATCGAGTTTATCTCTCCAGTCGAAGTGACGCCACCGTCACATCACCACTTCGACGTGAAACGTGACGGGACTGGCTGGCACGCCCGAGCCAAGTACTTCACACCCCTCGAAGTGTGCCCAGAGTGCGACAGCGACGCTATCGAGCGGAGCGAGGATGGTTACTACGTCACCTGCACAGAGTGTGGCGAGCGGTCGCTGGATGGCTCTGGTGGCCGCTGTGAGGAACTCCGCCGGCCAGCATCGACTGACGCGGTTCACTGGCAAGATGAGGTACCACCAGAACTCGAGATAGACCCCTTTGGCGAGCAAGTCGGTGGCGGCACCGCGCCAGATCCAGAGACGTTCCCAGTCCGAGCGTTCGCTTACGAGTGCCTCACTCGCGCGCCAGGAACGAATACGGCGAAGAAACACATCTACGCCGCGTTCAACGAGTTCGCAGCCGACCACGGCCACGACCGCTGGGACTTCGACTCCCGAAGTAAACTCACAGAGTTCGGCACAGCGCTCAAACAACACATCGAGGGGTCCCTCAAGTCGACGACTGTCGAGACGCCCGAAGGAGACGCAAAAGCCTATCAAGACCTGCGACTCACCAAGATCGGCACCGAATACCGAGATATGACTGGGCGGTGACGATGGTCGGAATAAATCCAACCAATTACGACATACAAACCCACAGACGGAACGACCATTTCAACCATTTCGACCTGATTTACCCCGGCTACGGTCTAGTGACTACCCTTCGCGCGCATCATCCGCACGCACGATTCAATTGTTCACTGAGAAAGAATAGTCTCGCAGGCACTGTCCTCGAGCTGGGCGAGCGAGTTCCGGACACACCCAAAATTTTCGCGCGCGGGTCATTGGCCGACCGCCCACCTCCAGTATAGCTATATTCTATCGGCAGTCAGCAGACAGCCAGCCTACAGCATCGCTATAGAACAACTATACTCATTCTTCCATGCACAACACCACACCACAAATCATCGCTGAGGGGACCGTCATCCCCAACGGGGATGCAGCACAGGTCTACTTCGAGAAAGCCTACACGCAGCAGATCGGCTTTCCGCTGGAACCGGGCAACAGGTTCACATCGTTGCTGGTTCCCGATCAGGCCATCGTCTTGCTTCCAGAGCGAGCCGATTTCTCGTTCCCCGTCGACGTGACTGTCCGCTCTGCAGACCAGTACCAGCTCGACATCGAGATGCCCGATAGTATCGACACGCGAGACAAACACCGAGCAGAAAGACGACCCGCCGATATAGAACGGGGGAATAGCCTTTCTGACGACAGAGGTGAGCGTCGATGAATCAGGCATCAACGACGACTAACAAGCGATTTGTCGGTCAGCCGAACCAGGACCTCGACGAAATCTCTGACCCGCACACCATCGAAGACGACTCCAAGACCTCACTCACCGAGCGTATCCGAAACAACTGGATAAAGGCCGCCTTCGGGACCGTCTTCGGCGTCGTCGGCCTCGCGATTGCACTGACCTACACGAGTTCGCTCTACCCCGAACTCGCCGGCAATCGCTACGTCCGGCTGGGCGTCCCGCTCCTGCTGTGGACGGCACTCATCGCATACGCCGCCGACCAGCGTCGCCTCGGACTGCTCTCGGGATACGACTGGCTCGTCCTGTCGACCGAGGACGGCCCCGTTCGCTTTGTCGGCGAAGCCCACACCGAGGGGACGCCGACGTTCGTCCCCTACAAGGGGTTTGACCGGCTGGGACGGCCACGCGGCCCCTACACAGTCGAAGAAGTAAACGAGCGACTACCAGATACCATCTCGAACCACACGACGGACGCCGATGACCCGGCCCGGATTCGGTTGCATCCGGCTTTCGTCCAGCTTGCGAGTACCGACCTCGGACATGTCATCACGCAGGAGACGACCGCGCTCGCGAGCGACTATCCTGCGAGTGAAGCGACCCACCACGCGCCAGAACCAGAACTCATCCGACAAGGAGTCTCGGAGGAACTCAAGCGGACAATCGAGCAAGAGCGCGAAGAGGTCCAGCAACTTCGCGACGAGATGGAGATGATGCGGCGACAGCTCCAGAACGCGAAAGACAACGGTGCGAAGACGACGGAGGAGATGATGGAAGAGTTCCTTGAGTTCTACGAACGGATAGAAGTGGCATCGAGTCGCTCTCGAACGAACGTCGACACGGCAACGAACGGCGATATGCCGGTTGGGGATACCGCACTCCAGACGCGGATGAATCAGGTCGAGCAGGAGGTGACGCCCGATGATGACTAACGCTGTTTCGACACGCCGGGTTGCTTGGCGCCTAGTCGTCTTCGTGGCGGTCGTGCTGGCCGTCGGCGTCGCCGTCGCGACCGCGCCGGCCGCAGCACAGTCGACTGTCGACAACAACCAGTCCGCCAGCGCGGCAGACCTCATTGTCGAACAGCCCAACTACGTCGACACCGACGTGCAACGACAGTCACAGGACGGTATCCCCGTCTATATCGTCGAGGGAGAGACCATCCACGTCGCCCCGGAGAACTTCGAGATGGACGCCGTCGAGTCGTTCGGCCTCGTGACTGGTGCAGGCTCGCTCTCCGCTGATGACGAGTGGGGGCGCTACACGCTGGACACGGGCGGCGAAACCGGTTCGTTCCGGCTGTATTGGGAGACGACAGAGACAGTTACCGTCGCGCAGGGCAACAAAACGACGACCGAGGAGCGCGTCGAGCGATTCGAGGCTATCGTGCGCGTCGACGACCAAGCGGACGTGACGGTCCTCTCCAGCGCGCAGGCCCAGCAGACACAGCAGGACGCCCAGCGCTGGCAGGAGTTCAACGCGACGGTTACTGACATCCGCAACTCGGATATGGTCGGCCACATCTTCTCCGAGCCGCAGTCCAACGAGGATGTCATCCAGGGGATGATAAACGCATATCTGACGAGTCGGTCGCCGTTCCACCTACTCTCCGGTGGCTTCACGGCTGGCGTCATTATCATGTCGACGACCGTGGGCGGGCTGTTCCTGCTCGGGCTGCTCAAAATCCCGGACCTGCTCATCGTCCGCCGGGTCTGGGCCGAAGTGCGTCGGTACCGCGGACTCGAAGAAGAGGAAGGCGATATCTCTGAACGCCAGGAGCAACTCGACTTCGAGCGCCGGATGGCGAATCTCTCGAACTGGGAGTTGAACGACATCCCTTCGGTCACCGACCACGAGGCCGCCGAGCTACGCAAAGCCGGACTCGGTGAGAACCCACTTGAGATGTTGCTGACGCTGGTGTACGGCTTTGCGCCGGAGCGTCTGAAAGAGACGGAATTGCTCGCGATGGGCGACGACGGTTACGCCTTCCAGGTCGACAGTGACGACAAGGTGGCTGCGGACGGCGGTTCACCGGTACGTGTTGTTGATCTTGATGCAGAACTGAGGCCGGGTGAGACACTGGCCGAGCGCGATGACCTCCGCGAGATCGACCCGACGGCCACCGACTGGGACGAACTCGTGGCCGGCGTCTCACCGGACGATGCCCGGCTCTGTGAGTTCGACGTGCGTGAGGCCGACGTGGACCCGGCGGCAATCGACCGGGAGATGCCATCGCTGGACCTACGCTCGCTCGTCGAGGAGTTCGATTTCTCCGAGTGGGCGTTCGAGGATGACGAGCGTGTAGGGGAGATCCTCGTCGAGTTCATGGAGCTAATCCGCGACCACCCGGTGACCGATGACGACGGCCAGGTCGACGAGGTGCGACTCCAGCTTGAGCAACTCCTGCAGGTGATGCAGTTCGCTCGCGATACCGAGCAGTTCCCCCACGCCGACAAGCTGGCCCAGCACTTCCAGGCCGCGACCCGCGCGTACGACCAAGACGACGACCTACACGAGTTCCTCCAGAACCATCGAGACAATCATGATGCATAGCTTCATCGCAACGACCGGCCGGACTGTCCTGCAAACGTCCGACCTCAATGTCCCTGAGCGAACACAGGGGCAGTTCGTGCTGTCGCTGTTTGCGGTCGCGGTCATCATTATCGCACTGCTCGCGGCCTACCGACGGACGCGATTCGCCGGTCTCGACGGAGACGCCGCGGAACACAAGAGCGCGCTGCTGGGTGCGATGCGCGAGCAGACGCCCGAAACCCTGCATATCCCTCGGAGTGCCGACGTCGACGACTACCGCGAGAACCTCGTCGACGCCTTCGACCGAGTCGAGAAGCGAGCTCGTGAGAACGCTGCCGTTGCGCATAACCCAGAGCGGGTGCCCGTCAGGGAGGCAGCGCGGAAGGTCGCACGGTCGCTGTACGAGTCCAGCGAACAAACACTACCGACGGTCCCACAGGCGACGATTCGGGTGGGCGTGTTGGCGATTGCCGTCGCAGTCCTGGGCGCGCTTGCCGTCTCGACCGAGTGGATTGTTGACCAGCTCACCCGGGACGCTGGTGGCGGTGGCGGGCCCGGACTCGGGGCGCTCGTCGGCCATGCCGTGTCGCTGACCGAGAGTGCCGTCGACGGCGTCATCTCCGTCTTGGCTGTCTTCCCCGGAGCGGTCGAACTCGCGGGCATCCTGTTCGCTATCGGTGTTCTTGCGTTCACAATCCTGTACGAGAACTATCTACTGATGGCTGTCTTACTGGGCCTTCTCGCCGGCGGGATTGCTGTGCTCGACCGCGAAGTCCCTGACGAGATCGACACTACGTTGTACCGCCATGACCGGTCGTCGCTCATGCTGGTGAGCGTCGGCGCTGTCGTCGCGGTGTGGCTCGCCGGCGTCATCCCGACCGCCACCGGGGCACTCATCGGCGACGTTGACCTCATCGTCGTGACCATCCCGTTCCCGACGCTCGGGGCAGGGCTCGGTGGGCTGCTGTCGCTCGGGACCGTCGCACTCCTGTTGCGGATGGCGTTCCGGTCCCTACGGGTTCGGATGCGACACGCGGCGACGATTGACTGGGACGAGGGACCGGACCTCCTGGTTGCCGGCTATCTCGTGACAACCTACGTCGGGTTGGGGCTCGCACTCGTGGCTGCCCCGCTCGTCCCGGCGTATCTGGCCGCGATATTCGTCCAGGGTGCAGCCGTCGAGATTCTGGCGGCGCTGTTCATGGCCGACGCACTGGTTCAGGTCGGGCTGCTAGCGGTCGTGTTGGCCGTCTGTGGTGGTATCGCGTACGTCGCGCGGGATCAGTGGGACGATGTCCACGCCGCCGTCTCCGAGGCACTCTCTCGACAGGCAGTCCGGCTCGCGCTGTTCCGTCGCGGGACGACCATCGGCGCTGGACTGTTCGCGTTCGCGCTGTTGTACGCCTTGCTCCGGAGCGCGGTGCTGGCGCTCGCCGGGGCGCTACTGTTCGGAGCGGTCGTCCACGCAGGGTACGTGATTGTCGACCGTGCAGCGCACCGCCTCTCGCTGGTTGGCGATGCTGACCCACGGGGACGCGGCGCGCTCATCCAGTGTTATGCGCTCCCGGATGCTGACGAGGACTACCATCTCGTCGCGAAGGTCGGGAGTGAGTATCGCGTCTCCCGGCGAGACGTTGACGCAACCGTCGACGACGTACTGCGCGTGGCCGATGCAGCACAGCATGGCGATGACCCACCGATAGTCATCGGCCGGAAGCGTGCCGAGGACCTGCTCGAACTCGGGCAGGTCGACGCGGATGTCGTCGACGAACTGCGCGAACGCGTCCGGAAAAAACTCCGCTACCAGACACAGCCCGGCGACCGCCAGGTCTCGAAAGACGAGCTCGAAGAGATGATGAGTGAGTTCCCTGAGTCAATCTGGCGGCCGCAAATCGAGCACTGGGAGCAGTTGGGCATCCTCATCGACCACGGCGACCGTCTGGAGCGGACCGGCGACCCGTGGAGTGCCGACGGGCTTTCGCTTTCCGGGCAGAATCGGGCCGGCCCGTAGCCATCAGGACTCTGTAGACGAAGTAGTCTCCCTGCCGTACTGTATACCAGTTGTTGAAAATACAGCTGAGTTATTCAGCTAAGCAATAGTGATAGACCGTCTCCTCGCAAATCTACTGAATAGAATCATCGTGCTTTCAACTACTGATACACCACCTGTGTTGACCGAACTACAACTCCGCGTTCCAGTCTGCTTTCAGTGCGTCATACAATCAGTTTTCAGCTGATCAGTAGGACTACGAACTGAATCTTGGGAAATTACTATATTAAAATATATTGGTTCTGGTACGCGAGATGGAGGGCGCGTATCTCGCACAGTCAGGGTGCGACACCGACAGTCAGCAACGTCCCCCACGTCCGGTACCGATCAATCATTGCTGCACGCGTCTCCCACTCTTCGGTTGGAAACTCACTTTCGGGCGGGATGTCGATATCTTCATCCGGGATTGTGTCCTGTGTGGCGACGGACAGCCCGCTCTTGCGGAACAACGTTCGATACTCCTGTTGACTCCACAGATACATCGGAAGATCGATGCGCTCTCGCCATCGGTGTGATTGTTCGGATTCTTCAAAGAAGTTCACCGCACAAAAGAAAGTTCCACCAGGTCGGAGGACACGCCGGATTTCTTCAAGCATCTCAAGCGGTTCACTGGCGAAAAAGAACGCCTCCATACTCCAGATGTGGTCAATACTATCGTCGGCTATCGGAAGGTGATGAAAATCCCCAACTGTGTAGCTGATATTGTTCGCATCAGTGTACTCACGTGCGTTTGTTACCATTTCCGGACTCACGTCAAGGCCAATCCCCTGACCAATATGGCGTGTCTCGTTGAGTGCGCGGAGCACATACCCTGAGCCAGTGCCGAGATCAAGAATCGTATCGCCCTGTTCAATGGGGATCCGAGCAAGCGCACGTTTTGCTGTGTGCCAGTGGGTCTCTTCCATCTCACGGTCTCGTCCGGATGCTGCCCACTGGTCGAATTCACTCCGGATGTGCATTAGTTGGGAGTACCTACGCAGGCAACAAAGGAACATCGGTTGATAACTATCTCTCAATACGCTCTCGCTGCTGTGGTTCTCTTCAGCAAGTACTGTCTGCTGACTTTACGCTCTACATTTTGCGCGCCTGTGCTGACATCTCTCGGATAGGTCACTCTACCTCATTCAAGATAGAACGCGCGTATCGGTCACTCCGGCTGATATGGGTTGGTTGCAGTGTCGAGGCGGTAGATGTCTTCGGCGGCGTCGAAATCGTCGTCGAACGCGTAGAGGTAGCCGAGCCCCTCTGCTTGCATGTATGCGACGATGCACGCGTCGACGAATGAAAACGGGGCGTGTTGGCGAAAGAGTGCCTTGGCTGTGGCGAACTCGTCGGTCGTCAATGAGTCGACGTGGAACCGTGTGTTCTCCTCGACTCGGTCGAGAAAGTCCGTCGCGGCGTCGTGACCGGCGTGTGTCGTGAGCCCGTTCAACGTCTCAGCGAGGACGAAATCGATGACGACCGCTTCGGGGAGTGTTGCGTTGTCGACTCCCTGTAGGATAGGGAGGGCGTCGTCGTGGGCACTGTCCTGTTGGTACGCTGCAGCGAAGAGGACAGTCGTATCAACGAGCGCCCGCGGCATCTATTCGACGCCCCAGACATCGTGGTCAGTGGTGACCTCTGTCGTCTGGTCACCGTCGTAGCCGTCGAAGTCACGGAACGTGCCGCGACGCTGCTGGACGACCTCGACGCGGAGCGTTCCGTTGTCTTCGATCTGCCATCGGAGTTTGTCGCCGTCGTTGATATCGAGCTTCTGGCGGATGTGAACGGGGATATTCGCCTGATTGCCCGACACTTTGCTCTCGGAATCAACGCCCTCACTACTCATAGGTGGCTATAGGAGGTGAGACCTGATAAACGCTAGTGTGCTCTCACACTATTTGGTCCGCGTGATGGATAGACAGTGCAACTAATCAGTTGATTCGTCCAATTCACGGTGAAACCAACCCACGAGAATGATTATCTAACACGCTATCGATAACAGTTGTTGCAAATACGATTTCTTTATTCAGTCTGCGGCGTGATTTTTTCGTGCCGATTCTCCCGTCTCACATGAGTTATCTCACCCGGTGACCTTCGTCTTTTCCTCTGATTTCTGACACTGATTCGAGCGGGGTTCGACGGGCTTCACTCGGAGCTCTCCGAAGCCGTACTTCGAGTGACTCCCGACCCGGAGGATGACGCTCTTCGTGGTCTCCACCGGACGGTCGCCCTCGTAGAGGACCACCTGCCCGTGGTCCACCGTCTGGAGTTTGTACACCTCGCGTTGCTCCAGCACCTTCTCCTCGCGTTCACGGAGATCGCGGCGATCCTCCTTCCACCACCACGGCACGTCCTGGTCGTGAGCGTTCGGGTACTCCGACTCCAGCACGAACGGCGTCACGAGTTCGAGGATGAACGCCTCGCCGTCTTCGAGACGCGAGTAGTCCAACGCCTCCAGGTCTACGACCTGCGTGTCTTTCAGCCCCGTGATGCCGTAGCCGTAGTTGCGCTTCCCGCCGAACTGGAGGCCATCTAGGTCGCTCTCGTTGAGCGGGAGGACGTCGTCGTGGTCGGCGTGCAGGTACACGTTGATGTACCACTTCGTCGTCTGCTGTTGCTTCCGCGCGTCGTCGGGCTTCCCCATGATGGTCTCGTGGGACAGCGCCGGATGGCCGCTCTGGACGCGGATGTCGTGGGTGTTTAGTGCGTCTCGCGGCCGGGAATCGAGGAGCCACGAGTGGGACGCCTGCCGCATCAGAAACAGGTCGTCGTAGGACTCCACGTCCGGAAGGCCGCTTCCGAGGTACGGCCGGATGCCGCTCTGCGAGTGCTCCTCGGGGAACGTCCCGAACTGGCCGGGGACGAAGACGCCGTGACTCGCGTTCAGGTGGCGGTGGACGTCGTGCGGGAGTTGCTGACCGAGCGCGTGCATGATGGCGTTCCCGCTCACGTAGTAGGGGTGGCCGATGTAGTCCATCTCCAGCTCCCACTGGACTTGCTGGATGCGCGTCATCGGTCGAACGCCTCCCGGAAGTCCTCGATGTACTGGAGCGCGGTAGACCACGCGCCGATCCGGCGGAGGTTCGCGTCCAGCACCATGTCGTACTTGTCGTGAGCGGCGTCGAGCGGGTGTTGCGGAACATCCGATCAGTCAGCGTTGAAGAGATTGCTGAGTGGCTGAAAAGTGGTGAGATCAACGAAGAGCGGTTCACCCTCGGTAGCGCAAAGCTTTAGATCTGTAGTAGGCATACTACATAACACGAATGAGTCTGAAACAGACGGACGATGAAGATCTGGACGAGCAGATCGACCGGATCATCGAAGAAGACCGGGAGATCTTCGACGCGCTCGACAGCTGAGTTTCTCTGCAGTTGTGCGGTATTTTCGGCGTAGTGCTCAGAGCCCGGACTCTCACCGAAGTCACGGTTTATCACATAAACCGTGAATTGCTGAATACAGATGCGAACTGACTGGTGAAGAAACTACCAGGTGAAAATAATATTTTGCTGGCATGCAAGATGGAGGGCGCGAATCTTGCACGGCTATCTGCCAGGTTCAGGGGTCCGAATCGATATTACCAGTGCGGTCAGCTATCGCGTTGACACACATCTTTACTTCAGGAACCGAATTGAAAGACGAGCTGCAACGCTTGTGGGAGGGGAACGCTAATTCCGATCTGTGTCCACATCGTGACTGTTGAGGGGTACTCACGTGTTGTTCGCACCTGTTCTAGACGGTGCTGGATTTCTTCCAGACCCTCATCACCTGCGAGATTTGAATTGTGAATATCGTATGGATAATCAAGCATCCCGCGAATCTGTTTCCCGGTTTTGTCGGTTTCCCGTTCTTTCTTGTCTGACATAATGGTGTGTACTCGGTACATTGAATAGCCGATTGAAACGATTCCAACCAGCCACAGTGCTGTGAACATGACCCCGAGGCGGTTCACCACGTTCAGTGATTAAATGCCTGCCGAACACGCTCGTCTTCGGCCTCTTGGTCAAGATACCAGGAACGTCGGTCGTCGTCTTTGTGGATGCGCATGAGTGTCTGTCGCGTCACGTTCGGCGTCTCTGCCGCAGCTGACCGATAGCTCTCTCCGTTCTCGATTGATCCGAGCGCGTCGGCAATGTCGTGAAAGCCAGCTTCGCCGTCATCGTAGTCGGGGGAAAAGTTCGGTCGAAGATAACCCTCAACGGTAATGAAGCCAGCCGGAACCTGTCCGACCCACTTCCCTTCGTCTTTCGCCCGTGCGATGCCAGCCTCGGTGCGCCGAATCAATGAGCGACGTTCTTCAGCGGCAACTGCCGCGATGACATCTGCGACCATACGGCCATGACCGTCGGGCTCGACCTTCCGGACGCTCCCGTTGGTGACATTGATTGTGACTTCGTTGTCTTCACAGGCGTCGAAAAATCGCTGGGCGAGAAACCCTTTCCGGGCGATGCGCGAAATTTCCCACACGACGACGTGCGAGTACTGCCCGGCTTCAATAGAGTCGATGAGTGCGTGGAACTCGTCGCGGTCCTCGCTGGCCCCGCTGGCCTGCTCGGCGTAGACATCAACGTCGCCGAGACGGAGGTCGTGGTCAGCGAGCCAGTCGGTGATTGCATCGCGTTGGTGTTTCTCTTCCTGGTCGGCAGTCGACCGTCGGATGTACACCGCAAAATCGTCCGATTTGGACATGGTCTGATTACATCCCGCTACAATATAAAGAATGTTCCTCGCGTACAGTCTGTACGCGAACGCACGTTCGCACACAGGACAAATTAAGTATTGCCCTCCTCTATCTAATAAATATATATTATGTCTTTGACAATAACACCGACTAACATGCAAGATAGAAGGCGCGTGTCTTGCACTCATCACCTTCTGATTACAGTGAATCAAATCGGTCAGTAGAGAAGTGCTACTTGCTTCGTTTCCTGGGCTCTAACCCGTATTCTTCTGGGTTGTACTCACCGAGAACGAGTACAGACAGTATCAATGTTCCAGACACAACTAGAGAAACCCAGAACATATCTAAACTGAGTGGGCCAACGGTCCTCAAAGTACTGCCTGGGCTAGAAAATATGATCGTCATTGTTGCCCCACACACTCCGAGAATGGGGAGTCGGTAATGGTGAATTGTCGTTAATATTCGAAGCATGTTTCAACGATTTCTGCAATTCCTAGTGCTAATATTGTTTGCGAATGATTGATCCAGGGCAAATAGTGACCGGTGAGGTGTGCTTCTTGCCAGATATTCATCAGAAGTGCTGTGCAAGATAGAAGGCGCGAGTCTTGCACGCAATCAGATCCCAATTTTGGCATCTTGAGCACTTCAACATCGGAAGGACACATCTCACTTTGCTCAAACTGGATTGGCTGCGGCTTTCCGCCAGTTGTGATAGGTTTATTTGGAATATCACATTAACCGACGTGGAAAATCTGCCATACTCAGCTGTTAGAGGCGCGTACCACTGTTAGACTTATATACCTAACGACACTTTACTACTGGGCACCTACCTGAATGTGGAGGCACGAAAAAGTGAACTTCAATCGTCGAACGGTGTTTGGAGCAGTCGGCGTCATCGCACTCACTCTGTTCGTCATTGCCGGCAGCGGCCTGGCAATCGCGCAGGACTCGGGGTCTACCCCAGTGGATGACGGCGATGGTGATGACTCGATTGCAGAAAGTAACGTCTCACTCTCCGAGGAGGAGGCGATTGATATCGCAACCGCCGAGGCTGACGGAGACGTTGAGGAAGTCGAACTCGAAAGCGAAGACGGCACACCCGTCTACGAGGTCGAATTCGTGACAGCAGATGGCTCGGAAACCGAAGCGGCTGTCCACGCGAACGACGGGACGGTCCTCGAAACGGAGGCAGAAGACGAGGAGGATGAGATGGAAGAAGACGACGAGATGGAAGAAGACGACGAGATGGAAGAAGACGACGAGTCCGTTGCGCCCGGTAACGTCTCACTCTCCGAGGAGGAAGCGATTGATATCGCAACCGCCGAGGCTGACGGAGACGTCGAGGAAGTCGAACTCGAAAGCGAAGACGGCACACCCGTCTACGAGGTTGAGTTCGTGACAGCAGATGGCTCGGAAACCGAAGTGGCTGTCCACGCGAACGACGGGACGGTGCTGGAGACCCAGACTGAAGACGAGGAAACTGGCGAGTAAAAGCAAATTCAGTCCCCTGCTCGATCAACACGCCCTATCGACCCACCAACCATTTAGTCGCATTCAACATACTCTGAAATCCGATGACAGAAATTGAACTGTTCGAACCGGATACGCTCATCCGGACGCTCACGCTATTAATTACCTTGGTGGTGTTTTTTATCACAGCACTTGCGTACTATCGTACCCGAGTGAGTCGCGTTCTAATACTCGCGCTGCTCGCTGCGCTGCTCGCTACCGACCTCCTTCTGGAAGTCGGTGACGAATTTCTCGAAGAGGGCATCCCCTACTTCGAGTTGCTCACGAGTCTGTTCGCGCTCGGGATTTCACTCCTGTTGTTGGCGACGGTAGTGTGGCGCTTCGAGCGGGAGCCATCATGACGCTTCAAACACACTGAGTCGGCTCATATGAACGGAACTGAGGGCACACACGATGGGTAGACGCAACTCGCACGACAACGAGGAAGATGTTCTGGAGTTGGAGACACGCAAAGAAATCTTCGAGTACGTGCAGGCAAATCCGGGGGCCCACTTCAGCCAACTCAAGCGCGACCTCGACATGGAGACGGGGCTCGTACAGCATCACCTATCCACCCTCGAAGACTACGACGTGCTTACCAGCGAAGATCACCAGGGCAAACGCCGACTGTTCGTCGCCGAGGAACTTACCGAGGAGGAGCGGGCAATCCTCTCCTCACTTCGGTACGAGACGACACGTCACATTCTGCTGTTTTTAGTAGAGGAGTCAACGGCCCGGAACGGAGCGATCGCCGAGGAACTCGGTGTGTCACCGCCGACGGTGTCCTGGCACGTCTCACGCCTCGTCGAAAACGGAATTGTATCCGAGGTAGAGGATGGCCGAACCACCTACTATACTGTCGCTGATGAAGACCTCACCATGCAACTCCTGGTGCGATATCAGGAAAGCTTCGTTGACAGAGCTGTCGATAACGTGCTTGATTTCTGGGGCTGAGCGATCAAAATGAGCAATAGGGAATCGGACAGAACAGCGCCCAATCTTCAGTTCTCTCGGCGCAATATACACCCTCTGAATCTTGCACGGGTTTTCTGATGGAATTCAGATAGATCGCAATCCAGAGCGATACATCCAGCCCCTAGACTGAGCGCTACAGAAACAATCAGGTGAATGTGATATTTGACCTAGTATGCAAGATAGAAGGCGCGAGTCTTGCACCACAAGTCAGTCCGTTCTCCCTTCTATGTCTGAAATTGGTCACTCAGGGTCGTCGTTCCACTTGATGTAGTACGCGAACTGTTCTGATTGACGCGGTCTAGTTCGCTCAATTCTCAACGGGCTGGCACCTGTCGAGACGAGCGCACCCCGGATGCTTCCCTTGGTAATATCGGGCGGGTAGGGGAACGCATCGGTTACACCGAGCCGCGCCTCGCGTGATCCCTCTTTTTCGAGTGTATACCGGCCGATGGGGTACTGCTCGGCGGGGTCGTCAAACCAGTCCTCTGGGAGTTCTGCGAGGCGTTGAAGGGCCGCGTAGCTGGTCTCACACTCCGATTGTGTCGACGCTTCTCTGGCCATGACTGCGCCAGCTGATGCGACTGGCTTCGAGCCGAACTCTCGGGCGATCTCGCTGATAGAACCGACTACCGCCTCCGCTGGATAGGTTTCTGTTTGCTCCAACGTGGTGATGCCGCGGTCGGCCAGCAGGTGTCGTATCTTCCGCCCAAATAGCGGGGAAACCCGGTCGGCACTCCACACCACCCCCATCACAGCGACTCCGTGAATCTGTGTTTCGTTGTTCATGTCTCGTGTAACCTGGTTCGACTCTCGTTGGCTCCCTCTCGCTGGTCGGTTACGCCGGCGTCAGGTATTGAGTGGCAGCACGTTAGCGCTGAACATGAATATACTTGATTGATCAAGCGGGGTCTTCGATGCTGGGGTCACCACGACAGTCGAAACGCCCGTCGTTCCGGGTTCTTTTGTGCGTCTGTTGGTTGGGTTTCGACTTCTTTGCCTCGAACGACTCCATTTGTAATCGTTGAGGTTAGGCCTTCGGTGCTGCCCTGTGCGATGCCAGTGTGGTACGGGAAGTCCTCGGTAACCCCCATCCGGCACGTTGTGGCATCGATTCGTTCGTATGTGTACCCGCCAATCGACCGACCAGACTGGGCGTCGACGTTCCGATACGAGTCGTAGTGGAGGGTATCGTATTGCGATAGCATATCGTGTGGCGAACTCACGTCGTCTGGAAGTGGAACATCCTGGCCCATGCTTCGGCCAATCTCGAATGTGGTACCGTCTCCTGCTTTGGATGCGATTTCTTGGACGGCCTTGAAGAATGGTCTCGCGGGATACCAGTCGTCTGTTTGAACGTCTTCGATACCATTCTCTGACAGAATATTACTCATTTTCTTTTTGAACACTGGGGACACAGCAGACATAGACTCGATTGTGCTATTAATATACAGTCCCGTGATTTTGATGTTATCCCGGTACTTCGAGGTGTCGACCTCTCGAATCATGTTCCATAATTACTCAGAGAGGGAGTAACCGATTCTGCATTAATTCTAAAACAACCGCAAAACCTGAATATCCATGCCACCCGTACATAATCAAACTCAGAGCTGAGTTCATAAGTATGTCACAGAGTAGCTGCTGACGCTGTTGCGTGGCACCAGTTGTTCGAAACCTTCTACGGAGTACTATGCGACTCGTCAACGCTACTCGGCCTTCGGCCTGCGTTGCTCCTTGGGGAAGAGGGCTTACCGCCTGCAATCAGCTAATCTGGTGAAACGGCACAAGTGTGATATTGTTACTAATTGTCGTGCAAGATGCATCGCGCGAGTCTTGCAGACTCATATCTCTTGAGTTTTCTGGGACCTGGATGTTGTGACTGGATCTGACATATGATGTTTCCAACATCCGCTGAACGGAGCGGTGCAGGAACTACCCGTTATTACCACTCAATCTCATAGGCGCACATTTCATCAGGATTTGCATTAACCTCCGATATGACGACCGCCGCCGCCGACCCGCTTGTCGTTGATTCAACAATTCCCTTAATTGATCCCTTCGCGATCTCTTCCGGGTACGGGAACTTACTAGTAACACCCATTCGTACGGAGTTCTCTCCTGTCTCTTCGTATTTATACCCTCCAGCAGGGCGCTCTTCGCTCGCGTTTCGATATGCGGCTTGTTGTGCTTCGTCGGCGATTGCTAGCGCGTCTTTTGGTCCGTCAACCTCCTCTGGCTGCGGCACGTCCCGACCCATCTGAGTACCAGCTTCTAAAATAGTTTTACTTCCGATGTCTTCTGAAGCTCGGTTGACGGCTTCAACAAAATGTTCTGCCGAGTACCAACCGTCTGCCTCTGGATCTTTAATGCCATGCTCTTCCAGCAGTTCTCGAATTTTTCGTTCAAATACTGGCGACACTTCACCAGCACTCTCAGCCATACTTACAATGTACCGTCCTGTAACTTCCGCTTGCGAATCCATACATACGTGTGACAGTCTCATCAAGTTGAAATGGATGCTTACATATGTAAGTGAATATCAATTCAATCGTTATCACTTCCAATCAACCTCTGTCGAATCAGACGCCGCTGGCCCCGGCGCAGCCGTTCTGAAACGGCTTGGCGAGAAATCCCGAGTTCATCACCAATTTCTGCCAGTGTGCGCTTGCGAGGTATATCGAAGTACCCCGTTTCTAGTGCTTTGACAAGTGCTTCGCATTGCTCAACAGTCAGGGTATTTCTCTCATTCCAGTCTGGGGCACCCGGCCTGTCGACTGTGTTAATATTCAACTCAACGCCAAGCTCGGTACAGAGTTCCTCAAAAACGGTGAACCGAGAACGATCAGGAAATGTGTAGTGAACAAGCCAGCCGTCATTGTCAGGTTCTCGCGCTGCGTATGAGACAGTGGCCCCGTTCTCAACAAGACCACGGTACAGTTGGATGTCTCGTGCATCTTGAGCGTACTCAATAGAGTATCGCTCTCGTCCGTCAATTGTCACAAGATGCTCATACTCAGCGACCGTCGGGTCCTCGTCTAAGCACGACTCAAAGCGCTCTCGATTTCTGGTGTCCGCCCAGACAATTGCTCGCAGCGGAACTTGTTTGGAAGCATCCAGATTATCCACTGTCAACTTCGCCTCTGAGAGTTCCTCCACCGTGTCAGCAAGGAAATACGAACCTGTCAGTATCTCAGCGCGCATAATATACTATCTGTCATCACGTTACAAAATAGTACCACCATTGATTGGCAGGGCGGCTCATGCTGACTTTACGCTCTATATCTTGCACTGGTTCACCGACCAAAACACAGACAGATACCGCTGTTTCGATATGTTCAGTAAGAACCGTTCAGGATATCTATCTTATAGAAGCATATTCCTCTTTTGGCTCAGGGTCAATAACTGCTGAATATCGAGTAGGTTCGGAACCCTCGCCACCTTCTTTCTTCAACCAGCCCATATCGTGCATTGTTTCGAGCGTATCTCGTGCCGTACGCTCGCTTATCTCTAGGCCGTTCGTGAGGTCTGTCGGGTGAACACTGTCCTTCGAGAGTGCAACATTCCAGATTTTATCTCGCATTGTGTACGTCGCCATGTTGAAGATATATTCAAGACAATGCTAAATAACCTTGGTCTAAATCTGTCGATAACACGGGCAAGAATACCTGAATACAGGTTTAGAATATATATTCAACACAAACAATCTCCACAACCGCCGTTGTATTTTTGCGCCGCCGGCAGGCGGCGTGCCCTTAGGCACACGCCCTAAGGGGGTATTCCCGCCGAGCGGGAACGACCGCCGCATCCGGGTAGAGTGAGCGCCGTGATAACGCCGACAGCCGAGCCGTCTAATCCAACCGTATTTGGAGGGTATCAGTGGATTACGAAATATTAGTTGTACAAAACCGACCGAAGAATAGTGTTGCCACTACCGAGGGCCGCGCTACCGGAGAGTCTTCAGGGGGGCGCAGTAGTGCTCGCCTCTCGCGAGATCGACCTCAACCAGCAGTTCGTCGACGTCGACGCGCTGGCGGTTATCGGAAATCCAGGCGTGATACAGGTAATCGAGCGCCTCCTGGAGCGTCGGCTGGGGTGCGCCCTTATATTCGGACATGAGCGTATCGATGCGGACCTTCCCGCGGTCGGTCTCGCCTTCGGGCGGGATGAACTCCGCGCCGTACTCGGCGAGCCACCGGGAGACCGCCGAGTTCGCCGACTGGTTCACTTCGATGTCAAACAGCTTCGCCGCCCGGTCCGCAGCGCTCTCAATCGCGTGCTCGGCGGACTGGACGATGCCGCGAATCTCCTCGGCGATCTTCTGGGAGACGAACCGGACGTGACCCTCGCGGTTCTCCAGGACACCGTCGAGACGCTGGAGTGCCCGGTAAATCGTCGACAGCGAGTATCCCGAACTCTCTGCGAGGTCGTCGACAGGCTGGCCGCCGTCCGTCGCGACCGTTTCGACGATCTCCGTGTCCGAGACGTTCATATCCCGGAGAACCGTCATCAGAAGGTGATCCTGCTCCGCCTCCAAGCGCGGGAGCGGGTCCTCGTTCAGCGGAACTGCCTCGGCGCGAGGCCGAACCCCGAAATGGTCGTCAGCGACGAATACCGTGTTTCCACCACCGCCAGAGCCCGAGCTGCCATCGTTGTTTGCCGCATCGCCGATATCGACTGGAATGTCCGCCCAGTGGAGGACGTTGATGACCGTCTCGTCGATCTCGTCCAGGAGCTCGTCGCGCTTGCACCACCGAAGGCTCGTCGAGCTATTCAGACTCTTTCGGAACAGAACGCCGAGCTTCGGATGATATAGTGCGTCCTCAGGGTCGAAGTTGTCTGGGTTCTCGGGAAGATAACTCTTCAACTGTTTTCCGTAGGAGTGGTGGGGGACAAGCTTGCTGGCACTCGCTGAGTGAAACTCCATCCGGGTATTGTAGCCGACCTCTTTCTCGTTGTCCCACTTGTACTCCCCCTTCGTTCCCTTCTGATTGGAGAGAAGCATCGTCATGCGGTCGAAGAGCCCGCCCTGCTGGATGAGCTTCCGGTTCCACTCGCGCGTGATGCGTACGTACCGTTCGAGTTCCTCGATACGGCCGCCCTGTGGTTCACGGAAGTACTGGTGGTCGAACGATGTCCCAGCAGCTTCAGCAATCTCCTGAAGCGCTCGTGGGAGCAGAGTCGGAATCTCATCGAGCCCGAGATTCGACGCCTGGAACTGAACCGTGATGCCTTCGCGAGCGTCCAGATGGTCGAACGCAACAGAAATCCCATCGCCGGTCTCGTAATGCTGCATCTCCGGGAAGCGTGGAGAGATGTTGAAATGGCACTTCCGCTCGCCGTCGCCCTGAAGATGCAACTCGAACTCGTACAGACGCTCCTCGACGTCGTCGTGTGGCCGGGGTGCGAAGCCGCTTTTCGAATAGTTCAGCGAGATGTCGAAGTGCTCGCCATCGAGAACAGTCTGGATATCGGCGTAGCCATCGAACTCGTTGATGAGGAGACTACCCACCGTCCAGTAGGGGTCGAGCCCGTTGTACCGGTGGATTGTCTCCGGATGATAGTAGAGATGGCCCTTCGCCTCGTGAGTGGCTGGTTTGATCTGGGGCATCTCTACTCACCACCTGTGTCGCATGGCGAGGATTCTCGGCCGCCGTCAGTCTGAACCAAAGTGGTCTGAGCATCGTCCTCAAGGAGACGCTCGGGTTCCTCGACAGTCACGCCGACCCGCTTCTGAGCGAGCGCGACGTAGTCCGGATTCAGGTCGATCCCGATGAACCGCCGGCCGAGGTCCTTAGCGACCATGCAGGTCGTACCAGCGCCGGCGAACGGATCGAGGACGATGCCGGCGTCGGTCTCGTCGGTGTCGCAGTCACAAGCCTGCGACCAGCCCGCGGTCTCGTGGGCGGTCAGGGTGATCTCTCGGAAGTATCCGCCGAGGACCTCCTTCGCCTCTCGGGCGAGTACCTCGGCGTCTTCGCCCGCCTTCCCGAGTCCGACTTGGTGAACCTCAGTGTACCCCGCGTCGTTGAATCCGACCCGGCGAACCGCCTCTAAGTGCTCTTCGGTCAGGTCAGACTTGTCGAAGCGGTCAAGTGCCTTCTTAAGCTGCTCGCGCTCTATCTCCGACCGGTCTCGCTCCCAGACGGGAACTTCCTCGACGTCACGCTCGTATGGAGTCCCGCACGCAGCGCACACTGTGGGTGGGCACGAGGACTTGATCGGCGCCTCGCACAGCTCCGGCGGGTAGACCGCGAAGTGGGCCTCGGGGAACGCCTTCACCGGGATCTCGAACACGTCGCCCGGATTCTTCCCGTTGGGGTGCAGCGCGTCCTCGGGCTCGGTACCGATATACTCGTCATCCTGATTTTGCTCGTTCGGGTAGGCGTCGGCGGCCGTGCCTGAGGTGTTGTAGTCGTAGCGTCCGCGCCGCTCCAGGGAGGACTCCTTATGCGGCTCGCGAACCGCGTCCAGGTCGAACCAGTAGTCCGGTTCCGGCGTCAGGTGGAAGACGAACTCCTTGTGCTCGTGAAGTCGGTCTTTGACCGGGTGCGGCATCGGGTTCGGTTTCACCCACGGGCAGTCCGCCCGGACGATCCAGCCGGCATCCTCGAGGGCGATAGCGACGCGATGGGGGACAAGCATCTTCGACTTCCGGCGTAGTGCTCCGCTTCGTGCCGGGGTCTTGCCGGGGTAAGCATCCCGGCTGCGGTGGTTCGCCTCGTCGTCCTTCGATTGTGCGCCCCAGGACCCAGCGAACGAATCGCCGAGATTAAGCCACCAACTCCCATCCTCGCGAAGAACGCGCCGCAACTCACTGGCGACGTCGAGGAGTTCGCTGATGTACTCATCGAGAGAGTCTTCGAGTCCGATTTGACCGTCGACGCCGTAGTTCCGGAGCCCGAAGTACGGCGGCGAAGTCATCGCCATGTGGACCGACGACTCTGGCATCTCGGCGAGGGTTTCCGCGGCGTCTCCCTGGTGGATGTCACTGGCCCAGGATTCATCAAAGGCGTCTGTGTCCTCACTTGCCATCGGGCTCACCTCCGTCAGTCCGCGCACGCATTCGGTTCAGTTTCTGATGCGCGCTCAGGTTCTCCTCCTCGTCCTCGCTGTCTCCTCGCTCATCCTCGTAGAACGACGGCGGACGCCGTGGGCCGAACTGAAGCCGCTCTGGCCGCTCGCCTATCTCCTGAAGCGTGTCCTCGCGTTCTTCGAGTGCGCGGATAATGCCGGTCCTTGTAGGACGGTCGAGCGCCCGCTCGACAGCAATCCAGCCACGGATAACCTCGATACGGTCGATTCCTCGAATCCGAGCCATCGCCAGCTGCCGCTTGTCGCTGTCTTGGATGAGGTCGTGATCGAGGAACCGGGCGGGGTCCTCACCAAAGTCCCTCCGGAGCCGGGCGAACTCTTCGCGGTCGTGCCCAGCCGCGTGCTGCGAACTACTCGGCACGGTTGCTCACCTCCGATTCCCTGAGAATCGTCGTCCAGGTGAGCTTCGCAACCTCTCGTCGCCCGTTGTCGTACCAGCTCCCAGCCAGCAGGTCGTTGACGACGGCCGCGGGCACGACGATCTGCGCGAGAATTGGCGTCTCCGGTCGAGGTGCGTAGACGGTGAACCAGTAGACGCCCGTGTTCTCCGTCAGCTGCTCGTGGGCCTCACGCTTGATGTACCACCGACCCGACACCGTTCCGTCGCCGTTCTGGACTTCGGGCAGGCAGCCTTTGATCTCGACTGGCGTGTCAGTCTCGACAACACAGATGCTCCCGAAGGGACGCTCTTCGGTCGGCGTGAGTGCGGTCGTGGTGACGGCGTCGTGCCACGCTGCTTCGCGGTCGCCCACCGTCGCGAGACCCTCTTCGCCGTCGATGACAACACTCTCGACAGAGCTACCAGTCCGCTTCGGGTGCATCGGGTTCTGTGGGACTCTGGTTCCGCCGTCGGCGATGACCTCTTTCGAGCCGTCCTCGTGTGAGGCCGCCTGGTCGAGCCGATCTCCCCAGAGGTCCTGGAGGTGCTCTGTCTCGCACTCTCGTCGGACATCTGTGGGTTCGGACGGGCCAGGGTGAAGTGAGTGAGGCCAGCCGGTGCCGTTGACGAGTGCTTCCGGACAGTGGCCGTTGTTGTGCTCGACAGCGGCGGTCTGACAGACGAGAACTTCGTCGGACCGTGGATGCACGTAGCGAACTCGCAGCGTGCGGTGGTTTCGGAGTGCAACAGAGACTGCGAGCAGGCGCGGGCCGGTCCGATGTTGCCGATGGTAGGCGTCAGGATGATCGAGCCAGGAGGGCGGGACGGGCTGGTACTCGTCGCCGTCGTGCTCGACGGGCCACGGCGTCACGGCCGACACCTCCGTTGAGCAGCCGCTATGCGAGACGCTGAAACGTTGAAAACAGCCGCGTCAGGCGCGGACGTTAAATAATTCGGCTGAGTCCGGGCGCGGGAATTGAACCCACGTCTTGGCCACCACAAGGCCAAAGGATACCACTACCCCAGCCCGGACACGCACTCGTTGGTTACCGAGTAGGATAAATATACGTTACGGACTGGTACCGGTGCTGGCAGGTGATATCGCCTCCCACGGCGGCTCAGGACTCGTCAGTGTCGATTGTAACGCGGTCGCGTTCGAGCGCGAGCCGAAACGTCGGCACAGTCGTCCGGACACGCTCGACGATGCCCTTGTCGACGAGAGTGTGTAATGCAGACCGCACCTCGTCGACGTCAGTGTCGAGTTCCCCTTCGACGTCGTGGAGCGTGGCGACGACGCTCTGGGGTTCTGTGTCGGGCGCTGGAAGGACTGCGACAATCGATGCCTGGAGGGGTGTTCCTCGGACAGAACGGTCGTCGGCGGGCTCCTCGCCGTCGATGAGGCCGACCGCCTCCGGCGTTGCACAGATGAGACTGTCCTCGTTCCGGTAGTAGTAGTCCCCGAGTTCGGATTCGAGGTAGCTGTGGACCTCGCTGCCACTTTCCATCCCCCAGCGCTCCTGTAGGTCGGCGTTTTTTGTGGGCTGTAGCTCGACGATATCCGCCAGCCGCTCGCGTGCCTCCTCCTCCGAGAGTGTCATATGTCTGCTCGTACTACAACCAGAGTTATCCCCATTATGAATTCTCTTGGGCGGCCCCGAGCATGTCTGTCACGTTCTCCCAGTGACTCCCTTTCCAGAAGTGCTGCCCACAGGCGGTACACCGCCAGATGTCCTCTGTCTGTGGGTCGGGTGCGTACTCTGGCGTCGGCTCGTCGCCGCCGACACGCTCGACGATACCGTTACAGGCGCTACAGCGCTCGGGCGTCTCGGGCAGTGACAGGTCGAAGCCGGCCTCTCCAAGCGTCGAGAGCATCGTCTCGGTGTCCCGTGACTCGAGCAAGAGCGCATCGTGTGTCTGTGCGGCGAGGTCGGCGTCCCGCGTCAGCAGGGTTCGATTCTCATCTTCGGCGACAGCGCGAATCTCGTCGTCGGTTTCGAGGTCCTCGTCAAGTACGTATACGGTGTCGTATCCACACATCCGCAGATACGTCGTGAGCCGACCGAACATCGCGTCAGTCACCACGCCAGTCATGAGAGGAACGAGCGCACCTCAGCGATGGGCCACGCGTTCAATACGTCGTCTGGCTCGGCCCATCCCCGCCTGGCGACGTGGACGCCGTAGCGAGCGAAGTCGTAACTCGACGGACGGTGTGCGTCCGTGTTGACGGCGACGGTCGCCCCCTGCTCGACGGCGCGTTGAACGAGGCGGCCGGCGAGGTCCAGACGGTTCGGGTTCGCGTTGATTTCGAGGGCAGTCCCGTGCTCGGCCGCGACGGCGCCGAGTCGCTCGATGTCTACGTCCATCCCCTCGCGTTGATTGAGCTGTCGGCCGGTCGGGTGACCGATAATGTCGACTTCCGGGTGACGAGCGGCCGCCGCGAGCCTGTCGGTGCCGTCGCCATCGAGGTCAGCGTGTGGCGAGGCGACAATCAGGTCCAGTTCAGCGAGTACGTCGTCGCCGACAGAGATGGCGCCGTCGGCGTCGATGTTCGCCTCGATACCGGCCAGCACGTCGATATCGGCCTCGTCTTCGGCCGCACGAATCTCGGCACGCTGGTCGCGTATCTCCGCGTCGCTGAGGCCGACTCCGCCGACCATCCCCGGACCGGTCGCGTGGTCGGTGAGACAGACGTACTCGTGGCCGAAGTCCGCCGCGGCCGCGACCATCTCCGCGACGGTGTTGTCGCCGTCGGACCACTCAGTGTGGGTGTGGAGGTCGCCGCGCAAGTCTTCGGGTTCGACAAGTGCGGGCAACTCCTCGCCTGCGGCCGCTGCGACCTCACCCCGGTCCTCGCGCAACTCTGGCGGGACCCACGCCATCGAGACGGCTTCGTACATCTCCGTCTCGGTCTCACCGCCCACCCGCTCGCCGGCCCGCTGGTGTTCCTGTCTGTCGTCGGCCAGGGCGGAGACATCGAAGACGCCGTACTCGTTTATTTTCAGTCCGCGGTCGAGTGCACGATTGCGAACGGCCACGTTGTGGTCTTTGCTCCCGGTGAAATACTGCAACGCAGCGCCGAACTCCTCGGGGGCAACGACACGAACGTCGACACGGACCGCACCCACCCGGATGCTCGCTTTCGTCGAGCCGGCTTCGATGACGGCACTCGCGTCGGGATAGTCCGTGAAGGCGTCGATGACGGCCTCGGGGTTGTCGCTGCCGACGAGTACGTCCACGTCGCCGATAGTCGGCTTCCAGCGTCGAATCGACCCCGCAAGCTCGCAGCGAGAGACTGCGTCGTGGTCTGCGAGATACGTACGGACGCGCTCGCCTCGTGGCCGTGCCTCGCCGAGTAGCTGACGCTCGTGGGCCTCGCGAGCGAACGGGATGCCGTCGAGAATATTTTGCTCGGTCTTCTCGCCGAACCCGCGCAGGTCCTGAATCTCGCCGGCCTCGGCTGTGGCTTCGAGGTCGTCGAGGGTCTGGACGCCCAGTTCCTCGTATAGCTGGCCAACTGTCCGCGGGCCGACGCCTTCGACTCGGGTCAGGGCGTCTATCTCGACGGGAAGCTCGGCTCGTAGCTCCTCTAATTCGGCGATTTCACCGGTCTCCAGGTACTCGACGACCTTCGAGGAGATGGCGTCACCGACATCGTCGATTTCCGCGACCGCATCGGTTCCCTCGGCAGCCAGCGCCTCGATGTCGACGGTATGGTCGCGGATGCTCTCGGCGGCACGCTCGTAGGCCCGTGGCTTGTAGTCGACGCCTTGGGCGTCGAGTCGCATGGCAAACTCTTCGAGCAGGGCGGCGACCTCGTCGTTTCGCGTCATCGCCCTTGCCCCCGTCCGACCCCGTGTGTCGAGTCGCTGTCCTGGCCGAGTGCCTTCTGGAGGAACTTCATCCATCGCTTGCGGTCTGCGACCGCCTGCGCGCTGGCCTCCTGTTCGAGGTCGACTGGTCCGAGCTGTTCCAGAGCGTTCAGCGCCCTGTCGATGCCGATGATTGCCTCGGCCAACTCCTCGCCGTCCTCGTAGCTGATATTTTCCTCCTCGATACGCTGTTTACGCTCTAGACGCTCGCGCCGGAGGTTCTTTTTTGCCTGCTCGACGCGCTGTCGCTCGCCCGAGGGCACGGTGTCGCGCTGTCGAATCTCGAAGACGAACGCCTGCAAATCGAGTTCCTCTCCCTGTATGGTGATGGCGTCGGGAATGTCGACTCCGACTGTCGCACCCTCGCGTTCGACGCGCTCGAGTAACTGCTTGCGCTGGAACTCTTTCACACGACCGTATACTCGCCTGGGCTACTTCGCTTCTTCGCCCTACACGTCGAAGACGACATAGAGCTCCCACTCGTCTCCTCGGTCGGTAATCTCCATCTCCGAGTAGGTGACCGCCTTGAGGTCCCTGGCGTCGACGGCGTCGAGTCCGACACCGCGGTAACTCCCGCCAACGCGTCCGTCGTCGACGGTGACCTCGTTGTCGACCGGCAACACGCCCCGAATGTCGCGTTCGTATATGAGTTCGTCGAGGTAATCGAACAGCAGCGCATCTCGGGATTCGGCAGTGACGGAAATCTGGTGGCGCTTCCCGCCGTCGGGGACATCCTCGCACATCGCGGCCGCCATCCCGTCTGCAACAGCGCCGAAGGCGTCGCCCAGCGTCGCCCCCGTCGCGGCGACGGCGATATCGGCCGTGTGGTCGCGGAGTTCGAACGACATGACCCGGGGTAACGGTAACGCGACCGAAAGGGTTGCGTTGTCGCGGCGGTGGAACGACAGGAATTATTATTCAGCCCACCTAACCGTAAGCTAGTGAGCGTCAACATCCGCCGACTGGAGGTTGCACCTGGCAGTGACGACCACGTGGAGGCAGCCTGGCGGCTAAAAGAGCGTATCCGACGCAACGAAGGCGTCCTTCGCCAGCGCAAGAACTTCTTCTCCAGTGCGTACACCCGCTCGCGTGTCTTCCTCTACAAAGACGAGACCCGCGGACGGCTCATCGGCTTCGCCACGGTTCGTCGCGACGGCTATCTTCTCTTTCTGGCCGTCGACGATGACTACCGTGGTCAGGGGTTTGGCAAACGCCTCATCGCCAGAGTTGCCGAAGAGTTCGGACGCGTGACCTGTCACGCCCGGACGACCAACCGCAACGCGCTGAATTTCTACCGCGGCCTCGGGTTCGAGACTGTCCGCCGTATCGAGAACTACTACGAGGACGGTGGCGATGCCTACTACCTCCAGCTCGGCGACGACGCCAGCATCAGAGAGAAGCTGGCGTCGCTGCTACGACGGTGAGCGAAACACGTTCCGCCCGTGGCTTCAGGCCTTGACGCCCGTTATCTCGAACCGTGCGCCGCCGCCATCACTCTCGGTGACACGAATCGCCCAGCCGTGGGCGTCGACGATTTCTTCGACAATTGCGAGCCCGAAGCCGGTGCCGTCCTCTGCTGTCGAATACCCCATCTCAAAGATGTCTTCACCCGCTGGAACGCCCGGCCCGTCGTCGGCGACGTAGAAGCCGCCGTCGAGCGTGCCGACGGTGATACAAACGGTGGAATATTCTGGACTCGTCGCGGTGGTGCCGTGTTCGACGGCGTTGCTGATGAGATTTTCGAGCAGTTGCATCAGTCGCACGCGGTCCGCCTTGAGTGTGAGGTCTTCGGCCAGTAGTAGCTCTGCCTCACCCGTCTCGACGGTCTCCCAGGCCTGCTCGACGGCCTGTCTGAGCGACACCGATTCGAGGTCGCCGAGGTCGTCGCCCTGATGTGCGAGTGTCAGCAACTCTTCGAGCAGTCGGTCCATCCGGCTGATTGCCCGGTAGCTCCGTTCGAAGTGCTCCGTGTCGCCGGTCCGCTCTGCCAAATCGAGAGACAATTCGAGTGTGTTCAGCGGGTTCCGCAGGTCGTGGCTGACGATGCTGGTAAACGCGTCGAGTCGCTCGTTTTGCTCTTTTAGCTCCTCTTTTTGCTCTCTGAGCTGGTCTTTGTCCGTGAGCTGTCTGAGCTTCACCGCCGCGTGGTCGACCAGCAACTCGGCGAACTCGCGGTCGTACTCGTCGAACGCAGCCACGCTCGTCGAGACTGTCTGGAAGGTCCCGAACGTGCCGATTGGAATCGTCAGCACCGACCGGTAGTCGTTGTCCGCAGGGGTGATATCGTACTCCCGTAAGTCGTCGACGAGAATCGCCTCCTGATGGTTGTATGCCCGACCCGCGAACGTGTCGTCGTCTTCCAGCGACGTACTCTCGTAGTAGTCGCCGCCGTTCATCTCCAGTGACCACGCCTCCTGGATGAGCTCCCCGTCTCGCTCGACGTCGATCGCCACGAGATCGAATTCGAGGATGCGTTCCGCCGTCGCTGTGACTGTCTCGTACACCTCTGCTTCCGACTCGGCTCGTCCGATTTCGGTCGCCGCATCGTGAAGCGCAGAGAGTGTCTCCTCGCGTTCCTCTCGCCGTGCGACCGTCTCTTTTTGTGTGAGCGCGCTGGCGATGATGTGTGCGCTCACCTCCATCAAACCGAGTGTCTCGTCTGTCCATGGGGCAGTCGCGTCCGTCCAGTCGAAGCCAATGAATCCGATTGTCTCGTCGTGGCGGGTAAGGGGGACTGTAACGATAGCGTCGATTTTCCCGGCGTCGAGCGTCTGTTGCAGGTGTGTGGCTTCGGGCGGGAGGTCGTCTACGTCCGGGACTGTCACCGTCTGCTGGTCGACTATCTTCGGCATGAACCACGAGAAATCGCCGGTGTCGAGGCCTTGAAGTGTCGCTTGCTGGGAGTCGACGCCGGGTGCACACCACTCGTGAGTGTTGTCCATCACGTCGCCGTCGTCTGTGAACTCGAAGATGTAGCTCCTGTCTGCGCCCTCGTACTCGCCGATGCGTGCGAGTGCCGTCTCTATCCGGTCGTCGACTTCCTCTTTGCTGGTGCCTATCAGCTCCGACGAGATGTCGATGATTCTCTTCTGTAACTCCTCGCGGCGCCGCTGTCTCGTAACGTTGCGGGCTGTCCCGACCACGCGGTCGACGCGACCTTCGATAGCAATTGGTGTCAAAACCACCTCCCAGGTGCGCCGCCCGCTTTGACTGACCTGCTCAGTGTACGTCGTCTTTCGATTCCGTGCGACGCACTCCTGATACTCCGTTTTCAGCTTCGCATCCGATATCTCTGACAGTGCGTCGGGACGCGTGCTCCCGTCTTCGCCCACAACGGGTTCGGCCAGCCGTTTGACCTTGAGTGTGTCTCCTTCCTCATCGAGCAAGAACAGCGTCTCGTCGGTGTGCTCGAAGACGCTCTCGTACTCGTCTTTCAGCGCTTCGAGTTGTCGTTCGTGACGCTTTATCTCTGTCACGTCGTTGAACGTCGCGAGCACGGCCGGTCGACCCTCGTACTGGATGCGCGAAGCAGAGAGGTCGATGACTCTGTGCTGGCCGTCTTCGGCTGTCATCTCAATCTCGTAGTTTTCGGGCGGTTGGTCGCCGTCGACTCGACTTTCGTACCGCGTTTCGACCAGTTCGTGGTATTCCGGTGCGATTATCTCGGTGAAGCGCTGTCCGCGCAGTTCTGTGTCATCCTTGCCCGTCAGGACGCACATCCGGTCGTTGACGAACTGTATCGTCTCGTCCTGAACGATGACGACGCCGTTGGGGCTCTGGTCGAGTAGCGTCCTGTAGAGTTGCCGACTCTCCTCGTGTTCTCTGGCCTGTCGCTTTTGTGCCGTGATATCGGTCGCGACACCGACTGTCGCGTATACCTCTCCGTCCTCGAACAGCGGTGTAATCCGGGTCAGGAACGTCCGGTTGCCGTCTTTTGTCTGGACCTCCTCTTCGAACTCGACCGACTCACCCGCGTCGAGAGGCGCCCTGTCGTTTGTCTTGAACTGGCCGGCCAGCCTGTCGCCAAACAGTGTCTCGGGTGTCTTTCCAGTCATGTCGGTATCGCTCGGGATACCAAACATCTCTCGGCAGTTCTCGTTTATCAGCAGGAACCGACTCTCGCTGTCCCGCATCCAGATTGCGGACTTGACGTTGTTCAGGATGGCTTCGAGCTGTTGGGTTTTCTCTTCGAGAGCCCGCTTTTGCTCTCTGCGTTCGGTGATATCACGGAAATAGACGAAGATACCCTCACTGTCTTGTGCCGGGAAGATGCGTTCTCTGTACCACCGACCGGGGTTGATATCAGACTCGCTCTCGACGGTTTTTGCTTCCTGTTTGTCGAGTACGTCTCTGTATTCCGACAGCGTTTCCGGTCTTCCTTCGGAACTGAGCTCGTCGTATGGGGTACCGAGTAACTCCTCACGCGAGTGCCCTATCAGTCTCTCTGCCTGTTCGTTGACCTCTGTAACGACCATCTCGTCGTCGAGTTCGACGTACCCGTCGGTAATCCGTTCGAGGGTCCGCTGTCGGCGCTGGTTTGCACGCTCGGCACTCTGTCGCGCCCTGTGTTGCTCGACGACGTTCTCGATTCTGTTTGCCAGCACGGTGAACTGGCTCGTCTCGCCTCGCTTCTGGATGTAGTCGGTCGCACCAGCCGAAATCGCCTCTGCTGCCACCTCCTCGGACCCCTTGCCGGTGAACACGATGACCGGTAACGTCGACCACTCTGCCCGAATCGCTTCGAGGAACTCGATGCCATCCACCTCCGGCATATCGTAGTCGCTCACCACACAGTCGTACTCCCACGCACTGATATTGTCGAGCACTGCTTCCGGGCCGGTGGCAGTCTCGACTTGGAGCTGTTTGCTTCGCTCTTCCAGAAGCGTCTCCGACAGGTCGGTAAAGCCAGCGTCGTCGTCGACGTGTAGCACCGTAATCTGGCCCGACATGTCGCTCATACTGTTTTTCATAGGAGTGCCTGACTCATAAAAACATGCCTATAGTTACCATTTCACTCGAAACAACGAGTCTCTCGCTACCTTGCCAGAGGCAGTCACGCCCGCTCATTCGTATGTGGTCGTGAAGCCGCCGTCCCAGAGCAAGTCACCGCCGTTGAGGTGTCTGCCGTGGCGTGAAAAACCGAAGGTAAACAGATTCGCGACCTCTGTGGGTGTCATCATCTCCTTCGTACGGGCTTGACCCAGCATGACATCCTCGATGACCTCCTGTTCGGAGAGTCCTCGCTGTTGGGCCGTCTCTGCAATCTGGTCGACCATCAGCGGCGTCAGGACATAACCCGCAGACACCGAGAAGCTCCGTAACTTCCCGTCACCTTCTGCCGCAATCGACCGCGTGAGTCCGTTGAGTGCGTGTTTGGCGACGATGTACGCCGGCTTGCGCTCGGTGGCATATCGACCGTGTACCGAGGACATGTTCGCGATTGCGCCGACACCGTCCTCGGTTGCCTCGATGTGGGGGATTGCGTCTCTGGCGATGAGAAACGGCGCGCGCACCATCACGTCCTGGAGCTGGTCGTACCGCGCGGTCGGAAACGACGTAATTGGGTCGATATGCTGGAGGCCGGCGATATTGGCCACGTATCGCAGCGTTCCCTCGTCTGCGGCCGCCTCGACGACAGCGCCGATGTCGTCCTCGTCTGTCAGGTCCGTCTCGACGCCGAGAAAGCGACCCGCCGCGTCCAGTTCGGCCGTGATTGCTGTTGTGTCGTCGAGTCCCGACTCGTCGATGTCGGCACCGACGACGGTCAGCCCGTTGACTGCGAGCGCGACTGCCGTCGCCCGCCCGATACCCGACGCCGCACCCGTGACGAGCGCGACTGTTCCGGGCGAAAATCGGCTGTCGTCGACGACCAGCAGGTCCTCGCGTGTCAACTCCGGCGCTTGCAGGTCTGAGGGTTCCCCCGCCATGCATGTCGCTGACACGCCGTTGGGATATGGTTCCCCGGGTTAATTACCCAACCGTGGCACCCACCAGATGACAAACCCTATGGTATCGCTGCCAGAATGAATCGACGTGAACGAGCGGACGCTTGCGTATCTGCGCGGCCGGTTCGGCGATTACTATCGTGGTGGGGCCGTCGACCAGCCGCTGGATGCCCACGCACGCGAGTGGGGATACGTTCCCTGGACCGAGGGCCCCGGCGAGACGTACGTCCGTCACAACTCGCTGCTTGATTTGGGTGACCTCGATGACTTTCTCGCGCGAGAACGGCCACGACACGTCTACTTCTCTGCGGGCCGGTACGACGACCCCAGCGAGAAGACGATGGACGGCAAAGACTGGCAGTCCTCCGACCTCATCTTCGACCTCGACGCCGACCACCTCCCCGGGACGACGCCGGACGACAGCTACGGCGAGATGCTCGCCGCCTGCAAGGAGGCACTGTCCCGGCTGCTCGAGTTCCTCCGAGACGACTTCGCCTTCGAGGATCTCGAAATCGTCTTTTCTGGGAGCCGGGGCTATCACGTCCACGTCCACGACGACAACGTCCAGACACTCGACAGCGACGCCCGCCGCGAAATTGTCGACTACGTCCGCGGCATCGGCCTGGAGTTCGACGCGCTTGTCGAGGAACAGACTGTCGCTGGCTCTGTCGGCCGAGAGAGTCCAGCGAGCAACCGTTACCTCCCGACTGACGCCGGCTGGGGAAAACGGGTCCACCAGGAACTGCTCTCGGTGATGCAAGAGGTGCGGGAGATGGACGAACACGAGGCAGTCCCGGCCCTCCAGGAGTACGATGGTATCGGCCAAAAGAAGGCAGAGACGGCCTACCAGTTCGCACAGAACCGGTTTGTCGAGATAGAGGAGGGCAATCTCTCTGCCCACAACGTCTTTGAGAACCTCGCAGAGCAGTTCGCACCGGCGGTCGTCGCCGACCAGAACGCACAGATTGACGAGCCGGTCTCGACAGACACGAACCGACTGATTCGCCTCCCCGGCAGCCTCCACGGCGGGAGCGGCCTGGTCGTCCGACCGATTCAGGCCGACGAACTCGACGCGTTCGACCCGCTGACCGATGCTGTGCCGGAGACGTTCTCGCGCCACGATATCACCGTCGACGTGACAGCTCCCGGGACTGTTCGCCTCGGTGGCGATAGTTTTACACTGGAGGAGGGCATTCATTCCGTTCCAGAGTACGTTGGCGTATTCCTGATGACCCGAGGGCGCGCCGAAAAGGGCAAAGAATGACAGACGACGCTGTGATACCATGGACCTGAACGAACTGCAGTCGGTACGCGACCGCGAGCGACAGACCGACAAGCTCCAGCAGCTGCGCGAGTCGTTTTACGCCGACGCGGGCTCGTTCATCCAGCAGTTACACGCCGAGCGCGACCGTGCCGTCGAGCGTGCCGATGACCCCTTCGACTCGCCGGAAGTCCGCCAGTTGACCGACGAAATCAAGACCGCCGAGCAGACCGTCGAGGCAATTTACGAGAAACGCGTCGGTAAAATCGTCAAGGCGGCGTCGTTCGCTGCGGCCGACCTCCCGGCCGAGTCCGACGGCATGACCGCCGAGGAACAGGAACTGTTCGACGACCTCGTCGGCAACATCAAGGCCAATCGCGAGCGTGTGCTGGCGTTGCTTGACGGCGACGAGCCGCCGACCGACACGGACACGCCAGCGCCGACAGAGGGTGACGAGCCGGCTGCCGCCGGCGTCAGCGGTGCCCCAGAGCCGGCCGAGACGCCGGCTGGCTGGGACGAGACAGCCGAGTCTGACAGCGTTACCGCCGCCGACGCGATGGGTGGCGCCCCATCGCCAGAGACAGAGCCAGCGGCCACGGGCGACGCTGCGTCACAGACTAACGAGCCGCGTCCGCCGGCCGACGAGGCCGTCCCGCCGTCGGCCGACCCCGTCGACCCGCCCGTCCGGAACGACGGTGGAACCGCCACGGAGCAGCCACAGTCAGACACTGACGAAGCGGTTCAGCCCGATATCGAACGCCAGCGCGTCCAGATTCTCGACGACGTGGAGACGTTTCTCGGGTTCGACGACCGAGATTACGACCTCGAACCCGACGACGTTGTCTCGTTGCCCGCCGGCAATGCCGATATTCTCCTCGAACAGGGCGTCGCTCGCGAACTCTGAGCGCGAAAACGGGCGCTTTTGCTCTGCCACAAAGGTTTTGAGAACCCCCCGAGAACGTAGCCAACATGGTCGACGCTATCGCGATTGGGATGGTTGCCGCCGGTGTCGTACTGTTATTTGCCGGGGCGGCGTTGTCGGTGTACGGTGCAGGACTGCTCGGTGCCGTCCTCGGTGGCGGCGGCGGGTATCTGGTTGCGCCGACAATCGCCGATGCGGCAGGTGTCGAGGGCGCTGTTGGCCTCGCACTTGCCGTAGGGGTTGGCGCGCTCGTCGGCGTCGGCGTCACGTACGTTCTGCTGTCGATGGCGATTGCAGCGATGGGGTTCGCCGTCGGAACCTATCTTGGCGTCGTCGCAATCGACCCCATCGTTGGGACTGATTCGCTGGTGATGACCGTCGGTGTCGGTCTCGGAACCGGTGTCGCCCTGGCGTTTCTGGGGCTGTTTTTGACCCGGACGACGCTCATCATCATCACGTCGTTCATCGGGGCAGCGCTGGCGTCACAGTCGATTACCCAGGAAGCAATCATGGACGCAGCCGACGAGTTCCCGACGCTCGACCCAATAGTCTTCGACGCCTCGGAGCCCCTGTTTCTGGGGTTGTTTGCGCTGGGCGTCCTCTCGCAACTCGGGCTATTCAAGCTCGGCTGGGTGACGAAAATAGCGGGCTATCTCCCCGGCGCGAGCGTCCTCCGTGACTCGAAGGAGGAACCAGCCTGACCTGCTACCTCGGGCAAACGGTTAACTTCAGGCCCTGTGATTGGGGCGTATGGCAACCGGCGTCGAAACATCGGTACTCGTGTTCGCGGTCAGCTTACTCGTGGGTGGATTCGGCATCCACGTCGGGTCCAAGTTCGCGCTGAAATCGCGTGAATTCTCGTATGCGGTCGTCACCGCGCTGTTTGGTGCGCTGGCCTGGGCGCTCGTCGAACTCCTGTTCAGTCGGGTTGGCGTGGGTGGACTGCTCTCTTCTGTCGTCGCCTTTCTCGTCTGGACCTGGGTCATTCGTTCCCGGTACGAAATCGGCTGGATTCGCGCGACTGTACTCGCACTCGGCGCGTGGCTGGGTGCGGTGTTCGCCTTGCTCGTTCTCGCTGTTGTCGGCGTCGGTGACCTCGACGCGCTGGGTGTGCCTGGCGTGTAACACTCCGGAGCCGGAAGTCGACTGCCGACTCCCCGGACAGTTATCAGGGAGCCAGCCAAACCTCGTCGTATGCTAACAGGCTCGGAAATGGCGGTCGTCGACGCGAACGCCGAGGCCCTGGGGGTGCCCCGCAAGCAACTTATGGAGTCGAGTGGCAACGCAGTCGCCGCCACAATCCGTGAGATTGCCTCGCCAGACGACACCGTCGTCGTCGTCGCGGGACGGGGCAACAACGGGGGCGACGCTTTCGTTGCGGCGCGGTTTCTCGACGAGTTCGACGTGCAAGTTCGTCTGCTCGGACGGGCAGAGACCATCACCACAGACATCGCACGCAAAAACTGGGACGCGCTGCTCGCCGCCGAGTACGACGCCACGGAGGTCCGTGACTCGACGGCGATAGACCTCGGCGACGCAGACGTCGTGGTCGACGCGATGCTCGGCACTGGTATCAGCGGTGACCTACGCGAACCCGCAGCGACCGCTGCTGTTGCGATGAACGAAGCCGAGGCTCCCGTGCTTTCTGTCGACGTCCCGTCCGGGCTGGACGCAGAGACCGGAGCCACAGCACCTTCGGCTGTCGAGCCAGACCACGTCATCACCTTCCACGACACCAAACCGGGTCTCGACGACCTCGATGCCACCGTTCGGGTCGCCGACATCGGCATCCCGACGGGCGTCGAGACGTTCGTCGAGCGCGGCGACTTGCTTCGACTCTCCCGAGAGACAGAGAGTCACAAGGGTGACCACGGCGAGGTACTCGTCATCGGTGGCGGTCCCTACACCGGGGCCCCGGCGCTGACGGCACAGGCTGCTCTCCGAGCGGGTGCCGACCTCGTCAAGGTCACCTGTCCTACCTCAGTTGTCCACGAGGTCCAGGGGTACAGCGAGAACCTCATCCTCTATCCGATGCAAGGGCGGCGACTCGAACCCGGTCACGTCGGTCCGGTGATGGAGTACGCCCGCGAACACGATTCTCTCGTCATCGGGCCAGGTCTCGGCGACGACGAGGAGACCCTCGAAGCCGCGAGAGCTATCATCGAATCGTACGACGGGACCGCTGTTGTCGACGCTGATCCGCTCCAAATCGTTCCGGAGGTCGAAACCGAGGCCGACCTCATCTGTACGCCCCACCAGGGCGAACTGGCGGCGATGGGCGGACCAGCGGCCGAGGACTGGCGAGAACGGCGGTTTCTCGTCGACGGGTTCGCCGCGGACCTCGACCACACGATGCTCGTCAAGGGGAACTACGATATCGTCGCCGACGGCGAGCACAGCCGGGTGAGCCGAACCGGCAATCCAGGGATGACCGTCGGCGGGACGGGTGACGTGCTCGCGGGCGTGACCGGCGCGCTCACCGCGCAACTCGACCCGTTCGATGCCGCCGCAGTCGGTGCATTTGTCACCGGGCGTGCCGGCGATATCGCCGCTGAAACGTACGGTAACGGACTGGTGGCGTCAGACCTGTTCGATTCGATTCCCGAGGCTATGGACCCGTCGTAGCCTCAGGCTGACGGGCTGGTTTCGACGAGTTGTTGGGCCTTCGAGCGGGATTGCTCGACCACCTGTGGTCGCGCTTCGAACTCGACTGTCACCTCGTCGGCGTGGTCGCCGTACTCGACAGTCTGGACGTACGCGTTGTCGTGAATCCAGGAGACGACGCTCATTGTGTCTTCTGTCATCGGCATCACCAGCCGTTCGTGTTTGTAATCCGGTAATTCGTCGTGGACCCGCTCCCAGAGCCGGTCGATACCGTCGCCGGTTTTTGCGCTGATGACGACTGGATTCGGCGCGAGCGCCGACAACCCCTCTTTTTTCCGAGTGATTTCGTCGTCGTCGACGGTATCACACTTGTTGAGGACGGTGACGATAGGTGCCTCGTTGCGCTCGTAGAGCGTATCGTGGCAGGTGACGACCTTCTCGTGAATCTCGTCCATCGGCTCGCTCACGTCGACCACGAGCAAGACCAGATCCGCGCGGTAGACTGCATCGAGCGTCGATTTGAACGACTCGACCAGCCAGTGGGGCAAATCGGAAATGAATCCGACCGTATCGGTCACGAGCACGTCTCGGCGGTCGATATCGCCCTTGCGCGTCGTCGTCCCGAGCGTGGTGAACAGTCGGTCTTCAGACTCCGCTGTCGAGTCCAGGTCTGGGTGGATGTCCTCGTTTTCGTCGACATCGAGGTCGGCTGCGAGCTGGCGCAACAGCGTCGATTTCCCCGCGTTCGTGTAGCCGGCGAGTGCGACCAAATCGAATCCGGACTCCCGGCGTTGTTCGCGGCGGTGTTGGTCGTCACGCTCTATCTGTTCGAGTTCGTCACGGATGCGCGAGATGCGCGCCTTGATGTCGCGTTCACGGCTTTCGTCGTACTCGCCAAGCCCCATGAAGCCGGGCCGTTCGTCACGCTTGGCGAGGCTGGCCTTTGCTTCTGCTCGGGGGAGCTCGTAGCGCAACTCTGCGAGTTCGACCTGGAGTTGGGCTTTCCGTGTCTGTGCGCGCTGGCCGAAGATTTCGAGAATGAGACGAAATCTGTCGATGACACGCACGCCTTCTGGGAGCTTGTTGCCGACGTTGTACGTCTGGTAGGGACCGAGTTCGTTGTCGACGATGACCGCCGTCGCGTCCGTCGCCGCGACGGTCGCCGCGATTTCCTCGACTTTCCCCTCTCCGAAGTGATAGGCGGGGTCCTCTGTCCGGGTTTGGGTGACCGACTCCAGCACACGATAGCCGGCCGCCTGTGCCAGGTCGCGGACTTCCGCTGTCTCCGCCTCGCCCGACCGAACCCGCTTGCCGATTACCGCTCGTTCGGGTGGTGTGTCTCTCTCTGTCACTTACGCCTGTGTACGGTACCATGATATTTAAATGCCAGTTCCAGTACCGCTCTCGGGCGATTCGACGCGCGGTAGCGTCACCGTGACGGCGCTCCCATCGTCGGTTTCGGCGAAGGCAATCGTCCCGCCGAGGCGTCGGACTCCCCAGTAGACAAACCAGAGTCCAACGCCGGTCCCGTGGCGCAACGGCGTCTCCTCGCCGTCGAGCAACACGGCCTGCTCGTGTTCGGGGATGCCCGGGCCGTTATCACAGACGGTGATGGCTACCTCGTCTGGCCCTGACTCCAGTTCGACAGTGGCTCGTGGCTCGCTCTCGCGGCTGTGTTTCAGACCGTTGTCGATGAGTTCTTCGAGGACACCCTCTAGGATATCTCGATTCGTCCGCACTGTGACCGCTGTCGTGGGGTCGGGTACCTCGATGGTGGCGTCAGGGTATGCCGTCGAGGCGGTGTCGACGAGTACAGACGCTAGGGCGACGAGGTCGACGCGCTCACGGTCGACGCGTTCCCATTCGAGCAACTGCTCAGCCCGCGAGACTTTCTCGCCGAGGTCACTGATATCGCGTGCTGTCTGTCTGATACGCTCTCCGTGTTCGACTGCGGCCGCCGGCGGCACACTCTCGTCTCGGAGCGGCTCTGCGAATCCACGAATCGAGTCGAAGCTATTGCGCAGATTGTGTCTGAGAACGCGGTTGAGCACCGCGAGTTGCTGTTCGTGTGTCTGCTTGTCGGTCACGTCACGGAACAGATACACGGTCCCGACCGTTCGGTTCGTGCTGTCTTCGATTGGAGACTCCGTGATGTCGTACTCGCGCCGGCCGCTCGACGTTTCGATGCTCACCGGACTGTCGGCGCTGGCTGCGGGCGAGACCCCGACTGCCGCCGATACGGGGCGACCCAGTGACGACCTGTCGATACCGAATGCGTCGTTGGCCGTTCGATTGCTGTCGAGCAATCGCCCACCACGGTCGGCGACGATGACGGCTTCGGTCATCTCGTCGAGAACGCTGTCACGGGCCAGGTAGCCGGCGCTTGGCTCGGTCTCGAACAGCGCACAGCGGTACTCGGCAAGCAGACACAAGACTCCTGTGAGGCCGAGTAGGCCGAGAATCAGCCAGCTGACGAGTTCTGTCAGCGACAGCTGTTCGGCAACCACTGCACCCACAATCCAGATACTCACTAGCACCGACCCGACGCCCGCGACGACGAGCGCGCGCCCCAGCGGGAGGTCGTCGTATGTCACGCCCGCCCGAACGACGAGGAATACGCCGAACAGCCCCAGCGAGAGCACCACGAGATTCAGCACCGATACCACCAGCCAGTACGGTGACCCGACGGTGAACGCGTTCAACAACAGTACCTGCACACCGCTGGCGAGCAGACCGAACCCGACCAGGCCCGCGAGACGGGGCCGGGTCATCGCGGGACCTCGCCCCGTGTATTCGAGCGCGAACCCACTCCAGAGAAGCGTCCCCAACACCAGGCCAAGTGCGACCGAGACGTTCCAGTCGAGCACCGCCTCGCTGGTCACGAGGCCGCTGGAAAGTGCGAGGACGACTCCGAGCAATCCGAAGGGAATTGCCCCCGGTCGGCCCCGTCGGCGCAGGGCGTGGGCACCTGCCCAGAGGTTGAGGACGCCGACGACTGCCCCGAGTGCGACGAGCGCGGTACTCACGGCGGCTCACCACCGACCCGTCCCGCTACTGTGGTGCTCTCTCCCTCGGTTCCGGGTTCGTCGGCCGCTGGCAGCTGTAGCGTCACCAGTCCGGCTCTCTTTCCGGCGTCGCTCTCGCTGGCGGTTCTGACGGTGCCGCCGGCCGACTCCACGGTCAGGCGTGCGAGTTCGAGAGCGGTCTCGCGGAGCGCGTTTGCAGTTGTGTCTTCGGCGTTGAGTGTCACCTCAACGGCCTCGCCTGTCGCCTCAATGGTCACGTCGATGGCTTCGGTGGGGGTATCGACCCCGTCGGACACCAGCAGTTCAAGCACCGATTCGAGCAGCGGCGGCTCGATGGCGGCTGGTGGCGGTGACCTGTCGCCTACCACCGCTGGACTGTCCTCTATGACACTGTCGGCGACTGTGGCCACGTCGCTTCGCTGTGTGTCGTCGTCGGCCAGCCCACGCTCGACTTCCCGGACGTAGGTGAGGAGTGTGATGAGATTCGTCGTCGTGGTCCAGATTTCTGTGCCCGACTCGGCGGCGTTCGCTGGACTGTCTGCGATGTCGTCTGCGGCCGATTCGAGCGTTTCCATGCGTTCAGAGACCGTTTCGACGAGAAAGCGATTCAACACCGCCAGGCGACGTTCGCGCTCGCGGCGGTCGGTGATATCCTGACAGACAACAAGATGGCCCAGTGACCGTCCCTGCTCGTCGGTCACCACTGTCGCGTTGATTGCAACGACAGTCTCCGCAAGCTCGACACGGGCCGACTGGTCGGTCTGTGTTAGCTCGTCGAGCGAGAAATCGCCGGGAACCAACACCGACCAGTCCTCGCCGAGCAGCCGGTCGCTGTCGACCCCGAACAGGGCTTGGGCCGCTGGGTTCAGGTCCTGTATCTGCCCGTCTTGACCGACGACGACGATTCCTTCCGTCATCTCGCGTATCACCCGTTCCCGCCCGAGAACGCCCGCAAGCGGGAGGGATTCGAACATCGAATAGTGACGGATGGCAAACACGAACAGCAGGCTGCTCACCAGCACCGAACCGGTGAACACCGGCGGCGAATTGAACCGGAGAAACAGCCAGGCGCTCCCGAACAGCGTCCCCGCAGCCAGAGACAACACGGCAGCTTCCCGGACCAAAAGCGGCCCGAGACGGGTCGCCTCGTCGAGGACGAGAAAGACGCCGACGATTGCGAGTACAAGCACTAAAACGAGACTGACGACCAGAATCGCCTCGACGACTCTGGTCGTCAGTGCTATCCCCGTCGCTACGAGAAACAGGCTGCCGGCCTCCAGAACGAACAGCCCGCCGACGGTCGCCGCGACAAGCCGCGTCACCCACGTCCCGCGTCCGGTGTACGTGAAGACGAACACCGTCCACAGGCCGAGGACGGCAATATAGCTCGTGAGAACAGCCGAAATCCAGAACACGTCGGCAAAGTCCTCGCTGACTCGCCGTGCCAGAACGGTGTGTGTCGGCGTGAGATGGACGTGAAGGAGGTGGAGGACGGCCGTGCCGGCTAGGGTCGCCGCCAGCCCAAAGAGGGGCCGGGCGGTCGGCTCCCGTCGGCGGGACCACATGACCGCCAGAAAATAGCCAGACCCGAGGATAGCCGCGACTGCGAGACCGGCCGACGGCAGCGACGTTTCGATGACCATAGCTGACGGTCCGTGCCCTGAAAGAGAGCCGTGAGACCTACGGTGGACTCTCTGTGTGACAGTGGGGTGTGTTCTGCGTGAAGCCATATTAAATGGCGGGCTCGGTTTCGTGCGGTCTGGCGATTTAAAACGCGCCAGAATACAGACTGGCGTTTAGGTCGCCGGAGAGAAATCTATCAGCAATGGACTCAGACCGACGAGCCGATGGACCCGACCCCCCGGACGACGGCTTTGTCACCGATGATACCCCTCCCGTAGACTCGCTGACTGTCGGCTACGTTGGCACGGACCTGACAGACGCCGTGAAGACTGCCTTCGAAACGTCGGCCACACCGGTATCGTTCGAGGTTATGGCTGTCGAAGACGGCGAGGCCGGGTTGGCCCTGTTCGAGTCGGGCGCTGTCGACTGCCTCCTCAGTCGGTACGAACTGCCCGATATGACCGGCATCGAGTTGCTCGACAGCGTCCGCGCCAAAGCGCGTGCCTTCCCTGTTGTCCTTCTCGCTGTGGCTGGCTCCGAACAGCTTGCAAGCCGGGCCATCGCTGCGGGCGTCACCGACTACATTCCTGCTGGAGACTCGTCGCTGGCCGACCTCCCTGCTCGTCTCACGGCCGCGACAGAGCGCGCCCGCACTGACCGGCCCGACTGCGTCGAGGCTGCTGTCGAGGACGCTGCCGCTGCTATCGTCATCACGGACACAGACGGCACAATCGAGTACGTAAACGGGACCTTCGAAGAGATAACGGGCTACTCCAGCGAGGAGGCAGTCGGGCAAACCCCACAGATTCTCAGCTCAGGAGCCCACGACGAAGCCTATTACGAGGAGCTTTGGGAGACGATTCTCGACGGTCGCGTCTGGGAAGAGGAGACGATCAACGAACGCAAATCCGGCGAGCGCTACGTCGCACGCCAGACGGTCGCGCCGGTAACAGACGGTGACGGGGATGTCGACCGGTTTGTCGGTATCCAGCGCGACGTGACGACACGCCGCCCGCTCGAAACACAGGTCGAGCGGTCGGCGCGAACGCTCTCGGCCGTCTACAACCTCACGTCAGACACAGAGATGTCCCTCGACGAGAAAATCGAGGCCGTCCTCGATGTTGGCTGTCGTCACCTCGATTTGCCCGTCGCCTACGTCACCCGTATCGAGGACGGCACCCAGCACGTTATCGCCGCCAGCGGCGACCACGACCTGATTCAGGAGGGTACGACAGACCCGCTCGGGCGGACTTACTGTCGGAAGACGATAACCCAGGCCGAACCGCTTGTCGTCGACGATGCAGCCGAAACCGACTGGCAGGACGACCCAGCCTTCGAGCGGTTCGGGCTACGGTGTTATCTCGGGGCTCGCATCCAGGTCGACGGCTCGACGTACGGAACGCTCTGTTTCGGCGGTGAACGTCCCCGTGAGGAGCCGGTGTTGTCGGCGCTCCAGTCGACTGTCGCGACGCTCGCCAACTGGCTGGGATACGAGATAGCACGCCACCGATACGAGTGGAAGCTCGAACGGAAAAATCAGCGCCTCGACGAGTTCACCTCTATCGTCTCACACGACCTGCGAAACCCGCTCAACGTGGCGATGCTCCGGCTCGAACACGCCCGCGAGGCCGACCACCCACGCGAGCATCTCGACGGTATCGCCGACGCACACGAACGCATCTCGACGATTATCGAGGACACGCTGACCCTCGCCCGCGACGGCCACCTCGTCGAGGACCTGGAACACGTCTCGGTCGGTGAGATTGCCACGACCTGCTGGGAGACTGTCGAGACACCACAGGCGACACTCGATATCCGGGAGGACCCACAGATAGAGGCAGACCCCGACAGACTCAGACACGTCTTCGAGAATCTCTTTCGCAACGCGGTCGAACACGTCGGGCCGGACGTGACTGTCAGCGTCGGTGAGACGGCAACCGGCTTTTTCGTCGCAGACGACGGTCCCGGTATCCCCGACTCGGCTGCGGTCTTCGAGTCGGGCTATTCGACCAGCCAGAACGGGAGCGGGTTCGGGCTCGCCATCGTCGAACGGATTGTGAAAGCACACGGCTGGTCGGTCACTATCACGGCGAGCGAGGCCGGCGGCGCGAGATTCGAGTTCGACACCGGCGACGACGGCGACCGCTCGCTCGAACCGACCTGTCTTCTGAACTGAGAGTAAGCCCCAACTGAGTTACAGCGACATCGGTGTGTCACTGCGTGTATCCAACACCCTCCCGTATGTGGGTAGAGTCGTTGGAACGACTGTGAATCGGCTTACCGCCGTCTGTGCGCGGGCTTGCCTTCGGTGACCCGGATTCGAGCGTAAACGTTTCGAGCAGTGCCTGCAGGTCCGTCGCTCGCTCCGAGAGGTGCTGGATGTTCCGGCTCGCTTCAGAGATAGTCGCCGTCTGCTGTTGGGCAACGGCGGCGAGATTCTCGGACTCGCTCGTCGTCTCCTCGCTGACGTTTGCCACGTCGTCGACCATCTTCACCACTTCCTGTGTCGTCGTCGCCTGGTCGTCTGTCGCGTTGCTGATTTCCTGGACTGTCGTGTCGACGGCGTTTACCTCCTCGACGATGTCCTCGAAGTTATGCAGCGTCGTCTCGATGGTCTCGACACTGTCTGACACCTGGTGTTCGAGCGCTCGAACGTCGTCGACAGTCTCGGCCGACGCCGTCTGGACGTCCTCGATGCGCTGTTGGATTTCGGCCGCGGAGTCCTGTGTCTCCTCTGCAAGCTGTTTGACCTCGTCGGCGACGACTGCGAACCCATCACCGGCGTCCCCGGCCCGGGCGGCCTCGATGCCAGCGTTGAGCGCGAGCAGATTCGTCTGTTCGGCGATGTCTTCGATGAATGAGACGATATCGTCGATTTCCCCAATCTGGTCGACCAGCGACTCGACTGCGGTCGCGGTCCGACCGATTCCGGCTTCGAGTTCGTCGAGTTCCTCGATTGCGACCTCGGCAGACTCTCGTCCCTCGTGGCTCTGTTCGGCGGCGTGACTCGCCGTCTCGGCCGCCTCGTTCGCCGAGGCGGCAATCTCTTCGACGGTCGCAGACAGCCTGTTCATCTCTGCGGCGACCGTCTGGAGGTCGTCGCTTTGCTCGGCGGCACCGCTGGATATCTCCTGGGTCGAGCGTGCCACCTGGTCGCTTGCGGCGTCGATTTCGTCCATCTGTGCTGTGGCCGAGTCACTCGCGTCTGCGACATCTCCGGCGAACGTCTTGACCTCCATGACCGTGTCGCCGAGGGTTCCCACGAGCTCGTTGTACGCGTCGACAAGCTCGCGGTACTGGTCGTCGCGCACGTCGAGGCTGTCTCCGTCGATGGTCGCAGTCAGGTCACCGTCACGTGCCTTTCGAGCGGCCTCCCCGAACGCGTCCACGAGAGCTTCGAGACGCTGTGACCGCGCTTCGAGTTCCGCCGTCATCTCCTCTAGCTCCGTGGTGTAGGATTCGAGGCTGGCGGCCATTTCGTCCAGCGACTCGCCGAACGCCCCTGGCACGTCCTCTGTGAGCACCTCGTCGTCGAACTCCTGGCGTGCGAGTGCGTCGGCCTGCGCCGAAACTGTCACCAGATATTCCTGCATCTCCGCGAATGCGGACGTGAGGCTGCCGATTTCGTCTCGCTGGCTCGATTGCTCGATGTCGACATCGAGGTCGCCTTGGGCAATCGTCCGGGCCGCCTCGTCGAGGGCGACTATCGGTCGGGTGAAGTCGCGACGAACGATGAGTAACGTGTTTACCAGCGCCAGTATCGCAGCGCCGAACAGTGCCGCCGAAAACACGTACCAGACGATGCCCGAAAGCACGAACGGACTCACGAAAAGCGCGACAGTCGCACCGAACTGGAGTACCACGGCCGTGACCACCTTCCGTTCGACCGACTCGGTGACACCGAGACGGTCCATCATCCACCACAACAGGTCCTCGTACCGTTGTCGAAACGACTTCCGGTGTTGACCGGAACGGGGTGACGCTGACATACCGTACAGTCCCTGAACAGCTAGTAAATAACCGCGGCTCCGTTCTCAGTGTACGGGAACAGCGGCCGCCTGACTGCTCTGTGGGAGAGACCTGTTACTGAATTCTCACGCATTGGTAAGCACCGCGCTCATTTTTCCGTTTAGCTACTCGAATTTACAGTATGTACGACCACATCCTCGTTCCGACCGACGGGAGTACAGGCACTGCCCACGTCGCGCTCCACGCCATCGAACTGGCGGAAATCCACGGAGCGACACTACATACGCTCCACGTCATCGACGCCGCGCTGACCGGCCATCTCACAGATGCCGGCATGTCGACGGATTCGCTGGACGACCGCGCCCACCAGGCCGTCGAGACTATCGAGCGGATGGCCAACAGACACGATGTCGACTGTCACACCGCAGTCCGGAGGGGAAGTCCGGCCGAGACGATTCTCGACTACGCAAACGGCGAGGCAATCGACGTCATCGTCGCTGGGACCCACGGCCGCTCTGGCGTGAAACGTCACCTCGTCGGGAGCGTCACCGAGCGACTCGTCCGTCACGCGAGTTGTCCCGTGCTCTCGGTCCGACTCCCCGACACCGACGTGACCGTCGAAGACGAAGGCCACGCGCGTCGTCTCGTCGAGGAAGCGCTAGACGACGAGGGGTACGACGCTGCCGACATCGACATCGAGCGGCAGTTGAGCGTCTGGGTCGCCCACGCCGACACCGATAGCGGGGAAGCTGTGGTCTACCTCGACCCGACGACCCAGCGCACCAGCGTGTTGGGTCAGTGAGAGACAGACGACGCCCTCGGCTCAGTGTGGCTGCATTCTCACGCCGTAGGACTGGACACGCTATTTTATAATCCGAGCATATGAAGGGTAACATACGATGGCACACTCAGGCTGTCAGAGTCACGGCCGGACCGGCACGAGCGGCGGGCCGGCGTTGCGCGCTCAGTTAGCTATCGAGCCCCACTCCGAATCCAGCTGTGCCGTCGCCAGCGCGGGGGTCGACGCGACGGCAGTCACACAACAACTCAAATCGTGTGTCTCTGAGGAGGACACGGCCGAGTGTCACGCGGAACTCTCGTTCGACGACGCCGAGACGGAACGACAGTACCTCTCTTCGTCTGTCTCCAGCCAGTGTATCTGCCCGGTGTTCAAAGAGCACGACTGCATCCCGTCGATACGCGGTGTCCGGTCGGGGTCGATAGTTGTCGTCCTCACAATTCCGGAACGGAGCGTCCTGCGCGAGGTCATCAGTGGACTGCGGGCGGTCGGTGCCACCGTAACGGTGGACTGGCTGGTCGACGGCACTGACTCCACGGCGACCACTGAAATCGACGTGACTGCTGTCACCGACAAACAGCGCGAGGCGATGGAGTGTGCCCGTGAGATGGGCTACTACGACACGCCCAGACGCGCCGACCTCGGCGACGTGGCCGAGGAACTCGGCATCTCTGAGTCTGCGACGTCACAGCGGCTCAACGGAGCGGAATCGAAACTCGTCGCGGCCTTTCTCGACGAGTAACTCAGCTCTTTTCGACTTCGATTACCTCGGTCGCAACGGCCTCGGGCTCGATGCCGAGCCGGGCGAACTGTGTTCGGACGTGCTCACGGGCCGCCTCCAGCGCTTGGTGTTTCGAGCTGAAGCCGCGTGGCATCGGTGACTCGAAGGCGACCTGTATCTCTTGACCGTCGATGACTTGGCTACTGCCGCCGCTGTCGACCTCGTAGAACTCGTCACAGACCCAGACGTAGGGAGCGTCGCCGTCGGGACTGCCGCTGAACTGTGGCGGCTCTTCGCCTTCCTCGTAGACGGTTCCCGTCAACGCCGTTCCGCCTGCGGCGCCGCGAACGAGCAACATGGCCCCATATAAGACGCCAGCGGACTAAAGCTGCGCGCTCGCTGCAACAACCTCGCGCTCTCGCCGCGAACCCGCCGCCCCCTTGCGTCTGCCGGCTGTCCGACGCACACTTATTTGGCTCCTGTGCAAACGGTCTCGACATGGTTTCGGACGACGATGACGAACTCGTCGCGGTCGAGGTCGAGCTCCCCAGGGAGCTGTTGGCAGAGATAGACGAACTCGCCGTCTTGGAGGGATACGAGACTCCGAGCGCGGTTGTACAGGAAGCTCTCGACCGAGGGTAACTGCCCGCTAGCGCGGACTCATCTCCTCTTCCGCCACGTTCAAGCCCCCCGCCTGCAAGCCTACGGACATGACACGCTCTGTCTGGCTCAAAGCCGACGATACGGTCGGCGACTGGGAGCAGCGAAAGCGCCGCATCACCACCGGCCTCGAAGCCGGCGTCGACTGGGTGGTCGTCGACGAGGCCGACGTCGAACGCGTCCGGTCACTCGGCGCAGTCTCTGTCGCCGCCTTTGCTGGCGACGACGTTCACGTGATGGACGCAGAGGCCGACCAGGCCGACGCAGACGCCGTTCTCGTCGGCAAAGACACTGAGGGCGACGGCACTGTTGACCTCCCGCCTGACCTCTCGGGGTCGGCTGACCTCTCTGCGCTTCGCCGAGGCGATAACGCCGCCGACGGCGGGTTCGTCAGAATTCTCGACGAGGAGTACGAGTCCTTTGCCGAGGAGATTGCCGCCGAGGCCGAGTACACGCTCGTCGTCGGCGAGGACTGGCAGATAATCCCGCTGGAAAACCTGATCGCCCGCATCGGCGAGGAGACGACGCTGGTCGCCGGCGCGACGACCGCCCAGGAAGCTCGGACGGCCTTCGAGACGCTAGAGCGGGGAGCCGACGGCGTCTTGCTCGACACCGACGACCCCGACGAGATTCGCCGGACAGTCGAAGTCGCCGCGGAGATGGACCGCGAACAACTCGACCTGGTGTGGGCCGAAGTAACCGCCATCGAACAGACCGGCTCGGCTGACCGCGTCTGTATCGACACGGGGTCACTCATGGACGACGACGAGGGGATGCTTGTCGGCTCTATGGCTCGTGGCCTCTTTTTCGTCCACGCCGAAACTGCGGATTCGCCGTATGTCGACTCCCGGCCGTTCCGGGTGAACGCGGGTGCCGTCCACGCGTATGCTCGTGTGCCGGGCGGCGAGACGAACTATCTCTCTGAGCTGTCGAGTGGCGATGTAGTTCAGATTACCGACACAGATGGCAGCACTCGGGACGCGCTCGTCGGTCGTGCAAAAATCGAGCGGCGACCGATGTTCCGCATCCAGGCCGAAACGACAAACGGCGACCGCGTCGAAACCCTGCTCCAGAACGCAGAGACTATCAAAGTCAGCACGCCGGACGGTCGCATAGCTGTGACCGACCTCGATGTCGGTGACGAGGTCCGTATCTATTACGACGACACGGCCCGCCACTTCGGCGAGGCCGTCGAGGAGAGCATCATCGAAAAGTAGCTCACGCCTCCGACTCTTCGAGTTCTGTCGTACACCAGTGACAAAACGAGAGGTCCTCGTCTATCTCGTTGCCACAGTTCGGACAGACCGTTACCGCACCGCTCGCTCGCCGCAGACGGTTGTTGACGTGACTCGTCATCATGTAGACGTCGACCAGACAGACGACTGAGACGCCCAACACGACGGCTGCTGCCTCCAGCGGGACCGCTTCGCTCGCCGCGACAAATGCGTCGACAGATAACTCTCCTGGCGTGGCGTCGTCTGGCAACACGAACGTCGAGGCCGTCACGTACAGCGCCAGCCACAGTATCGACCGCAGCCACAACCGCAGATACGCGTGGCCCAACCCTGGCACCAGAAGCGTCAGAGCCAACGCCAGCCACGGGCGTTTCCGGGACTGCGTCTCGGATGTCGAATCGCTCACTGTTCGACGTTGCGAGTTCGAGGATAATGTACTCTTCCCTCCGTCTCTCAGCGACCTGGCCCGGCCCGGTTGTCATCGCGGATAAACTCATACAGCCGTCGGAACGTTTCGAGGTCGTACTGACCGGGTGCAGTCGCCCGGTCACTGTCGAGTGGCGCGTACCCGAGCCGTGAGCCATACAGCGGCGCAACGACGCGGGTGTGTCTGCCCGCTTCTCCCATTGCCATCGTCGCCACAGTCTGTCCCGCCCGGGTCGCCTCGTGTGTCGCCGCGAGCACATCGAGTGCGTCCCCGCGGTCGCTCGCGGTGACTGCGAGTTTGGCCACGTCTCCGATTTCGCTCGCCTGCTCAAGCACGTCCAGCAGATGCGCCGTTGCTGGTGTGCCCTCGAAATCGTGTGTCGACACGACGACAGCCACGCCGTGTGCACGAGCGTGTTCGACGACCCGTTGTCCGTCTCCGTCGGTCACCGCCGCGAGTTCGATGTCGACGGCCTCGACCGCAGGCTGCTCGATAGCACGACACAGTGTCTCTATTCGTGTGTCACCGCGGGGAGCATTCCCTCCCTCGCTATCGAGGCGGTTGGTGACCAGTATCGGCAGGTCGGCGTCGAGTGTATCGACAGTCAGGTCCCCGAGGTCGAGCCGGAGTTCGAGCGCGTCCGCGTGCCGACTCGCAACCTCGCTATCGTCGAGACTCGCGGTACTCGCTGCGAGGACGAACTCCTCGAAGTTCATGGCTCTGCTACCGCGAGGAGAGTCAAAAGCGTTGCAGGTCACTCGTAGCGCACGTCCGGGCGGGCCACGTCGATACCAGCATCGCGGACGTGTTCGTGGACCCGCTCGACTGGCGCCGGTGACGCCCAGGCCAGTGGCTCTCCCTCGCGCTCGACTGCGCGTACCTCCCAGTCACTGTCGATGACGACTGCCGCCCGCTCGGGGATATGGCTGTGGCCTTCCCAGTCGTCTGCAAGCAGGTCGTACTGCTCGGCGACACTGCTGTGAAAGTCTGACACGAGCGCAAGCGGGAGGTCGTACTCGGTCGTGTACGCAGCGTGGCTGAACAGACTATCGCCCGAGAGACCGATAACGGCGAGGGTGTCGTGTTCACACCAGCCTGCGTCCCGAACGGCACACAGTTCTGCTGTACACTCGGGAACGAAATTGGCTGGGTAGAAGTACAGAACTGTCGCCTCGTGTGACTGGACCTCCCGAAACAGTTCGAGTGTTACCCCTTCACCGTCGACGAGTGCTGTCGCGATGAAATCGGGGGCCGAATCGCCAACTGCGACCATGGCGATACTACGACGGGCGACCGGAAAAGAAGTATCGCTGCTGTCACACCAGCCGCTGGTGTTCGATTTTGAGACACCGGTCTTGCACGACGTCGATACCGGCCTCGACTGCCGCCGCTGTCGCCTCGTCGTCACTGATGCCGAGTTGCAGCCAGAGCGACTCGATATCGCCTCGGTCGGCGTGTCTCGCCAGTACCTCCTCGACGATACCCGGCACCTCCTCGCTCGGTCGGAACACGTCGACCATCTCGATGGTCTCCTCGACTGCTGCGAGGCTGTCGTATGCATCTCTCCCGAAGATACTGCCTGCGTAGGGGTTGACCGGAATCACCTCGTATCCCTGTTCGAGCATGTACTTCGGTATCTCGTGTGCCTCCTTGCCCGGGGTCGTCGAACAGCCAACAACGGCGATACGCTCGGCATCGAGCAGGTCACGGAGCTGTGTGTCTGTTTCTACGCGCATGTGTCTGGTACGGCCTCCGCTTCTAAAAGAACCCCCGGTCGCCGTGACTCGTCGATGCCGTACCTCAGGCTGTTTCCGGAAGCTGGAGAGTCGTTCCGTCTTTCTCGACCCTGACGATGCCGTCGAACAGCTGTTTCAGCGTGTTCATCGCCTCTGCGTCGTGGGCCGTCGACTCGATGACGAACAGACCGATTGCGTCGGCGTCCTCGATGCGACTGGTCAACACGTGCATGAACCGGAACACGGTCTGGAGGTCGGCGTACATCAACAGCGTCGACAGCGAATCCATCGCGATGCGGTTCTGTGTGGCTTCTCGCTCCCCGTAGAACTCCTCGACGAACTCCGAGAATTTGATACCGATACCGGTCATATCTGTCGGCGAAGAGGTATATTTCACCAGCTCGGTATCCGATGTCGACCGCCCCTGGTGTTGTGTTACACAGTCTACAATACCGAGCGGAGACTGCTCTTGCCCGCCGAGCAGCGACCGAAAGTCCCTGAGGACACGGTCAGCGCTGTCTCGCGTTGTGATGATGACTGACCCCTCTCCGCGCTCGGCTCCAGTTGCGAGTCCTTCGAACGCGAGGCGCCGCTTGCCACTCAGTGCGGGCCCTGAAACCAACAGATTGGTTCCAGGCTCAACTGACGCGTTCTCAAACTCCGGTCCAAGATCGTACATTGGGATAGGTCTACTCCTGGCTCGTCCACGCCTTCCCCCGTGACGTGTCCGACTGCCTTGTCATATCAGTATTTCGGCGGATATATATGATTTTTCGTCTCGCCTGTCCTGAATCGCGGGGTTTAATACGCTCACCCGGGGACTATATCGATGCGGGCGCTTAGCTCAGCTTGGACAGAGCACTTGGCTTCGGACCAAGATGCCGCGGGTTCAAATCCTGCAGCGCCCATCGCGGGTTTCCCGGTCGTAATTCTTTGTCACAGTTGCCTAACCGCCGATTCATCTCGCTACTGGCGCAATGGTTGTGCTTTCGTCCGGGAAGCGAACGATTCCAGTGGCGGTTCGGTCCCACACTTCGTGACTCTCGACTCTGTCTGTCGATTCGTGTGTGGCAAGGATAATTTCACCCTTGGCAAGACTGCCTTGCGGAACGCCCAATCGACAGCAGTTACGTCTAACTTTCTTGAAACAGCTCAGTATATATCGAAGGAACGTATTGAAGAAAACATGAAACACATTCGCATTACAGTCCGGCCAGAGTTAGAGCCCTCACCATCCTTCCTCGAATACTTGCTCACCTCCCCAGATGTGACTGAAGCCCATGCAATCGACTGGAACCGTGGTGCGTCTGTCACGTCGACGCATCTCTACGGTATTGATGGCGACGCCGAGCGATTCGGTCACCTTGCACGGCAGACAACAGGCGTCGAATCAGTCACCCTGTCGGAAACTGACGAGCGGGTCTCATATGCACACCTCGAACTGCAAGACGAAGATGTCCCTGTCTTTGGTGGCGTTGCCGAAGCAGTCGACCGCTCGGGACTACTCGTCCGACGACCACTGGTCTATCGTGACGGAACGATTCAGGGCCACATCATCGGGAGCCCGGATGTTCTCCAGACAACAATCGATACGACACCCGAAACGATAGACGTGCAAGTCGAAGAAATTCACCAATTTCCGAGCGCTACTGTAGATCCCACGACGAGACTAAGTGAGCGCCAACAGGAAACCATCGAGACGGCACTGGCACTGGGTTACTACGACACGCCCAGAGCAGCCACACACGAGGACATCGCAGACGAACTCGGACTCGCACCCAACACTGTGAGTGAACATCTCCAGAAAGGCGAAGCAGCGCTGGTCCGAGCCGGCATGGCAGGCCTCCAGTCCTCGCTGTGATGGCTGAACGGAGCTACTACGTCCCGTCTCAGTATGGGAGTGACCGTCACACCTGTTTTTCGAGGATTATTTCGTCATAATCTCTGTATTCCAGAGGATATTCCCCCGTCTTTTCGTATCCACGGGACCGGTAAAATTCCGGGAGGTACGGATGCTCTTCGGGCGTTGTTAACCAGACCGTCGTCTCGTCTTCTGTGTGGGCTACTTGTTCTGCATGCTCAACTAATCGGCTCCCGATGCCGTTCCCTTTCCACTCTTCATCGACTGCGAGCCGGCTCAATTTGATACGCTCTGGATCCGTTTCGCTGAGGCGAACGACACCAATGATCTTGCTGTCGTTCTCGGCGACATACACATGGTCTACCTCAATCCACGTTTCGACCGTATCTGGCGCTACTGATTCTGCTTTGGCAGGGAAGCCTAACTCCCGGTTTTCCTGATAGGCACTGTGATATACTGCAGCGAGAGTTTCAGCATCTTTACCTTTCGCTTTCCGAATATTGATATCGACCATATTCGGCAATTTACACTCCGTCTTGACTAGTACTTGAGTCGGGTAGCACTTAACTTGAAGATGAGCCTGGCCAATACGCGGGAGTGGTGACCAGCGCGCTCACCTGATACCGGTTGTCATATTCTTGCTATCCTGATGCTGGGGCCATATAAAGCTACAGAGTATCGTCCACAGAAGCGCTACCGAGTCTCCCTTGTATGAATCACATGTGATGTCGAAGAACTCAATCACGAACGGCATTCGAGGTCGCACCGCTCCGACCACAACCACCGCGGCACCTCCCTTCTCAGAGGTGAACGAGAGATGAAAGCTGTTCGCTACCACGACTACGGCGGTGCGGACGAACTCCAGGTCGACGAGGTCGACCGTCCGACCCCTGACCGCGACGAAGTCCTCGTCGAGATGCAAGCTGCCAGCGTCAATCGCGTCGACGTGATGTTCCGGTCCGGTCAGTACGGCGACCCCCCACTGCCGACGATTCCCGGTGGCGACGGTGCGGGACTCGTTGTAGCGGTCGGCAAGGACGTTTCGTCATTCGAGGAGGGTGACCGCGTCTTCGCATCTGGGATGGACCGTGCTGAGGGAGGAACGTTCGCAGAGTACGCCGCAATCCCGGCGGAGAAACTCGCGCACCTGCCAGAGAACGTGTCCTGGGCGACCGGCGGTGCTATCGGCAACGTCGGTGCGACCGCTTGGACAGCGATCGAAGAACTCGCCGGTGTCCAGGCTGGTGACCGCGTCCTCATCCACGGCGGATCGGGCGGTGTCGGTCACGCTGCCGTCCAGATCGCCGCACACAGTGGGGCCGAAGTTATAACGACAGCCGGCACAGAGGCTGCTCGGGATCGCCTCACGGATCTGGGTGCTGCTGTGGCCCTCGACTACGAGAGCGACTCGCTCGCCGAAGACATTCTCGCCGCGACCGGCGGCGCCGGGGTCGAAACGATTCTCGACCATCGACTCGAGGAGTATCTCGAACTCGACCTCTCGGTCGTCACCGAGGGCGGACACATCATCAGTACGATGGGCCACATCCCCCAGACGAACGGGCGACCCTTCTATGGCAAAGAAGTAACCATTCAACCGCTTAGGATGGACAGCCATCCGACTCGACGGCCGGTGCTTCAACGACTTGCCCGCTTGATGAAGGGGGATGTACTGACACCCGTCGTCGCGGATGTCTACTCCATCGGTAATGCCGGTCAGGCACACCAAGAGATACTTGCTGGTGGCTACCTGGGGAAACTTGTCGTCACCCCGTAACCAATCGACAGTTCGATTGATAACACAGACGAAATCGGCCCACTCGAAACCATGTCGAAGATACCCAACCAATTGAATAGCGACGCACAAGATACTGCTGAAGGAGGCGGAAAACGACCTATGCTGTACGCTGGCGCTACGGATGGCATCTACCGGGTAACAGGTGTCGAGGGAGGAAATGATTTCGAGACGACAAAAGTGCACGACGCCGGAGAAGTGTTCCGAATTACCCAGTCCGAGGGGATCGATGGTCTGTTTGCCACCACAGACACTAAACTGCAGTATTCACCGGACGGCGAAGAGTGGATGACGCTCTCGCTTCCAGAGGAGGAAGTCTACGCTGTCACTGCCAGCCCGTCTGGTGAGATGCTGTACGCGGGGACACGCCCGGCCAAAGTGTACGTTGCGGCGTGTAACTCGGGAGTGCCAAGCGATGCGGAGGCCTGGGAAGAGGTAGACGGCTTTCAGGAGTTGCGCGAACAGACTGACTGGGGGATTCCCCGCCACGACGGACTGGCCCAGGTCCGAAGCCTCCAGACCCATCCGGCCGCCCCCGACCGGATTGTCGTTGGAATCGAAGTCGGTGGCATCTACGTCAGCGACGACCGTGGACAGACCTGGACCGCCCGGGCGATCGACGGGTTCGATGCGCCCCACACCGACGACATCCACCACATCGAACTGGTCGACGAGGAGACGATGGTCGCTTCGACGGGAAGCGGCCTGTATCGGTCCTCGGACACGGGCCGAACGTGGGAGCGACTGGATACGGATCACTACCAGCGGTACTTCCGGGAGGCACTCAGCCACGAGGGTCGCATCTACGCAGGTGGGGCACCTGGCTCGTCGTCGTCCTGGGAGGAAGACACCGACCACGCACTGTTCGAGTGTGAAAATGGGAAGCGACTCGAACAGGTCTCCTCACCAACACCTGAAGAAGTGGCTGTGGGATGGTGTGCCAGTGACGATGCGGTGATGACCGGGACTCACCACGGAACGCTCCTTCGACGTACCTCCAGCGGCTGGGAGTCAGTCGGACGGATCCTTCCATCCGAGAGTACTCCCGTCCGATACCTGCCATTATCCTGGGTCACAGCACAGTGAGAGACCATGAGCGCACGAGCACAGCAGACATACCGAGTGTCGGCGGCGGGCTCGCGGGCCTGACGCCGGCGAACTACTTTGGGTGACAGAACCGAGAGCCGCTGACCGTCGAGCAAACACCGGTCTAGCGAGCGAACCGACGACGAGCGGTTCAGAATCCACTGCCAAGACTGCGGCCAGTCGGTGGTTGCCATCCGCGTTCCGCCAAGCTTGGCGTGGAAGCGCGACCCTACGGCCTTCGTCGATGCCGTTGAGCGGTGTCCCCGGTCCAAGGTCAATCAGGTCACCCGCGGCCTCTGCTCGGCGTGTGGCGCGGTCGTCGAACCGTCGGTAACCGACGATATCCACGAGAGTATCTCGCTCCCAGTAGTCGCAGCTTTTGACCGTCCTGTCTGTGGGCTCGATGACCCTCCACCTCGCGGGCGGGCTCGGAAACCTTATTCCAGGACGACTGGCCGCCGTCACCGGCCCGTTCGGATTTCTTCCGGTGGCAGGAGTTAGTATTTCGGCGCTGGCAGGTATTCTCTGGTCGAGTACTTCCCCGGTCAGAGAGCTGGCCGTGGCCAGCGGTCTCAACGGTAAGACGGCCAATCCGGGAGACTGAATTCGGTAACGGTTGTACGGTGTCGTAGAAGCCTGCCGTAGGCGGTCGAAAGACTGACTGCCGATTACGGACGTCTCCGTAACCTGCAATGCTGAGGAGTGAGGTGACACCGTACGCTTGCTGATCATCCGGCGAAACCGGAACTGTCCCGAGCGAAACCCAATCCCTCCCCCGTCCTTGCAGGATTCGTCCATCATTTGTGCCCGCAAGGAGTTGGTCACCAGCCGTTGCCAAGGCAACGATAAACGAGGTCGGGGCACCTGGGTACGAAAGCCAACGCGACGAGCGAATCAGGCACCGGCCACAATCGAGCCATTTTAATCCGTGAAAGACAAGCTCTCACCGTGAAAACAACGGCCATACTACACGCCACGGCAACCGCCTTCGTCGGTGTCGGCGTCTTCCTGTCTGCGGGACTTCTCAGCATTGGCCTCCTCGTGGTCGGGGCCGCACTGTTCGTTGCTGGCATCGTCGCCGCACGACGAGGTGACTCTGGACCGCCAGACCTGAGCTGACCTCTGCTCGAATCTGTCAGAGTCGGTCACGACTCGACAGGCTCTGAGCTACTGTCTGTCTCGCTACTCGTCGCCTTCGTCGGCGTCTGTGTCGTCATCTTCGCTCGTGTCGGTCTCATCCGCGGCCCCGCTTTCGGAATCTGTGTCGTCATCTTCTTCGTCGGCGACCGTGACGCTGACCGGTTCGGTCTCGATGTCCGGTCCTGCTGTGGCCTCGTCGTTGAGCGATGCGCCGCTAACGTAGCCGACCGTCCCGCCGATGAGACCGCCGACGACCGCACCAGGAACACCGTTACGCTTGAGACCACTGACCGTGCCAACGAATCCTCCGACGAGCGAGAGGGCTGCAGGACTTGGGTTCGATTCTGTCTCTGTCGTCGTCTCGTGTTGTTGTCCTCCCATATGCCTGCTTAGGACTGTGGATACATATGTGTACCACCCTGATAATCTGCGCTTGCCAGCCAGCACGGAACCCGTATAGAGAGCCCGCCAGTCTCCGTCTGTCAATTTCCGGAATCGGCCCTGGTGATACTTCCTACACGCTGGATGACTCTCATCCGGACACGAGGGGCTAGACGATTCGACGGGCTGTGAAACGATGACGGCGAGTGTTACTGCACGGACAGTTCGCCGAGGCGGACTACGTCTCTCGGGAAAGTGCTTACCGGCATACAAACCATTAGGTCCCTCGGCCCGACACCATACGAAAACCGCCACTCATGCTCACACCACTGGTCGCTGTCGGCTTGGTAGTCGCGGCGTTTGTCGGCTTCAACATCGGCGGCTCCTCGACAGGTGTCGCGTTCGGACCGGCAGTCGGAAGTCGTATCGTGCGGAAGGCAACCGCCGGAACGCTGTTCATGCTGTTTGCGTTTCTCGGGGCCTGGACGGTGGGCCGCAACGTCATCACGACGATGAGCGAGGGTATCGTCCCGGCCGCACAGTTCACCCCGGCGGCTGGCGTCGGGGTTCTCTTTTTCACCGGTCTATCGTTGCTGATTTCGAACATCTACGGTGTTCCCGCCTCGACGTCGATGACAGCCGTCGGTGCGATTGTCGGCCTCGGACTCGCGACAGGCACACTCAAGGAGGCGACGATGTTTACCATCGTCTCGGCGTGGATTGTCGCGCCGCTTATCGGGCTTGGCGTTGGTGCTGTTATCGGCCGGTACATTTATCCGCGACTCGAAGCACGTCTCTCCTTTACCCGGTTAGAAGACCAGTTACTCCAGATTGACCGGTCGGGACGGCTCCCGCGGTTCCGGGTGAACGAGGACGCACAGCCACGGGACATCCTCGGCTCGCTGCTGGTTCTGGTAATCGCCTGCTACATGGGATTCAGCGCGGGCGCGTCGAACGCCGCGAATGCGGTTGCGCCGCTGGTCGGCAACGGCGCGGTCAGCGTCGACCAGGGCGTGTTGCTTGCCGTCGCAGCTATCAGTCTCGGCGGGTTCACAATCGCCAGACGCACACTGGCGACAGTCGGGGACGGCATCACAGACCTCCCGATTCTGGCGGCGCTCATCGTTTCGACGGTGGGCGCAAGCATAATCACTGTCCTCTCGTACTACGGTATTCCCGCGAGCCTCGCCGTGAGCACGACGTGTTGTATCATCGGTCTTGGCTGGGGGCGAGCGAGCCGTGTGGCGACTCTCGCAGAGCTTGCAACTCCGCCAGAGCGCGGCGACCCCGGTATGGTGCTCAATACAGGCGCACTTGCTGCGGCCTCGACCGAGGACGAAAAGCCCGCGGGACCGACTGTCGGCGAACTCGCGGGGGGGCCAGAACAGGCACCCGAACAGCCAGACGAGACGTCTCAGTCGGTCCCGGCAATCGGTGAGGAAGAGAGCGACGTCCTGAGCGCCGAGAGCCTGTTCGACCCAGCAGCCGTGAGCAGAATCGTCGTTCTCTGGATTCTCACGCCGTCGCTCTCTGTTGTCGGCTCGTACCTGCTTTTTACCCTCTTCGTATAACTAAGCTGGACAGTCACCGCTCATAGTGATTATTGCGAGTCGTTACCGCCGTGGTAACAGCAGACGGAGTTCACAGGATGTGACACGACGATTCCTGTAACGTGGTCACAAAAATTACCGCAATAATCACTATCAGTCGTTGTCTGAGATTACCGGGCCCGTCAGCGCCGAGACGCCGTACCTTCGAGAACTGTAGCAAGGCGTCGGCGTGGTGGCTACTCGTCCAGATATCCAAGCTCTTCGAGTCGTTCGGTGACTTCTCTCTCTTCTTTGGAGGTGATTCCGAAACTGTACTCGGTGTCGATGTGTTCGTCCATTACGCCCTGTGCTTCGAGTTCGCGCAACACGTGTTCGACTCCGTCGTCGATGCTCTGGTCCTCGGTGTCGACGACGATATCCGGGTTCAACGGCTCCTGGAACGGATGGTTGATGCCAGTGAACTTCTCGATGTTGCCCTTCTTTGCCTCTTCGTAGAGTCCCTTCGGGTCACGCTCTTGGGCGGCTTCGACAGAACACTTGACGTGGACGAGCACGAACTCGCCTTCGTCCTCGATGATGTCCCGGGCTTGCTCTTGGGAGTCCCGGAACGGCGTAATCATCCCGACGATGACCGGGATGTCGTTTCTGTTGAGCAGCTTCGCGATGTAGGCTGTTCGACGGTTGTTTGTCCGACGGTCTTCCCGCGAGAAGCCAAGGTCCGGGTGGAGATGCTTCCGAATCTCGTCGCCGTCCAGGTTCTCTATGTCGAACCCGCGCTCGACGAGGTGGTCTTCGACGCGACTTGCAAGCGTTGACTTCCCGGCGGCCGGTCGGCCCATGAACCAGAGTGTGAACATTGTCTTATTTGGTGAAAACCTCGTCCGTACTCAGTACTGCGTCGGCAACCTCCGGACGCATCAGCTCGGGCGATGGTCGCTCTCCATCCGAGAGCAACTTCCGGAGCTCTGTGCCGCTTGGCTCTATGTGGCACTCACTGTCGTGAGGACATATCTTCTCCGAAACGATTCCATCACACTCCGTGCAGTAAAAGGCATAGTGGTAGTACAGCGGCTCGATGCCGACGTTGCCAATTCCGTCGAACAGCCGCTGTGCCTCGAAGTCGCCGTAGTAGTTGCCAACGCCGGCGTGGTCGCGGCCGATGATGAAGTGGGTACAGCCGTAGTTTTTCCGGACGATGGAGTCGAAAACGGCCTCACGGGGACCGGCATACATCATCCGTGATTTGAATATCGAGAGGGCGACCGAGTCCGTCGGATAGTAGCCCTCGATGAGGGCCTCGTAGCCGTTGAGAATGGCGTTGTTCGTGTAGTCCCCGGGCTTTTTCTCACCAATCTTCGGCTGGATGAGGAGCCCATCGACGTGTTCGAGCGCGGACTTCTGGAGGTACTCGTGTGCGCGGTGTGGGGCGTTCCGGGTCTGGAACCCGACGATGGTCTCCCAGCCCCGTTTCTTGAACAACACGCGTGTCTCCTTTGGCGTGAGGTCGTAGCCACCGTTCCGTGGCAACTCATCTGCAAAGGCCTTGATAGGCCCCCCGACAAAAAACGGGTTCTTGTCCTGAACCGTGCGCACGCCCGGATGGTCTTCCTCTGTCGTTCCAAACAGGTTGTGGCACGTCTCTGCTTCGTTGTACCGGTAGACACTGTCTGCGTCCATCACACCGACCGGCTGGCCGTCAGGACGACGAAGCCCAATCCGGTCGCCAGGCTGGATTTCGTTCGCTAACTCGGTCGTAATGTCGAGTACAATCGGGAGCGGCCACGGGACACCGCTTTCGAGGGTCACGTCGTTGACGACTTTCAGGAAGTCGTTACGCCCCATGAATCCCCTCAACGGGCTGTAGACGCCCTGTGCAAGGTTCTGGAAGTCGAACAGGAGATTCCGGTCGAGAGTGACCGTCACGAGGTCTTCGAAGCCATCGCGAAGCTGTTCACTCCGCTCGGCGTCGACCGTCCTGTCGACGAGTGCGTTGCCGTGTGGCTGAATCATGTGCGCCCCCTCGATTGTGTCGGCTGTCCGTGCGGTTCATCGACCCTGAGGGTGGCTGTGTTACTCATCGAACGTGTAATGTGAGAGCCAGTCGTACTGCTGACTCTTGGTGCTGATTCGCTCGATTTCCTCGTCAGTCCAGTCGATTTCTTCTCGGGTGTGTTTCGGCGAGTCGAAGACGAAGTCGTCACAGGCAGTGAGATAGTCCTCGTCGGCCTCGACGCCGACAAAATCACAGAGGTCAGACAGCACGCCAGCCGTGTCATCGATGAGGTCCTCGTGATGGAGGCGAAAGAGTTCGTCAGCATCCAGCATCTCAGAGATGAGTTCGACGTTGTCTGCGTTAGCGAAGTACTTCTCGATGCCGTACTCCCGCCAGGTCTCTTTGAGCTTGCGTCGGGAGGCAATCGTGTCGAACGGGTTCCTGACCACGTGGACGGCCCGAATCGGGACAGAGACCGTCTCACGGAGGTCGCCGAGCAGTTCGGGGCTGGTGCCCAGTCGGCGCGTCGAGGCCGCGCCTTTCTTGTCGCCGATAATCCGCAGGCGGTCGAAATCCTCCTGTGTCGTTCCGGGGATGTCGTAGCTGTACTTCTCCCACTCTCGACCCAGACCAGTGAACTCGGCGTTGCGTTGCAGGATGGCAGAGAACAACTGGTCGCGGGTGACGGGGACTTTCGCCCGGTCGAGGAGGCGGAGGGCATCTAGTTCGTGTGAGACGACCATCTCGCGGTGGCCGTTCAGGAGACTACCGACGAGGCTGTGGCCCGTGCGCCCGTGGCCGATGAACATGCAGTACGCTTCGACCGATTCGAACTCGTCCCGATGCTCGATGAGGTGTGGCAGCGCCGCGAGCCGCCGGACGGCAGTGAACCGGTCTCGGGTGAGCGCTGGTATCCGCTCTGGGTTCTCCATGAGCTCCTTGCCCGCTGGCGGTAACGGCAGGCGCTCTGTGACACGCGTAAGTCCGGACATACTCTGATAGCGACAACCGTCGGTAATAAACGCGACGACTCTGGGTCAGCACCTCCCCGTGGCGGCTGTCTTCGCTGCACAGCACGGTCGATTCCTCCGCAGTCGCGCACGCTCTGTCCATGCAAGGCGTTCGGAGCGAATCGCGAGTCGGCCAATTTTAATAACAGCACATGCTACGCCCCCTATATGGAGTACCCCGCGAATCTGTCGGCCAGACGTGTCTCGTCACGAGCGGGCAGTCTATTCGCTGGGGAGACGATTGCGGCATCCAAAGACCGTTTTGGTTGGGTGTCGACGCCGCTACGAGCAGTCGTCGCCGACTTCAGGCGGCGACCGACAGCCGTGGATAGATCGGGCCGCCACGACAGCACGCCAGAGGCCGGAAACCGTCTCGGACAGCCGGGGGGTCGCCAGTGGAGATAAGCAGGCGACACGTCGTCTTCGGCGTCGGCGCATGGGTCGTCATCTACGGGGCTTTCATCCTGCTGGCGGGACCGACGGAGTTCCTCAACGAGGCCTCCAAACTCTCACAGAACCGACTGGCGGCTATTTTGCTGGTGAACGCGCTCGGCACCGTCTGTATGGGTCTGGTTCTGTTTACCGTCTCGGTTGGCGCAGGACTGAACGTCTCGCCAATCGAGAGCATCTTTATGAATACGACGGTCAACCTCGCAAACAACTTCACGCCGCTTGGCCCGGCGAGTGGCGTCCCCGCCGGCGGTGTCGTCATGTCCCGGTGGACCGGTCAGTCCTTCGAGAAAAGCGTCGCTGCGCTCTCGACGAAGGAGGTCGTCGGGTTCACGCCAGGCATTCTGGTCATGCTGTTTGGCGGGAGCTACATCGCCCTCTACGACGCGACGATTCCCGACCAGATTCGGTCACTCGTCGCCGTCTTCACCGTCAGCATCGCGGCGTTCGTCGTCGTCGTGGCGCTCGTGTACCGCAACCCTGCCCCCGCAAAACGGGTCATCCACCGGGTCGTATCGACGCTGAACCGGGGACTAACCTACATACCCGGTGTCTCCGGCGTCGACGAGGCCGAGATACGACAGCGAATCGATAGCTTCAGCGAGTCGGTCGAGGAGATTTCGACGAACAAACCGGTTGTACTCGCTGCGTCGACGCTTACGACGGCAGCGACAGTGACCCAAGGAATCTTGCTCTGGCTCGCGCTGGGTGGCGTGGGATTGAGCGTCTCGCTCGCGTTAGTCGTGTTTATCGTCCCCGTCTCGCTGCTTGCCTCTGCTGTCCCGACGCCGGGCGGGAGCGGGGGCATCGAAGGCGCACAGATTCTCCTCCTTCTCGGAATAACAGGCGGGGAGCGGGCGGCAATTATCACTGCCGTTGTCTTGACCCGCGGTCTGGTGTACTGGACACCAATTATCGTCGGCTCGCTGACGCTGACCGGCATCCAGTTTAACAAGAGGTGGCGTTCCTGACGCTCGTCGCGGTTCCAGACGTATCTGAAGTGACGCGAGTTACTTTACCGCTGGAACCAGTATCGACAAGAGAATGACCGGGAACAAATCCGAGGGGAACGACCCCGGCCCGTCCTACGTCGAGGACGAACTCTCGCCGGAGGCGGCCTTCGAGTTGGCCGCCCACGAGACCAGAATCGCCGTCTTGCAGACGCTTCAGGCGGCTAACGGCGGCCCGCTCTCGTTCGGTGAGATTCGCGAACGCGTTGGCGTCGACGACCCTGGACAGTGTCACTACCACGTCGACAAGCTCTGTGATCGCTTCGTCCGCAAGACTGACCGCGGATACACGCTGACGCCGGCAGGCTGGCAGCTCATGGGAGCACTCCTCTCGGGTAGTGTCACGTCCAGCATCCCCGAGGAGGCCGTCGACGCCGGCGGCGCTTGCTCGGAGTGCGGTGGTGGCCTGTCGGCGTATTTCAGGAAATCGGGCGTCACTATTGCATGCACCGCGTGCAAGTCCGTCCAGACGGACCCAGATATTCCGCCAGCGATGTTCGAAGACTGGCCCCTGGAAGACCTCCCGGAGGTCGTCGGCCGCCACACACGCCGCATGGAACTCGATGCGGCACACGGCTTCTGTCCGAACTGCCGAGGACGCGTCTCTCGCGGGGTTGTCACGCCCGCTGACGAGGCCGCTCCGGACTGGTTCGACGGGCAAGAAACCGACGCGATTGTGCTCACTGACTGCCAACGATGTGGGCGGTGGTGGCATGCTGTCCCATCGATTGCGGCGCTTGCCGAACCGGCCGTCATCGCGCTCCACCACGACCACGGAATCGACCTTCGCGAGCGACCCTGGTGGACACTCGACCATCTAGCGGTTGGGGATGTGGCGCTAACGTCGAACCCGACACGCGTTCGAATACCTATCGCGCTCGGAGATGGGTGGACGGTTGTCTTCGACGACGCGTTCGACTTCGTCGAAACGCGACAGACCGAACGTTGAAACAGAGTTCAATAATCATCTCGATAGAAATGTATTTCTACAAACAATTATCCTCCCAGCCCCCTAACGAATGGTCACGATGCTACGACCGAAAGCAACCGCGAGAAAGACACCGACGTGGCCGACACCCACACCGGAACAGGTCGAGGTAGTCCTCCTCGGGACCTACCATATGGACGAACCGGGGCTGGATAACGTGAACGTCAGCGCCGACGACGTTCTAGACGAGCCACGCCAGCGCGAACTCGAATCGTTCGTAGGTCACCTAGAAGCCGCGGACCCGGATATTGTGGCCGTCGAGAGGCCTGCCAAGCACGCAGAAACGGTCAACCGTATTTATAAGCGGTACAGAGATGGGCAATGCACCTACGACGAGAAATACGAACTTGAACCACCTCACCCAGAGCGTGAGGATGTCACAATGGAGTGTCGCAGCGAGGTTATTCAGGTCGGATTTCGGCTGGCCGACCGGCTCGGTCACGACCGGGTTGTCCCTGTCGATATGCCTGAAATGCTGGGCAGGAGTGCTGAATTCGAGGAACTCGAACAGGGAGATATCGACACCAGTCCCAAAATAGACGTTCCGCGACTCGACGAAGAACAGCTCAAGACAACGATGGACGAGCAACTCACAGACTCGACGGTCACCGCCTATCACCGGTACCTGAACGAGGAGGCTGCCCTGCATCACAACGACGGGATGTTCGACGAGTTCCTCCGCTACGGCGACGGCGACAACTACGCTGGCCCCGACGCACTCGCCAAGTGGTACCGTCGGAATCTCCGGATGGTCCACAACATCTGGCGAGCAGTCGACGATTCCAGCGACCGCGTCCTCTTTCTGGTCGGGTCCGGCCACGTCCACGTGCTCCGCCACCTACTCACCGAGTTCCCGCAGCTGTGCCCAGTGAATCCGATTCAGTATCTCCCGCGTGAGGAGTGACCACAGACGACGGGGCCGTACCCAGTTTTACTCAGTCGCCGTCTCCCGTTGTGACTGTCTCGCTACACCGCGGGCAATAAAAGGAGCCATCGTCTTCCTGTGCAGCCGTCTGGTCTATCGAATCGTCGTACTGGCCTGCCGGGCGGCCTCGCTCGTCGGTGCTTCCGTGGAAATAGCCACACTGCGGACACGTGAGCATGGCTGTCTTTGGTGTGCCATCGTCTTGATTTCGTCGCCAGCGAACTGACAGCGCGTGCGATTTGCTACGGCTGAGAAACCAGTCGTCTCCACCGATGTCTCCGAACCTGTCATGTGGAGAAGATACCGTGCAAAAGAATATGTAGCATAAGACAGTATATATGGTATGGATGAACAAACCAACAAACCCAGCGAGATGGGAGTTACAGACAAAAGTGGGGTCGGGCCCGCAGTGATGGCGTCTATCGGCTCGGTCGCTCTGGCACTGTACTACTACTACGTCCGTGGCGAGAAACAGCGCGGACAGTTCATCGGGCTCTGGCCGGCGACGATTCTCGGACTCGCTATCTATCTGAAACTGGACGAGATACAGAAACTGCTCGGTGACTGACGAGCGAACTCGCTCGTGGGCAGGACTGGTCTCTTCTCACCGCCCCCGTAGTGTCCGCCGAGACGCCAGTCCGTCGAGCCACAGTGGCTGTAGCCAATCATTATGTGGCTCCCTGCCAAGGCGAAAACGATGGTGACAATCGACGCAGACCGCCTCGAAACACACGCGGCGTCGCTGTTGCGGGCGCTGGGTGCGCCGGCAAAGACCACCGAAGATGTCGCCACCTCGTTGGTCGATGCTGACCGCAAGGGACACACGTCTCACGGCGTTCTCCGCATCCCGACCTACGGCCAGATGATAGCTGACGGTGTGCTCGTGCCCGACGCCGAACCCGAGGTGACGACGACCGACGGCCCGACAGCAGTGGTCGACGGCTGTGGTGCGTTCGGCCACGTGGTCGGTCGGACCGCGGTGGAGACACTGGCCGAACGCAGCGCCCAGTACGGGCTTGCTACGGTCGGCATCAGGAACGCGACACACCTCGGCCGAATCGGCGAGTGGGCCGAGCGTCTCGCTGAACGAGAGCTGTGTTTTCTCTCCTTTGTCCACACGTCTGGCGGAGGACTCGTCGTCGCGCCTGCCGGGTCGACCACCCGGCGGTTCTCGACGAATCCTATCACGGCTGCAGTTCCGACGTTCGACAAACTCCCGTTCCCGCTCGTGTTAGATATGGCAACGTCACAGGTCGCCCACGGCAAACTCGACGCGGCCGAGGCCAACGGCAGACCGCTTCCACCCGAGTGGGCAGTCACAGCCGACGGCGAGCCGTTGACGGACCCGGAACAGATGGGCGAGTTCCGTGACGGAGACACGTGGGGAGCTATTCGACCCCTCGGCGGAACCACGGCCGGGCACAAAGGAACCGGCTTAGCTGTGATGGCCGAGTTGTTTGCGGGACTGCTTGGGGGCGGGCCAGTCGCCGGCCAGCGCGACCCCGATGCGTGGTTCACGAACGGCGCCTTCTTCATGGCAATCGACCCGACACAGTTCAGTGACCGCGAGCAGATGGCCGCGCAAGTCGAGGCTTTCGTCGACCACTTCCGTGCCGCCGACCCCCATCCGGAGGTCGCCGTCGGTGACGCTGCATCGGGGTCAACACCACTGCTGCCCGGCGAGGCCGAACACCGAACCGCGCAAAACCGGGCCGAAGAAGGCATCCCACTCCCCGACCGGGTCGTCGACCAGCTCGCGTCGCTGGCGGTCGAACACGACATCGAAGACCCCTTTGCGGGGCAGTAAGCGTCAGACCCCGAGATACCGCTGTCTGACCTCCTCGTTTGCCCTGAGTTGGGCCGTCGATACCGACTCGACGATGCGCCCCTCGGCGAGGATGTAGTGGTAGTCGGCGACCGCGACCGCCGCAGCCACGTTTTGCTCGACCAGAAGCACAGCAATCTCTTGCTGGTCGTTGATTTCGGCGATGATGTCCTCGATGCGGCGCACAATATAGGGCGCGAGCCCTTCGAAGGGTTCATCGAGTAACATCAGCCGCGGGTTTGCAGCCAGAGCCCTGGCAATTGCGAGCATCTGCTGTTCGCCACCGCTCATGTTTTTCGCGTGTTTCTCGCGCATCTCCGAGAGCTCCGGGAAAAACTCCAGTACGGTTTCGATGTCTTTCGGATTCTCCGCGTGGTTGATTGCGAGCCGGATGTTCTCGACGACCGAGAGCCGCGGAAAACAGCGTCGCTCCTCGGGAACGAAGCTGATGCCTCGGCTTGCGATTTCGTACGGTGCCGACCCCGAAAGCTCCTGCCCGTCGAAACCGATGGTCCCGCCGAGCACGGTCGGTTCCGTACCGCCCGCGATTGCCCGCAAGGTCGTCGTCTTCCCGGCGCCGTTACGGCCAAGCAGCGAGACGAGTTCGCCGTCCTCCACGTCGATGTCGACACCGAACAGCACCTGCCCGGTTTCGTACCCGGCCTCGAGCCCGGAGACGCTGAGCAACGTCATATCTCCTCCCGCATACCGCCGAGGTATGCGTCCTGGACGACCTGATTGCCCTGCACGGCATCTGGCGGGCCGGTCGCGATGATGCTCCCTCTGTCGAGGACGGTCAGCCGGTCCGAAATCGAGAGGACGACATCCATGTCGTGTTCGATGAGAATCACCGTCAGTCCACGCTCGTCACGGATGTCTTCGATGAGCGACGCCGTCTCGGCCGTCGCGCCGGGGCTCATGCCACTCGTCGGCTCGTCTAGCAACAACACGTCGGGGTCTGTCGCGAGCGCCATCGCGATACCGAGCCGTCGTTGCTCGCCGTGTGGGAGGTTCGTCGCTTCGGTGCCGAGGTTGGCCTGAAGGCCAACGTCGTCGGCTATCTCGATTGCCCGCTCGCGGCCGACCGTGTGGTGACTGCGCAGCAGGTCCATCGAAAACGCGCCCTGCTCGGCTGTCTGTGCGACCAGGCGGATATTTTCGAGAACCGTCTGGTCGGCAAACAGCTGGTTCGACTGGAACGAGCGCGCCATCCCTAGGTGTGGCCGTCGTTCCTCGGCGTCGGCGGTAATGTCGTCGCCACTGAGATATACTGTGCCAGCAGTCGGGTCGAGAGTGCCCATAATGCAGTTGAACAGCGTTGTTTTCCCGGCTCCGTTCGGGCCGATTATGGCGCGAAGCTCCCCCGTCTCGACGCCGAGACTCAGGTCATCGACCGCAACGACTTCGCCGAACTGCTTTGTGAGCGTCTCGACGCCCAGTGCCGCCGTCGACGGCGACACAGTCGGCTCGATGGTCGGCCGCTCGTCGTCGCTACTCGACAGACCGTCGCCGGTGTCACGCTGGCGCGTGCCTGTCTCGTCGGTGTGACTCATCCTATCACCTCCGTGAGCTTGGTCCGGAGCCACTCGGCAACCGAGCTGAGATAGCCCCAGATACCCTCCTCAGGCGCAGTCAACACCACGACGACAAACAGCGCGCCGAGGAGGAACTGCCAGTAGACGAGTATGTCGCTGAGGTCGACGGTGACGAGAGTCAGTTCCGAGAGGGGGAACTGCCAGAGTTCGAACCCCGTAAGGAAGTCCTCGACGAACAGCCAGGAGAACGCACCGACGACCGGCCCGAAGAAGTAGTTGACACCCCCGAGGACGGCCATCAGTACGGTATCACCGCTGGTGAAGACACTGAGGTTTTCGATTGCGGCACCGGAGCTCTGAATCATCAACAGCACGCCCGCGAGCGCAGAGAAGATGCCACTGAACGTGACCGACCAGATTTTGTATCGCGTCGTGTTGACACCCATTGCCCGTGCGAGTTGCTCGTTTTCGCTGACTGCGACCAGTGACCGACCAAACGGCGACCGGACGATTTGCCAGAGGGCGAGCATCCCGACCAGAAAGACGAGAGCCACTGCCCAGTACCAGTCGAGCGACTGGCCGAACGCTTCGATGGCGATTTCGCCGCGCGTCTGCTCGACGAACGCGGGGAGCGTCCCCTGCGTGAGACCGTTCGACCCGCCAGTTAGACCGGCTGGGTCACGAAGCACGATGAAATATATGGCCTGAGAGAACGCCAGGGTCAACAATGCAAAGTAGATTTCGCCCATTCCGACGATGAGTCGCCCCAGCAGGTAGCCGTAGGCCGCGACGCCGGCTACCGCCAGCGCGACACCGAACAAAAACGTGACGCCGCCGCCGGCCGGCAACAGTCCCGGCCCGTTCGACACGAAGATTGCCGGGATGTAGAGCCCGAATCCGAGAAACATCGCGTGCCCGAACGACAACAGGCCGGTGTATCCGAACAAGAGGTTGAACCCCGCGACAAACAGCATCATAATGAGCATCTTGCTGGCGATAGCGTTGTACCCGAGCAACAGGTCGCTCGAAACCACCGGCCGTAACGCGAGCACGAGGACGAGGAGTCCGAGCGGAATCCGATACCGCTCTAGCCTCGTCGGGAGTCTTGGGACGGACTCCTGTGTCGTCTCCTCTGTCATTCCAGCAACCCCTCCTCACCGAACAGTCCCCGCGGCCGAATCAGGAGGACGGCAATCATCACCAGAAACGGAATGAGGTCGCTGATTCCCTGGACGTTGATCGCAGAGACGCCCGTGATGACAGCGAGAGCGCTCAATACGACGGGAATGAGAAACTGTGCCCAGCCGACCAGCAAGCCGGCGACCACGCTGCCGAAGATACTCCCGACTCCGCCGATGACGACGACGACGAACGCGAGCAACACGAACTCCTCGGCGGCCCCTGGGTCGATACCAAACTCGACGACACGGAGCGCACCACCCAGGCCCGCGATGGCCGAGCCCAGAAAGAACATCGCAGTGAACCGAAGCGGCAGATTCACGCCGACGAACTCGGTCATCTCGCCGTCCTGAACGCCTGCCCGGACGCTTAGTCCGAAGTCGGTCCTCGTGATGAGGTAGTAGACGCCAGCCACCGAGACCGTTGCGACCGCGACAGTGAACAGGCGGTAGGTCCCTACCTGTGTCACGCCCAGGTCGGTCCCGCCGGTCAGAAACGCCGGCTTCGCCGGCTGAACTGCACTCGCGCCCCAGACGAACCGGGCGGCCTCCTCTATCATCAGTGTCAGCCCGAACGTTGCCAGGAGACCGATAATCGGCTCCTTGCCGTACAGCCGTCGGAGAACGACGACCTCGATGACGATGCCGACGACACCGACACCGACGGGTGCTATCAGGAGTGCCGCCCAGAACGGGATACCGTAACTCGCCATGGCGGCGTAGGTGAAGTACCCCCCCAGCATGAACAACGCTCCGTGAGCAAAGTTGACGACACCCATGAGTCCGAGGACAAGCGCCAGGCCGAGGGAAATCATCACCAGAATCATCCCGTAGACGAGCCCGCCAATCGCCTGGTCGATAAACAGCCCCGGCTCCTGGACGGCCGCGTTGCCCAACAACAGGACGCCAGCGAGGCCACCGAGCTTGGCCGCCGGCGAACTTTCAGACAGCAGTCGTTGCGCTTGCGTGCGCGCGTCGAGTATCGCACTCATTGCCTACAGTGAACAGCCGGTGTCTTCGACCGGCCGTGCAACGTCGTCACCGGCAAACTCGTTTTCGACCGAGAACCAACTCTTGTATGGGTCGTCTCTCATCTCGTCTGTGGGCCGTGACGTGACGGTGTAGGTCGGCTGCACGAGCTGGTGGTCACCGGCTCGCCAGTACATCTCTCCGCCGCCTTTCATGTCGACGATTGGCGAGCTGACCTCGTGGCCTTCGAGTGCTTCTCGCATGTCCGGGGCCGCGGTCGATTCGGCTCTGAGTGCCGCGCGAACTCCCTGGTCGACCGAGATGTAGCCAAGCAGGTGTCGCACGTACGGGTCCATCTCGCCCTGCTCGGCGACGCGCTCTTTGAACTCCTCGCCGCCGTCGGTTGCGGGCCCCCAGACCTGCCCGGCAACGTCCAGAATCGAGGCGGCGTCTTTGTCCATCCCCCAGAAGACGAAGTCTTCGAGCTGGTGCATCGCCAGCGTTCGGTCTTCGAGACCGCTGGCGATAATCTGGTTACTGGCCTTCCGCAGGTCCAGTCCGGCGATCAAGACCCCTATCGCGGGCGCTCCCGATGCCTCGGCCCGGTTGACGTATTGTGCGTAGTCGTCACTCGGGAACGGGACCGCCTCGCGACCGACGACGGTCTTGCCGGCGTCTTCCAGCGCGTTCTTGACTGCTGTCGAGGCCGTCTGCCCCCACGTGTAATCCGAGTACATCAGGAACCACTCGTCGGCGGCCTCGACCATCCCGTCGCTGATGCTGTTTGCCAGCATCGAGTTCGAGGCGCTCGGCCGGAAGACGTACTTGCCACACTCTCCGCCGGTCAGTGCATCGGAGTGCGAGCCCGTCGGGAAGTACGTCACCTCGTTGTCGGTGGCCCAACCCGACAGGCGGAGCGCGACCGACGACGAGACAGCACCCGTCAGAAAGTCCACGTTGCCCTCGGTGACGAGTGCGCGTGCACGCTCGAGTGCCGTCCCCGGTTCGAGCTGTGAGTCGTCTGTCGACAGCTCGATATCGACGTCGAACTCGGATTCCAAGTCCTCTATTGCCAGCTCTGCCCCCGTTATCGCCGCGTTGCCGAACACGGCGAACGGACCGGAGGTGGATGTGACCATACCGATGGACACGCTGTCGACTGCAGACCCGCCGCCTGTTGTCCCCCCATCGTCGCCCCCTATACAGCCGGCCAACCCCGTGACCCCGGCCGCACCGACTCCCGAAAGGACGGCCCTCCGTGAGAGCCTGTCGGCGGCCAGTGTTGACGACGTTTCACCATCGCATCGACCGATTCTATCACTGTCTCCCATAATATGGTATGGCGTGACGAGAGCCCGTGACTAAAACTTAACGTCATCGAAAAGACAAATCCGCGCCAGAGTGCGGACTAACGGTTCGGCCTGCCTCTCACACATCTGTCTCTCGGTCCCTGTGGGTCGGCGAGTGTGTTATAAAAGGGCGTCTCAACCGGTTAACGTACACGTCAGGGAGTCGGGTACAGTGACCCGGCCGACCGTTTCCAAATCCTTTTGACTGACCAGTCAGTAAGTCAGATACGAAACGAATGGCACGCGACAAACTCGATACGATGTCTACGGCGACGGCTGTCGGCAACAGCTCCCGTCGTGGCGCGGGCGCGATTCAACTCTCATCGAGTCGGCCCCGCGGTAGGTCCGGCCGTCGCGCCTCGTCGAGAGAGCGCAACCGACGCAGAGATACACTGGGAGTGACAGGATGAGCGGCCTCCGTAGCCGAATCCAGGCGTTGTTCAAAGGCCCCGAGGAGTTCGACCTGACTTCGGGGGATATCGGCAAGCCGCTGTTTTTTCTCTCGATGCCGATTGTCGTGACGAACCTCTTTCAGACTGCCTACAACCTCGCAGATACGTTCTGGCTCGGCCAGTACAACACCGACGCGCTGGCGGCTATCAGCTTCGCCTTCCCGATGGTGTTTCTGCTTATCTCGCTCGGGATGGGTGTCTCGGTCGCTGGGAGCGTCCTCGTTGCACAGTATACCGGTGCAAACGCGGAGCGCGAGGCAGAGTACGCCGCCTCACAGACGGTTACTTTTGCCGCCCTCATCTCGTTCGTCTTGGGCACGACCGGCTACTTCTTCGTCGAGACGTTCCTCGATGTGATGGGTGCCTCCGAAGACGTTCTCCCGCTCGCCTCGAGCTACATGGAGGTCATCTCGCTTGGCCTGGTCTTTATGTTCGGCTTTTTCGTGTTCGTTGCCTTGATGCGAGGGTACGGCGACACGGTGACGCCGATGCTGGTAATGTTCGGCTCTGTGGTCCTGAACATCATCCTCGACCCGTTCGTCATCTTCGGCTGGGGACCGTTCCCGGAGCTCGGGATTCAGGGCGCTGCCGTCGCGACCGTGTTCTCGCGGGCACTCGCGCTCGTGGTCGGCCTCGGAATCATGTTCCGGGGGACTCGCGGCGTCCAGATTCACCTCCGCGATATGGTGCCCGACCTGGGGTATCTACGCCGTCTCGTCCGCATCGGTCTCCCCGCCTCTATCGAGGGGACGGGCCGGGCGCTGTCGATGAACCTCCTCCTGTTCATTGTCGCGCTGTTCGCAGACGAGGTCGTGGCCGCCTACGGTATCGGAACGCGTGTGTTCTCAGTTGTGTTCTTGCCTGCTATCGCCGTTGCCCGCGGGGTGGAGACGATGACCGGACAGAACATCGGCGCAGACAAACCAGACCGGGCAGCCGCCGCGGCGGGACTCGCGGCCAAAGTACTGTTTGGCGTCCTCACGGCCGCGGGAGTCGTCGTCTGGTTCGCTGCTGCACCGATTGCCGACGTGTTCACCACGGACCCGGAGGTCGTCGATATCACCACCGAATTCCTCCGGTACGTCGCGCTAACCTTCGGGTTTATCGGCATCATGCGGGCCTATACCGGGAGCTTCCGGGGCGCTGGCAAGACGCTCACCGCAGCGGCAATCTCTGTGCTGATGTTGGGTATCATCCGGTTCCCGATTGCGTGGGTCGGTGCCGACATGGTCGGCGAGTCTGGCATTTGGGTCTCGTTTGCGATTTCGAACGTCCTCGGAGCGGTCATCGCCTACGGCTGGTACCGGCGTGGCACCTGGCGCGACGGCGACCTCACCGAAGCGAACGTCGATACCGACGACATCGGCACAGAGGGCGTCCCGACCGACGACTGATATCGCCAGCCTCAGACCAAATCGACGACTACAGCTTATCTGTCGAATCGATACTAACCTCGGCGAGTTCGACTCGTCGCGGGCGCGAGGCGGTGAAGGCAATCGTCTCAGCTACGTCTTCGGGGTCCATCGCACGGCCCTCCCAGTGTTCCCAGTCGTTTAGCTCGGTGACGACCGGTCCCGGCATCACGATGGTGACTCGGACCTCCTCGTCGGACATCTCTTTGCGCAGCGACCGCATGAAGCCGTTGACACCGAACTTCGAGGCGGTGTACGAACTGCCCCCTTCCTGTGGGTATCGGGCACTCAGCGAGGAGACGGTAATCACGTCGCCCAACTCGGCATCGAGAAGGCTCGGAAGCAGGGCGTGTGTCACGTTCATCACTCCTTCGAGGTTGACGCGGATACTCGGTCGCAGTTCGTCGAGCTCGGTCTCTGCGACTGGCCCCCCACGGGCGACACCGGCGTTGTTGACCAGCAGGTCGACGCCACCAAACGCCGACTCGACCTCCTCGGCCATCGCGGTCACTGCCTCCTCGTCTGTCACGTCTGTCGGCACGACCACAGTCTCGCCGTCTATCTCCTCGGCGAGTGCCTCCAGTCGGCTCTCGCGCCGTGCGACCAGCGCGACAGAACACCCCTCGTCTGCGAGCGCTCTGGCCGTCGCTTCTCCGATTCCCGACGACGCACCGGTCACGACCGCGTGTCGTCCAGCGATATTCATGTCGCCTCGTTGTCGACCGCTCCATTATGTCTTTGGAAACGAAAAAATAGTCTTTTGACCGACTGTCACCTCACCAACAACATGGACGACGTAGATATCGACGGCACGGCGCTCCGGTCGCAGTTGTCGGCGGCGCTCGGGGCGGATGTTGTCGACGTGGCAGTGCTTCACGACGGGCTCAATCTCTCGCTCGCCCTCGGGACGGCGGCCGAAGACGACGCCTACGTCCTCCGGCGGCCCAACAAGTTCCGTGACTCGGACGGCTTTCTCGACGTTCGACGGGAGTACAGTGTCCTCGACCGCCTCCAGCACACGTCGGTACCTGCACCAGAGCCGGTGTTTCTCGGCGAGTCGGACACGATACTCGACGACCCTTTCTTGGTGATGACATACGCAGACGGGACAGCGGTCCCGCTCGGTACGTCACTGCCCGAGCGGTTCCGAGCACCGGCGGCCCGCCAGCAGTTCGGAGAAACCGTCGTCGAGACGCTTGCAGACCTCCATACGGTCGATGTCGGGCCGTTCACCGACATCTGTGAGCCGCGGACTCCCGGAGACCAGGTCGAGGAAGTCATCGACCGGCTGGAGACTGCGACTGCCGCGACCGGTCACGAACCGCCGGGGTGTTGGGCGGTGGCTGACTGGCTCCGTGAGAACGTCCCGACCGAGTCACGGACCGCCGTCTGTCACGGCGATTTTCGGCCCGGCAATATCCTGTTCGTCGGCGACGACCGGCCGGCAGTCTCGGCTGTCGTCGACTGGGAGACGACGTGGCTCGGCGACCCGCTCACCGAACTCGGCTATCTGTTGCTCCGGTGGCGCGACGACGGCGACCCCACGCCGCCCGTCGAGGAGATCGTCGCGCGACACCCGGACACCGAACGCGACGACCTGACTGGCGACAGCGCACCCGCAGTCGCGCCGTATTCCACCAGCCCGGGGAGTCCGAGCCGTCGAGAACTGGTCGACCGCTACGAGAAACGGACTGGCACTGAGTTCGACCACGACCGATTCTACCGGGCGCTCGCGGCCTTTGACCTCGCAGCCATCTGGGCGGACATCTACCGGACGCAACTCGATTCCAGGTCGGCCGAGGAGTGGGAGCCGAACATCGAATATCTGGTAGCGCTCGCCGAGAGCATCACGAGCGGTGAGTTCTCGCTGTAAGCGTGCCGACTCTCCTCACTTGCGCTCAACAGAGTCGACACTGCCGTCTTCGTCGAGGACGAACGTCACCTGCCCAGTGCCGCCGTCGTAGGTGAGCGATACTCTGAGTGGGTCTTGGCTTGTGACCGTGAGTGTTCGTTCTAACTCTACTTGGGGGCTGAGCTGTATCAGCGTTGTAGCGTCGATTCCCTCCTCGTACCGTGTCACAACGTTTGCCGGGTGTCTGGTCACGCAAATATCTGGTGCGAGCCAGGCGACCAGCTCGCATCGCGCACACCCCAGGACCGCAACCACCTCCTCGTCCAGCGACGCCGTCTCGATGTCGTAGGTCTCGCCTGTCATGGGGTGTTCAATCGGGGCTCCTCGCTGGAGACGGATGTCCATCTCCCCCCAGCAGTGGAAACAGACGCCGTTTCTCGCTTGCTCCATATCGTGTTGCATATCACGGACAGCAATCTCTACGACCCTCTCCATCGAACGCCCGTCGACGGCTGCTGGCGGGAGAGTGGTGCCGATGATATGGTCGTGTTCGTCACAGAACAGGGCGAACCGACCGTGTCCGTAATACGCCCGTAGCTGGCTCGAACACTCTGGACAGACGTAATCGACAGCCGCCGTCCGGTCGCCGTCTGTCGCGCCGTAGCGACCGGTCAGTATCGCGTCTGCAATCTCCAGGCCACTCGATTTTAGCACGTACTCCTCGCCGTGTTTTTCGATGAACTCGTCGCTCAGCGCATCGAGATGGTAGCTGAACGTCCCCGCGTCGCGCACGCCGACGGCCCTCCGAAGCTCTGCAAACCGCATCCCCTCGAATTGCCAGTTGACGCGACGCTGCTGTGCCAACTCCCGCAGGATTGCAAGCCGGGTCTCGTTACCCAGCAAGCCGAAGGCCCCTGTCGGCGTGAGTCGTTCGCCCGACTCTGTTCCCTGCGCCATACCCACGTTATGGGTGTCCGACAAGAATACCTTCTGACACCTATCTCGATATAAATATAAGATTTCGAACTGGACTGCCGTCCAAGAATTATTTAACATCCTACAAGACAACTACGGAAGTAATGGCACAGACAGAGCGAAAACAGGCAACTGGTACAGATGATTCGCTTTTGAGGGCAGCGCAGGTTCGGAAGGTGTACCGAGGGAGTGCTGGTGAAATCACCGCGGTCGACGGTATCTCTCTCGATGTCAGCAGTGGCGAAGTCGTCGGCCTGCTCGGCCCGAACGGCGCGGGGAAGACAACTCTCATCAAATGTTGTCTCGGCATCGTCTCGCCGACAGATGGCGAAATTATCGTTAACGGCGCCGACCCGTTTGATTCGCCGCGAGCGGCCTACCGGTCTGTCGCTGCGATGCTCGAAGGGGCACGAAACGTCTACTGGCGGCTGACCGTCCGCGAGAATCTCCGGTTTTTCGCGGGACTACAGGGGCGACGGCCGACAAAGGTCGACGGACAGTGCGACAGGGTTCTCCGGCGGGTCGGCCTGACTGAGAAAGCCGACGAAGTTGCACGGAACCTCTCGCGGGGGATGAAACAGAAGCTGAGTCTCGCCTGTGTACTGATACGTGACACACCGCTGTTGTTCTTAGATGAACCCACACTGGGACTGGATGTCGAGGCGAAAGAAGACCTCAAAGACGAGATTACGCGCCTTGCAGACGAGGAACACCGTGGGCTCGTGGTCTGTAGCCACGACATGGATACCATTCGAGACGTCTGTGACCGCGTCGTTATCGTCAACGACGGGCGGGTGGTTACGAGAAACAAAATGGATGCCCTTCTCGATGCGTTTCAGACAAGCGCCTACCGTCTCGAATTTGCCGAGACCGGCGATGTGCGCTCCGGGCTCGACTCGTTTCGAACGGAGTGGCACGGTGAGAGACTCGACGTTACCGTCCCCGACAACAAGGCACTGTACAATTTGATGGAGCAGCTTCGCGCGTGTGACGCAGTAGTCGACTCTATCGAGACAGTACAGCCAGACCTCGGAGAGATATTTCTCGAAATCACGGACGAAACGGGACAGACGGCCGGAAGACAGTGCGAACGCGACATCTTTGACGGAGACGCCGACTACACAGCAGGGGTAAAATCATGAAAGCAACAGCGACGTGGGCACTCACACGCGCGGTTCTCGGCAGAGAGATTGCACTGTTCAAGCGATACTGGATAAACTCACTCTCTGGTATCTTGACCACTTATATCATGTTCTTGATGCTGTTTTTCGGCGGGCAGGCAGCCGTCGGCGACACTGCAATCGACGACTCTTTGGCGGGGATTATCGTCGGCTTCTTCCTCTGGTCGCTGTCGTTCAGTGCCTTCCAGACGCCCGCAACTGCCGTATCGGACGAGGCACAGTGGGGAACCCTCGAACAGTTGTACATGAGCCCGTTCGGTCTTAACCGTGTGATGGCACTGAAGGCGGTTGCCGACCTCGCTATCGGTGCCATCACGAGCATCCTGCTGCTCGTTTTGATGATGGTCACGTCAGGAACGTTCCTCGCGTTCAACGTCGGCACCGTCAGCGTCCTCGTCGTGTTGACGATGTGTTCTGCCCTCGGACTCGGACTCGCGTTTGGGGGGGTGGCCATCATTTATAAACGCATCAGTAACGTCTTCCTGCTCGTCCAGTTTCTGTTTCTCGGCGCGCTCGCCGCGCCACCTGACCCGCAGTTTCACCTCCTCCCGCTTGCGTTTGGCAACGACCTCCTCCGTGGCGCGATGGAGACGGGAACGCCGCTGTGGGAGATACCAGCCGCTGACCTCGTCTTTCTCGGCACAAAGGCTGCTGTTTACCTTCTGGTTGGCTTTGTCGTCTTCAGCGCCTGTGTCCGCAAGGCCAAGCGCGACGGTGTACTCGGTCACTACTGAGCTTGCCAGCTCGCACGCGTGCATGCGCGCGCAACCCCTTTACGTGCTGACTCCTAAGCCCCGAGTATGCACAGCTCAGAGACGAGCGCGGCTGCAGAGAGAGACGTACCCGCCTACGACCGAGTCGACGTGTCGGTGTTGGTTGTCGGTGCCGGCGCGGCGGGTGCTCGCACAGCCATCGAACTCGCCGAACGCGGGGTCGACGACGTGCTCGTATTAGGGAAGCGGAGCCACGGCGACGCCCACACGACGTGGGCCCGCGGTGGTATCAACGGCGCACTCGGGACCCACGACCCGGAGGACTCGTGGGCGATTCACGCTGCCGACACGCTCAACGAGGGGCATTTCATCAACGACCCACAGAAAGTCGAGGCGGTCACCAAACAGATGCCCGCTCGTCTCCGTGAACTCGACGACTGGGGCATGGACTTCTCGCGCACCGACGACGGCGAGATCGACCAGCGTTTCTTCGGCGCACAGTCGTTCCGTCGGACCGCCTTTGCCGGTGACCACACCGGCGAGTCGATGCTGAAGACGCTCGTCAGCCGGGCGCAGGAACTCGAAATCCCGTACCGGGAGAACGTGATGATTACGAAGTTGCTCTCGGATGAAGACCAGGCATACGGTGCTGTCGGCTTCGACATGGACAGCGGCGACCCTGTCTTATTCAATACAGAGACGGTCGTGCTCGCGGCGGGCGGATACGCGGCTATCTACAACCGTCACACCTCTCGCGACGACGAGAACAACGGCGACGGCGCGGCGCTTGCCTACGACGCGGGAGCCGAGCTGATGGACATGGAGTTCGTCCAGTTCCACCCGACCGGCATGGCCGTCGACGAGAGCGACCCCGAGTGGGAGCCCTGGAGTGGGCGCCTCGTCACGGAGGCCGTCCGTGGAGAGGGCGGGCGGCTCTACAACGCCGACGGCGAACGGTTCATGAAGCGGTACTCGCCCGACCAGATGGAACTCGACGCCAGAGATGTCGTCGCCCGGGCGATTGCACAGGAGGTTGCCGAGGGCCGTGGCACCGACAACGGTGGCGTCTATCTCGACCTCTCGCACAAGGACCGGTCGTTCATCCGCGAGCGTCTCCCACGGATGTACGAGCGGTTCGATGACCTCGGGGTCGATATGTCGACCGAACCGGTCGAAGTCGCTCCGACCTCGCACTACGGCATGGGTGGTGTCGTCGTCGACGAATACGGCGAAACGAGCGTCGACGGCCTGTTCGCCATCGGTGAGACGATGGCCGGCGTCCACGGCGCGAACCGCCTCGGGGGTAACTCGCTCGCCGAGACGGTCGCCTTCGGCGTCGTCGCTGGCGAGCGAATCGCGCCTCGTGTCGACGGGCCCGGCACGGTCCCCGAGAGCGTCGTCGCCTCCGTCGCAGAGCCCCACTTCGCCGACCTCGCCGAGATGGCCGGCCGCGACGGCGACTACGAGGTGATGGACGTGTTCACCGAGATACAGGACCTGATGTGGGAACACGCCGGTATCCTCCGGGACGAGGAGTCGCTGCAGGCCGGACTCGACCGGCTGGACGAGGTGCGGGAACGCGCCGCGAACATGGCCGTTGGGCCGATGACGAGCGACTCTTTCGAGTTCGCAATCGATGTCGGCTTCATGCTCCCGGTGGCCGAATCAGTCCTGCGCGGGGCACTCCAGCGCACCGAGTCACGCGGCGCACACTACCGGCGCGATTACACCGAGAAAGACACCGACTGGCAGCGCAACATCTACGTCGAGCGAGCGGACGTCGGGGGCATGACCAGCCACACAGAGCAGGTCGGTAGCCCAAGCCCCGCGGTCCAGGACGCACTGGACGAGGGCCACGAACTCGATTACCACCAGCTGGAGTGACCTGCTGGTTCTCCTGTACCGCCTGAAACGCCGGTTCGCTTGATTGGCAAACGACGTTCCTACGGGCGGTAGGGTCACGGGGGCCGGCCAGAGCTTATCATCGTTTGGCCACTATATGGCGTAACTGGAATGGCCCGGAACGTCCGCGTTGCAATCGTACAGCACAATCCCGTCGTCGGCGACGTGGCTGGAAACGCCGAGCGTCTCGCCGACGAATACACCAGCGTGTGTGCTGGTGACCCGGATTTCGTCGTCACACCGGAACTCTCCTTGCTCGGCTATCCCCCCCGGGACCTACTCCACCGGCCGGGTATCATCGATGCACAGGCGGAGGCACTCGACGCCCTCGCTGCACGAACCACAGCGGGCCCGCCCCTCGTTGTCGGCACGACACTCCAGACCAGCAAACAGACTGGCCCCCCTCTGTACAACGCTGCCGTTGTTCTCCGTGACGGCAGTCGGGCAGGCACATATCACAAGCGTCTGCTCCCGACCTACGACGTGTTCGACGAACACCGGTATTTCGAGGCGGGTGACCGGCCGACGACGCTGACCGTCGATGGTGTCGACGTGGGAATCACAATCTGTGAAGACGCATGGCACGACACCACAATCACAGGGCAACGCCGACACGAAGTCGACCCACTCGCAGAGACGGCACAGATGGGTGCCGACCTCATCGTGACGCCGTCGGCGAGTCCGTTCAGCATCGACAAGCCAACCGCCAGAGCAGAACGCTTTATCGAACACGCCGAGCGAACAGGGTGTCCGGTCGTCTTCGTGAATCAGGTCGGCGGCAACGACGAACTCATCTTCGACGGCAATTCGATTGTCGCGACAGCCGAGGGTATCGTCGAGCAACTGGAGCGTTTCGGAGCCGATACACGTCTCGTGGATGTCCCCCTCGACGGGTCCGGCAGGCCGACACACCGACCCGATACTCCGCCGGCATCGCAGGTACGGCAGGCGCTTCGTCTGGGGGTGTCCGACTACTTCGACAAGACGGGATTCGAGGAGGCAGTTATCGGACTCTCTGGTGGCATCGACTCTTCGGTCACTGCCGCGCTCACCGTTGATGCACTCGGGGCCGACGCTGTCTACGGCGTGTCACTGCCAAGTCACATCACGAGCCAGCAAAGCGTCACCGACGCGCGCGCAGTCGCCGAAAATCTCGGCATCGAGTTCGATGTCGTGCCCGTTGGACCGGCTGTCGATGCTGTTTCCCGGCAGCTAGACGAACACGCGGAACCCTTGAGTGGGATTGCGGCCGAGAATATTCAGGCACGCATCCGTGGTGACGTGTTGATGGGCCTCGCCAACGAGCGCAACGCGCTCGTGCTCACCCCCGACAACAAAAGCGAAGCCGCCGTCGGATACTGTACGCTGTACGGCGATGCTGTCGGCGCGCTCGCGCCGCTGGGTGACTGTTACAAGCGGGTGGTTTACGAGCTTGCGGCGGCGTTCAACGACCAGTCACCGTCGTCGGCGACGGCGTCACCGGTCATTCCCGAGACGGTTCTAGAAAAGGAGCCGACCGCCGAACTCCGAGAAGACCAGACCGACGCCGACGAACTCCCATCCTACGAGCATCTCGACCCTGTCCTCGAAGCGTATATCGAAGGGACACCCGGAGCAGAAACACTTCGGGAAACGTACCCCGAAGAAGTCGTCGATGCCGGGGTCGGTCGCGTGACTCGCTCGGAGTTCAAACGGCGCCAGACGCCGCCGCCGTTACGAGTAACGACGAAGGCACTTGGTCGGGGGTGGAACTACCCAATTGCCGCCGAATACGGACACGTCACCGACCGAGACGAGTAGACAACACCGCAGTCTGCTGTCCGTGCGGTCAGTTTTCGCCGGACTCGTCGTCGACACCGAGTGTCCGGTACAGGTACGTAGCGACCCCGCTCAGGCCGGCGATACCGGCGACCGGTCCGAATCCGGGTCCGTCGCCGTCTGCACTCTCGGTCTCGTCGGTCTCGTCCTCGTCGTCCATACCGCCGTCCATGTCGCCGTCCATGCCGTCGTCCATCTCACTCGTGACGGTCACGGTCGCGTCGTCAACGACGGCACTACCCTCGCCATTGAGGTAGGGGCCGTCTGCGCCGCCCTCGCTCTCGACGAAGTCGTACTCTTCGTTGCCGTTGGTATCGCGGTGGGGCATCGCCACCAGCGTGTCGTCTTCGGTCATCTCTTCGTCAAGCACGATTTCGAGGTCCTCGTAGCTCCCCGGCTGGAGATACTCCGAGACACCGACGACACTACCGAGGGCGTCGCCGTCGAGGAGGGTGCTGTCGTGTATCGTGACGAACCCGCCGTCGTCTAGCTCTGCGGAGTCGACTAGTACTGCCATCCCGTCGGTCTCTTGGTCTGAGAACGAGACCGTTGCATCTCCAAGGACTGTTACCTCTGCTTGAGCGATGACCGCGCTCCCGTCTGCAACATAGGGGCCGTCTGTGCCGCCCTCGCTCTCGACGAAACTGTACGACTCGTCGCCGTCGGTGTCGCGGTGAGGCATCGCGACGAGGGTGTCGTCCTCGGTCAGTTCCTCGTTGAGCGTTATTTCGAGGTCCTCGTAGCTCCCCGGCTGGAGATACTCCGAGACACCGACGACACTACCGAGGGCGTCGCCATCGAGGAGGGTGCTGTCGTGTATCGTGACGAACCCGCCGTCGTCGAGCATCGCAGTATCGACGACGACAGTGGTACCGTCTGTCTCTTGGTCGGAAAACGAGACGGTCGCCGTTCCCTGTACTGTCACGTCGGCCGCGTCGGTGACTGCTCCGCCGTCGAACGTGTACGGCCCGTCGGCCCCGCCCTCGCTCTCGACGAAGCTGCACGACTCGTCGCCGTCGGTGTCGCGGTGGGGCATCGCCACCAGCGTGTCGTTCTCCGCCAACTCCTCGTCCAGCGAGACGGTCACGTTCTCGTATGTCCCCGCGTCGAGGTACTCAGAGACGCCGATGACGCTGCCCAACGGCTCACCGTCGAGCAACGTACTGTCGTGAATCGTGACGAAGCCGCCGTCGTCGAGTCTGGCGAAGTCGACAGTGACCGACCCTCCCATCGTCGTCTGGTCGCGCATCTGGACCGCAGCCGCGCCGTCGACCTGCACGTCGGCGTCGTCGGTGACAGGGTCGCCCTCGACGACGTAAGGACCGTCGGTCCCGCCCTCGCTCTCGACGAAACTGTACGACTCGTCGCCGTCGGTGTCGCGGTGGGGCATCGCCACCAGCGTGTCGCCCTCGGTGAGTGGGTCGTCGAGTTCCACCGTCAGGTTCTCGTAGCTCCCAGAATCGAGGTAGTCAGAGACACCGATGACACTGCCCAGTGCGTCGCCGTCGAGCAGATTACTGTCGTGAATGGTGACGAAGCCACCGTCGGTGAGCTCGGCCGAATCGACGACGACCGACGTGCCTGTTGTCGACTGGTCAGCAAACGTGACTGTCGCCGCCGGCCCCTCCTGTGTCGTCTCGATGGAGCCGGTCATCGCACTGTGGACCGTACAAGCGTAGCTCGCCATCTCGTCGGCGAGTTCGCTGGTCAGCGTAAACGAGACACTCCCGCCGTCGTCAACCCAGTCTGTCTCCGAATCGCCCTCGAACGAGCCGTCGTCGCTCTGGCTCAACAGCGTCTCGTTGTCGCCAGCATAGAACGCGAGGGGGTGGCTACTTCCGCCGTTGTTGACGAACGTGTACCGAACGCCCTCACTGAGCGTCAGCTGTGGGTTGTCCTCACCCGTCGGCCCAACGTCGTCTGCCCCGTCGACGCTTGTTATCTGCCACGCGCTTATGCCAGCGTTGTCCAGTGTGACCTCTACGGTTGTGTCTTCTTGCCCGGCGACGGCGGTACTCGACAGCCCCGCCCCGACCGTGGCGACACCGATTCCGGCCAGTACGCGCCGCCTACGACGGCTGTCAAGCTGTTGATTCGACATAACAACATATTATCAGCGTAACCCAACTAACCAATACCTTCCCTGTTAGGCTCCGCGTCGTCGCTATCCGTCTCGATACCGTCGCGTGGGGCTGTTTTTCGCTGTGTCGCCAACTCCTGCGGTGTCGAAAACAGAGCGGTGACCTCAGTCTGCCGCTATGGCTTGGTCTATGAGTTCGTCACCGAACAGCTCGGACCACTCCGTGTCTGCGTCCTCAGCCGCTTCGAGTGCGGTCACGAGGTTCTCCGGCCCGGCGCGGAATGCGAGCGTGACGCGGTCTTCTGAGGAATCGACCGTTGTGCTGTCGAGTAGCCACTCGATGGGCTGCTCTTCGGGGTCGGGGTCTTCGTCGAGCGACGACGGACTGAGGAACGGCTCTAGGAAGCCTGCGTACGTCTCTGCGCCGTCAGAGGAATTGAACACGACATCTGTCTCCGCGTTCAGCTGGTCGTCTTCTGTGTGATAGCTCATCGTCACTGCTTCGACCTCGGGGGCGAACAGCTCACCAAAGCCGCCACCCTCGGAGGTGATGCTGTTTGCCATCTCGGCCTGCTCGTCGGACAGCGTCGTCGCCGCGCGGACGTAGCCGTCGGTGGTCCCCTCGTAGAGGTCTTGGAGCTCGGCATCGATTCCGGGTGCATCACCCTCCCGGGTGTCGATTACGTCTTTGACGGCGGCATCCGTGCCAACCGCGAAGGTTCCGTCGCCGAAGTCCGCGACCCACGAGGAGTCGTCGAACATCTCTTCGTCGGTCTCGTAGACGGTGACGCCGTTGTAGCTCGTCTCTTCGAACTCGACATCCTCCTCGCCGGCGGCCTGCAGGGTCTCCCAGTCGAGGTCGGTCTTGAATATTGTACCCGTGTACAGTTCCTCACCGTCGACCGAACCGGTGAACGTCGTCATGCTGTGAACGTCGTCCAGCGCGATATCGGTCTCGTTTTCGAACTGGGTGAGCGTATCTTCCCACGTCCCCCAGTCGGCGTCACTCTCGCTCACAGCGTCGCTGTCGAGTGCCTCTTCGACGACAGACTCAGTGACCGAGTCCGTCAACACGGCGGGCTCGACGTGTGTAACGCCGTCTGCGTCGGCGGGCACGCTGCCAAGCGGTGCCGAATCGTCTGCACTGTCGTCGCTGACAAAGCCGGCACAGCCCGCAGAGAGTGCCAGCACCGCAACCGCGACGAGTGCGAGATGCTGGCGCGATAGTCGTCCGAACACCGTGGCGGGACCGGTGGGCAGCATTCTGTCCATGTTGGCAACCTACGGTTTGCCAGAAAAATATCTTGTGTACAATCTCACCGTCAGATACGGCGGCGAGAGGAAATCCTTTTTGTCTGTTTCCACTAACGCCCGGTATGGACTGGCCACACGACCCGGATGGTGACAAAGGTAGCGAGGGGCGACGCAAGTACGGACACGCCGTGCTCGCAAAGAAAGTCGACGAAGGCGAAGACTTCCCGTTTACTGTCGGCGAGTACGTCGAACAGTACGGTGACCACCCGGTTCGCATCGATTACGAGCGCGTCGTCAGCGTCGAGGACATCTTCGAGGACATCGACGACGATACCCAGTTCGAGGACTTCCCCGAGTTCCACAAGACTGCCGGGAAAGCACTTCGAGAGAAAGATTACTGGCCGTACCGACTCGAAAGCGCCTGAGGGGCCTACCCCAGAGCGGCGCGTCTGGGTATCAAACGGACTATGTATCGTCGTCTTCTCCCGACTCGCTCGACGGCTCTTCTGTCGATTCGTCGGCAGTCGCGTCGTCCTGTGGGGGTTCGGGGAGGTCGGCGGTGTCGAGGACATCCTCGACATCGAGCCCCTGTTCGTCCGCGATAGCTTCGAGCAGTGCGCGCTGTTGTGCCATCTCGTATTCCATGTCGTCGACCTGCTGGCTCGTCGTCTCCATGTCGTTCTGGAGCTGCTGGAGCTGTTCCATCATCACCTGCATCTTCTTGTAGCTCTCCTCGGCAACTTTCGTCGCGCGCTGGACCTTCTTTGCGGTGCCGCTGATATCCATACGCCACGGTAGCCGGGGAACCCTGTTGGGTGTTACGGAGTTCGACCCAGTCCGAAAGCCCCTTATGGGGAACGCGAACTATCCTTAGATGGACTAGGTCGGGCGGTTAGGCCCCGCTCGTATACCACAAGTGGCCTTAAGTGGGACCAAATTCCGGGGGCGTGCGGTAGACGGTCGCGGGCCCCGCAAGCCAACGTCGAAGCCTCGTCCTTCGGGGATGGAGGTCCAGACGACTGTGCCTGCAGGGGCGCAGGCGTCTGGTTAACCGAGGGTAGTCCGCCAGGCGCGGAAGCGAGCAGCGGGCCCTCGGACATCTGTCGCTCGAAGGGCCGCGGGGTGGAGGAGGCACGCGGGCCTACCCGCGTCCGAACGCCGTGCAATCTCGGCAGTCCACATTCATACGCTGTCCTATCATTTCACCAGCGACGTCTGTGCCTGCGTGGAGCCCGAATATTGATACTTCTGTAACCTATACGATGGGCCAATGAGTTCTGACCTCGACCGGGTCACGGAAGCCGCCGTCCTCGACAACCTCCGTGAGCCGGTCGTCGTCGTCAGAGCTGACGACGATATTATCTACGCGAACGAGCGGGTCTGCGAGGTCACAGCGCTACCAGCGGACGCGCTCGTCGGAGCTTCTGTCACGCGCCTGCGTGAGTTCATCGATGGAGATTTCGGCTCGTTTCAGCGCAGTATCGACCGCGTCCTACACGACGGTGTGACGGAGTGCCGTGTCGAGTTGTCGGTGGTGTTGCCCGACGCTGCGCCGGTCGATAATGCGGTTCCGGCCGAAGCCCGTGTCACGCCGTTCACAGAGGGTGACCGCGTCGCCGGCGCGCTCGTCGTCTTCCGTGATATCGGTGACCGCAAACAGGCTGAGACAGAGCTTCGGGAGAGCGAACGCCGGTTTCGGACGATGTTCGAGTCACACAGCGCCCCGATGCTGCTCATCGACCCGGAATCGGGCGAAATCATCGAGGCCAACGCCGCCGCTGCCGCGTTCTATGGCTACTCTGTCGGAACGCTGACCGAGATGACTATTCAGGAGATGAACCGCATGTCAGCGTCGGAGGTCGCCCGCGAGCGAGAACGCGCTAAGGCACAGGACCGCAACCACTTCGAGTTCGAACACGAACTCGCCTCCGGCGAGGTGCGGACCGTCGAGGTACACTCGACTCCGCTGGATATCGACGGCAGGGAGCTTCTCTTCTCTATTGTCCACGACATCACCGAGCGCAAGGAGTCACAGCACGAACTCGAACTGTTCAAGGAGGCCGCCCTACAGACCGGTCACTCGGTGCTCATCACCGACAGACAGGGCGTCATCGAGTTCGTGAACCCTGCGTTCGAGGAAGATACTGGCTACAGCAGTGAGGAGGCGGTCGGGCGAACGCCGGCGATACTCAAATCGGACAAACAGGACGACTCCTTTTACTCGGAGCTGTGGGAGACGATTCTGGCCGGTGAGGTCTGGGAGGCCGAACTCGTCAACCGCCGCAAGTCCGGCGAACTGTACTACGTCGAGCAGACCATTGCGCCGATAACTGACGAGGAGGGTGAGATAACCAACTTCGTCGGCGTCCAGTCAGACATTACCGAGCGAAAGCTCCGCGAGAAACGACTCGCCGACCTGAACCGGATACTCCGTCACAACCTCCGGAACAGTCTGACGGCCATCGAGGGATACGCGCGGTCGCTCATGGACGAGGTAGGCCCTGACCACCAGCACAAACTCTCCCGGATTCTCGCCCAGGCGGAGTCACTCGCGGACACGAGTGACAAGATAACGACTGTCCGCCAGTCCCTCGACAATCAGTACGATATCGATTCGACCTGTAACCTGGATACGGTGCTCTCAGACGTTGTGGCCGACCTCACCAGGAGCTATCCGGCGGCCTCGGTCACCGTCGACGCCGACCCGGTCGACCTCGATATCGACGCCGGGACCTGCTGGTCGCTGATGGCTGAACTCATCGACAACGCGATTACACACCACGACGGCGAGCGGCCACAGGTTACTGTTACCGTCGAGACCGTGGAGGACCCCTCTGCCCCCGTTCTGGTCCACGTCGCAGACGACGGGCCGGGCATTCCCGAGCAAGAGCGGACGGCCATCGAGGTCGGCCCCGAAGACCCGCTGAGCCACAGCAGTGGCATCGGGCTTGCTCACGTCCACTGGCTGGTCATCAACTACGGCGGTGACGTGACCATCTCCGAAAACGAGCCACGTGGTACGGTAGTTACGCTGTCGCTACCCAAAGCCGGCGGTGGGTCCACGTAACCACCCGTCGTGCCCTTTCGAAACGCTTACCGCTGGCACGGCACTCCACTCGGGCATGAGCAACTCACCCGTCGATACTGACGAGGTCGAGCATATCGCCGAGCTGGCGCGAATCGACCTCGACGAGGACGAACGCGACCTGTTCGCCGAGCAGTTCGCGGATATTCTTGCTTCGTTCGAGACGCTCGATGAGGTTCCCGAGGTCGACCGCGACCCTGACCTGACGAACGTGATGCGTACCGACGATGTCGAGGAGAGTCTCGACCGCGAGGCGGCGCTTTCGAACGCTCCGGAGACCGAAGACGGGCAGTTCAAAGGCCCGAGGGTGTCATGAGCTACAACGGTTACATCACCGAACAGCGAATCGACGGCGCCGACGACGGGCCGCTGGCCGGTCGAACCGTCGCGGTCAAGGACAACATCTCGACGGCGGGTGTTCCGACGACGTGTGGCTCGGCGATGCTCGACTCGTACGTGCCGCCGTTCGACGCGACGGTCGTCGAACGCCTCAAGGAGGCCGGCGCGACCATCCCCGGCAAGACCAACATGGACGAGTTCGGGATGGGGACGACGACCGAGACCTCGGCGTTCGGACCGACTGAGAACCCCGCCGCCGAGGGCCACGTTCCCGGCGGCTCCTCCGGTGGGTCTGCGGCCGTCGTCGCGGCCGGCGACGCCGACATGGCGCTTGGGACTGACACCGGCGGCTCTGTTCGGTGTCCCGCCGCGTTCTGTGGTGTCGTCGGCATCAAACCGACCTACGGCCTCGTCTCGCGGTACGGCCTCGTCGCGTACGCGAACAGCCTCGAACAGGTCGGGCCAATCGCACCGACCGTCGAGGAAGCTGCCCAACTGCTCGACGTTATCGCAGGGCCAGACGAACGCGACGCGACGACACGAGACCCGGACGGCGAGACCGATTACGCCGCCGCCGCCGACGGCGACGTGGCGGGCATGGACATCGGTGTGCCGACCGAACTGGTCGAGGGGGCAGACGACGCAGTCCGCGAGCGGTTCTGGGACGCTATCGACGCCCTCGAATCGGCGGGCGCGAGCTACCACGAGGTCAGCCTGCCCAGCGTCGAGCACGCTGTCGAGGCCTACTACGTGATTGCGATGAGCGAAGCCTCCTCGAACCTGGCGCGCTACGACGGCGTCCGGTACGGCCAGTCCGGCGGCTACGAGGGGAACTGGAACGAGACGTTTGCCGCCGCTCGCGAGGACGGGTTCGGTCCGGAGGTCAAACGCCGGATTCTCCTCGGGACGTACGCCCTTTCTGCGGGCTATCACGACAAGTACTACAAGAAGGCACAGGACGCTCGCGCCTGGGTCAAACAGGACTTCGACGAGGCACTCGAGGAGGCGGACGTACTCGCCTCACCGACGATGCCGGTCCCGCCCTTCGAGCGCGGCGAGAGCCTCGACGACCCGCTCAAGATGTACCTTGCCGACGCGAATACGACGCCTGTCAACCTCGCAAACCTCCCCGCCATCTCGGTCCCGGCAGGCGAAACCGACGACGAACTTCCTGTCGGTGTTCAGTTCGTCGGCCCTGCATTCGGTGAGTCCGCCATCATCCGGGCCGGCAGCGCACTGGACACCCTGTAAGCGAGCCGAACGGTTAGGTTTCTGTAGCCCCAAGGTCGCGTATGCAGGTCACTGACATCATGTCGACGCCTCCAGTGACCGTCGAGGCCGAGGCTACGCTGTACGAGACGATCGCGGTGATGCTCGAACACAGCGTCGGGAGCGCCGTCGTCGTCGACGAGTGGATGGTCGGCGTCATCACGCGCTCGGATATTCTCAGAGCTGCCTACGCCGCCGGGGACGAACTCGACTCGATTCCGGTCACCCGAGGGATGAGCGACGATGTGGTGACCACGAAGCCGGAGACCTCTATCCGACACGCGCTGGAGCTGATGAGAGCACACGACATCAAAAAGCTCCCCGTCGTCGACGACCTCGACCTCGTCGGGGTCGTCACGGCGACAGATATCGCCCGCCACCAACCCGAGCGCGTTCGGGAGCTCCAGAGTGCGATAGAGCGCCGCGACGACTGGACGGACTAGCGCCTGCTCGGGAGCGTAAACGGTTGTCACTCCTCGGGCTGGTTCCGGAGGTCCTGCACGCGCAGTTCGCCGTCGGCGTCGGCTTCCCCGTCTGGCTCGCGGACCTCGATCCGGCCGTCGACAGCCTGGCTCAGCGTGTTGGCCGTTTTGGTGTCGTGAGTCGTCGGGTCGATAGCGACGACGCCGAGCCCGCCGGCACTACCGCCTCTGTGCGACTTGCTGTGGCCTCGATACTTTTTCTCGAGAGTTCTTCGTGGTGCCTACCGGTCTGCCTCGTCGGGGTCGACACAGAGAATCCTGCGTGTCATTTCACGCTCTACCTGAACGACCTGTCCGAAGATGTATCTACCGCCCAGATGGGCGGTCTCCGGTGTCTCTTTCACCAACCGACAGCGTATTTTGACTGGGTTCCTTAGCGGCAATACTGACTTGGGCACGGCTGCTCAGTGGGCCAATGACAGACAACAGCTGTACACTCTGTGACCTTCCGGTCGGGACCGCCCCTGTCGAGAGCGACGGCGGCGAGCAGTTTTGCTGTCGTGGCTGTCTCGGCGTCTATCAGACGCTCGAGGACAGAGACGACCTCTCTGCCGATGACGATGTCGAAGCGATTCAGGCGACGCTGGAGGCTGACGACGACGTTCCCGAGGCCTACGAGACGACATTTCTCCGCATCGACGGGATGCACTGTACGACCTGTGAGACGTTCATCGAAGGCCGGGCGAGCCAGGACGACGGCGTTGCAAGTGTCGACGCCAGCTACATCACCGATACCGTCCGCATCGCACACGACCCCGAGACCGTCGATGAACCGTCGCTACGCGACCAGCTTACCGGTCTCGGGTATCGGGCGTACGCGCGTGACGACCCGATGGGAGAGCGACAGGCCAAGGACGATATTCTAATGCGGCTCATCGTCGGCGTCCTCTTCGGGATGGCCGTGATGATGATGTATCTCGCGGTCGTCTATCCGACCTACTTCGATGGCGGACTCTACTACCCGGCTGGACAGGCCGAGATGCTCGAAGAGATGATTGCGAGTACCTCTGCCTCGTATTTCTTCGTCGCGATGGGCGTGCTCACCAGTATCGTCCTCTTCTATACCGGGGGTCCGATTCTGAAAGGTGCCTACGTGAGTCTGGAGATGCGCCAGCCGAACATGGACCTGCTGGTTGCCCTCGCCGCGGGCGCTGCCTGGGCGTACAGCACGTTTGCCATCTTCGTCGGCGAGTCACACATCTACTACGACGTTACGGTGGGTATCATCGTTGTCGTCACCGCCGGCAGCTACTACGAGAACGACATCAAGGGACGAGCGACCGAGAAACTCGCCGACCTGACAGAGGCACAGGTCGAGAAAGCGCGCCGCTATGACGGTACCGGCGCGACCGACATGGTTTCAGTCGATGCGGTCGCCCCCGGCGACAGACTGCTCGTCAAAAACGGCGAGCGGATTCCCGTCGACGGCACCGTCTCCGAAGGCGATGGAACCGTCGACGAGGCAGTTGTCACCGGCGAGTCTCGACCCGTCCCGAAGCGAGAAGGTGATACCGTCGTCGGCGGCTCACTGCTCGCCGAAGGCTCGCTCGTCGTCGAAGTCGGCGAGAGCGCAGACAGCAGTATCGGTCGCATCACGGATATGGTCTGGGACCTCCAGAGCGCCAACCACGGCGTCCAGCAACTCGCCGACCGGCTGGCGACAGTGTTCGTCCCGGTGGTGCTTGTGTTTGCGGTCGTGGTGGCTGTCGTCCACGCTGGCCTCGGTGCAACCCCCTCGGAGACGCTGCTGGTCGCGCTGACCGTCCTCATCGTCTCCTGTCCCTGCGCGCTCGGACTGGCGACGCCGCTGGCTATCGCATCAAGCGTCAGAGAAGCGCTCGAACGCGGTATCGTCGTCTTCGACGAGACTATCTTCGAGCGTCTTCGGGACGTAGACACCGTCGTCTTCGACAAGACTGGGACCCTCACAACAGGCGAGATGCGAGTCGTCGACACGACCGGCGACGAGCACACGCTCGAACGCGCGGCGTTGCTCGAAACCCGCTCTTCGCATCCGATTGCCGAGGCGATTGCAGACGCTTACGGGACCGACGAGGTTGCACCGGACGGCGGTGTCGTCGAGTCGGCCGAGGCGGATGACTCCCGACAAGGCCGTGTCTCCGCGTTCGAGAGCTACCCGACCGGTGTCGGAGGAACGGTCGATGGAACCGACGTACTCGTCGGTCACCCGGACCTGTTCGCCGAGCGTGGCTGGACGGTCCCACAGCGGTTCACGGAGCCACTCGACGATGCGAGAGCGGACGGCCACGTTCCCGTGGTCGTCGGTGAGGACGGCACGGCAACGGGCGTTGTGGTCGTCGGCGACAGCCCACGCGAGAACTGGAACACAACGGTCGAGCGTCTCGACGAGCGCGGGGTCGAAGTAGCCATCCTGACGGGCGACGACGAGCGTGCGACCACGCGATTCAGCGACCATCCGGGCGTCGACCACGTGTTCGCCGGTGTGCCGCCCGAGGGCAAAGCCGAAACCGTCAGACAGCTCGGCGCCGGAAAACAGACCGTCATGGTCGGCGACGGCACCAACGACGCGCCCGCACTCGCACAGGCCGACCTCGGCATCGCGCTCGGCAGCGGAACCGCACTGGCGGCCGACGCCGCCGACGTGGCTATCGTGACCGACGACCTGGACTCGCTGGAGACGGTGTTCGAACTCGCCCGGGGAGCCAACCGCCGGGTGAAACAGAACATCGGCTGGGCGTTGTGTTACAACGCCGTCGCCATCCCGCTCGCAGTGACAGGTATCATCAACCCCCTGTTCGCCGCTGTGGCGATGGGCACCAGCAGTCTGCTGGTCGTCACGAACTCCTCGCGGGAACTGCTCTCCTCGTAATGCGGTCGACCGACACGTATTTGCTGTCGAGTCTCGACGCTGTGAGTCATGGCCGAACACGTCAACAAAACGGTGGTTCAGTCGCGTCTCGACCGCCTCAACGAAGACTACCGCATCGGCTATACGGAGTCCGAGACGGTCACGGTCGACCCGGATGGGTTTGAGGCCGAGATTCGGGCCGCCCGAGACGGCTACATCGGCAGCAGTTACGTCTGGATTGTCCGGCGGCCCGGACAGGCGAGTCCGCTGTCGGAGTCGATGCCCGACGACGCCCATAGCGAGGAGGAGCGCGTCCTACTGATTCTGGGCCGCGGCGGCCACGCGTGGGGGATTCCGGGCGGCGGCCGCGAAGACGGGGAGACCTTCGAGGAGGGGGCTCTCCGGGAGGTGCGCGAGGAGACTGGCATCGAGTGTACCATCGAGAGCTGTTTTGGCACCAGATACGAACGCCGAACGAGCCCGGCCCACGAGGAGGTATTGCACACTCTCCGTGTCGTCTTCGAGGGGACGTACGCGGGCGGCACAATCACGATACAGCCGAGCGAACTCAACGGCGCGGCCTGGCGCGCCAGACGGCCATGCTGTCTCCATCCGCTCGCGAAGCCGGTCGCAGCGGAGTGGTTCGAGGAGTAATCGGCGGATTCTCCGCTCTCGTCGCCCGATTCCGTCAGACGGGCGTCTGCCAAACAGCCAAGGTTTATAATCGATTCAGGCCAGACACTGTGGTATGTACGTCGGTGTCGACGAGGCCGGGAAAGGGCCGGTCCTCGGCTCGATGTTCGTCGCGGCCGTGCGGGCGGAACCCGACGTGATACCGGCGGCTGTCGACGACTCGAAGCGCCTCGCCCCGGCTCGCCGCGAGGAGCTTGCCGACCAGCTCCGCGAGCAGGTCGACGCCGTCTCGGTCGTCGAGATACCGGTCGAGCGCATCGACGACCCCGAGACGGATATGAATCAGTTGACCGTCGACGGCCACGCCAAGGCGCTCGACGAACTCGCCCAAGGCGGCGACCACTGCTATCTCGACGCCGGCGACACGAACGCCGTGCGGTTCGAACGCCGGGTGCAGACGAGTATTGGTGCAGATGCCGACGTGCGCGCAGAGCACGGAGCAGACGAGACGTATCCGATTGTGGGCGCGGCGAGTATCATCGCGAAATCGGCCCGCGAAACCCATGTCGACGGATTAGCGTCTGAGTACGGTGCTGTCGGAAGCGGCTACCCCGGTGACGAGACGACGCGGACGTTTCTCCGCGATTACGTCCACGAGCGCGGCTCACTCCCTGCCTGTGCGCGAGAGTCCTGGCAGACCAGTCGTGACATCATGTGCGAGCGCGACCAAGCTGCGCTGACTGACTTCTAGTCGATGACGACGAGCCCGTAGATACCAAACGCCACCAGCGCGGCGAGAAAGAGACTGCTGGCGAACAGGAATCCGACCACGCTCGTGGCAATCAGCACCCAGAAATACCGGTTCGGAAGCTGTTCTTCGACGTAGTTTCGGACCGTCACCCCCAGCACCGCAAGCGCCATGACGACGCCGACGACTCCCGTTATCAGGACCACCTGTTCGGCGAACCCCGGTTCGATTTCCAGTCCGGCTTCGGCGGTCGTCTCGACCAACTCGTTCGCGACGCGGTCTGGCGAGAGGACCCGCAGCCCTCCTTCGAGCAGTGCGAACAGTGAAAATCCACCGACACCCCCCAACAGCAGTTTGTGGTCCGCTGGGTGGCGACCTGTCGACGACGATGACTGGTCGACCGGATACTTCCAGTCCTCGTCATCTGCATCCGACTGCCAGCCGTCTTCGCGACGGTCCGAGCGACGGGACTCAGCCTGTGTGCGCTCGCTGTCGCCGAACTGTCTTCCACACTCGGGACAGAAGTTCCCGTCTTCGGGCACACGGGTCCCGCATTCCGGACACTCGTTCATAGTCGATACTCCGGTTGACCAGCACAAAAACCCACTGGAGCAATCTCTGATTTACTTTCCAAAATTCTGTCGCGATTTCACTTTCGATACAAAGGGAAAAGGGAGATAACTCTTACCCACGTATCCCTAGGTAAGCCAATGGACTCACGAACAACCACAATCGAGATATCCGGGATGTCGTGTGCGACGTGTTCCGGCAACATCGAGGACGCGGTGGGTGACCTCGACGGCGTGACGGACGTGAGTGCAAACTTCGCGTCCGACGAGGGGCACGTCGAGTACGACCCCGACCGCGTCTCCCTGTCGGCTATCTACGCGGCCATCGAGGAGTCGGGGTACACGCCAGAGCGCAGCCAGCGAACAATTACCGTGCTCGGCATGTCCTGTGCGACGTGTTCGGGCACGGTCGAAGAGGCACTCGAATCGACCCCCGGCGTCCTCGACGCCGACGCCAACTTCGCCAGCGACGAGGCACTCGTCGGCTACAATCCCGCCCAGACGGACCCGCGAGAGCTCTACGACGCAATCGAGTCCGCGGGCTACGACCCGGTGGAGGAAGACGACGAGGACATGACCGACGAGCGCGAGCGCGCCATCGAGCGAGAACTCGGCAGACAGCGCCGACTCGTCGCTGGCGGCGCAGTTCTCACCGTTCCGTTCATCCTCCTGATGGTCGAGATGGCTCCGGGCGTGCCTACGCTCGTCCCCGAATCGATATTTGGCGTCTCTTTTCACTGGGTCGAGTTCGCCCTCGCGACGGTGCTGATGGCGACACTCGGCAGGGAGTTCTTCGAGGGAGCCGTCCGCGCGCTTGTCAACAACCGTCAGGCGAACATGGACACACTGGTCGCTGTCGGAACCGCGACCGGGTTCGTCTACAGTACAGCGGTCCTGTTCGACGTTATCACCGGCGGTCTCTACTTCGAGGCTGTCGCCTTCATCCTCTGGTTCATCACGGTCGGGAACTGGCTCGAAGCGCGCTCGAAGGCACGCGCCGGTGACGCGCTTCGAGAGCTGCTAGAGATGGAAGCCGAGGAAGCCACGATAGTTGTCGACGGCGAGGAGCAGACCGTTCGGCTAGCCGATGTCGAAGTCGGTGACCTAATGAAAGTCCGACCCGGCGAGAAGGTGCCGACCGACGGCGTCGTCGTCGACGGCCAGAGCGCAGTCGACGAGTCGATGGTGACCGGCGAATCCGTCCCCGTCGAGAAAAATAAAGGAGACGAGGTCATCGGCTCGACAATCAACGAGAACGGCGTCTTGCACGTCGAAGCCACACAGGTCGGCTCGGACACCGCAATTCAGCAGATTGTCGAGCGCGTCAAGGAGGCCCAGGCCAGCCAGCCCGACATCCAGCGCCTCGCAGACAGGGTGTCGGCGTATTTCGTCCCGGCAGTCATCGTCAACGCAGTCGTCTGGGCGACGGTGTGGTTCCTGTTCCCCGAACTGATGTACGACATCTCGTCGACGGTCAGCTCCTGGATACCAGCCCTCGAGCCCGTTGGCGGCGGCCCCGAACTTGCCGTCCCCGGCACAGAGGCCAGCCTGCCGCTGACAGAGTTCTCGATGGTCGTCCTCGCGAGCGCGCTACTCGTGGCCTGCCCCTGTGCGCTCGGGTTAGCGACGCCCGCGGCGACCATGGTGGGGTCGACCATCAGCGCCCGGAACGGCGTCCTCTTCAAGGGGTCGGACGTGCTCGAACAGTCACGTGGCATCGACGCGGTCGTCTTCGACAAGACGGGCACACTCACCCACGGCGAGATGGAACTCACTGACGTGGTCCCGGTCGCCGCGTTCGACGACCCCGCGACTGACGGCGGCGTCACGCCCGAGGAGTCAGACGCGACAGACCGCGGTCCGAGTATCGACCCGCCCGCCGACGAGGACGCGATACTCACCGCGGCCGCAAGCGCAGAGCGGGGGAGTGAACACCCAATCGCACAGGCAATTGTCGGGGGCGCACGCGACCGCGGCGTCGAGCTCTCCAGCCCGGATTCGTTCGAGAACGTCCCCGGCCACGGCATCCGCGCGAGTGCAACGGGCAGTGAGGTGCTGGTCGGGAACCGGAAGCTGTTGTCCGATGCCGGCATCGACCCGACGCCTGCGGCGACGACCATGGAACGACTCGAACGCGAGGGGAAGACGGCGATGCTCGTTGCGATCGACGGCGAGCTTGCAGGTGTACTGGCGACCGCAGACCGCGTCCGCGAGAGCGCAAAGACCACCGTCGAGACGCTGACCGACCGCGGTATCGACGTGATGATGCTCACCGGAGACAACGAGCGGACCGCCCGCGCGGTCGCCGCGGAACTCGGTATCGACCCCGACAACGTCCGGGCAGAGGTACTACCCGAGGACAAGGCAGACGCCATCGCGGAAATTCAGCGCGACGGCACCCGTGCGATGATGGTCGGCGACGGCGTCAACGACGCCCCTGCCCTGACCGGGGCACACGTCGGTCTCGCCATCGGGAGCGGGACTGACGTGGCAATCGAGAGCGCCGACGTGACGCTGATGCGTGACGACCCGGCAGACGTGCTCAAAGTCCTCAACGTGGCCGATGCCACCATCGAGAAGGTATACCAGAACCTCTTTTGGGCCTTTGTCTACAACACGACGCTCGTGCCGATTGCCTCCCTTGGCCTGCTGAATCCGGCACTCGCTGGCCTCGCGATGGCCGCCTCCAGCGTGTCGGTTATGTCGAACAGCCTCGCGTTCATCAACTACGACCCACACGAGCGGTATGTCTTCTTTCCGTTCCGGCCGTTCGCTCGCCGCTAGAGGCGTGCCGTAACCGTCTCCTCTGTCGGCCCGAACCCAGTCAGTGTCAGCTCTATCTTGTCGCCGTCGCTCTCGACATCGATACGTGCGGTCATCGACGTCTCCAGCCCAGTGAGCATGCTGTCGATATCCGTCTCCAGCGACGCGCTCGTATCGACCGCACAGACGCCCAGCCCCTCGTTGCGCCGGAGGTCTGTCAGAAACGTGGTGTTGAGGAACCGGTAGACAGACCGGGTGTCTTCGACCTCGTCGATAAGCGTCGAACACAGGAAGATGCCCGACCGGAAGCGGTCGTTTGTCTGGTTCACCTGCGAGACGAGATTCGAGAACTCCATACCGAGCGTCGTCAGGTCGCTCAGGTCGTCGATAACGGTGACATCGTCGCCCCGTGCCGGTCCCTCACAGGTCAAGATAGCAGCGTCTTGGCCGGCTCCGGCCCGTACGTCGTCGAGAATCCGCCTGACCGCTCGGCCGCCACTGTTTGTCGCCAGGACGACCGAGTACTCGCTTTCTTTTGCGGCAACGAGGGAGGCGAACACCCGCTTGAGTGCCTCGGTATCGTCGCCGGCTAGCAGGATTGAGGTGCCGCTCTCGACGTGTTCGTCCGGGAGCAGGTCGACGGTGAACCCACCTGCGTCAGAGAGGCTCATTGTGCCACCTCGCCGCCGCTATCGACAGCCTGACGCAACTCTAGAATCTCCATCGCGGTCTCGGCGTACTGCTGGAGCGTATCGCGCTCGTGGGCAGAGAACTCTCGTGGCTCGTGGTCGAGGGCACAGACCTGGCCGATGACCTGCCCGTTGGGCGCGGTCATGTTCGCGCCGGCATAGGAGACGATACCCAGATTCTTGAGCTGTTGGTTCTCGCTGAACCGGCTGTCGGCGTCGATGTCCTCGACCACCATCACGTCTTCCTGGAGCATGCTGTGGGTACAGATAGTGTCCTCCCGGGTCAGCGAGTCCCAGTCTGCGCCGGTACACGCCAGGAAGTTCTCCTCGTCTTTCTCGATGAGACCGATAAACGAGACAGCTACGTCGAGGTGGTCCGCAATGAGGTCAGTCAGCCGGTCGAAACTCTCCTCGACTGGAAGCTCCTCGACGTCGTACTCGGCGAGTGTTTCGAGGCGGTCGTCTTCATCCTCCGGCGCGAGAAAGCCCACCTGTGCGCTGTGCTCGATGACGTCGTTGACGACGAAACCGAGCCTGTCGTCCGCATCTGGCAGGTCGCGGTTCAGGTACTCCACGATGACCTCGTCGAAGCCCGTGGTGTCGATCTCGCCCGGCGAAACGTCGGTAAAGAGGATACTGGGTGTCTGCGGGGACTCCGATTTGAGCGCGTCGATGATATCCAGCCCCGTCCCGTCCGAGAGGTCGTAGGCCGTGACGACACAGACAATCGGTTCCTGGACGATTGTTTCGATAGCCGACTCGACCGAGGTAACTGAAATCGGCGCGAGCTGGTCGTCGTCTTCGAGCGTCGAAACGACGTCTGTCACACGCTCAGCAGTGTCGACACAGAGAACATTTCTCGTCATTGTAGAGTCTTGGCAAGTGCAGACATAAGCTCTTGTGTGTGAGTATCACAACTGATTCTGCCAGCCCCGAAACGTAGGTCGAATGCTTATTGGTTGCGCAGACGAAAGTCGGGGTATGATACTGCGACACGTGATTTGGCGGGTATCGGTCTGGGAACGTGGATTGCGGATTTTCGCGAGGCGATGACGAGCGTCGACGACCTCTGGTATCTGGCCGACGAGGCGAGCCAGCAGGCCGAACAGACCTACCACAGGCTCGCCGAGCAACACGAGGAGTTCCTGGAGTTCGAGACGACCAAACACGTCACCCGGCGTCGGTTTCGGACCGTCGCCGCACGCATCGAAGCCAACGGTGCGCCCTACGGCGCACACACGCTGGTACAGCGGCCCGACGGTGCGTTGTTGCTGGTACGCCACGAGGCACTGGGTCTTTGGGTCCTTCCCGGCGGTGAGACCGACGGCGACGAGACGTTCCGCGAGGCCGCCGTGCGCGAACTGGCCGAGGAGGCCGGTATCGAGGCAGCCTACGACGGACTCGGCATGCTCGGGCGCGTCCACTTCCGTGCTGGCGGCCACGACACCTGGGGAGTTCTCCCGCTGTTTGGGGCACGTGCCACCGATACCGAGCCAGTAGTCAACGACCCCGACGGCGAGATAACGGCGGCGCGCTGGTTCGAGGACCTGCCCGAGGACACGCGCGACCGCGAGCATCTCGAAACCTGGCGCGAGTACAACCGATGACTGACAGACCGACATTCGACCGACGGCGCGTCCTTCAGGGCATAGCAGGGACGCTACCGGCCGCCCTCGCAGGGTGTCTCGGCAGCGAGACGAGCAAAACGTACACAGACTGGATTCCGGCCAGTGAGGGGTTCACAGTTGCGTATCTCGATTTACAGGAGGCTGACAGCGATGACAACGCCGGGGCGCTGGTCCCGACGCTTTTGCCCTCACAGGACGCGATACTCGACGGCGGAGAGAGTGGCCCCGGTGCAGGCAGATTCGCCGTCGACGTCGACACAGAAGACCCACTGCTCGGGTTCCCGGTTCGAGCGAGCAGCAGCGTCCTCGCGTTTGCTTCGCTCGGGGTCGGCATCTCGGGACTGTACGAACTCGTTGACGGCACGGCCGACCAACCGGCACACGAACTGCTCTTTCTCGACGGCGTTATCGTGTTGACCGGAGGGTTCGACACCGACTACGTCGACGAGCGATTGCGTAGCGAGGGACCACTCCCACAGTTCAAGGTTCAACATCAGGTGCTTGGAGACCTGGGTGAGTACACCCTCTACGGTCCGGCCGACGCCGAGCGTGACACGGGCGGCGGTGCCACTGTTGCAGTCAACGAAGCGGCAATCGTACTCGGGGATGACCGCGAGGCCGTCGAGCGTGTCGTCGAGACCCGCGCCGGCGAGCGAGAAACTGCACCAGACCGATTCGACACCGTCGAGTGGCTCGCTGAGAGTGTCGAGGCTGGCAACGTCGTCGTTGGCCAGTACGGCGAGGAAAGTCTCGATAGCTACGGCGGTGGCGACAGTTCAGTCCTCGGGACGTTCGACCCGTCTGATGACGTTCTCGCCTCCCTGTCGCTCGATGACACAGATGGAACGGCAACGGCAACGCTCGCGGTCGCGGCCGAGGGTGAGCGAGAACGGCAACTCGAGACAATACTCGGCCAGGATGGAACAGACCGCTCGATGACAACAGAGGACGGCCGACTCACAGTCTCTGCGACCTACAGCGACGATATGCTAAAGACAATGCAGGTCGTCGAGGAGGACCCTCCCGACGACTCCGATTTCAAGCCGGAGCGCATCGACGAGGAGAATCGACTCGTCACCGACGTGAGCTTCAACGACCCCGAAGAAGGACTCGCAAAGGTGACCTTCACCGACGACCCTGCGGTCGAGTTCGACACCATCAGAGTCGAGTCGGTCGTTGGTGGCGGTGAGACAGAGCTCTCGGGTAACTTTTCTCCGGACTTCCTCCGGGTGTTCTTCGACCCAGCAGGTGACCAGGTGGTCGTCACGATTATCCATGGCGATACCACGGAGGTCGTCCATCGCGAGACCTACGAACCGTCCGAGTGACACGTTCTATCGCCACGACTCGCCAGTCATGGCAGGCTGTCTCACACTTAAGACTATGAATGACTCTGGGGAATATCGAGGTTTCGGCACGTCAGACAGCCGTTCGGGTTTGGATTGCGCAAGGTTTAAGTAATTTTCAGAGCAATTTAAACTCAGCGAAATTCACGGGGTATTTTCAGGAGACATCCTGCCCGAATTTCCACCCCCTACTACCCATGAGCAACTCGAATACACGGACACGGCAACAGCAGACGGAATCGACTGAGGAACGAGCAGACAGTAGCGTATCCTGCCCAGAGTGTAGCGGCAAGCTCGTTCAGGACGACGAGCACGGCGAGACAGTCTGTACAGACTGTGGGCTCGTCGTCGAGGAAGGGTCAGTCGACCGCGGCCCGGAGTGGCGTGCGTTCGATTCTCAAGAGAAAGACCAAAAGTCCCGCGTCGGTGCGCCGACGACGAACATGATGCACGACAAGGGGCTGTCGACGAACATCGACTGGCGGGACAAAGACGCCTACGGCAACGCGCTCGGCGCAAAACAGCGAAAGAAGATGCAGCGCCTGCGCAAGTGGAACGAGCGGTTCCGCACCCGTGACTCCAAGGAGCGCAACCTCAAGCAGGCGCTTGGCGAAATCGACCGGATGGCCTCTGCGCTTGGCCTCCCCGAGAACGTCCGCGAGACTGCGAGTGTCATCTATCGCCGCGCGCTCGACGAGAACCTCCTCCCGGGTCGCTCCATCGAGGGTGTCTCGACGGCCTCGGTATACGCCGCCGCGCGGCAGGCTGGTGTCCCGCGGTCGCTCGACGAAATCACCGACGTATCCCGCGTCGAGAAAAGCGAAATCGCCCGCACCTACCGCTACGTGGTCCGCGAACTCGGGCTCGAAGTCCAGCCCGCAGACCCCGAGAGCTACGTGCCCCGGTTCGTCTCCTCGCTTGGCCTCTCCGAAGAAGCCGAGCGCCGCGCCCGCGAACTCCTCCAGAACGCCAAAGAGCAGGGCGTCCATTCGGGCAAGTCGCCGGTTGGCCTCGCCGCCGCTGCTGTCTACGCCGCCGCACTGCTGACAAACGAAAAGACGACACAGGCCGCCGTCAGCGAGGTCGCGGACATCTCCGAGGTCACGATTCGGAACCGCTACCACGAACTGCTCGAAGCCGAGCAGGGCATCGCGCTCGCATAACGCCGTTCTCTCCCGTTTTCGACGGCTGCTACGCCGCGCTCTCGGACGAACGGGGAAGCCAGATTGTCACCGTCGAGCCCTCTTCGACGGTCGCTTCGAGTTCTCCGTCGAGACTCGTCACAATCCAGAACACGAGCCACAGGCCGAGTCCATCGCCGTGGACTAGCTGTGTCTCGGTGTTCGACTGCAGCACCTCTCGTTCCATCTCCGGAATCCCCGACCCGTTGTCGCTGACTGCAATCTCGACCTGGCTCTCGGTGAGACTGACCTCGATGTCGATGGCAGGGGGGTCGCCCCCGTGTTTTGCGGCGTTGTCGACGACCTCTGAAAGCGCCGTTTCGAACCGCTCGTGGGTGTCGGCCTCGGCACTCTCAGGCGCGTTCACCGACACCGAGGCCTCGGGATAACGCACCTCCAACTCGGAGACGGTCCGCTCGACCATCGGAACGATATCCATCGGTTCGAGGTCTGGAGACAGCTCCCGGTTCTCTTCGATTTTCTGGGCCGACTCGGTCAGGTCGAGCACCCGGTCTGCGGTGTCTCGGATGTGTGCTGCCTTGTCGGCGTCGTCGTCGTCGAGTGTGGATTCGAGTAGCCCCGCGTAGCTCGCGATGACACTCATTCTGTTGCGCAGGTTGTGGCGCAGGACGCGGTTGATGACGCTGATGAGTCCTTCGCGCTGGCGGCGCTCGGTCGCGTCACGGACCATCAGCTGGATGCCGACGACATCCTCGGGGCCGCGTTCGTCCTCGGCGACACTCCCGTCGTAGATTGGGACGCCACGGATGTCGCTGTAGACAGTCCGCCCCGCCTTGGTTTCGAGCGGAAAGTCCCGAACTCTGTTGGTCCGTCCGCTCAACACCGGCTCAATCTGGTTCCAGGCTCGTTCGGTTGTCGACTCGTCTGGGAGAGTAACAGCAATCTGCTGGCCTTCGAGTTCTGTGGCGGAGTAGCCGAGAAACTCTTCGACAGACGGCGAGACGAACGTGTAGTTCCCCTCCTGGTCGACCCGAAATACGAACGCGAAGCTCGCGTCGATGACTGCCCGGTAGAGCTCGTTTTGCTCGTCGAGTTCCCGCTCACGGTCGGCGAGCTGTCGCCGCTGGCGCTCGGTTTTGGTGACATCGGAGAGCTGCACGACCTCTGTACTCGATTGGCCCAGGGAAACCGTACTCGCCGAGACGAAGTAGAACCGCTGGTCGCCCTCATACTCGCGTTCGAGGATGTGGTCGTCGCTGCCGATTGCCTCGACGACGGCCGGAGCGGCTGCCGAGAGCCGACTCCCGGTTGCACCATTGAGTTCTGGCAACACGTCGCCAGCATTGCTCGAATAGTCCTTGATACGACCGTTCTCGTCGAGATAAATGGACAGGTCGTTCCCCCGGGCAGTCCGCTGTACGGCCAGAAACCGCCGCTCTGAGATGAACAGCACACCGACTGCAAACGCCGCGACACCAATCGGTGCGTAGATAACGTCAATCAGCCACGGCGTGAACAGCGCGGCGACATCGAACACGACTGGGACGCCAATTAATCCCGTCAGGATTGTCAGCGAGCGGGTCTCGTACCCTGACTCGAAGTATAGCTGGAAGAGCATAAACATGCCAAGTGCCGCGAGCACGTACGAGAGCCCGGTCGCAGTCCAGTGGAGGATGTTGTGCTCGATTGCCAGATAGGCAAACGGCGTCTCTACCTCGGTAGTCGTGAAGTACAGCCCGTGGAGTGGGTTGGTGACCTTGACCGAGACGACGGCCAGAAACACGCCCACACTGAGTCGCCGGAGCGATTTGTTCCGATGATAGCGCCGTCCGGTGTAGGCCGAACAGAAGTACAGCCACGCCCAGACGGTCCCGAACCCGAGTGCCAGCCCGACGATGTACGCCGGTTCTCGGAACGGGTCGGGAAAGATGAAAAAGACGGTCTTGAGCAGCGCCCAGCCCCCTGCCGTCGCGAGCAGCCAGACCAGTCCGCGACGGACGTCCGGGTCGTCGAACTTCCGCGCCCGTGCGATTGCGGCAATCGAGACGATGCCACTCACCGCAAACAGGGCTGTGTATAACTGCTCGACTGTTCCGACGCTCCCAATCATCTGACGTACGTTTATGCTCAGGGGGGTAAACGTTTCCGGCTACCCGGTTCCGTCAGTCTGTTAGTTCTGTCTTGGCCCGAACACCGCCTATATCGGGGTTCCCCAGACCAATTCGACGCCGTGGACCGATATCGCCCCGTCAGTGACCTGATTGTGTGGTTGCCGGTCGCCGAATTGTCTGGCTGGAACGCTACCTGAATCTGTACCTGTGTTATTTATTGATTTGTCTGTAACAACGAAAGTACGTTACCTAACCCTGTTGGGGTGTGGTAAGGCCGCGTCCATTCCGACGAAGTACCCGCGGTCCGACCGGTGGTAGACGACCGCAGTGCCGACGACGCCGGTCGTCGCTCAGTTGGCTGGTGTGTGATGGTCGAACACAGTCCGCTCAGAGAGGGTCAAAAGACCTTTATTCGTACTGCGTGCATCTCACGATAGCTATGCGACCCATCGACGACTCACCCCTCTCGCGGGACGGCAAGGTACTCATCCTCGCGTACGACCACGGACTCGAACACGGCCCCGTCGACTTCGAGGACGTGCCGGAAAGTGCGGACCCGGAGCGCGTTTTCGACGTGGCGACCCACCCGGCGGTGACGAGCCTCGCGGTCCAGAAAGGCGTCGCCGAGGCGTACTACCCCGCCTACGAGGAGGACGTGAACCTACTGGCGAAAGTCAACGGCACGTCGAACCTCTGGATGGGCGAGTACGACTCCGCGGTGAACTGGTCGGTCGAGTACGCTGACGAAGTCGGCGCCGACTCGGTCGGATTCACCCTCTATGGCGGTTCGAACCACGAGGTCGAGATGGCCGAGGAGTTCCGCGACGTACAGGAGGCCGCCCGCGACCACGACATGCCGGTCGTAATGTGGGCGTACCCGCGCGGTCAAGGCGTCAAAAACGACACCAAATCCGACGTTATCGCCTACGCCGCCCGTCAGGCGATGGAACTCGGAGCCGACATTGCGAAGGTCAAATACCCCGGCAGCAAGGCGGCCATGGAGCACGTCGTCGAGATGGCCGGGCCGACCAAAGTCATCATGTCCGGCGGTTCCAAGCGCAGCGACCGCGAGTTCCTCGAAAGCGTCGAGGCCGTCATCGACGCCGGCGGTGCGGGGCTGGCTGTCGGCCGGAACATCTTTCAGCGCGAGAATCCCGAGTACATTCTCGACGCACTGGAGGAGGTCATCTTCGAGGAGTCGTCCGTCGACACGGCACTCGCCGCCGCCGAGGAGTAACCACACACGAGCATGAGTGATACAATCGAGGCAGTCTTCGACACGGTCGCGGCCGTCGCCGGTGACGTGCGGTCGGTGTTGCGCTCTCGTCGCTCCTACGAGGCCGCAGAGAACCCGAGCGGCGAACAACAGCTCGCTGCCGACGTGTACGCCGACGAGCGACTCGAAGAGGAGTTACTCGACCTGCCGGCTGTCGGCTCGTACGCCAGCGAGGAACGGGACGGTCTCTGTGAGGACAGCGGCGCGTATCACGTCGCCTGTGACCCGCTCGACGGCTCCTCGAATCTTCAATCGAACAACGGAATGGGGACTATCGTCGGCATCTACGACGAACAGCCGCCGGCTCCTGGCGACGCACTCGTTGCCGCTGGCTACGTCCTCTACGGACCGATTACGACGATGGTGACTGCTGTCGGCGAGACGGTGACAGAGTTCCTCGTCGAAGATGGCACGCGAGAGGTGCTCAACGAGAGTGTCACCCTGCCAGCGGAGCCAGTGACCTACGGCTTCGGGGGTCGCGCTCCCGACTGGCCCGAGGCGTTCGCCACGTTCGTCGACGCCGTCGAGGCCGACCGCCTGAAGCTCCGGTACGGTGGGGCGATGGTTGCCGACGTGAACCAGGTGATGACCTACGGTGGTATCTTTGGCTACCCGATGCTCGCGGACAGGCCTGAAGGAAAGCTACGCCTCCAGTTCGAGGGACACCCGATGGCCTACATCGTCGAAGCGGCTGGCGGTGCCTCGTCCGATGGTGTCCAGTCACTTCTTGGGAAGACACCCACGGACATCCACGAGCGCTCGCCCGTCTTCGTCGGCAACGATGCGCTCATCGACGACCTCGAATCGACGCTGGCAGACGCTCAGTAGCCGAGATAGAACGCGACCGCTTTCAAGACGAGATAGAAGAATACCATTGGGATACCGATATACCCCAGTGCCGTCCACACTAACCCAAGCGGCAGAAAGCCGAGAAAGCTAAAGAGGCCGCCGCCGCTCCCGACATCCAGTTGCTCCTCGCTCGCTGTACCGCTGATGCTGATGTTGTAGGTCCCTGACTCGTTGAACGTCCGGGTGAACGTCACCGGGACGCTTGCGCCGCCGGGAACGGCCGGCACTTCGAAGGTGTCGACGACCTCGCCGTCGACTTCGAGCTCCGCGATATAGTCGGCCTCGTCGTCTTCTTCGTTCATCACTTCGCCGTCGACGCGGACGGCATCGCCGGTACCGATGCTCGACTGATTGAGCGTCACGTTAGCGACGGTGAACGCCCCCTCAGTGACGTTCAGTTCGTCATCCGGGGTGGTCCCGTTGGTGTCGCCGTCGCCGGCTGGCGCGACTGTCACCGTGCCTGCGTCTGTGCCGTTGACTCCGAACGAGACGGTACCGTTTTCGGTAATTGTCTGGCTGAATCGAACCGTCGCTGACTCGCCTGGGCCGACCTCGGCCTCGCGCGTGTCGACGACAGCGCCGTCGCGTTCGAGTCCCGCACGGAACGTGCCGGCACCATCGCCCGTGTTCTCCAGTCGGGCAGTAATCTCGACGCTGTCGCCGGGCGCTATTTCGGTTCGGTCGAGCGCCGCGTCAGTCACCTCGATAGCGGGGGTCTTTGTGTCGTCTCCGCCGTCGCTGGTGTCGTTCGAGTTGTCCGTGCCGCCCGAGCCGTCGGTCGGTGCTGTCCCGTTGGTTCCGATGACCGCAAACCGAGAGAAGCCCGGCGTCTCCGCGGCGAACTGATACCGCTCGCCGTCCTCGACCAGCACTGTCGTCTTGTGCGTCGTCCACGCGCCGTCAGACTCTCGCCGCAAGGCGACGTCGCTCGGTGAGATATCCAGCACGTCGAGTCGACGGGCATCGATACTGAAGATGAACTCCGCAGTCGAGACTTCGTTTTCCTCGAGGTCAGTGAGTACAGTGAACCCGCCGACTTCGACGTTGTCATCTGTAGCGGCGTCTGAAATATCTCCGGCCCCGAGACCGGAGAGTGCGAGCGAGAAACTCGTATCGACTGTCGGTGTGACCGAGAGCCTATCGAGCGAGATTGCGTTCCGGCTGACGAGCGACGCTTCGCTGTCGCTAATTGTGCCGATTTTGAGCTTCTCGCTCGCGAGCGCGCCCGTCACGCTGACGAGGCTGCTCCGGGCTTCTCCTGACGTGTCTCGGTTGACGATGACGACGGGGTCTGCTGTTCCGTTGTCTCTGTCAACGTCCTCACTGGAGTCGAGCCCGCCGGTGAGGTTCAGGTCTACTGTGTCTTGGTCCGTGTTCCCGAACCCGTCTCTGACGGTCAACGAGATTGTGTGTTCCTCGGGCGTGAACTCGTGAGAGACCTGCTCGCCGGTCGTCGTCGTGCCGTCGCCGAAGTCCCACAGATACGTGAGTTCACTCCCTGCCGACTGGCTCGCGTCGAAGGTGACGTTGAGGCCCCGCGAGGCGCCGAAGTCGATGCCGATGACCGCCTCTGGGTCAGTCCTGTCGGCCTGGATTTGCCGGCTCAGCGAGACGTTGCCGGTGTTTCCCGCTCTGTCTGTGACGCTGGTCAGCGAGACGGTGTACTCACCAGACTCCGGCGGCGTGTATCTCGCCACGTACCGGTTCGAAACCGGGTTGTCGAAGTCGTCGATTCCGAGTGTCGTGTTTTCGGGGCCGCTAATCGTGACGGCGATATCAGACAGACGCTCGTCGAATCTGAATTCGAGCTCCGCTGGACTCCCGATTGCGTCACTCACGTCTGTCCCGAGCACGCGCGGGGGAACGCCGTCCATCTCTGCTACCGTGACCGTCTGAGCGTCCCCGCCCGTTCGAATCTGTGTCCCGTTTAGGTTGCTGATGTCGCTGTCGCTCGCGATGCCGATTGTCAGCTCCGAGGCAGATATTGGCGCTGCCAACACGAGCGTGACCGATGCGTTCGTTCCATCTGGTCGACGCACGATGTGCGAGAGCTCGCCGTCGCTGAGGAGGAAGTCGTCGGTCTCTATCGTACTCATCAACAGCCCGGTGTCGTCGACGAGTGACACCTCGACTGCAGTCGTGTTCACCTTCTCACCACCGCCAAGCTCCGGCGGCGCGTCTCCGTCACTCGACTGTGCGCTCGTCACGTCTGTGGCGACTATCCCGAGCCCGAACAGCCCGACGACGGCTACGACCAGAAGCGTCGCCGCTGTCACACCAGCTAGGGCCGCTGTACGGTCGCCACTACTCATCTGGCGGAGGTACGACACACAGGCTTATAAATGCGGGTTCGTGATTCTTCTCGCTGAGAACGGTCCGGCCTCACTCCTCTGTGAACTCTGCTTTGAGCGCGAGGACGGTTCGCTCGAACGAACACACCAGGTCGTCGTCTTGGTTGAACGCCTCGACTTCCATCGTGACGACGCCGCGTTCGCCGTCGCTGGTCTCTCGCTTGTCGAGAACGGTCGTTTCCGCCCGAATCGTGTCTCCGTGAAAGACTGGTTCCGGGTGTTCGACATCGTCGTAGCCGAGGTTGGCGACGACGGTTCCGTCTGTCGTATCCGGAATCGTCATTCCGACGGCGAGAGCCAGCGTGTAGATGCCGTTGACGATACGCTCGCCGAACTGCGTCTCACCTGCGAACTCCCCGTCGAGATGCAGCGGCTGCTGGTTCATCGTCATATCGCAGAACCGCTGATTGTCGGACTCGCTGACCGTTCTGCGCTTGTCGTGGACGATTGTCTGGCCGACCTCGAACTCCTCGTAGTAGAGCCCTGTCATCGTCGGGAGATGCACCCGGGAACCCAATTAGCTTTCGGGCTCATAGCTCGATTCGCTCGACGATGGTGTCGTCGCCGTCGTGGGTGTTGACCGCGACGATACGGAGGAAGTCTTTGAGACCGGACCGCTCGATTTTCTTTTTCAGGAGGCTGTCGACCTGGTAGACGCCGGCCGCGTTCGTCATCTCTATTTCGACCAGTACGGGCTTGTCGACGTCCGTCTTGAGCGTCACGTCTTCGATAGCCTGACTGGAGACGGTGTTGATACCGCGGCCACCGCTCTCGTATGGAACTCGCGAGCGGCCCCGCTCCATGTCGAGGGCGTCTGCGACCCGGACGACGCCTGCCTCTCTGGTCAGTGGGTCCTCCTCGCTGTGGTGACAGACAATTGCGTGGAGCACTTCGCCTTTCACTCTGACCGCCTCGGCCGTGTCGTAGAACTCAGGTAGAATGCGGTCCAGAATGTCCGCGGCGAGCGGAATCGAATAGTACGCGTGGTCCTCGCGGTGAACGACGTGACCGATGTCGTGCAGTCGGGCCGCGAGTGCGATGATGACCGCCTCGTCTGCCTCGTCGAGGCCCTGGTCTGCTGCGCCGTTGAACTCGACGCCGCCCCGCTTGAGCAGGTCGTAGAGACAGAGCGCTCTGTTGTGGACAATTTCGATGTGTTTCGTGCCGTGGTCGTTGTAGCCCAGCCTGTCGACCGGGTTGGCGTTCTGAGCTTCGAGATAGGCTGTCACTTCCTCGTCGTCGTCGAGAAGCGTCAGTACCTCGTTGACGCGTTCGTCGGGAAACGCGTGTTCGGCATCGGGTTCGTAGTAGCGACCGATACCGTCTTCTGCGGTGTCGAGGGCCGTAGCGTCGTCACTCATGGGTTACAGTTCCAGCCAAGCCAGCAAAAACACCCCGGTTGTCCAACAGGCCGGGGCACCGCAGTATAGCCCTGGCTGGATTCGAACCAGCGTCAGCGGCTATCTCCCGCGCGGGGACATCCCAGACGCGTCCAAAGGCCGCTATGATTGGCCACTACACCACAGGGCTACAGCCCGGTCTATCAATCGCACGTACAAGTACATTACTTTCTCTCCGGGCTACCCCGTCGCCTCAGATGAGGTCTTGGTCTTCGAGCTGGTCAATCACGTCGTCGACGAACGCGTCGACGCTCTCGTAGGGCCAGTCGCCGCCGCTGATTTTCGTGTTCAGCTCCATCGCTGTCATGGAGAAATCGCCCGACTCGAACGTCGTCGAGGGTCCCTGTGGTAGTGCCGGTACGAGGTCCATCGGGCTGTTAATTGGATAATCTGCTCCTTCGAATGCTTCGGTGAACTGCTCGCGCAGGTCGTCTTTGTCGACCATATCTCTAGTATCTCGCTCCTGCTGAAAAAGATTTGTATCTGACGCAACTTTGCCGGTGTTGTGAGTTTATCGCCGGACGGGCAACAGACATAGCGGCGGCTACGCGAGGTGAGAGGGCTATCGCGACGGAGACAGGTCAGTTGTGCCCGTCGAGAAATCGGTACCGATAGGGCTGGTCGCGGATGACTTCGACAGCCCCTGTCTGTGCCTGTCGACCCAGTACTGTCGCTACGCGGTGAGCACTGTCGAACTCCTCACCGTGCTCGTCGAGCAACTCTAGAATCTCGCGCGCCGTCATCGGCTGGTCCGCGTCGGCCTTCTCAAGCACCGAGCGAATCCGCTCGAAGTCGCCTCGGCGTATGCGCATACACTCCCATTTGTCTTCTTCCATCATTAAATGGCGTCAGACATTCGTCCGACGCCTCAATCGCCGAAATCGGCAAACGAGAGAGTGCTCGAAACGTCACCTGTTGTCATACAGAAATGTCTACACTGACCAAGGCGACGGTCGCGAACTCGTGTCTCACTGCTCGGAAATGTGTTCGGCCGAGACGGGTGCCGTGCAGCGTGGACAGCCGTTCTGGAGGACGGCGTCGCGTGTCGATTCTGTCACCGGAAACTGCTCGTCACACTCCGGGCAGGCAAAGGTCTGGTTTCGCGAGACTGCCATCAGTTTCGTGTTCGTCTCGCTCACCATGGGTGTATAGCCACACTATCGGGGGGCATTCAAGTGTCTGTCCGGATAGGAGCCGGATTACGGCCTGTTCACTGCCAGGAAAGTTCCCAGGCACGTCGCTCGTCGCGGTTTGTCTCAGTGGACTCGATAGTCACCGAAGTGCCGTCTGCCGACAGACTGTCTACGATACCCAGAAAGACTCCTTCGGCCATGATCGGCGGGTTCGGATACTGTTTCGTGATGCCGACGTGTGCCGCGGTCTGCCCGCGGCGGTCGTAGGTGTAGCCGCCGGCAGGCCGGTCAACATCGGTTTCGTTGCCGTTGTGTATCGCTGGCGATGCCTGCTGGTGGATTGCGTCTATCGTCTGGAGTCCGTCGTGTACCGTTTCAACGCCATCGGGCCAGGGAACGTCTCGCCCCATCTGTCGACCGCCCTCTCGCATCGTCTTTTGACCGATGTTGTCGACGACATCGTAAAACGCCGGGGCGACCCTGTCGTAGTGATAGAACTCGTCTTCCTGAATATCGTCAAGGCCGTGTTCCTCGAATATCTCGCGGGCTCGCCGCTCGAATATCGGTGAGACCTTTCCTGCACTCTCGTAGAAACTCAGGACGTACAGCCCTTGACCGTGTGCGTGTCGGTGCCAGTTCTGCTCTATCTCTTCCATATCCATCACTATTCACTCACCGGACCTGAATAGCCTCTCTGCATGGGTAGCCATGCTCATCTATCGGGAAAGAATACAACAATTGTCCATATATATCTGGCTTTCACCCGTACAATGTTAATATCTACAGTCTCTGGCACTACTTACCTCCCACGGTGCCGTCGCTCTCCGTTCGCAGTTACTTCCAGAAGACGCCAGGACTGGGATTTGAACCCAGAATCCCGAAAGGGAACACGCTTTCCAGGCGTGCGCCTTACCGTTCGGCCATCCTGGCCCATCAGACCTTAGCAGGGGGCGTAGATTAAGGCCTTTCGTTCCGTGGTGCAAGTCGGGGGCGCAGGTGGTGGGTGACCAGCGAACTGGCGACCGACACCAGCACCGCTCCGACCGCCATCGGTCCAACGCCGATGAACTCCCCCGCGAACAGGTGATACGACTGGAGCAACACCAGAAACGAGAGGCCACCGACGGCCCCCCACAACAGGCTGGACTTCCTCCGGGGGTCCATCTGTCGGGCGGCGTTATTTCGTGGCGATTGCTTCGATTTCGACGCCGACGCCTTTGGGGAGTTCGTCGACCGCGATTGCGCTGCGGGCGGGCGGCGCTTCCTCGTCGAAGAACGTCTCGTAAATCTCGTTCATCTCGTCGAAGTCGTCGATGTCGTCGAGGTACACCGACACCTTCACGACGTCGTCCATCTCCAGGCCGGACTCGGCGAGAACGGCCTCGACGTTTTCGAGCGCCTGCTCAGTCTGGATGTCTATCGAGGCGCCATCGAGCAGGTCCCCCTCTGGCGTCAGTGGAATCTGACCGGCGGTGAAGACGAGGTCACCCGTCTCGACTCCCTGGCTGTACGCGCCTACTGCTTCCGGTGCGTCGTCTGTGTGGATAATCTCCCGCATATCTCCTATCGCTCACGGAATCCATATAAAAAATCCGGAGCGTCCCCGGCACCACTGGAGTCGGCGCTACTTGGGAATCCAGACGAGTGGAACGTGGTCCCACGCCCACGGTTGGTCGGGCTTGTCGGTGAACTCCCAGAAGCTTCGTGGCCAGGTGCCGAGTGAGTCGTGTATCGCCCGGTATGAGAGCGTACTCCTGTCCTCGATGACCAGTTTGAACCGCTCCTCGAACCGGTCCGGGTCGAAGTCGTCGTCAGCTTCCATCCGCTCTTGTGGGTTCTCGGCGGTCTGGCGGTAATGTCGCTTCCCGGAACTGTTGACGTAGCTCATCACAAGCTGTCCACCCGGTTCGACCGCATCGTAGAGGTGTTTCAGGGCGCGTTCGGACTCCTCGACGTAGACCATCGTCCCGAAACAGAACACCGTCTCGAACTGCCTGCCGGGCTCGAACGCCGGCAGTGTCGCCTGCTCGAACCGGATGTTCTCGACCCCGTTGGCACGGGCGCGGTTCTCTGCTAGCACCGACGCGGCGGCGTCGTAGCCGACGACGGTCGCGTCGGGGTACTCTGACGCGACGGTGAACGCGATATCGCCGGGACCACAGCCGACGTCCGCGAACGACGAGGGGACGCCCCGCTCGTCGAACAGTTCCGGTAGCAAGTCGAGCGCGTGGTGGGTACTCGGCGTCGCACCGTCGCGGTCGGCTTCGTCGGCGTTTGTCCAGAATTCGTTCCAGTCGATGGTCTCATCGTGGGTTTCGTCTGTCATAGATTCTGTGGCTGTCGCTATCGTTGGGCAACTGTTCAGCATCGGTCTGATTCGCGGGGGGTAGTCGTGAGGCGTTACACCCGACGGTCCAGGAAGTCTGCGAGCAACTCGAACGCCCGGGTCTTCTGCTCGATATCCGTCGAGCCGTGGCCTTCTGCGCCGAGTTCGGTGTACTCGAAGTCACCGTCTTCTCCCGCAGTCAGCCCCCGCTCTTCGAGGGCGTCACGGAACAGCCGCGCCTGTGAGATGGGACAGCGCGGGTCGTTGACGCCGTGGATGATGTGGATGGGGTCTTCCAGATTGTCGACGTGGTTGATAGCCGACCGTTCGCTGTAGCGGTCGGCGTTTTCGGCCGGGTCGCCCAGCATGTCTTCGAGAATCGACTTGAAATGTGGCATCGACTCCTCGTAGAGCGCGTGGAGGTCGCTCATCCCGACGTGTGCGACGCCGGCGGCCCACGGCTCGGGGTACATCGTCAGCTGGCAGTACGCAGAGTAGCCGCCGTAGGAGATACCGAAGATGGCGATGCGGTCCGGGTCGACGGAGTCTCGCTCGGCTAGCCACTCCGCGCCCCGCTTGATGTCCACCTGCTCCATGCCACCCCAGTCCTCGCGGATACGGTTACGGAACTCTCGCCCGCGCCCGGTCGAGCCACGGTAGTTCGGAGCCAACACGGTGTACCCCTCGCTGACGAGAAACTGCAGGTAGAGGTTGAACCCGCGCTGTGTCTGTGCGGTCGGGCCGCCGTGTGGGTAGACGATTGCTGGTCCAGGGTCGTCCCGCGCCTCGTACAGCAAGGCGCCGATTTCCAGCCCGTCCTCGGAGTCGTAGGTGACGTACTCCGGCTCGACGAACAGCGACGGGTCGACGCCGTCGTACTCCGGCTCCAGAACGGCCTCGACGCTGTCATCATCGAGGTCATAGCGCAACAGAGATTGCCGCTCGGCCCCGGTCTGGTTGGTCAGAAAGACGGTCGTCTCGTCGACGAAGCCGCCTTCGGAGCCGCTGATGCCGCTGGCGACGCCCGTCGGTACGTCGAGTTCTTGACTTTCGGCGGTGGCTACGTCGTAGATAACCGGCACCGTAGCAGCCTCCCGGGTCCGCATCACGAGGGCACGCTGTCCGTCAGGCGACACCGCCGCCGGCCGCTCGACGCCATCTCCCTCGCTGAGCCAGCGAACACTGTCCTCACGACGGTCGTAGACGCCGGCACGGCCAAGGTCAGGAGTGTCGTCACCGACGAGCAACCGCTCGCCGTCTGGGAACCAGTCGCCGACACCAGCGGTGGCTCCGGTCTCGCCGATGTGGAGATTCGTCGGCTCGTCGCCGTCGGCATCGACGACAAATACGTCGAGGTTTTCGGGATTGTCGGACTCGTTTGTCGCGTAGGCGACCCGGTCTCCGTCCGGCGAGAGCGCACCCGCAAAGTGGTTGACGCGGTCTTCGTGTTCGGTCAACTGCGTCGCAGTGCCATCGAGGTCGTATCGGTGGAGGTTCATCTGGCCCGCGTGCGTGGACGCACAGACCAGAAACTCACCGTTGGGGTCGACAGCCATCAGATGTGTCTGGCCGTCTGTCTCGACGACCGGCTCGGTTGTGCCGTCACGCTCGATAACGTGGATGTCGTTCTGTTCGTCGCCGTCCTCGTCGCGGTGGAAATAGATTCCCTCGCCATCGGCGGCCCACTCGATGCCGCCGCTGAGGTTCGTCGGTACGTTTCCGTCGCTCCACCGGGTCCACTCGCCGTCAAAAAGCGAGAGCGTATACAGTTCCATCCGGCCGCTCGTGTCGTGAAAGAAGGCGAGTTCGTGCCCGTCCGGCGAGACTGTTGGCGCGTAAAACGACGGCAGGCTCGCAAGTGTCTCCGGCTCGATATCGGCGTCGTGAATCGTAGTTCCGTGTGTCATTGTGGATTGTCTCTGGCTGTGTGTTGCTCGCAGTGATGCGGTGTTGATACGCTTGGGCAGCGGTCAGTCGAGGACGTGTCTGAGGTCGTCTCCGGGACCGCCCGGCGGAATCGAAACGTCCCCGGGCACCCCGTCCGACCAGCAGGTCCACCACCTGTCGCTGCCAGCGTCTGGGTCCTGTTTGCAGTCCTGAATTGCACCCCCAACGGGATGTCCGGTAAAGATGACGCGGTACGTCGACGTGTGTGGTTCGTCGTCTCCCTCAATGACGTGGTCGACGTGTCTGATGACGTCGACGCTATCGAGGGCAATGGAGACGCCAGTCACCGCTTCGATATCCGCTCGTGCGGCCGCCGCCCAGTCCTGTCCCGGGTCGACGGTACCGTGTGGGAGCACTGCGATGCCGAACTCGTCGTTGCGCATCAAAAGCAACTCGCCGTCGCTGTTTCTGACTGCGACGACGACATCGCCTTCACTGTCGACGCCGCAGTGATCTGCCGTCTCGTGTTCCTCGGTCGTTGCCGTCACCGTCACATCGTCTCTGTCCTCGGCGCTCGTCGGGTCCGCTAGTCGAAACTCGTCTGCTGTGGCTGCTTCTTCGGAGTCGTGGTGTGTCCTATTTACCATTTATCGTATATTTTTAGACCGCACGCCCTATCTGTCGGTACCTCCGGTTACGCTTCCTGTCTTGTCGGGGTAACTGGCACCTCTCGGGAGTAATCGGTAGCAGATACTCCGTAATAAAAATTGTGAAAAAAGTTTAGTTTACTTCCTACTTACATTTTCGTTGTCTGTGTATATAAACGTTCTGGTGTCGCGCGGCCGGAACCGTTCGTCTGCCCGGCGGGTATCGGCTGGGAATTCGAGTGCCATTTAAGTAGATGGCTCCGCAAGGTAGCAACCAGCGACCGACCGCACTAACGATGTCTGAACAGAGCGACGATGGTGCCAAGACGGGGAGTGACGGAATCGAGGCGCTCTCGGGGGTACGGGGCTGGCTCTCCCGAGCCGCGAGAATGCTGACCGGGTCGACTGTGACACTCACGGAGTACGACCCAGCCCGTCACGACCCGCTGGTCCAGTTCGACGGTCTCCCGGGGTACGAAGAGGTCGACCGCTACTGGGTTAACGTCCCGTTTACGTTCATCTCGATTAACTACGACCCCGAGGAGACGAAACACTACTACCACGTCGTCGAACCGACGCTCTCTGACATGGAAGCTGACCTCCTCGACCGGCTGTTCGAGGATATTCGCGGACCGCTGTTGTACCGGGATGCCGTCGCTGACGACCCGGAGCAGGCACTCCAAGACGAGCTAGAGGCGCGACTGGAGGAGTACGGCGTCCAGGTCACCGACGAGATGTTCTACCGGCTATTCTACTATCTTCACCGGTCGTTTCAGGGGTACGGCAAGCTGGACCCGCTGATGCACGACCCACATATCGAAGACATCTCCTGTGACGGCCCGGACTTGCCCGTGTTCGTCTACCACGACGAGTACACCGATATCGAGACGAGCGTAAGCTACGAGCCACAGGAACTGGCGAATTTCGTCATCCAGCTCGCCCAGCGGTCGGGGCGACACGTCTCGGTGTCGGACCCGGTGGTCTCGACGACACTGCCCGACGGCTCCCGTATCGAACTTGCGCTGGGCGAGGAGGTGACTCCGAAAGGGTCGGCCTTTACAATCCGGAAATACGCCGACGAGCCGTTCACGCCAATCGACCTGCTGAACTACGGCACCGTCGACGACGAGATTCTCGCCTTCATGTGGCTGGCCATCGAGAGCAACAAGTCACTGATTTTCGCCGGCGGGACGGCGGCCGGCAAGACTACCTCGATGAACGCTATCTCGATGTTCCTGCCGCCTCGTTCGAAGGTCATCACTATCGAGGACACCCGCGAACTCTCGCTGTATCACGACAACTGGTTGTCGTCGGTCACGCGCGAACGCATGGGCGACGCTGATATCACGATGTACGACCTGTTGCGCTCGGCGTTGCGCCACCGGCCAGAGTACATCATCGTCGGCGAGGTCCGTGGTGAGGAGGCCATTACGCTGTTTCAGGCGATGAACACTGGCCACACCACGTTTTCGACGATGCACGCCGACTCGGTGCAGACAGTTATCAACCGCCTGGAAAACGAGCCCATCAACGTCCCGCGCCCGATGGTCACCTCACTCGATATCCTGTGGGTGCAGGTGCTCGGGCGCTCGGGGGGCGAGCGCGTCCGCCGTGCAAAAACCGTCGCCGAAATCGAGGGCATCGACCAGCGAACCGGCGAACTCGACTACTCGAACACCTACGCCTGGAACTCACAGACAGACGAGTTCAGAGACCAGGGGTCGGAGTTGTTAGAGGAGATTCGAGAGGAGCGGGGCTGGAGCGAGTCAGACCTGCTGAACGAACTCCGGAACCGCCGAAAGTTCCTTCGCTATCTACAGGACAACGACGTAACCGACTACCGGCGCTTTACCGCAATGGTCAACAAGTACTACGCGGACGCCGACGAGGTCATGGAGCGTATCGACGAGGAGACGACCGGACTGGAGGTCTGACCGATGAGACACCCCCAGCGCGACCCCGGGCTGTTCGACGCTGACCGGACTGTTCAATCACCGGAGGGTATCCGATGAATCCGGTCTGGCTGTTTCCGCCGCTTCTCGTAGCTGGGGCGCTGGGTGCCTACGTCGGCGAGAAACTCAGCCCACGCATCGAGCGTGGACTCAACCGGATTTCGCGGGTCCTGTTCGGGCGATTCGTGTCGGCTGACGAACAGCGAGAGAACCGCATCCAGTCGGCGTTTATCGAGACGAGCTACCGGACCTACGCGGCAAAGACCTACCTCTACGTTGCCATTGGCCTCGTCGCCGGCAGTATCGCCGGTGCGTACGCGCTGGCTGGACTCTTGGCGGTACTCGATGCCATCGTCCAGATGCTTGCTGGATTGCCGCGGACAATTACCACCCCGCTGGGGATAACGCCGGATTGGGAACACGAGTTCGCGAGCCAGACGCGCTGGCTCATCCTGCTCGGTGGCGGCGCCGTCACCGGCCTACTCACAGCGACGCTCGCTTACCTCTTCAGATGGCAACTCCCCGCCAGCGACGCCGAGGTTCGACGCCGCGCAATCGACGAGGGCCTCCCCCGGACCACGGCGTTCATGTTCGCGCTCTCTCGTGGCGGGATGGAGTTTGCACAGATTCTCCAGATACTCACGGACAACCGCGAGGTATACGGTGAAACGGCTTCCGAGTTTTCGGTTACAGTCCGTGAGATGAACCTTTTCGGGACGGACATGATTTCGGCGATGCGGCGGATGTCCGAGCGGACGCCAAGCGAGCAGTTCAAGACCTTCTCTGAGAACCTGAGCAGCGTCCTCCAGAGCGGCCGAGAACTGCCGGGCTTTCTCGAAGAACAGTACGAGCGCTTCCGCGAGGACGCCGAGGAGCGTCAAGAAGAGATTCTCGACGTACTCGCCACAATTGCCGAGGGGTACGTCACCGTGCTCGTCGCAGGGGTATTGTTCCTCATCACGATTTTGCTCGTCTTCGGGCTGACGACGACCGACACGCTGTGGATTCTGCAGATGATGGTCTACCTGCTTGTCCCGCTTGCCAACGCAGGCTTCGCGGTGTTCCTCCAGCAGAAACTCGACCAGCTGGGCGTGGCGAGACGCAGCGGCGGCTCCGTGCTAGACCGACTGTCGACCTCGACACCGATTGCGCCCGAACCGGCCCGGGCCGTCCGACAGCCAGACGGCGGCGTCACCGAGGCGCGCGACTTCGACAACCGTCGGATGCTCGACCTGTACGACCGCGTTCGTGGCCTGAAATCGACGCTCGGTAGCCCGCTCCGGGTCTTCTTGCGGAGCCCGGCCAAACTGCTCTGGCTGACGGTCCCGATTGCCCTGCTCGCGTTTTTCCTCCGGCTGCCGACGGCACTTCAGGGCGATGGCGTCGCTATCCGCGTGCTCGACGACCTCGTCGTCCAGTCTGTGCTGTTCGTTCTGGCGACGTACGCGGTCGTCAGAGAGGTGTACAAACGCCGTATCGACCGCATCGAGGCCGCGACGCCGGAGATGCTCGAACGGCTTGCCAGCCTCAACGAGGCCGGGATGTCTGTTGTCGAAGGATTCGATCGCGTTAGAGGGAGCGACCTCGGCGTTCTGACGCCCGAAATCGAACGAATCTGGCGAGATGTCGAGTACGGCGCGAATATCGACGATGCGCTCATCCGGTTCGGACGACGGATTCGGACGACGGCAATCACCCGGGTTGTCACCCTGCTAACCAACGCGATGCGGGCGAGCGGCGAGATGGGACCGGTGCTCCGTATCGCCTCTGAACAGGCCCGCGCCGAGGTGAAACTGCGCCGTCAGCGCCGCCAGCAGATGTTCACCTATCTGGTCGTCATCTACGTCTCGTTTGCCGTCTTCCTGGTTATCATCCTGGCTGTCAACGAGGTGCTCGTCCCGAGCCTGCCCGACAACGTCGCACTCCCCGAGGGCGACCAGCTTAACCGACTCGGTGCCAGCCCCGACGCATTCGCACGCTTTGGCGAGGTGGACAAGGCGGCCTATACGCTCGTGTTCTTCCACGCCGCAATCGTTCAGGCCGTCGCCGCAGGGTTCATCGCCGGCCAGCTCGGCGAGGGGTCACTTCGTGACGGCGTGAAACACGCGGCTATCATGCTGGGTATCGCCTACGTGGCGGTCATCCTCCTCACGTCACCGGTCGCCTCCATCTCGGCGCTCGATACGACCAGCGACGGCGAGTCGGTGTTTCTCGACTCCGCATCGCTCTCTGAGGGTGGCTATATCGCCATCTATGGGGGTGACAGCCTCAACGGCGACGAGGTCGAGTTACTCGGCTACACGGAGTATCTCCCGCCAGGGAGCCACAGCGACGTATTCGTACCCTTACAGGAGGGGTCCATCACGAGCGACCAGTCCGTACTGGTTGTTGCCCACCGAGACACCAACGGTAACGAGCGCTTCGACTTCGCACTGCCGTACAAGTCGGGACAGAGCCAAGCTGATGGTCCGTATCAGGGCCTTTCAGACCGTAGCACACCCGGCGTTGAGGTCGATGTGACTTACATCGGCGGCTCGGACGATGACTGACCTGGGTGAAACGAACCGGTAGATTTGGGTGTCCGCAGTCCTCACCCCCGGATATGAGTGCTGACAACGGCCCCACCGTGACCTACCGCGAAGTCGACGGCGAACGGCTGCTGACGTTCAGCAGCGACGGCCGCGAGGCGACTGTTGCACAGAATATCGAAGGATACGCCATGCTCAAAGTTCGCGACGACGCCGGCGACGAACGAGAGCGGTACTACGGGTTCGATATGGCACTCGACCACGCCGCCGAGTTACTCGGCGTCTCCGCACACGACCTGCCTGTTCCCGAGGAAGCCGACGACATGGGAATGTAGTCACTCAAGACGGCGCTCGAAGACCAGACCGACTGTCGTGCCGTCGCGTTCGAGCGTTTCGCTGAGCCGCCAGCCTTCGCTCGCGTGCTCGTTGATGACTGACTCGATGTTGTTCATCTTGTTGCTCCGGGTCTCTGTCGCGTGTGTCGTGTAGACGAACTCCTGGTCTGCCATACCGAACCGACGGCCCACTGACGGATAACCTCTGGCCCGGTAGCTTTAACAGCGAACTCACCGACACCCAGATATGGAGACGCGGGCGGAGTTCTGGCGAATCTATCGGGAGTCCCTTCCTGTGCTGTCGATTGCACTTCTTGGTGGGCTGTTCTCGGGGCTCGTCTTCGATGGGCTGGTCGGGGCCGCCGACCGGTTCCCTGGGCTCCTCGTGATGGTTCCGGTCTTTCTTGCTACTCGCGGCAACGTCTACGGGGCACTCGGTGGTCGCGTCGCCAGTGGCCTCCACCAGGGGCTTGTCACCCCTGCCTTCGAGCGCGATGACCGGCTTACAAACGCCGTCATCGCCGCATTCGTCAACGGAATCGGCCTCTCTATCGTCATCGGTATCGCCACTTGGACCGCACTCCTGTTGCTCGGGTGGGAACACGCGCACCTGATAGAGTTCGTCTTCATCATGTTTATGGCCGCACTGCTGAGTTCCGGAGTGATGGTTTTCGGCCTCCTCGCGCTGTTGTTTGCGGGCTTCAAACGCGGGTACGACCCCGATAATCTCGTCGGGCCAATCGTTACGACTCTCGGCGATGTCTTCGGTATGTTCTTTCTGTTTTTCTCGGTCTGGCTCGCGGGTGTGGTGATACCGTGACCCTCGCCACAGAGGTGTGGGCCCGATGAGCGCATCCGGGGGAAGCTGGCACTGGCAGACAATCGTCAGGAACATGTTTCCGATGTTGTTGGTGCTCGTCGTCATCGTTCTCTTTGCAGGCATCCGACTCGAAGAGGCCGAGGCACTGCTCGATGCATACCCGATTCTCTCGGTGATGATTCCGACGATGGTCGCGATGGGCGGCAACCTCGGAGCTATCCTGAGTGCGCGGCTCACCACCCGGTTTCACCTCGGAACGACGACGCTCGACCCCCGAGACCGTGTGTTGTGGGCGAACGTGTTGGCAATCCTCGCGCTCGCGGCGACGCTGTTTACCGCACTCGCCGCGGGAGCCGCCGTTCTCGGGCTGTTTATCGACTCTCAGGCCGCTATTCCACAGCTATTTCTGATTTCGCTCCTCAGTGGCCTCCCGCTCGCGCTCATTGCTATCGGCTTCAGTTTCGCAACCACCTACGCCTCTTACCGGCTGGGCATCGACCCAGACGACACGACCATCCCCATCGTGACGAACGTCGTCGACGTGTTCGGGATGGTTATCTTTTTGGGAATATCAAGGCTCGTCCTGACTTAGCCAGGGAGGACTTCGAGAATACTCCAGGGTGCCGGAAGCACGCCGATGAACGTCAGCACCGCGGCCGGGAACCAGTAGGCAGCGACGAAGGTGAGCGGTAGTTCGTCAGTCACCTGCTGGTGCGTAGCCAGGAGGACAAAGGGCACGAGGAGAACGGCCCAGACGGCGATAGATTGCTGTAGCTCACTAACCATACACACTGGTATCTGGCGCGACGAAATCAATGTCCCGACATCTGGTCGGCTCGCTGTCTGTCACTGTCGGGCGGTCGACACCAGCTGCTCTGTTGCGTTCCACGTTCCGCGAGCGATGAGTCTGTCTCCGGCGTCGACCCTGTCTCCGCCATCGGGGTAAAACACCCACTCGTCGTTCGAGCGACGGATAGCGATAACCGATATACCCGGGTTGGCCTCGAGAACGTCCTCGACGCTCCCGCCAGCGAGAACACTCTTCGGTTCGACTGCCACCCGTCGGACGGCTACTTCGCTCTCGCGGACCGACTCGGTGATGACCGGATGCGTCTCGATATCCCTGAGGATGCCTTCGGTGATTTCGAGCGCGGCGTCGCTTATCAGTTCGGTGCTGTTTGCCAAAGCGAGGAGTCCGCGAAGCCGGACTGGCTGTTCGACCTCGCTTGCGGCCTGGAGAATCCACGCCTCCAGACGCGACTGAAGGCTGTCGACTTCGACCTCTAAGGCGTGGACCTCCTCCGCCAGGTCGCTGTCGTCGAGCAGGACACTCGCGTACGCGAGGTCGACGGAGAGCTCGCTGACGTTTTTCATCAACACGATAGTGTCGACTGCCCGTGTCAGGTCGGTGATGTCGGCGTCGCGTTCCTCGGGCTGTTCGTAGGGCGTTCCGGTCACCGTCTCGTACACCGTCGAGAGGTTACGTTCACCACCCCGAAGCAACAGTACGTCGCCCACCTCGAGCCGAGTCTCCTGGTCCGGCGTGAGCACCCACTCTTGGTCGTCGTGGAGCCCGATAACTCGCACGCCGGTCTCGGTTTCGAGGTCGATTTCGCCGAGCGTGTTCCCTACGTACGGTGAGTCCTCGCCGACCGTTGCCCGAGCGAGTACTTCCATCGCGTCGGGCAGCGCCGCGCGTATCGACCCGGGCAGTTCCTCGTCGCCGAGGACGACCGTCGCGATATCGCCGGCCGCCTCACTGATTTTCTCGGCGGCACCGATGATGCCAAGGACAGGCGCGAGCTGTTTGGAATCTGTCGTCGTGCGCGCGGCCATCAGCGTGTTCATCCGAGCTTGCATCTGGAGGACGTCCATGCGCGACTCCAGTTCGAGGACCTCCGTCGCCAGCGCGTCGCTGTTGTGTAACAGCGCCGAGTACGCCAGGTCGACCATCAACTCAGACACGTCTTTCATCGAGACCAGTAGCCGTTTGACCCCGACGGGCTCGTACTCGACTGCCTCCGACCCGTCATCGCCGTCGCCTGAGACCATAGGTCACTGTTCTCCCGACACCGGTTTTACTCTATCGCCGGTTTCTATCACTGTCGACGATACCGTCCAGACCTGTTATCTGGCGTATAGACGGTTTTATTTCTATCGCGTGTGGAAGCCAACTATGCTCCCCGACGGCCACGACGGGCGCGCTGCCTCTCCGATTATCGGTAACATTCTGCTGGTCGCAGTGGTGTTGGTCGTTGGCAGTATCGTCGCTGTAGTGGGGCTCGGCCTGCTCGAGGGGTACGGGACACCGACCGCCGACGCCTCCTTCGAAATCGAGCAGTCTCCGGCTGGTCTCGTTCTCCAGCCCAGGGCACTCGGGACAGATGTCGTCGTCAAACTCGACGGGCGAGAAATCGAGCGCATCGCCTCGGACGACGCCGGAGAGACAATCCTGCTCCCGACTGCTCCCGGCAGTGAGATTGTCGTCGTCTCACAGGACGAGGACAGCTCCGTGTTACTGCAAGAGGAAATCGACAGCCGCGACGAGCTTGGTGATTTCACCGCCTACTACACCTTCGAGCCGGGCGAAAACCCGGATGTCCTCGCCGACCGCTCCGGGAACGGTAACACAGGTACACTCGAAGACGACGGCGGCGGAGACGGCCCGCAGTGGGGCGGCTGTGGCCTCCAGTTCGACGGCGAAAACGACTACGTCGACATCAGCGACATCAGCGCGCCCGAGGACGTGACGGAGTTTACTGTCGCCATCACGTACACACAGACCGGCAATACCGGCGACGGCGCTGTCAATCAGTTGGTCGAACACCAGTTCGGGAGCGGTGAGGAGTGGTTTTTCGAGACCAGCGGCGGCGCAATCGGTGAGAGCTATACCGATAGCTACTCGATCGACTACGCCGTCGAATACCCGAACCAGGTCGTCGCCTCTGATGGCGTGTCGATCAACACCACACACGTGGTCGTCGGTACATACGACGGGAACAGCTACGACCTCTATGTCGACGGTAATCGGGTCGGTGGTGGTACGCATGCCGAGGCCGTCGGGATGGGCGATATGCGCCTCGGCCGTGACTTCGAGAGTGCGAGCCAGTATCTGGATGGCGAACTCTGTGAACTCCGCCTCTATTACACGGCATTCGACGAGTCACAGGTCAAGCGAATCACCACGGCGATGGAGCCGTGACTCACCGTCTGGCCCACCGAAACGCTGACAGCTGCCAGAACATACAGCTTCCCGGGGCTCTGTGGGGATGTATTCGAAAAAGCCAAACGGGAACCTGCCGAATGTGCAGCTATGAGCGCAGACCAAGAACAGCGGACGATACGGTGTCTGGTAGCCAAAGTTGGCCTGGACGGCCACGACCGTGGCGCACACGTCATCTCGCGGGCGTTCAGGGACGCAGGGTTCGAGGTCATCTACTCGGGGCTGCACCGTGCCCCCGAGGAAATCGTACAGGCAACGGTCCAGGAGGACGTTGACGTTCTCGGCATCTCCATTCTGTCGGGTGCCCACGACACACTCGTTCCCGAAATTATCGATGGACTCGAAGAGTACGACGCCTTCGAGGACACGCTCATCCTCGTGGGCGGTATCATCCCCGACGACGACGAGGCCGAACTCAAAGAGCTCGGGGTCTCCGAGGTGTTCGGACCCGGGGCATCGATGGAGCAGATGGTCGAGTACGTGCGAGAGAACGTGCCCGAGAAAGAATGAGCGACCTCATCGACGAGTTGCTGGCGGGCAAACACCGTGCGCTCGCCCGCGTCATCACGAAAATCGAGGACCGTCGCAGCGGCCACCGTGACCTCGTATCACAGCTCCATCAGCACACCGGCAACGCCGACGTTATCGGCGTCACCGGCTCGCCCGGCTCGGGAAAATCGACGCTGGTCGACAAGATGGCCGCAACCTACCGCGACCGCGGACTGACCGTCGGCGTCATCGCAATCGACCCCTCCTCACCGTTTACCGGCGGGGCGGTGCTCGGCGACCGCATCCGGATGGGGTCGAACATCGGTGACATGGACGTGTTCTTCCGGTCGATGTCTGCCCGTGGCTCACTCGGCGGGCTCTCGACGGCGACGACAGACGCTGTCAAGGCACTGGACGCCTTCGGCAAGGACAAAATCATCATCGAGACCGTCGGTGCGGGCCAAAACGAGATAGATATCGTCAAGACCGCAGATACGGTGATGGTGTTGGTTCCGCCCGGCAGCGGTGACGACGTGCAAATGCTCAAAGCCGGCATCCTCGAAATTGGGGATATCTTCGTCGTCAACAAGGCCGACCTCGACGGGGCGAACCGGACCGTCCAGGAACTGCGCGAGATGCTCGATTACAGCGACGGCGCGATTCTTCAGTCGAGTGGCCATCACGGCGCGGGGTCGATGGAAGGCACCGACGGCCTCCAGATAGAAGCCGAGTCAGAGGGCTGGGACCCCGAAATCATCGAGACGATTGCCCAGCGCGGTGAGGGCGTCGACGAGGTACTCGACACCCTCGACAGCCACGCCACGTATCTCGACGACTCGGGCGAGCGCGAGCGCCAGGCACGGACCCGGTACGCTGAAGAGATTCGGACGCTCGTCCGCGAAGATGTCAACGACTTGATGGCAGAAGAGCTCGACCACCGCGGCGGGATGGACGCGTACCTCGACGACGTGGTTACACGCGAGACAGACCCTTACACCGTCGCCGACGAGTTGGTCGGCCCGCTGGCCGACTGTGTTCGTGACCGACGCAAAGAGTAGAGACCACAGCAGATAAGCGCGCGGCCGTTCTTGATACAGGTATGAAGCTCCGTAACGCACTCGCTGCGGCCGCTGGCACGGTCGGCGGGACGGCACTGGCCAACAGGCTACTCGCCTCCCGTGCAGACGAGTTCGACACGCTGCTCGGCGGCGACCAGGGAACCTACCGCTGGCGCGGGTTCGATGTCGCCTACGCCGAACTCGGTGACCCCGAAGACGATGACATCATCCTCTTTCATGGCATCAGCGCGGCGTCCTCGAAACACGAGTTCGCCGGCGTCGCCGAGGCACTTGCCGACCAGTATCACGTCATCGCCCCGGACCTGCCCGGATTCGGCCACTCCGACCGCCCACCGCTGCTGTACTCCGCATCACTGTACACCACGTTTGTCGCCGACGCAATCGAGGAGTTCGGCGAGGACCCGCTCGTCGTCGCCTCGGGACTGACCGGCAGCTACACCGCCAGCGCGGCCGAGTCAGCCGACATCGACGAACTGGTGTTGGTCTGTCCCACCGACAGTTCGATGGGTTCACGCCAGGTATGGCTGCGTGCCCTGGTGCGCTCGCCGGTTTTCGGACAGGGTCTGTTCAATCTCATGGTCAGCAAGCGCGGGCTGTCGTATTTCCAGTCGGACCACGGCTACTACGACATGGAGAAATACACCGACGAGGTTCGCGAGCACGAGTGGCAGGCCGCTCACCAGCCCGGAGCGAGGTTCGCGCCGGCGTCGTTCGTCAGTGGCTTTCTCGACCCGGATATCGACCTCGCCGACACCCTGTCGGCAGTCGACGTGCCGGTAACACTCGTCTGGGGGCGCAACAGCGACCTTCTCCCTCTCTCTCGCGGCCGGAGCCTCGCCGAAGCGGCTGATGCCGGACTGGCCGTTTTCGACCGCGCGAAACTCTTGCCACACACCGAACATCCCGAGCAGTTCGTCGAGACTGTCACCGACGAGCAGCGGGCCGTCCAGTAGCTCCGGGTGACCACAACTATCTTGAATTTGGCGTCCAGTGTGGTACGTGATGAGTGACGTGGACGACGCCGTCGAGTCGCTTCCATCCGGGCTGGCGGCGCTGTCCGACCCCGTGTTTCTGTTCGACCGAACTGGCACTTTGCTCGACGCGAACGCGGCCGCACAGTCGCTTTGCGGTCCCAAAGAGGCCGTGGGCCGTTCCGCCCCAGACCTGTTCGACAGCGGAAGCGAAGCCCTGTGTAATGCAATAGACCAGACGCCAGAACGGACTGTCAGCGTGACACTCCGCGGAGGTGAGGGCACGGCGTGTCACCTCGAACTGTCGCTTTCCTCGCTGCCCGAACAGGGCGGGTGTGTCGTCGGCGTCGGCCGAGAGCGGTCCAGCCGGGCACCCGAACTCGAAAAGCGCGAGCGGGCGCTCCGCCGGGCTTACGAGATTATCACAACCGCCGAAGCACCCTCCGACTCGACTATCGACGCCCTCCTGCAGGTCGTCCGGGAGACGCTCGGGACCGAGTTCGCAACGCTGTCGCGCATCACGGACGGAGAGTACCATATCGAAGGGCTCGTCGGGCCTGACGGCGCGTCGACGGTCCAGCTCCCGAACGGCGAGACTATCGGCGAAGGCGATACGCTCCCCGTCGAAACGACGAACTGCGAGCAGGTCGTCGCCTCGGAGCAGACCCTCTCGTTTGGACACGTCGAGCGTGACGCACCTGAGTTAGCTGACCGGCCGGTCAACGCGGACATCGGCATCACCGCTTACGTCGGCGCGCCAGTAGTCGTCGACGACGACACGTACGGGACGTTCTGTTTCTACGATAGAGAGGGACGGACAGACGGGTTCTCGGAGTGGGAAGTAACCTTCGTCGAGTTGCTCAGTAGTTGGGTGAGCAACCAACTCGAACGCGAAGAGCTGATGGAGCAACGGCGCGACCGACAGCTCCAGTCGTTGCTCGAATACTCCTCGGACAGGCTGAGTGTCCTCGACGAAGACTGGAACTACACGTTCGTCAGCTCGGCTGCCGAAGTGCTGACCGGACACGCGACTGACGAGTTGCTCGGCTCCTCCGGGCTCGAATACGTCCACCCCGACGACCGCGGGGCCGTCGAGGCGACGCTCGAAGAACTCCTCGACAATCCGGATGAGACCTACACCTTCGAGTACCGCATCAGAACGGCCGACGACGAGTTTCGATGGGTCGAAGCACGAGGGACAAACAAGCTTCAGGACCCGGCTATCGAGGGTGTCGTCGTCAACGCCAGAGACATTACCGACCGCAAGCAACGCGAGCAGCAACTCAAAGAGGAACAGGCGTTCACAGAGAGCATCTTCGAAGCACTGCCGGACGTGCTGTATGCCTTCGACGAGGACGGTACGTTCCTCCGCTGGAACGGCCAGCTTTCGACGGTCACCGGCTACGACGACGAGGAGATAGCGTCGATGCACCCGACAGATTTCATCGCCGAGGACGACCAGGATGCCGTTGTCGAGGCGATTTCGACGGTGTTCGTCAACGAGGAGCCAATTACTGTCGAAGCCGATTTCGTCACCAGCGACGGCGAGCGCATCCCCTACGAGTTCACCGGTGCGCAGATGAGCGACGAGAGCGGTGAGGCGCTCGGGCTGGTCGGTATCGGGCGGGATATCTCGGAGCGAAAGGAGCGCCAGCGGCGGTTCGAGGCGGTGTTCAACAACACCTACCAGTTCACCGGACTGATGGACCCGGATGGGACGTTACTCGAAGCCAACAGGACCGCCCTCGAGTTCGGCGGTCTCGACCGAACAGATGTCATCGGCACCAAGCTGTGGGATGTCTACTGGTTCCAGAGTACCGAGCAGGCCCGGGAGGTAGCCAAGGAGGCGGTCGAGACGGCCCAGTCCGGCAATTTCTACCGCAAGGAAGTCACCGTTCAGGGCGAAGCCGGAACCGAAGTCATCGACTTCTCTGTCCGCCCCGTCTTCGACGACGACGGCGAAGTATCACTGCTCATCCCGGAAGGGCGACAGATAACGGCACTCAAACGGCGCGAGCGTCACCTGGGCGTCCTCCATCGGTTCTTGCGGCACAACCTCCGAAACAAGATGACCGTTATCAACGGGACTGCGAGCCTGCTCGGTGACGAACTCGCCGACACTGACCTCGACGAGCACGTGACACAGATAGAGGGTGCGGCAGACGAACTCCTCGAGTTGAGCGAGACGGCAAACGAACTCTCTCGGACTGTTATCGACGCCGAGACCGACCCCGGCCCAGTCGACCTCGGCGACGTACTCCACCGGGTCGTCTCGTCGTACCCGGACGCGACAATCGACGTCCCGGACACCGAGCAGACTGTCGTCGCCGACTGGCGACTCGACAACGTCTTCGAGCAACTCGTCGAGAACGCACTCGAACACACCGGGCCGGAAACGACCGTCGAGATTACAGTCGACTCGCGGCCGGAGTTTGTCGCTGTCAGTGTCATCGACGACGGTCCCGGTGTCCCGGAGACAGAACTGACCGGTATCGTCAACGAGGAGCAACAGACCCAACTGACACACGGCTCCGGGTTCGGACTCTGGCTGGTTCGGTCAGTCCTCGACGAGTACGGTGGAAATCTCGCGTACGAGCCAGCTCCCGGTGGCGGGAGTGTGTTTACCGTCGAACTGCCGGCTGTCTCGGCGTAGTAAGGTTATCTCGGCGTGGGCTCGGACGGCTCGAAGAACCGCTTCAGTTCGTCTGAGTCTAGGTCCGACACCAACTCCCCTGTCGCCGACTGCAACGCGTCGCGCCGCTCTAGCAGCGCCGCATACTCCTCGCTTTTGTCGAGTTGCTGACGTGGCTTTTGCTCTTCCAGCGTTGCTATCTTCCGGCTGACTCTGTAGAACTCCGTCAGGCGCCTGTCGAACTGTTCGAGGCCGACCAGTTTCTCGACGACTTCTCGAAGCGCCACCTCGTCGACCGGCTTCGAAACGTAGTCATCGAAGGGCATGTCGGCGATGTCGAAGTCGGGGTCGACGGCAGTGACCAGCGCGACCTTGCAGTGGTACTCCTCGGCCCTGATTCGGTCGAGTACCGCCTCTCCCGAGAGTCCCGGCATGTGGCGGTCGAGCAAGACAACGTCGACGCTGTTGTCGATTCGGTCGAGGCCGTCCTGGCCGCTCGTCTCGGTCAGCACTTCGTAGTCGTCGAGCCACAGGTCGAAAGCCTGAACCACGCGCTTCTCGTCGTCAATCGCGAGTATCACCGGTCGGTCGTCGTCTGCTGTCATTGTGTTTCGACCTCGAACCGTGCTCCGCCCGCAGCGCCCGTCGTCGCCTCTATCGTCCAACTGTGAGCGTGAACGATGTCGTCGACGATGCTCAGGCCCAGGCCGGTGTTCGTCGTATCCGTGCTGTAACCGTGCTCGAACAGCCGTTCGGGGTCAGCATCCTCGAACCCGGGGCCGTCGTCTTCGAGGTAGAACCCCGTCTCCCCGAGTCCTCCGACACGAATCGTCACTGCCGGGCCGGCATGTTCGATTGCGTTCCGTATCAGGTTCTCAAACAGCGTCTTCAGCCGCTCCGGGTCGGTCGATACCGTCGGAAGCCGGTCCTCGGTCTGCAACGACGCTTCGTCAGTTCCCGCAATCGACCACGCCTCCTGCACCGCCGATTCGAGTTCGACCGGCTCTGTCTCGCCGACAGTCTGTCCCTGCTTTGCAAGCGAGAGCACGTCCTCGATGAGTTCGTCCATTCGGTCGAAGATGGTGTCGAGTTCCTCCAGCGCCGCCTCGTCGCCGGCCTTTGCGACCGCGAGCGTCGCACGCGCCGTCTGGAGCGGGTTCCGCAGGTCGTGTGAGACGATGCTTGCGAACTCTTCGAGGCGCTCGTTTTGGCGCTGAAGGCTCTGTTCGTACTCGACGCGCTCTGTAATGTCGCGCATGATACCCGAAAATATCCGTTCACCTTCGTAGCTGTGTTCTTCGAACGTAATCGAGAGCGGCACCTCGTGGCCGTCGCTGTGTTGTGCCGGCAGTTCGATGTTGTTCCAGTCGAGGCTTCGCTCGCCGGTTTCGAGGTAGGCCTCGACCGCGCTGAAGTGCTCGTTCTGGAACCGGTCGGGCATTAATACGGTGAGTTTCTCGCCGACTAACTCCTCGGGCTCGTAACCAAAGACCCGCTTTACCGACCGGTTCGCGTACAGAATCGTGCTGTTCTCGTCGATAGAGATAATCGCGTCAGACCCGTTTTCGACTAGTGACCGAAAGAACTCGGTGTTCTGGATTGGTGCGTCGAGGTCGCCAGTCGAAAGACCACGCTCACCCGACGAGTTGGACGAAGCCATTACCACATAATTGGCATCGAGATACTAATAGACGTGGGAACCTCTGTCACTTCCCGGCCACACGGAGCTACGACCGCCTACAGCCCGAATATCGGGACGAAACTGAACGTGAGAAACGAGCCTGTCGTCGCGAGGAGTGGGACGACGTTTTGCATGATAACGACCCTGGCGGTCGTCGACGGGTCGAACAACTCGCTCGCGGCGGGGATGTCCTCTGTCTCCTCCTCGCCGATAGAGGGGAGGTCTTCGCCCCCCTCGTCACCGGCGAGGGCACCGACAGAGGCCGCCGGCACGTCCTCACTTGGGATGTCGCTGACTCTCGTCGTCCGCGTAGCACGGCCCCAGCCGAGGCCGATGATGCTCATCGTCGCGATGATGACAAAACTTGCAGGAATACCGATTGCAGAAAGCAGCGTGACAATCGTCGCACTGACCGACGCCACGACGATAGATGCCGTCAGCGGGAGCGACGTGAGGTCGTTCCCCAGCGTGTCGAGTGTCCGGCGACCGATAGTGAACGCACCGATGCCGACAGCTACCGAGCCGATGATGATGCCCCGGTTCATCTCCAGGTCGTTACTCCCCACGAGCGGCGCGATAGCGTTCGCGATGTTCGACGTTCCCGAGGAAAATGCCATCAGACAACCGATGAGAATCACTATCACGGTCCCGATGAACTCCCGTCGTGTCGTGTTCGGCCCTGGGACGACCCACGGAATTGCGCCTGACCTGTCGAGTTCGACCAGCGGTCCGTCACTCTGGACGAGTGCGACACGCCGGTTGAGTCGGGCATAGAAGTACCGCCCGATGACGCCCGACACCCAGAACGCGATGATAGGGGCGACGACCCACCAGGTCACAATCTGCCCCATCACCGTCCAGTTCAACTCACCGGCCGCAAGCGCGAGTCCGGAAATTGCGCCGACTGCGGTCATCGATGTCGAGGCCGGGACGCCCGCCGTATTCCCGATAAAGAGCGCACCGCCAATAAAGAACAATACCGTCACGTTCGTCTGCAGGGTGAATATTGTCGTCGTGTACACCAGTTCCTCGCCGAGCGTGTCGACGACACGACGCCCGATACTGAACGCACCGACGAAAAAAAACGCGGCGAACAGACCGGCCGCAGATGCCTTCGAGAGCGCGTCCGAACCGACGGCTGGACCGAACGCTGGGCCGGTGGTCGACCCCCCAATGTTGTATCCAACAAACATGACGACCAGAATGCCAAGCCCGAGTAGAATGTCGCTCACAACGCTAGCAACTGGTGGCGCGCAATTAAACATACCGAGGTGACTCTATCGCCCTCGACGGTGTGTGACGGGCGACAGACCCCTGACTGACGGGCGACTGACAGGGCACAACACCTTTGAGGATGCCAGCGAGAGTATCACCAATGACCGGACTGGGTGACTTTTTCGACGACCTCGTCGAGGATATCGCTGCCGTCCTGTTGTTTACACAGGACAATTCGACTTACGGGCATTTCGCGGAGGCCGATGTCTCGACGGTTGTTGTGGCAAGTGACAACGCTGTCGACGCCGACGAATTCGTCTCACTCCCGCTCGAGTTTACCGACGTGGAGGGGCGCATCCGGTTCGGGCTGGAGGGGGCACTCGACCAGGAGTTTGTCGAAGAGGGCGACGACGTACTCTGTCTCACGCAGTCGTTCGACGAGAACGACTTGGATACAATCGTCCGCATCCGCGCAGACGAGTTTACCAGAACTGGACTCTACGACCTGTTCACGAATTCGCGACCGGACGCGGACGTGGTGCAGGACGTGCTGGAGGTGGCAATCGAGCTGGGCAAAAAAGGACAGAAAGGGAAACCGGTCGGCGCACTCTTTGTCGTCGGCGATGCCGGCAAAGTGATGAACAAGTCGCGGCCGCTCTCGTACAATCCCTTCGAGAAGTCCCACGTCCACGTCGGCGACCCCATCGTCAACGTGATGCTCAAAGAGTTCTCGCGTCTCGACGGCGCGTTTGTCATATCTGACGGCGGAAAAATCGTCTCCGCGTACCGCTATCTCGAACCCGACGCTGAGGGCATCGACATCCCGAAGGGACTCGGAACGAGGCACATGGCAGCAGCCGGCACCACGCGTGACACGAACGCTATCGCGGTCGTTCTCTCCGAAAGTGACGGGATGGTCCGGGCGTTCAAGGCCGGCGAAATCGTCCTCGAACTCGACCCGGAGGAGTACTAGATGACGACGAACATCGCCGACTTCATCCGACAGGTGTTCTCGGCGGAGACTGCTTTTACCCTGGCTGTCGGTATCCTGATTATCGGGCTTGTCATCTCCTATCTCGTCTGGCGATGGACACACCGATTGTTCGAGCAGACCGGTATCAACGACGCGGTCGAAGGGACATCCTTCGAGCGAACCGCACAGGGGATGGGAACGTCGACAGCGGGTATTATCGGCCAGATTCTGGCAGTCTTTGTCTACGTGTTGACGGCTATCTTCGCGTTCAACGTGGCCCAGATTTTCGACACGGCGCTGTTCTGGACGCGAGTGACGAACTATCTACCCCGGCTGTTTATCGCGCTGGTTGCGATTATCGTCGGCCTGCTGGCCGGCGAGAAAGGCCAACTGCTCGTCCAGGAACGCCTGCAGTCTATCAAACTGCCCGAAGTCGCTATCATCCCGACGCTGGTAAAATACAGCATCTACTACATCGCAGGCCTCATCGCGCTCGCACAGCTCGGTGTGGCCACCGCGGCGTTGCTGGTCTTGCTCGGGGCCTACGCCTTCGGCCTCGTCTTCCTGGGTGGACTCGCGTTCAAAGACCTGCTGGCGGCCGCGGCCGCTGGCATCTATCTCCTCTTGAACGAACCGTACAGCATCGGTGACGAGGTTCGTATCGAGGGTACTCGGGGCATCGTCCAGGAGATGGACATGTTCGTCACACACGTCGAAACCGACGGCAAGGAGTATATTTTCCCCAATCAGCAGATTCTCCGAGAAGGCGTGGTCCGAATTCGGGAATAACGCCGGCAGGACACCGCTGTCTGCGGAAAACGAGAAACGCGGTAATCAGTTCGACTGCCCGTCTGCGTCCGTGTCGGTCGCCGTCTCCGTCCCGGTGGTCGGCTCTTCGTCGAGGTCCATGTACTCGTCGTCTTCCTCGTCGACATCCAGGTCGGCGTCGGGGTCGACTGCCTCTTCCATCTCCTGGAGTTCCTGCTCGACCTGCTGGCGACCCTTCTGGAATTCACCCATCGCCTGACCGGTCGAGCGGGCGAGTTTCGGGATTTTGTTTGCCCCGAACAGGAGCACTGCAATCAGTAGGATGACGACCATTTCCATGCCGCCGGGCACTGGGCCAAACAGCGGTACAAGTGTGCTTGCCATTTCTACCTTCACGTTGCCAACTGCCGATTATAGTCTTTTTGCTCTGTTGAGCGTGGTGACGACTGTCGTCTTATCGTCGAAATTCGCCATTTTCCGGCATCTAGGGGCGCTAAAAAGTCTGTTTTGCCTCTTTATTCCGGTGTTTCTGCCGCAATCGGGCGAGCCGGAGACACAACGGATTTGAGCAGCGGGGTGTAACCGAGCGTATGGTTTCGGAAGGCGACGATGCACCCGAGTTCACCGCACCGCTTGCAAACGGCGACACCGAGACGGTGACGCTCTCTGACCGACTCGACGACGCGCCAATCGTGCTCGCCTTCTTCCCGGGTGCGTTCACGAGCGTCTGCAGCCACGAGATGAGTACCTTCGAGGACCGCCTCGACGCGCTGACCGAACACGGCGCGACGCTGTTCGGCGTCAGCATCGACACGCCGTTCTCGCTCAACGAGTTCCGCGACGAACTGGGGCTCTCGTTCGGGCTGATTAGTGACACGAACCGCGACCTCGTCACTGCCTACGATGTCGCGACCGACTTCGCGGACATCGGCGTCGAAGATATTGCCGAGCGTGCTGTCTTCGTCGTGGATAGCGACGGCACGATAACGTACTCCTGGGTCGGCGAGAACGCGGGCGTCGAGCCCGACTACGACGAAGTCGAAGCCGCTGTCGAGCAGACTGCGACAAACTGAGTGACACCGCAGATTCTGGAACCCGCTCGCGTTGCCGGAGCGAGGTGTTTATTTTTCGGGCCGTCGACCCACCGGTATGGAGATTAAATCCCGACACCACCTTCGCTCGGACGCTATCAGCGAGATAGAGGAGGCCCTGGCCGAGAACCTCGGCGTCGACCTCTCGGCTGATACCGTCGAAAAAGTCGAGTTAACTAGCGACGAGTGGGACGTTGTCCTCGTCGACGGCGAACCACACGTCCTCTATCTGGACGGCCAGCCGTTCCTGACCGTCGACGGCGCGAACGCCCACGAGCCGACCAGCCACATCGTCACCGTCGACACCGGCGCAATCCAGTTCGTCTCCGACGGGGCCGACGTGATGCGCCCCGGCATCGTCGAGGCCGACACAGCTATCGCCGAGGGCGATTTCGTTGTCATCAACGAGGAGGCTCACGGCAAGTTCCTCGCAGTCGGCGAGGCACTGGTCGACGGCGACGAGATGAGCGGCCAGGAGGGCAGAGTTGTCGACTCTATCCATCACGTCGGCGACGACCTCTACGAATTCTCCCCGTGACTGGTCGCGTCTGACGTAAAGCCTAAGCACTCGCGGGTACGGCCACATTGTATGGGGCTCATGAGCAAGATATTCGGGGAAGGCACCTCCAGGCAGACCGAAGACTACGTCGAGCTTTCGGCGGACGGTCTGGCAGTCGAGGATGCCAACCCTGACACCGAGATTCGTATCGCGAACATCGGCGAGAAGACCGATGTCATCGACATCAAAGACGAGGTCTACGACGGGAACATCGTTCTCGCGGATATCACCCGTCACAGCACGAAAGACCGGACGATGGAACACATCACCGACGAACTCAAGCAGGTCGTCAACGAGGTTGGCGGCGATATCGTGCAGAAAGACGACGACCAGCTCATCATAACCCCCTCGGGCGTTCGCATCAGCCGCGAGCGAATCGGGCACTAACGCGAATCAGGCGACGTTGTCCGGCGTCTCGTCGTCTTCCACGTCGCGTTTCATCGAGTCGCGACGCGCTTTGGCATCCCGCCCGGTAGCGGCCTCCAGGAAGTCGTTTTTGACCGCAACAGCGTCCTCGGCGGCGTCGAAGTGCCCTTCTTCGATGACCTCCTCGGCTGGGCGCTCCTCGATATCGAGCGCGAGCTTGTCTTTCTTGCCGGAATACGCCACAGTACCGGCCGTGACGCGCTTGAAGACCGGGTTCTTCGGGTCTTCGACCACCAGCAGGTCGCTGTCCTTGTAATCGTCGGTAGTGGTCACTGGGCCGAAGTACTCCTCGACAAATTCCGCCATATCCTCGACTCGCTCTTCCAGATACTCTCCCCGTCGCATCTTGTATTCGCGCATGAACGAAGCATTACTGGGCGATGTTTTTACCTCTATCGGAGCGGGTCAGTCGGTGCGATGGTCGAGTGTCGCCATGTGACATTCGGGGCAGAAATCGCCCTCACGCAGCGACGAGGACTCGACGGGCGTCGCAAACTCACACTCCGGACAGACGAACGTTCCCTCGGGGACGGTGAGCGTATCACTCTCGATTCCTCTGACCGCGGTTTCCCCTGGCTGGGGGTCGATATCTGTCGACATCTCCCACTCCTGCTCGTCGTCCTCGTCGTCGGCCTCGGGCCAGGATACGTCTCCCGTCTCCTCCTCGTCGCCGGTCGACTCCTCGGGCCACTCGCCGGGTTCGCGCTCGTCTTCTGTCTCTTCTTCGTCTTCGTCTTCGTCGAGAATGACGGCGTCGTCTTCGGCCGCGTCGACGACATCGCTCGCAGTCGACGGCTCCGCGTCCGGCACCGCCGTCTCGGTCTCTGTGGCTGTCCCCGCCGGTGCTGGCTCCGGGGACGGCGACTGGTCTGTGTCCTGTTCGGCGGCATCGACCCCGGACTCGTCGAGGTCGTCGGCGATAATATCGGCCGCGGTTTCCAGAGTCGTCACTTCCTTGTTCTCGGACACAGTACGGGACTCGCCACACCGAGCGCACGTCTCTACCTCCCGGACGGTGATAATGACCTCGTTCCCGTCCTCTTGTCGGTCGCGTTCGACCTCGGCGTCACCGAACTTGTGGCCGAGTATCGCGCACTTGTAACCCATTGCCAAGAGTTCCCCGCGTGTCCCACATAAGCGTACTGTTTGTCCGAGTCGAACCTATAAGGGCTGTCCTTCCGTATTACCATGTGATGATGCTCAAGCCGGAGTACCGCGACCGAGACGAAACCGATGTCGTGGTGCTGGGCACGCTCGCAGAGCGCCCCGAAGATGGGATGACTATCTTCGAGCTCCGGGCCGCCGTCGAGGAGGACATCGACTCCATCGAAACGTCGCTGTCCCGGCTCAAGCGCGACGACCTGATACGCGTCGACCAAGACCGGGGGCAGACCGTCGTCGTCCCCCAAGAGCACGTGCTGACAAACGGTACCGGCGACGACACCGACCCCGACACCGTCGACAGAATCCGCGACTGGTTCCCCTTCTGAGATACGTAGCGCTTTTGTCTCCCTGGCGAGAAATCCGGTGTATGTTTGGAGGCGGAGGCGGTCTCGACCCGAGCAAGATGCAACAGATGATGAAACAGATGGGTATCGATATCGACGAGCTCGACGCCGAAGAGGTCATTATTCGGACCTCTGAGGAAGAGCTCGTCTTTACCGACGCCGATGTTCAGCGCATGGACGCCCAGGGTCAACAAACCTACAACATCGTCGGCGACCCCGAGCGACGCGCGGCAGGGGAAACGAGTGACTCGGCCGAGGAGGCCCAAGAGAACGAAGGTATCCCACAAGACGACATCGAACTCGTCGCCCAGCGCACCGGCACGAGCGAGGACGCGGCTCGCGAGGCGCTCGAAGCAACCGACGGCGACCTGGCGGCCGCTGTCTCGCGGCTCGAATGAGCGACCCATTGCTGTTCGTCTACGAGGACCGAGAGTATCTACTCGCCCCCGGTGAGACGCTGGAATCCGACCTGGGTGTACTGGAAGTCCCGGAAGATGTCTCGCCCGGTGACACCGTCGAGACACATCTCGGGGAGTCGTTCACGGCGCGCAAACTCCGCGGACCGGACCTGTTCAACCACTTCGAGCGGACGGGCGCGCCGATGATGCCCCGGGACCTGGGCCTCATCATCGGCCACACCGGTATCTCCGAGGGCGACCGCGTGCTCGACGCTGGCACTGGCACGGGTGTTCTCGCGAGCGCGATGGCGCGGGCAGGCGCGACGGTCACGACCTACGAAGTCAACGCGGAGTTCGCCGAAGTCGCCCGTGAGAACATGGAACTGGCCGGTGTCGCCGACCGCGTCGACGTTCGCGCCGGCGACGTGACCGAACACCTCGACGGGCCGGAGTTCGACGTAGTGACACTCGATACTGCCGACGCCGACACCGTCGTCGAACGCGCCCCCGACCTGCTGGTCCCTGGTGGGTTCGTCGCGGTCTACTCGCCGTTTGTCGAAGACACGCGTGCAGTCGTCGAGACCGCACGCGAGGTTGGGCTCTCCGATATCCGCACGTTCGAGACCATCCAGCGCCGGATGGACTTCGACGACCGCGGCTCGCGCCCCTCGACTGCGGGCGTTGGCCACACTGGCTATCTCACGTTCGCGCGAAAGCAATAATCTCAGTTGGTCTGTTCTGGCGGCTCGTCGAGTCGCGGTCGCTCGACGCGTCGCGTTGTCTCGCCGTCGAACCCGACTTCGCGGGCGAACTCGACGATTGCGTCACGACCCAGGCCGTACCGCTCGATAACGTCGTCTTCGCCGAAGGCGTCGTTGACGTGGTTTGTCTCGATGACGTAGTCGTCGGCAGCGAGCGTGTAGGTCTCGTCTGGGTCGAGCGGCTCGCCGTCGACCGTCGCCTCGACGAGTTCCCCGACCTCGTCGTCCCAGCGGAGTCGCGCGCCGCTGACGTGGCTGCAGTGGCGGTCCGGAAAGCCGTCGTCGTGGTAGCCAAACGGCACCGCGACGAAAGCCTCACGGAGTCGCTCACCGGACAGTTCGACGAGCGCGAGTTCGTCTTCGTACGGCGAGAGGCTGATGATGTCAGAGACAGTCACGTCGCCGACCAGCGGGTCTCCAGAGCGGATACCCCCCGGCGGGCTGAGCGCGACGTCCGCGCCCGTCTTCCACCTGAGCGCGTCGGTGACCAGACTCCCGATAGTGCTACCGGCCGTCGTCGCTGCCTCCTCGGTTCGGGGAATCGGGGTCTCGACGGTCGTGACTACTTCATCGAGGCCGTATTCGCTGTGTTTCTCCCGGAGCAACGCGACCACGTCGTCGTCGACGTGTCCGTCGTCGACCTGATGGACCGCTGTCCGGGCGTCATCGCCGAGGACGACCTCGGAGACGTAGCGGCCGGCACGGCCGGGGCGGACGACAGCGGTCCCCTCGACGACTGCCTCGTGGACATCGTGGACGTGGCCACCGACGACCGCGTCGACATCGGTTTCGGCGGCGATGCGTTCGTCTGTTCGGCCACAGTGTGAGATGACGACCACGTAGTCGGCCCCGGCCTCGCGGAGCCGGTTGGCTTCTTGCCGGACTGCTTGCACGGGGTCCTCGAAGGTCACGTCTTCGGCGGCCGGGTTCATAACGTCCGTTTTCGGGTGTGCGACGCCGACGATACCCACCTGTTCGGCGCCGGCCTCGACGAGCGTACTGGGCTCTGTCTCGGCGTCGGCAAACCGCTCACCGTCGACCGTGGCGTTGGCACAGAGCCACTCCTGTGGGGCCGCGTCGGCGAGCTCGCGAGCGGTGTCGCTGCCGAAATCGAAGTCGTGGTTGCCGAACGTGTCGGCGTCTGGTTCCACCAGCTCGAAAAACGAGACCGCGATGCGACCGGTCGTTTCGAGCGAGAGCGCACCGGGGGCCGTGTTGTCGCCGCTACCGACGAGAACGGTTTCCTCGTCGCGGAGGGCAGCGATGGTCCCGGCGAGCGCACCACACTGTTCGGGTTCGTCGAGAGCAGTTTCCAGGTCAGAATAATGGAGAAGACGAACTGTCATACCTGTCACCAGTCGACAGCGGGGAATCAACGTACCGATTCTACTCGACAGTGCGAAGCAGTGAAAAGAACTCCTCTCTGTATGCCGATGGCGACCGTGTGAGACGGCTGTCGTCGGTGTCGAGACCGAAACAGTCGGCGAGCGTGGCCTGAGGGTGGCCGCCGGTGACGACGACAGCGTCGTCGCTGGTCGTCCAGGGGGCGACCCAGCAGGCAAGCGGGAGGTCTCTGTCGCCTGATAGCGGGATTCTGGCTGCGAACTTCGTCACCCGTGCCCGGCGTCGGTCGCCGACACGAAGGCGCTGTGAACCGTCCCGTTCGATGTCGACCAGGCCACGCTCGCGTAGTCGTTTCTTGAATGTCCGCCGTGCTTCGTTCCGGAGCATCGAGCCCACCGCGGCCGGCGTCACGCCCGGTGGGAGCGGCGGGTCGAAGTCGAGCCGCGAGCCGGCAAAAAAACGAAGCATGCCGTCGAACGGTTCGCCGCGCGCCTCGGCCAGGGCGTCGGCGGTCACAGCGTCGGCGTACTGGGCGGTCGCGGTCTGTACCTGGACCGTCGGCAGCGAGAAAATAGTCTCTGTAGACACGTCAGTGCGCTCCCAGCCACCCTCCGCAAGGCGCGAGGTCGGCATCGTTGGCGGGGCTGGGTCGGATGTCACGGCTCAGTGGTCGTCTTCACGCCACTTGTGTTCACACTCGGTGCAGACGAAAAACCGGGTCTCGCTCTCGTCGGCGGCACGAATCTGTTGCATGTACCAGTAGGCCTTGTCGTTGTCACATTTCGGACACTCCTGGGTTGTCGTCGGACGGCCCTGGTCTTCGGCGTCGCTGATGTCGACGATTTCGCTCTCCTGCTGACCGGTCGTCGTCACCATACCCTCCTCTGTCTCCTCGTTTCGGGATTTCTCGTAGCCACAGCTACCACAGACCCACGTACCGTCTTCTGTCTTCATCATCGAGCCACAGTCGTCACAGAATTCCATATCCGCGAGTATGCCCGCCCGCGAAGTTAAATTGCTGGATTCTCCGTTCAGAAGTCTGGCAGGTCGTCGGGGGCCTCGTAGTCTCCCTCCCAGTCGATGTACTCGTCTTTGAGTACGTCACAGACGAGTTGACCCAGTTCTGTTATCTCGGCGTTGATGCCCGAGACTGTCTCCCAGGAGTCGATATCGGCGTGGTACTCTCGCTCTTTCCAGTCTTCTGGAATCCCCGGCGCGTGATAACCGACCCGCTCGGCGAAAGAGTCCCAGAAGAAATCGAACCGCCCCAGCATCTCTAAATCCTGCATAATCTCGAAGGCACTCTCGTCGAGGTCGGCCTGCTCGGCCCACTGTGAGAAGGCCTCCTCCCAGGCCCCTTCCCGCAGGAACGCCTCTAACTCGTCGCGCTTGTAGTCGGTGTCGCCGACGACCTCGGCGTCGTCGTACTCGTTCGGGTCCATCTGCTCGAGTTCCGGTGGGTCGGGCGTCTCGACATCGAGGCTCATACCCGACTCTTGACTGCCACGAGCATAAATCTGTCATACTGATACTTGCGGGTATCTTCGGTCCGGAGTCGTGGATATCGCTGTGTCCCACCGTATCACTGGCGGTTGTGTCTGTCAAATCGGTAGCGATTCACGATAATCACGACCAGCGACCTTCGATTCGTCTTGTGTGAACGTCTGACAGTAAAATCCCTCTTTACGCCACCGGCGGTATTAGAGGTGGGTCGGGCCAACACGAGGACATGAAACGACGAACGCTGCTTCGCTGGACCGGCACGGCCGGTACGCTGGCGGTCGCAGGCTGCATTGGTGGCGATTCGGACGATAGTGCTGACTCGACCGAAGGACAGGGCGACGGCTCTACGCCGGAGGCGTCCCCGTCACCGAACCCGACCGAGGAGCCGACTGAAAGTGACACGCCGACCGAGAGCCAGGAAACTGAGACGAGCACGGAGGGGGCAGATTCCGACCCGGTCGCAGTCGTCGAGACGTTCGTCGCGGCCTGGCAGAACGGAAATATCGAGACGTTCAACACGCTCATTGCCGAGTCGGGCAAGCTGGACCCGGTCACGGAAGACCAGGCCGACCAGTTGACAGAGAACGCCCCGGAAATCAAGGAAATCAATGGCTCTGGACGGGACGAGGATGGCGTGTCTGTTGATATGTCGCTGCTGTTCCCCGAGGCGGACGAAGCTGTGGCGCGCAGATTCGAACTGACGACAGTCGATGGCGAGTGGCGGATATCTGATGTCCTCCCGGTCGGACGCGAACACGCACCCGAAGTCGAGTTCGATATCAGGTGGGAAAACGACACGCTCAGCATTACTCACGCAAGCGGCGATAGCGTTCCGGCAGACGAGTTGTTCATCCGCGGCGACGGCATCACGGACACTGGTGTGTGGCACGAACTCTCGACGGACATCGAGGCCGACCAGTCTATTGCGGCCGGCGACACGGTCTCTGTCGGCGTCGGAGACGAATACTCCATCTCTCTCGTCTGGGACGACGGCGAATATTCGGTAACACTTCACTCCGCAGCCGGCGCAAGCAACACAGAATCGACCGCAGAGCCGTCGCTCGAGGAGTACCTCTCAGAGACCGACAACTACGACGGGACAGTCGAGGATTTCACCGGAGAGGACCAGGTCACCGTCGAGGTCGGCGAACTCGGAGCCGACGACCAGATGTACGTGTTCGAACCCGCCGCCATCCGCGTCGACCAGGGGACCGAGGTCGTCTGGGAGTTGGTCGACAGGTCCGCACACAACGTCGTCCACGAGGGAGGCGCGTTCGAGAGCGAGTTACACGACGAGAACGGGGCTACATTCAGCCACACCTTCGAGGCGAGCGGCACCTACCTGTATCGCTGTCAACCTCATGCCGCACTCGAACATAAAGGCGCTGTCGTCGTCGAGTAACAAGCCGTCTACTGCGTGTCGGCGAGCGATTCGAGCCGGTCCAGTGGGTCCGCATCCCCCGGGTCCTTGTCCTCACGGACACCGAGAAACCGGGGGAACCGGAGCGCGTACCCAGACGAGTAAGTCGTCGACTCCTGTATTTCCTCGTAGCCAACCTCGAAGACGACTCCTGGCTCGATGGTTACCTCGGCTCCGTCCTCGGCGCGGATTTTCTCTTCTAGCAGCGCCGTTAGACGGTCGAGTTCCTCGTCGGTGATGCCAGTGGCCACCTTGCCGACAGTCGCGTACCCGTCGCCGTCGCGCACCGACAACTCGAAACTCCCGAGCAGCGAGGCCCGCCGTCCTTCGCCCCACTCTGCGCCGGTGACAACGCAGTCGAGTGTCTCTACGTCTGGCTTTCGCTTCAGCCAGTTCTGACCGCGCTTGCCCGGTGTGTAGGCCGACTCGGGGTTCTTCAGCATGATGCCCTCGTGGCCAGCTTCAAGCGCCTCGGCCTCGAGCTCGGCGACCTCGTCGGGGTCATCGCTCACGACGGGGTCGGCTGTGTCGACGTGGTCGCCGGCATCGACGAGTTCGGTCAGCCGGCCGTGGCGGTCGACCAGCGACTGGCTGAGGAGGTCCGTTCCGTCGGCGTGGAGGCAGTCGAAGGCGTGAAACCGTACCTCGACGTTCTCGCGCGCCCTGGCAATGTCGTGTTTTCGGCGGAACCGCCGGAGGACCTCCTGAAACGGGAGTGGTCCCCCGTCGTCGACAGCCACCACTTCCCCGTCGAGGATAGCGGGCACGTCCAGACTGGCTTCGACGCCGGCGACGACCTCCGGCAGTGGGGCGGTCACGTCCTCCATGTTTCGGGAGTATAGCCGGACCGAGTCGCCGTCGTAGTGGGCCTGAACGCGTGCTCCGTCGTATTTGCGCTCGACGACTACCTCGCCCCATGACTCGATTGCGTCCCCGACCGCCCCGGTCTGTGCGAGCATCGCCTGTACGGGGCGGCCGACTGCCAGACTAACCTCTGTGAGCGCGTCCACGCCGTCGTCGCGGGCAGTCTCTGCCACCAGACCGTAGTCGTTCGAGACCTGCAGGGCCGACTCGATGGCCTCGACGGGCACGTCGAACGCGCTGGCGGTCGCATCGCGGATTGTCCCCTCACCGACGCCGATGCGCATCTCTTCGAGGACGAGTCTCGCGAGGTAGCGGGCTTCGAGAGGGTCGGTCCGGTTGAACAGGTCGAACAGGATATCGCCTTTGGTCTGTTCGCTGCCTTCACCCTCGGTTTTGGCGAGCGTTTCGAGCCGGTCGGCGACTGTCGCGACACTGAGTGCCTCCCGGTCGCCTGCGCCGAAGGCGCCCAGTCCCTGCTGACCGCCGAGGTCGAGCTGCTCGGCCACGCGGCCCACGTCGCCCTCGGATGCGACCCGCGCTTCGACATCGTCGCCGTCGACGTTGTGGCCAGCAGCCCGCGCAAGCGCCTCGTAACAGCGCCGCGGGCCGATATCGAGCGTCGTCGACTGATGGGCGGGAAACACGCGCCCCAACAGGAGCCGCACGACTGTTCCGAGGTCGCCGCTGGCGACATCTAGCAGGTCGGCGACGCGCTCACAGCGTTCGATATCACCGTCCAGTGATTCGATAGCAGCGACGTGGTCGGCGAACTCGGCGAACTCCATAGTCGCCGTTGTGGCGGGGTCGGAAAAACCTCGGCGGTTACGCACCAGCGAGTGGAAACGCTCAGGTGGCCGGGTAGCGAACCGATAACTCATGAAACAGGTCGTCGTTCCAGTCAGGTACCCGCTGAGCGACCACTCCAGGGCTACACTTGCCCGCGGCATCGAGATTGCCGAGCGCGAGGGGGCCGCCCTGTCGGTCCTCCATGTCAACCTCTATCAGAACAACCGACAGGTCACACGGAGAGAGCTGAAAGATGCCGTCGAGTCAGCGTTCGGACGCCTCGACAACGCCCGCTATACGATTCGCAGCGGGCTGTTAGTCGAGGAGTCGATTCTCGAAGAAATTGCGGCAGAGGAGGCCGACGTGGTGGTCATCGGCAAGAAACAGGCCAGTCGATGGCGCGAGATGATTCGCCGGCTCGCCGACGACCCCGATATCGAACAGTTCCTCCGCCGCCGTCTCGACTGCCAGGTTATCACCGTCAGCGCAGACGCGTAGCCCGCAGTCACTCAGGTCCGGTGTCCCCTCCTCGACTCTCGCCGTCTGCACTCTGTGCCCCGGTGTCGTACCGAGTGGAGGCGGCTGGACTCTCCTCGGCTCCCGGCGTGCCTTCGGTCGACAGTTGCAGTTCGCCGCTGGTCTCGTCGAAGACCAGATGCGAGTGGGGGTAGGCGATTTCGACTGCCTCGCCCTCGAAGGCGTCCCAGATGGTCGCGGCCACCTCAGACCGTATCGACGGAATACGGTACGGCTCCTGTACCCAGTACCGGAGGCGCAACAGGATTCCGTTGTCGGCGAAATCGGCGACCAGACACTGCGGTGAGGCCGGATACCGCGCCGACCCGATGCGGATGCCCGGGCCGCCGGAGATGACGCCGTCGACTGCCCTGGCACTCTGTTGGACCCGGTCTCTGGCCACTGCGAGGTCGCTCTCGTAGGTCAGCAGAATATCGAGCGTGAGTCGGACGCGGGTGTCCTCGGCGGAGTAGTTGACCACGTCTCGGGACCGCATCTCGCCGTTTGGGACCACCAGAAACGTATTATCGAGCGTGAATACCTTCGTATATCGGAGGGTGATGTCCTCGACGTAGCCTCGGGTGTCACGGTCGGTAATCTCTATCATATCGCCGATTTCGTAGGGTTGGTCGGCAAGCAGGAAGAGCCCGCTTATGATACTCCCGACGATTGGCGCGAGGACGACACCGACCACGGCCGAAAAGACCGTCACGGAGAGCGCGATGTTCCCGAGGTCGAGCCCGAAGATACGGAGAATCGTGAGCAGCGCGAACACGTAGACACCGATGCGGATGCCCGCCAGCGCGACGCGCGTGAGGCTCGGCCGCTCGAAGTGTTGTGCAATCCGGCGGCTGAACAGGTGTACCAGCAACCGGGCGGCGAGCGATGCCAGGGCCAGGACGACGACCGCTGACACCACCTCGAGTACCCAGATGGGAACCCTGTCCGGGACGATTCCCGGCCGTCTGACACCGGTCGTGTTACCGACTGCGGTGTCGGTGGCCTGCGAGAGAAACGCGTCCCGGAGTATCGAGCGCATGTCGGCTCCTCTCGCGGTTTACAAAAAAGCGTTGTGACCCTCCGGTCGACAAACGAGTCGTTCAAGAGGGGCCGCCCGGAACGGTACTCGTATGGCCGAATCAGACAGCGAACCAACAGTACCAATCCGCTGTGAGGACTGCGGGACCGAGACGCGTCTCCCGCTCTCGGAGGTGGGGGAGACTCTCGAACGGCACAACGACCAGCGACACGGCGGCGAGGAAATCGCGCGGGTCGACCCGGCTATCGCCGACCAGCTTGCCGACCTCGTCGCCGAGGACCTCGACCTCCTGTAGGCGCGTTTATCCAGTCAACAGTACCCCCCGGTTTGTCTCTTCGACCGCCAGGTCGAATCCGAAACTATCGAGCAGATCCAGGCTCGTCTCGACGTGGGCTGTCCGCTCGGGAATTACCACGGTTCCGCCAGCCAGCGCGAGAAAGACCAGCAACTGGTCGGCGAGGTGTGTATCGACTGCGCCACGTCCCGCTACGAAGTCGACCGCGGCCTCGGCCGCCTGCCTCCCGACTGTGCTCGCTGCTTTTCTGGGCTCACCGAGCGCGTCGAAACCAGCCCGCGTTCGCTCGAAGACGAGTTCGACGGTGAGGGCAGAACCCGTCGAGGCGGCGGCCGTCGTCGTCACCTGTCGGTCGAGAACTGTCACACCAGCACCGTCGAGGACCTGGTGTGACGTTTCGGCTTGCCGTCTGGCCACCCCGTCCTCGCCGAGGTCGTGTGACGCCCACGAGTGGATGCGGGCACCCTGCACGCTCCCACGCTCTCCGAGCGAGAGCGCCGAGAGCGCCGCGGGCCAGAGGTGAAGGGTCGCCTCGCCGCCGCCGGCCGGGTAGAACCCGCTTTGGTGGCGCTCTACCGCGACAGCGAGCCCGAACTCACGGCACAGCGGGAGCTTGACGTGCCGGTATGTCGCGAGCGGCGGTGCCCATTTTACTGCTGTCCCGCCGGAGACGGTGACCGACAGCGGGCGCTCGATTGCGACCGCCAACGGTAACACCGCGTCGAAGACGAGTGTGAGAGCGCCGGCGGTCCCGATGTCGAATTCGAGGTCGCCTGACTCGGGGGTTCCGGGCTGGAACACGACTTCCTCCGAGCCGAGCGTCGCACCGTCGACCGTCGCGTCACAGGCCGCCGTCAGCGCCTGCACTGCGGTCAGATGTTGTGGCTTGAGCCCGGGGTCGGGGCGTGCACCGCGGACGTTCGTGACGGTCACCGACTGCTCAGTGACCGCCGACAGCGACAGTGCAGTGCGGAGGAGTTGACCGCCGCCCGCGCTGCCGTCGATTTCGAGCATACCCGTCGTTCGCGGTGGGCGAACATCAACGCTTAGGTGTACACCCGGCACAAGAGAGCATATGGAAGCAGACACGCTCACAGACGTACAGGACCGGCTTCGGGAGGAGGCCGCGACCGAGCGCCCGGCAGCAGAGACCCCCGAAATCGGCATCATCATGGGGTCGGACTCGGACCTCGACGTGATGATGGGCTCGGAGACGGGTCGCCCCGGTGCCTACGACGCGCTGACCGACCTCGGCTTCGCCGAACAGACCGCCGACGAGTCGCCCGACGCGCGGTTCACGTTCGAGACCTACGTCGTCTCGGCCCACCGGACCCCTAAGCTGATGTACACCTATGCCGAGACGGCGGCCGACCGCGGGCTCGATGTCATCATCGCTGGCGCGGGCGGGAAAAGCGCAGACCTGCCGAACATGACGGCCTCGATTGCATACCCGCTGCCGGTTATCGGCGTCCCCGTTCAGGAGAAGTCATTGCCGTCTGTCATCGGGATGCCACAGGGTGCCCCCATCGTCGCCGTCGATGCCGGCAAGTCGTTCAACGCGGCGCTGTCGGCAGTCCAGATACTCGCGAGAGAACACGAGCAGTTGCGCGACCAACTCCAAGCGTATCACGACGGGCTACAGGAGTCGGTCGCGACGACTTCACAGGACGTGCATTCGATGGGGACTGAGGCATTCAAGAGCCGCCGCGACGAGTGACCGTCTCCCGGCGCTTTTTTTGTGGCTGAGATAGGTACGGCATCGACACTCACGGACGCTGTGGCCGTTTTCTCACTCTCGGCCAGACCGAGCAGGTCTCTCGAACGGAGCCGAGCCCGCACTCATTCAAGTGGCACTGCTTCGTCCTTTGTGTCCTCGTATCGCTGCTTTGCCCAGTCGAAAACAGGAGACGCGGACGGGGCACGGAGAATCGAGTGCGTCCGCCTGTGCTCGTCGACAGCACCGAGAAGCAACGTCTCGCCGGCGAATAGCACGACGAAGTCGGGAACGGCAGTCGACTCATAGAGCGAGATTGTCGGCGACTGTGTCATCCGCTGGAGAATCCCCTCGTAGCGCTCCGCGAGTGCCTCGTAGGCGTCCGGCGGCGCGATAGCGTCGAGCGAGATATCTCCGACATCGTACTTTCGAACTGACTCGATATACAGCGGATTGACCGTCGGCATGAACCCACGTACGTGTTCGGCAGCAGCTACCGCTGTCTTGACCGCCGAGACTGGCTGATAGGGGTCGTCTGCTGTCGCTAAAATGACCTCACAGTCGGCCAGTGTCTCCGTGTCGACCGGCAAATCGACAGGAAACTGCTCCAAAAACGGTGCGAGCGTCGTTGCCGTCGAAATCGTCGACAGGGCGTCTGCGAGCGCGCTTCGGGCGAGCCGTCCGGCTGTCGTCATCTCGTAGGTGTTCGCTGTCGGGTGGTGTGTCACGTACCCGTGTTCCTCCAGCGCTGAGAGGTTTCGCTGGAGCGTTGACCGCGGGAGTTCCAACGTATCGCCGAGTACATCGGGTGTCTTTTCTCGTTCCGAAAGCGCATCCAGTATCCGTTGTCTGTTGGGAGACGCCGAGAGAAATTCGAGTTCGGTGAGTGCGCGCTGTTTCATGGCCGGGCTAACTCTCGTCGGTACCTTCGCTGTTGTGGTCCGGACGAACCCAATCGGCTGTGTGATGACACCCCCTGAAATTATCGCAGGGGGCGCTACTGTTCCACCGGATGCAGTTATGTGTGTCTCGTGGATACCTCCGCAGCGATGACATACGACGCAGTTGTCTTCGATTTCGACGGGACACTGGTCGAAAGGCCACAGAAACGACGACTCCGAGAGACAGTGTGTCAGGCCTGTCGCCGAGTCGGCATCGAAGCCGGTGTCGATGAGGTGGCGAGCGCGTTCCGGGCCGGTAATATCCGAACCATCGTCGAGCGGTGCCGGGCGGCTGGTATCTCTATCGACTCTCTCAGAAGGCGCGTCACTGCTGCCGTCGTTCGTACACAGGTTACGGCGGCCAAAACAGGCGCTCGGTCGGTGTACGACGGCATACAGACCATCACGTCGATACGCATGCCGACCGGAGTCGTCAGCGATAATCATCCGGCCGTGTTAGACGCTCTTCTCAAGTGGTTTGGTATTGCTGAACAGTTCGATGTCGTTCGCGGCTGTCGGTTCACCCCCGACGGACTCGACAGGCGGAAACCCTCGTCTGTGAACCTCACCGACGCCATGACAGAACTCGACGCGGCGAGTGCGCTGTACGTCGGCGATATGCCGGTCGATGTCGCGGCCGCGAAAAACGCTGGTATCGACTCCGCATTGCTCGTCCGTGATGGCTCACAGCGTGAACACACTGCGCCAACTCACGTACTCTCGTCGCTTGCGGAACTTCCCGATGTACTCGCTACCTCACCGTGAAGATAGACGAAACAGCGCCAGCACAACTTGTGACGGCGTGTGCCCCGAACAATCAACCCTTATATAGACAGGATTCAAAGCCCCGGAACGACAAGAAATGAGTGATTGGATCGCTATCGGGGCGCTGGCGCTTGTCGCGATACTCATCCCGGTGTCGATGATGGTTGTATCGTGGCTCCTCCGGCCGAGTGTCCCCGAACAAGGAAAGCGCGCCACCTACGAGAGCGGGGAGGTCCCCGTCGGCAGCAGCCGTGCGATTAAGTTCAACATCCAGTACTACCTGGTCGCGCTGCTGTTTGTCGTCTTCGACGTGGAGACGGTGTTCATCATCCCGTGGACAGTCGTCTACGAGGATGCAGTCACCGAAATCGGACTCGGCGAGGCGCTCTTGCCGATGGCGCTGTTTCTCGGCGTTCTCCTCCTCGGTCTCGGGTGGGCCTGGCGTAACGGCGCCGTCAAATGGGTCCGCAGCGCGCAGGTCGACAGCCAGCGGGTGAGCGAATCATGAGCAAGGAACAGGAACTACACGACACGCTGGAACAGGCACAGAGCACACAGGAAGCCCGGATGGGCTCGGGAACCGACGACCGCTTCAACTCCAAGCTCCGAGAGGCCTTCGGAGCGAGCCCCTTCATCCTCACCAAGTTCGACCAGTTCATGAACTGGGTGCGGGGCAACTCGATGTTCATGCTCCTCTTTGGCATCGCTTGCTGCAGCATCGAGATGATGCACACCTACGCGACGAAACACGACCTCGACCGATTCGGCGCAGGTGTCCCCCGTGCATCACCCCGACAGGCCGACGTTATCATCGTTCCGGGGACTATCGTCTCGAAGTTCGGGCCACGCCTCAAGCGCGTCTACGACCAGATGCCCGAGCCCAAGTTCGTCGTCTCGATGGGCTCGTGTACGGTCTCTGGCGGCCCGTTCCAGGAGGGGTACAACGTCATCAAGGGTGCCGAAGAAATCATCCCTGTCGACATCCACGTCCCGGGCTGTCCGCCACGGCCCGAGGCGCTGGTCTACGGCGTGCTCAAGCTCCAGGAACAGATTCGGGAGGGCGAGAGCGCGCCGGTGACGGTCAAACCATACGAACTCGAAGAGTTTGGCGACCTCGAACGCGACGAACTGGTCCAGCAACTCGCCAACGAAATCGACGAGGACGACCTCGTGATGCGCTACAACTGGGTGGATTCGCCATGAGCCTGGAACAGCCACGACAGCGCGACGTTGGGGTCACGCCGGACGGCGAGTTGGACTACGACGAACTCGCCGACCTGCTCGAAGAGTACCTCCTCGACCGCGAGGAGCACATGAACGCACAGGGGTTCGTCGTGCGGCCCGACGAGGTCGCGGCAGTACTGGAGACGCTCCGGGAGGAGGCCGGCTTCGACCACCTCTCGCTGGTCACGGCCCAGGACTATCAGGACCGCTACGAGTCTATCTATCATCTCAAGAAGTACAGCGACCCGACCCACGAGCTGTCGGTGGTCGTCCCGACGACCCGTGAGAACCCACTCAGCCAGAGCGCCGCGCCCGTCTTCGAGACGGCAAACTGGCACGAGCGGGAGGCCTACGACCTCGTGGGCATCGAGTACGACGAACATCCCGACCTGCGACGAATTTTGCTCCCGGAAACCTGGCAGGGCCATCCTCTTTCGAGTGACTACAATCAGGACCAGCCCCAGATTGTGCCGCTGCGCGAGCAGGCCGACCCGATGGAGCACAAGACCCAGGCGCCCGACGAGCAGGACGCGATGTTCGTCAACATCGGTCCCCACCACCCGGCGACACACGGCGTCTTGCACCTCAAGACGGTCCTCGACGGCGAACAGGTCGTCGACGTCGACCCCGACATCGGCTATCTCCACCGCTGTGAGGAGCAGATGTGCGAGCAGTCGACCTACCGTCACCAGATTATGCCCTACCCGGACCGGTGGGACTACATCTCGGCCGGAATTCTCAACGAGTGGGCCTACGCCCGGACGGCGGAGACACTCGCAGACATCGAGGTGCCCGACTACGCGCAGGTTATCCGCACGATGTCCGCCGAAATGTGCCGTATTGCGGCTCACCTGCTCGCTGTCGGGACGTTCGCGCTCGACATCTACGGCGACTTCACCGCCATCTTCATGTACGCCATCACGGACCGCGAGAAGGTCCAGCATCTGCTCGAAGACCTCACCGGTCAGCGGCTGATGTTCAATTACCTCCGCCTCGGTGGCCTCGCCTGGGACCTCCCCGAGCCCCGCGAGGAGTACTTCGAGAACGTCCGAAACTTCTGTGAGTACATCCCCGAACGCCTCGAAGAGTACCACAACCTCCTGACCGGCAACGAACTGTTCCAGATGCGGGTTCTGGATACGGGCGTCTTGCCCCCCGAGAAGGCCAAAGACTACGGCTGTACCGGGCCGGTGGCGCGCGCGTCCGGCATCGATTACGACCTGCGACGGGACGACCCGTACGGCTACTACGACGAACTCGAATTCGATGTCGTCACCCGGGACGGCTGTGACAACTTCGCGCGCGCCTCCGTCCGCCTGGAGGAGATTCGCCAGTCCGCTCGCATCATCGAGCAGTGTGTCGACTTGCTCGAAGACTGGCCCGAAGACGAACGCGAGATTCAGTCGAACGTGCCCCGGACGCTCAAGCCCGACCCCGACACGGAGGTCTACAAGGCAGTCGAGGGAGCGAAAGGCGAACTCGGCATCTACATCCGCTCTGATGGGTCGGACAAACCCGGCCGCTTCAAGATTCGGAGTCCAGCGTTCTGTAACCTCCAGTCGATGGAAGTTCTCGCAGAAGGCGAGTACATTCCCGACATGGTTGCCGCGCTTGGCAGTCTCGATATCGTCCTCGGGGAGGTGGACCGATAATGTCGACGCTGCTCCCGGAGACGATAAGTGATGCACTCGGCATCGGCGGCGTTACCGGAACCTTTCTTGGTGGCGTCATCGGCGCAGCGCTCGTCGGGTCCTTTATTCTCGTCAACACCGCCGTGGCGGGGCCCTGGCTGAAACGCAAGATTATGGCGAGCTTCTGGGAGAAAATTGGGCCGAACCACATCGGTCCCTTCGGTTCGCTCATCATGGTCGCAGACGCAGTCCGGCTCATCTCGAAAGAACTCGTCGTTCCGGAAGGCGTCGACCGCCCGGCCTGGGACCTGGCACCGATGGTGCTCGCGTCCTCGGCGCTGCTCGGGTTCGCCGTCATCCCAATGGGCTCGATTCTGGGCATCAACGTCCAGCTTGCCGACCCCGAGGTGGGACTGGCCTTCGTCTTCGCCGTCGCTTCAATTGCCTCTGTCGGCCTCGTGATGGCCGGTTACGCATCGAACAACAAGTTCTCGTTTTTGGGCGGGCTCCGTGCGGTCGCCCAGAACCTCGCCTACGAGATTCCGCTCATCCTGACTGGTATCTCGGTGGTCATCTTCGCCGGCTCGCTCCAAATGAGCGAAATCGTCGCCGCACAGAGTCAAACGCTCCTCAGCGTTGGTCCTGTCGACGTGCCGGCGTGGTTCGGTATCCTCAATCCGTTCGCGCTCGCTCTGTTCTTGGTTGCGAACCTGGCTGAAGTCGGCCGGAACCCGTTCGACATCCCCGAAGCACCGACCGAGATTGTCGCCGGTTACCAGACCGAGTACTCTTCGGTGTACTTCGTCTTGCTATATCTCGGCGAGTTCATCCACATCTTCCTCGGTGGCGCAATCGTCGCGACGGTGTTTCTCGGTGGCCCGGCCGGCCCGGTTCTCCCGGGTATCGTCTGGTTCCTGGTCAAAATCTGGGCAGTGTTCCTGTTCACTCAGTGGTGTCGCTCGTCGCTCCCGCGCATCCGCGTCGACCAGCTCATCGGTATCGGCTGGAAAGGGCTGTTGTTGGCGTCATTTGCCAACCTCATCGTGACGGCAGCAATCGTGGGGGTACTCGCAGTATGACACACTCGCAGCTACACAACGCAGGTGATTCAACATGTTAGGAGTCCTCAAAAGCATGGCAACGACGATGAAACACGCACTGGACGGCGAGACGTTCACCGTCTCCTACCCCGAAGAGGAACCGGAGGTGTCGCCCCGGTTCCGTGGCGTCCACAAGTTCAGCCAGGAGCGGTGTATCTGGTGTCGACAGTGTGAGAACGTTTGTCCGAACGACACGATTCAAATCGTGATGGACGACAAGCGCAACGGCGAACAGTACAACCTCCACATCGGGCAGTGCATCTACTGTCGGCTCTGTGAGGAAGTCTGTCCCGTCGATGCAATCTTGCTCACACAGAACTTCGAGTTCGTCGGTGATACCAAAGACGAACTCGCCTACAACAAAGAGGAGCTGAAAAACGTTCCGTGGTACAAGGACATCGACCCACTGGAGTCGCGTGAACCGGACAGGAGTGCGTGGGTCGGCGACGGCGACGGCGAAGTCGACTACCAGTAGGTCGCTTGGCGACCCTGTCGTCTCTAACACTCATGCGAACCACGGGTAGTGGTGTTCATATGGTAAGCGCAGAGCATGACGCGGTCTTTTCAAGCTAATTCATTCCCAAAAGCACCCACTATCGCGGTAGTACCGACCAATTCAACGACAAACATCCTAGAGATTGGAATAGTAGCGAACGCCCTCCGGAGAGTACCACGACGAACTACCAGCTTCCCAAACGGTCTCAGCAGCGCCGAAGCAGACACAGCCGACCACTGGCGCAACTTAGTCTCATGCGCATCAGCGTATTTGAACACTACCCACGCACCTTTCGCCGATGAGTGCCTGCACGGCAGTCACCACCTAAGGTATACCGTGACTGTACGATTCACGTACTTCGATACGTCTGTAGAGCCGACCGAACTCTTCTATGTCGATGTCATACTCTGTCACAACGCAGAGTAACTCCTGCTCAGTCTGGTTTTCTCGAATGAAGCGAGTACCGGTCTTGTGTTGTGGTTTTGTATCTCATAGTGCCTTCCTTTCGACGGGTATTTATGTATCACCCCCATCGGTTACAATGTACGCGACAGATGACGGATGGCGGGACGCGCCCGACTTTCCGTCACCTCTCTAGACGAGTATTCCTCGTCGATGATGAATCCGCCAGAGCTGTCCCTGTGACCCCTCTGGCATCCACGAGTCGCCGTGGAATGACAACAATATGAGGATTTCACCCCTGCGGCCCTGCCGTACAGATGGAATCTGATGTGAGCCTTGACAGTTTGGTTAAGTCGTATCAATTAGATTGATACACTGTTACCAAACGACGGACACATATGTGTCTCCGCCAGTCGACTGATTTAGATCAGTTCAACATTCCGGTTGATCCTGCCGGAGGCCATTGCTATTGGAGTCTGATTTAGCCATGCTAGTCGTACGAGTTCGTACTCGTGGCGGATAGCTCAGTAACACGTGGCCAGACTACCCTACAGATCGGGATAATCTCGGGAAACTGAGGCCAATACCGAATATAGCTTCCACGTTGGAATTGCAGGAAGCTAAAAATACTACGGTGCTGTAGGATGTGGCTGCGGCCGATTAGGTAGACGGTGGGGTAACGGCCCACCGTGCCAGTAATCGGTACGGGTGATGAGAGTCAGAGCCCGGAGACGGTATCTGAGACAAGATACCGGGCCCTACGGGGCGCAGCAGGCGCGAAACCTTTACACTGCACGACAGTGCGATAGGGAGACTCCAAGTGCGAGGGCATACAGTCCTCGCTTTTGTACACCGTAAGGTGGTGTACGAATAAGAACTGGGCAAGACCGGTGCCAGCCGCCGCGGTAATACCGGCAGTTCGAGTGATGGCCGATATTATTGGGCCTAAAGCGTTCGTAGCTGGCCAATCAAGTCTGTCGGGAAATCCACGCGCCCAACGCGTGGGCGTCCGGCGGAAACTAGTTGGCTTGGGACCGGAAGACTCGAGGAGTACGTCCGGGGTAGGAGTGAAATCCCGTAATCCTGGACGGACTACCGATGGCGAAAGCACCTCGAGAGCACGGATCCGACAGTGAGGAACGAAAGCTGGGGTCTCGAACCGGATTAGATACCCGGGTAGTCCCAGCTGTCAACGATGCCCGCTAGGTATGGCACGGGCTACGAGCCTGTGCTATGCCGCAGCGAAGGCGCTAAGCGGGCCGCCTGGGAAGTACGTCTGCAAGGATGAAACTTAAAGGAATTGGCGGGGGAGCACTACAACCGGAGGAGCCTGCGGTTTAATTGGACTCAACGCCGGACATCTCACC
>NZ_FNFC01000042.1 GCF_900100385.1 Halovenus aranensis
TCCGTGAGATCGTCCTCCTGTTCGCGCTCAACAATCTCAAGAAACTCGCCAAAACGCTATGATCCGACTCCCGTCCCGCATTTTCAATAGAGCACGAAATAGGACGTGTGTGCCCAGTGATCAGTTGGTCGTGTCGCAAAGTCCTCTAGAGTTCAGTAGCAACTGACTCCCGTGAGGACGGGGTCACCTCTGGTGTCCACTCCGAGAGGTGCCCCATGCACGCCACAATCGACGTGCGGTTGACCGTTAGCATCGACGACGACAAAACGATACCGCTGGCCACGCTTGCCGAGTTCATAACCGATCAGAATATCGAATCGGTTCTTCTCGAAGGGCTCGTCGAGAGCCTCGACGCGAGTCGCGTCGAGGCGCTCTGTGGTGAAAAACACGCCCACGGTAACGGTGAGAAACGATTCCAACGGCGAGGCACAGATACTCGCACAGCCGTCACAACCGCCGGTGAACACGAGTTCTCTCTCCACTACGTTGAGGATACTGCCGCCGAACAGGACGAATCCAGCTACTTCCGGCCCGTCGAAGACGTTCTCGACTTCGACGGGCAAAACCGCTATCGATCAGTTGACAAATATTCGGTGCGTGAGCCGATTGACTCCTGTCTCCACACCTACTACGAGGACATCGATGATCTCTATCGAGAGACTATCTACCGTCTCGGTATCTAATTTTTTATAGATTCAATCCACCGACACAGGCATTAGAATCGAATTTGCATTATGAGGTATGGACTCCTCACTTACCGAGTTACAATCCAGAGAAGAGTCTGAACGGTTTGATTTCAAGCGGTTCGAGTCATTAGATGACTCAAAAAAGTTCGCTAAACATCTGGTAGGGTTTGCGAATCGACATGGCGGTGAATTAGCACTCGGGTTCACCGATGCAGGGGAAATTCAGGGACAAGAAATTGATTATGACCAAGTGATGCAGACAATCACAAACATCGCGTATACTCGCTGTAGTCCACAAGTTCGATTTGACGATGAGTATCTGAGACTACCCGAAGGAGATATTCTGATTTTGGATGTTTCTCCCCGCGAGAATATCCCTCATGCAGTTGTTGAGCGTAAGCAGGGGACAGTTATCTCCCGAGATTATTGGATTCGAACTAAAAATAGTACCAGACGCGTCTCCGATGTGGAATTAAATCGTTTGTTCTCTACAACATTAGACCCTGATTTCACTAAGGACTTTGAGACATGGACAATGCTATCTATAGATGAACATCAGCCACCAAGCATCAATCTCCCCGACTTCATTGATAATTATCGTACACTACTGAGTAAGTTAGATATTGATGATGAGATGGACCAGAACCTAATTCTATCTACGATATCCCAAGAATTGTTTCCGTTTTCTCTATTACACGACTTGAGCAAGGTTCACTTCGCAACTTGGGATACCGTTATTCAGGATGCTACAACCTCGTTCCAGAGTACCTCGCTGATTGGGGCTAATTTTCCGAAGATGATTGGGTCGAATAACTTGAAGCAAAATCACGACGCTGAATCGGTAGAAATAGATGCAAACGATATTCACTTTTCTGGCTTCGACCAAACTCATATCTCTAAATTCACTGATGTCGCTGAATTGCTTGGCGAGGTGCAGTTTCATACACCGCCAAATACAGAGATTCTCATAGAGTACCAGATAGAGGAAAGAGACTCTGACGAGGACGTACCTCCACTTCCGAATTATGAGGTCAAGATACAACGTCAAGATGAATTCACTATCACTATCTCGAACTACGGAGCAGGATCTGGGCGTGGCTTTCCTACGAAGCACCCAATAACCGACGTAGCAGCTGATAACAAATTTCGTCGAATCGACCTTGGTGAAATGCAAGAGAAATGGGAGTATGCCGAAATTCGCAACCAATTCAGGGCTGAGTTTAGCTATCCTGATGAACCCGATACAGACATAACTCTAAATGAGAGGTATGCTGAGCGGCTTTGGCATCTTATTGAAGAGCAATATAGTGTCGAGATATTTCTTGAATCACTACCCAATACAGAGCTATACAAAGCCAATCACAAACTAGATATGATTGTTGAGGCACTTTTTGAATAGCCGTCAGAACTAATTAATCATCTACTCGTCCGTCTTTAGCTAAGAGAAGAACCACGTGACAGCAACGGCTTTTCGTGGTGCCTTTTTGAGAGGAATGAGGAGGAGAGGCTGTGCACACCAAAACCTCCTCATGAGGTGTAATGCGTCGACTCACTACGCTTTTTCCATCTGACCTGCTCGAAGAGCACGCCGAGGAACTCGGCGTGGTCGAGCGGGACGGGAAGCTGCAGATGCCTGCCTTCGTGTGGTCATTCGTGTTCGGCTCTCGCCTGCGGCGAAGCCGAACACTTGCTGGCTTTCGGTGGAGTTACAATAGCACAGCCGACAAGACACTCTTTCCTGGCGGCTTCTACCAACGGTTGACACCGGCACTTGCAGAGTATCTGTGCGACCTCGTCGAACATGGGCTCGACGAGGTCGCTGTTCCTGACACAGTTGATGCTGACCTCTCTCAGTTCCGTGATGTGATGGTCGCTGACGGCACTATCTTGCGGTTACACTGATTTCTCGCAGATGAATACGAACCCCGGAGAGGGGAGAAGGGTGGAGCGCGGCTCTACCCTGCATCACAATATTACCGATCAGACAATCGAGAAATTCAGCAATACCGACGAAAAAACGCACCACGGCACGCAGTTCGACACAGGATTGTAGCTCGAAGATCGGTTAGTCTTGTTCGATCAGGCGTACTTCAAGTACCGCCGTTTCGCGCTGATCGACGAGAATGACGGCTACTTCATGAGTCGGATCAAATCAAACGCTAACCTAGTCATTACCGATGAATTACGGGAATAGCGTGGAAGAAAAGAGGGCGTGAGACCACTGATCAAACATCGTGAGTTCCGCCCCATCGATCACGCGCACAACGCGCGGATTGATGCGGCTGACTACGGTCAACGAGCACTCTCTGAAACAGTGTTTTCCTCGATCAAACGTACGCTCGACCTCGCACGGCGTGGCCGAGCGTGGTACCGTGAATTTCGCGAAATCGTCCTGATTTGTTCCGTCTACAACATCAAACGGAGCGTCACCCACCCAAATTAAGCTACGTATGACGGTTCACCAGAGCCATATTTCATTGATATCAGAGAGTGATAGTAAAATAGTTCTGGATACTAAAAATAAAAACACCTTCTGTTTATATTTCTTTGATATTGTCTAAAATATTGCATTCCATTCTCAAAAGAAGGTAGAAAATGAATAATATGTTAAATTCAAGCACTTTTTTAGTTGTGCGTGTTCAGATGGTAGTGTTCAGATAAGCTGATTCCATGCGAAGGCAAACGATCTAAGCCAGTCGTCAGCTGTGTCTGCTTGTGCGTTGCTGAAACAGTTTGAAAA
>NZ_FNFC01000050.1 GCF_900100385.1 Halovenus aranensis
AATACCAAAACTAATAAAACATAACGATAGAACGAAGGATAGTTTACTCCATCTCACGTACCCTCTAGTCTACTTGAGAAATATATAAGCATAACCATCTACTCACGAGAGAGTGTCGACTTTAGTGTGATCGGAAAGTGTAATCAGATATCAACGAATAATAGTGCGGTATTCCTCTGCAACCTGTCTTGCGACCGTATTCCAGGTATAGTTAGCTTTGATTCGCTCGTAGGCGTTTTGACTGAGCTGTTGCAACCGTGTTTCGTTTTTTAGGAGTTCCGTGGTACGCTCTGCCATCTCTTCTGGGTCGTTTGGCTGGGTTAAAATCCCCACTTCGCTCGTGACTTGTTCCGGTATCCCACCTACTGTCGTCGAAACCACTGGCGTTCCTGCGGCCATCGCTTCAAGCACCACTAACGGGAAGACATCGGTTCGGGTCGGAAAGACAAAGATATCTGCTCTTCGGTACAACAGTTTCAGTTGAGATTTCGTCGTGTAACCCACATACTCCAATGAATCTTCCGTTGATTCGATCTTGTTTACGTAGCGTTGGTCTTCTGGTTGGCCTGCAACGATAGTCCGGTGATCGACTTGGATTTCTTTGTGAATCGCTATCAGGTCGTCGATTCCTTTTCCTTTGTGAATTTTCCCCACAAATAGGAGTATGGGTTTATCTTTTGGTATTTGGAATTCCTGCTTTGCTCGTTCTATATCGTTCCCTTCCGGCGGATTTAGTTCAACCCCGTTGGGCGTAACGCTTACCGATTGTTCCGGGAAGTGTTCCAGCAGTAGTTGTTTGTCGTGTTCGGAGAGAGCAAACAAGTGAGCCGCATTTTTCAATACGGATAGGTACGGTTTAAAAAAGCAGTATTCGAAAAAAGGTATTTGCCATCTTGACAGATCTTCACTATCGGGTGTATCCGGCAGTTTGCTAATCCCATGAGTTGTGATACAGTATGGTACTCCTGCTCTTTTACACTTGATTGCCATCTGGATCATTGCAGCCAGTGGTATTGGATTGTGTAAATGAACGATATCATATTCACTAACTTCAATATTACTAGGAACTCGTGTTAATATAAGTACGTTTGTGAGATCGAGATCCTTTTGAAGGGCTATATCAATGGTCTGCTTGAGTGCCGTGACTTGAGGGAGACTGATAACCTCCGAGTTGAGAGATAATTCAGAGAATAGCTCTTGATCATGGGGGCTTTCCATTTTACATATTTTTGACTGAACATGGTTCCCTAGTACATCTCCCAGTTTCAGACCGACACGAACTGCACCACCACGATCCTTCTTTGTATTGATGATTGTCGTCAACGCGTTGATTTGGTGTCGTCCCATAGAATGTTTACTCTTTCCTGCCCACTTTTTAATCGCGACTTTTCGAATGAGGTAATATTATATGATGTCGATTAATAACCTTTTGTATATACCGACATGAGCAAGATGAGAATAGACGGCTGTACTAAGAGGGCTTTTCCTAATGAATGAGCGTGTCATAGAAAGCCTCACAATGGAGGCTGCAGGGTGCAAAATGTGTGTCCAGCACAAGTGCAACCCTGCAAGACGTAGCTTCGGTTGACG
>NZ_FNFC01000031.1 GCF_900100385.1 Halovenus aranensis
CCCTACGAAGAGTTCAAGCGAATCGCTCGAAACAACAAGATGATTTCACGAGCTCAGGCTGTGCCCGCTGTTGCGTCCTCGGGGTAAACACATACGATTTCAGAATCGATTTTCGGACTTAGAGAACATAGTCAGGATAATAGGGAACATGAAACTGGGCAAAATCAACACCACCATTTACATATTGTAGTAATATAATAATTCAAACATCGCTGGCATACTATGCCCGGGAATAAATATATTATATAAAAATGGAATTGAGACTAACTCCACCAGAAATACCAGATATCGTGGGTGAACTACAGTCTCAAAATCTTTTGGCAATTGGTGGACCAAAAGTAGGAAAAACCCACCATTGGTCAAAGTTAGATGATACTAAAGTTATCTCCCGGCTTGACGAGGTGTTAGATGACATTTCGGAGTCGAAGATTGTCGTTGATGATTTTTATAATGTGTACAGGGAATACCAATCATCATCCAATGCAGAAGCTTGTGCTCAGTTTCGTCAAATAATTAATAAAGAAGAGGGGGTCTGTTTTTCGACCCGCCCATACGATATAGAATATCTCCTGACAAATACAAGCTTATCAGAGGAACTGTTTGATGATTATAAAATATGTTTTATTGAATATTATGAGGCGGATACACTTGTGGAGTGTAATAAAATAGACAATGCAGTAGACGAGAAATATATTAAAGATAACTTAGATAGGCTACACTATACGTACAACTTCTCCACTCTCGACCTTCCTAAGTACCAGACCTATCTTCCTTATTTACTGATGGAATTCGCAAAGTTAGAAGGTGATTCTGCAGTATTCTGGAGCGATTTATCTGATACAGCAAAAGAAAAGATAAGTTACACTAGCTTTTCGGGACTTACAAATGCTATTAAGAAAAAGATTCCAGAAAATACCGCTCGAGAAGTGCTTGAAAAAGCTAATTTACTAGATGCTGGTTTAGCTGTGGGAGCAATAAATATCGGAGCAACATATCTGGCTATACCAATTGTTCTACGTAGTTTACTGACTGACGACACTCAAGAAAATATTCAGGACGAATTTGGGGATTTGCTAAGTAGAAATGTACTTCCTCATACTCAGGCCAAAATTGAAGAAAATGCAGATATCCCACCTCGGCAACTAGAATCACTCTCTCAGATTGCGGATCCAATATTTATTGACAGCCTTGAGTCGACCATAGAAGACCATGAAATCTATATCCAAGAGATTAGATCTGAGTTAAAAGATTTTGAAGACCAGTTTAAGAAATTTAGAGAGGCTAACGAGTCTATGAATTCTGGACTACGACCAATTTCTCGTTTTATCTCTGACCAATTTGAACGTGCTATTGGTGATACTTATGATCTAATATCTAATGAAAAGCAGAGAAAGAAGGACGTATTTCAGGAAGAGCTTGGATGGGAAAGTGAAAAGTCAACAAACAAGCTGGATGCCTTAGACGATCTCTTTTTGCATTCGGATGAGCTGGAACAAGTCTTAAATAAGTGTCCAGAGCTTGATGTTGTTGTCGTCACCGGCCCAATGGGGGTTGGAAAAACACGGTTCCTCTATGAAATGGGTGTAGAGCTAGAAAATCGAGGATATACAACAGGGGCTTGTAACTTACAGGCAAAGAATTTTATAAAACCTCGTGCCGAGTCCCTATCCTCTGATTCGGAAAATGTAGCACTCTTCTATCAGTTTAACGGGTGGGAGAATCATGCTACTGGGGAATTCCGTGAATTGTTTGCTCAAGAAATCGAATCTGAATATGATTTACTAGTAATTGAGTGTGGCCAGTCCCAGTTCACAGAATTCTCTAAGGCTTGGAAGCAAACTTCACAAACTGGAAATGATCACTTAGCAACTAAAGTAAAGCCTGATAAGATCGTTACTCTATCTTCAAGCAATGTTGATCAGCTAATCAGGGTACTCGATATAGAAGACGATAGCGTAATTCAGACAATTGTTGACGAGTCTGGAGGGAACCCATTGGTTGCGTTTGAGGCTTCGGTTTTATGGCACAGCTCTTCTGATCCCGAGATATCTGGTATAGGTAAACGAGGTGTGATCAGACGCAGACTTAGACAGGTTATTGAACATTTTGAGTCTCAAACATCGCATAGCGTTTCTCCTTCAGAGATAATGAAATCCTTAGCAGTTGTACGGCAAGTTAGTGATATTGACGAACTGCTAGAAATTTCAGGGATGGATCAAAAAGGTGCTACACGCGATTTGATACGTGGCTCCATGAATGGTTACGTGAACCAGTCAGGGAGCCAGATTGAATTAAAACCAACACTCTATGCCCAGATCCTATTTTGGGATATTTGGTTTGAGTCAAGTGTAACCGGAGATCTCCACCTACAGTCTAAACGAAATGACTACCTAGACCGTATCTCTGGATCTTATCCCCAAGGTTTCATTGGATGCGCTGAAAATTTGGGAGTAATATGGCAAGAGCCGTTGCAGAGAGAAACTACGGGCGGGGAAGTCGCTGATGTAATCATAAAATCAGCTCTGGAGATACTGGATAAAGCACAAAATGGCAAGTACTTTCCTGACTGTCTTTTAGCACTTGCTAGCTCTGGGATAACACTTCGTCGGGAAAATTTAGAGTCGATAGAACCTCTCAAATGGGCAAATGATAACGTTTCTGATGAGAATATTTCGTCTTCGGGCCCAAAGTTACAATGGGCATTCGTGCAATTAGCAACTAATTTTGTGATTGATGATTCTAATAATGAATTCCGCCAATTATTAGAGATGGGGGAACAAACTATTGCTGGAATATCAGACAATACCTCAAATAAAGAGTCCAGATATTTGATTCCATATTTTGCGCAAGTGTCAGCATTTATCGTGGATGATTTTGAACCAGATGAAGCGTCTGTATATCTTGATATTATTGAAGAAAAAGCTAAAGAGGTTGCGAAAGAAGTTGAGGTCAGGCAACATGACCGGTTGCTTTGGAATTTCTATTCATTAATCATTTGGCCGTTTGCAATGTCTGGCGAACAGCCTCAGGAAGTTACCGCTTGGGTCAAAGATATTGAAAAACGAGCCCAGAATTGTCAAATAAAGATTGAAAAAAGAGGTACCTTTGTACTCAGAGTCTTTGCTGGTGCTATTGGACGACTCGGTCCCGAAGAACCCAATAAATTGGAACAATGGGTGAGATTTCTGGAGAATAGAGCATCAAGGATTGATTGTGAGAGGGGCCTAATTTCAGACCATGAACTGTCTCTAATTAGGGAGTTTTATTCAATCGTAATCGGAGTTCTATCTGAATATTATAGACCCAGCAAAATGGAGACGTGGGTTGATTTTGCACTTGAGCGTCTTGCCCAGTTGATCGAATCCTCTACTTCCGAGATGAACAAACTAGTTCTGAGATTGACTTGTCAAGAAATGGAATATGTGTTGTTATTCACAGACACCTTTGTTGAGCGAAGCACGAAAGAAGGACCTGGCGACTGGTTTGAATTCATCTTAGAGAAATCAAAAGAGGTTATGGGTACAAATGACTTCTCCGATCGATTTTATCAAGAAGTGCTAATATTCACTCTTGCTAGAATTGCAGAAAAAAGGCTGGATACAGAAATTGACCAGTGGAGGGAGGAATATCTCGTCAGGTTTTCAGAGTATAATTCGGAGCCGAAAAGTGAGATTCGAGCTAAAGCCTTGGGTCAATCTCTATCCGCCATTGCACAATTCTCTGAGCCAGATGAAGTTGATGATTGGGTTGACGCCTACTTTAGCGGAATGGTACCTGAGGGAGATGAATATACAGATCAGATAGACAATTTTTGTGCTATTGCATTTTATGAAATGTTGTACACGGTAGACTCGGAAAGCTTCCGACCATGGGCAAATAGACTTTCAGATGTATATATTCGCAAGAAACCCCATCCAGATTCCGCTCCCGCATCACGAACAGATGTAGCTATTTATAACTTTTATCCTGATGCATTGTCTCGCTGTATGGGGAATTTACCATTCAACGATCAAATCAGTAGTAAAGTTAGCATCATCTTTGAACTAGCTAAGGATCAACCAGGGGCCACTCATACTCTCATGTATGGATTTTCTATTTTGTTAACCATCGATCGAACTTCTTGTGATAGTGATAGTCAAGAATGGATGGATTATATTGTAAGTAAGGGGCGAAATGAACTTCAGCCTGAGAAATTTGGTAGGTCTCTCCACATTTTGCTCCGAGGATTAAGTCGTGGTCTATGGAGTAATTTAGGTGATGAGCAACTGGAAACCTGGGCTATTAAGCTTCTATCGTACGAAAATTTATATCATGACATACTCGAATTCTTTGACGCTAGAATGAACGCTGAAAAAGGTAGCGTCCACCTTGTTAAATATACACTCCGGTTTGTGAGATTTGGCCAACAATCAGAATACCCGGGAGTGATTTATACAGAGTTACAAGCACGAATCGAAGAGATTCAAGATGAATTTCCTGAAGCATATGAGGTTCTTAACGGGACACCATCTGCTTCTCCGACGCGGTTGTTGAATAATTCTGGCGAGTTACGAGATGGAATAATATAATTTATTTACCATATATAAATAATCTATTAGGTTAACCATAACAGGTTATGGGTACTTCGTTTCACTCATCACAAATTGCTTTCTGTAACTCCCTATAGAGGTCTGGATGGTGTTCTTTGAGAATGTTAGCATCCTGTTCTAAAGCCGTAATCCGCTTGCGTATGCGTGAAGTAGCCTGATACCGCTTTTCAGCTGGTTCATCTGATTCTCTTTTAATGCGCTTCCTATCTGTCTCCGTCATGATTGCCGTCACGCCCATGAACTGAACATTGTCTACCAGATACAAGGACATTGGGTTATGTCCAAACCTGTTGGTCCCTAATCACATATTAGCTTATAACCTAACCTTTATTGTTGTGGGGATACATGTATCTAGTAAGAAGCGCGGTTCATGGGTCACAGAAAGTGGCCGCCTGCTGGCACAGGCGACCGCGCTTCGGGAGCAACCGAAGCATGAAGAAATCCGACGACAACAGACTTGAAAGCATCGCACGCGAACAGTACCACGACGCTTGCTACCTCGGAACGGACGGTGTTGGTGCCGACCACTTCTGGTCGATCTACCACCAGGCAGTCGTCATCGTCAGCTGTGACGGCAACGCTGTGGAGACAGTCGAGCTTGACAAGACCCCTACGAAACCCTCGAAGAGTGGCTGGACTACACTGAAACCGAGCGTGGTGAGTGGAAGAAGTTGCTCGTTGCAGATAGTGGCCTACCTGAGATGGTCGCCGGCGCAGTGGAGGTGGCGGGCTGATGCAACCCCAACAGTCGGTTGCAGACCTCGCCGCAGCGCGACTCGACACCGAAGACTACGATATCGACAACGCTGACGAGTGGGAGCCGATAGGAAGTCAGACCTTCTACACAGGGTCGTTCACTCCTGAGTCAGTCCAGACGAGTGGCGATGGAACGGTCGCTGGCTGGCTGCTCGAAGACGAGGATCTCGACGAGCGCACGCTCGAAGTGTTCTACGACACTGGTGGTGTCCACATTGCTATCGAAGGCAGCGGGGAAGCGGTCTTCGGGAGTACCGGTTGTGAGTTCCCACCGCAGCTAGCGAAACAAGTTGCCGCTGCGATGTACCAGGCAGCCATCGAACAGGAGCGCCGGTCGGAGGGAACCGATGGCGACGATTGATGAGATTGACCGGGACGTCTACGTCCGCATCCAGGCCGATCTGTTGGTGGTTGGCGACTCTATCATGACCAACCGCCATCATTCCAGCAACGGCAATTACAACGAGGACGAGCCACAAAACAAGATCGGTGGCATCATCCCGCCATTCTCACTCTCCGGGTGGCTCCGCCACGGGATGGAGAAGGTCGTCCAGAAGCGCGACACGACGGTTTGCCATCCTGGTGAGGCCAACGCGAACTTCCGAAAGGGTGATGTCTACGACCGCGATCTCAACGCTGGCTATCACGAAAAAGGTGCATGCGTCGAGGACGCCAACGAAGACGACGGCTGTGTTGTCTTCGATCTGTTCGGCGGATTCAACAACCAGTGCGGGAAAATCATGCGCCGACCGATCCAGTTCTCGCCGGTCCGGGATAGCGTGGACTACACGCGTGGACAAGCCGAAGGTCACTACCGCCGGTTGAACCGCAACGTCGTCTCACGGAATCGAGAGGATAACCGTGAACCGCTCCGGAATACGGAACTCGACGCCGTCGGCAATCTTGATGGGTCGTGGCACCTCTCGTTTCGCGAGCAGAAACCAGAGTTCGTCGGCCTCCTGATCGAGGCGATCGACTTCCTCGATACGCACAAGACTGACTTCATGCACCAGCTGGGCGGGGCTCGTAACTTCGGCGGTGGGATCGTCGATTGTGAGCTCATCAACCCACTCTACAGCGAGACAGAACTCCGCCGCGTGTTCGACCGCGGGAAAGATCCGACGAATAAGATGGGAGAGAAAGACGACGAGTGGGGCGAAGAGTACCGGCCCGCGTTCGTCGAGGCGCTCGAAGAACGGATCGAGGAGGGCTGGTAGATGACCGAGAACGCCGCCCTCAGCGAATTCCAGAGCGACGACGATGTGGATCCGATGGTCGCGGCGTACCGCCACGACGCCCACAAGCTCAACGGCGAACCTCACGAGTACGCGCCAGACACCTTCGCGGGCGTCCCGGTGAACCAGACGGTTCCCCACGGCGCGGACGGTGATGCGTCGGCACTCAGCCGGCCCACCGGCCAGCCTGAGCAGACCGTCGATACGCACGAGAACCATTACCGGCTCTCTCTGCTGTCAGGAAAGAGTCGCTACGATCCGGAGGAATTCACGCGAGCAGACATCGAAAGCGCCATGCGACAGCTACTGACGGAGAACGATCCCGAGACCATTCATCGGGCGTGGCTGGAGAGCGACATCGTCTCGGCGTTCAACGAGAGCGTCTACTACCCGTACACGAGTCTGAAGGACCATACCCTGCTCGTGGCGGCGCTCTTGGACAACTACCGCGCAGGTCACGAGTTCGCCAACCTACTCCTAGTGGTGGACCGCCCCGGAGAGATCGTACCCCACCGGACGGTCTACGCGGGCGACCGCTTCACCCTCCGGATCGACGCGAATGCCAACGGCCAGCCGTGGGCGCGCCTTGGAAGTCGCCCGTGGCGGTCGTGGGCGTCCACCTGGAAGCGCCTCACCGCGCACCCGCTCGACGTCGATTCCGACAAGGAGGACATGGTACTCGATGCGAACCTCCGGCGTATCTGGAGTTGGTCAACGGCGCTCCAGTACATCGAAGACTACGAGGGCGAGGTGAATCCATGACCCGCATCCAGCAAGTCCACTGGGAACTCAACATGGACTACCTCGGGCACCCGTACTACGTCTCGGGCAATGCGATCTATCACGCGCTTGGGATGCAGCTGGAGCACGACGTCCACCAGCACATTAACGCGAGTCACGGGATGTTCGTTCCAGGGCAGTTCGGGACGTTCCCCGAGGAGCACTCGCAGAGCGGGATTCGCCCGTACATGGGGTCGGCGCTCCCCGACGTCGAGAGCTACACCGACCTATTCCTGTTCCGTCACCCAGACCATCCGTGGCTGCTCGATTCACGGCCACGAGACGCACTCAACGCCCACGACATCCGTATCCAGAGCGGAATGCCCGCCCTTGCCCACGAAACCATCATGGGACGGCCGGACGACCACCGAAAGCAACAGCAGACGACGCGGTGGTACGTCACCGCCTACCTGCACGCCGATGACCCCGACCTCCTACCCTTGGGCGAGGACGTGCTTGATGGCCTCCAGTTCGGCGGCAAGCGTAACTACGGATTTGGCGAAGTCTCGCTGAAGGACACGCAGGTCCGGTACTTCCCAACCGGCGTGAGCAGCGGAGCTAAAGCGTCGCTCTGATTGAGGAAGATGTCCGGTTCAGAAGTGTGCTTGAGCTACCCGAACCG
>NZ_FNFC01000033.1 GCF_900100385.1 Halovenus aranensis
CCGCCTCTGGAGATGGCCGTTCGCGGAGTTTTGTGAGATGGTGTTGCGGGCCGCTTGGACAGCGCTTGGTGTGCGTAGAGCAGTCCCAGCGAACCAGTCACTCGACGACCGGTTCTTCCGGTAGCTGTCCACCGATCCGGACAGCGGTCGTGAGTGGCGACACTGTCGCGTCGGCGGCGATCCGCCGCCGACAGCGACGGTCCATGCCGAAGATCCCGCTCACTAGCGCTTCGAAGACGCTCCACGACCAGTTCAATCTGATTCACCGCCATCAGACGAGGTTACGCGGCTGTCGATGTGATCGACTGATCTTGGGTGAGCGTATAGTATCCATCTGCTTCTTGGGCGATTCTCCGGTTGACTAAGTCGTTACAGAGACGCTCAGCCTCACCGGGATCTAGTTCGACATCGTTACGGATATTGTTCGCATTGCGAGCAATAACTTCTGGCGGAACATCCCCCGCACCGCCTAAATACCGCATTATTGCGTCAACTTCAGGTGTTATCCAGTCCGGAAAGGGTGCATACTCGTATTCTCCGTCTCCACATTCCCGCAGGGGTTGACCCCAGCCGGTCACGTTCGGTAGTAGCGTCTGGATCTTGGCGACTTTGTGGATATCGCGGAAAATTGGATAGGCCCGTTCGAAGATCTGTTTCTCGGACAATACCTTGCCTCGTTCGTGTTCAAATACTTCTGCTAGCCAGTCCTCCGGAGCTACAGTCGGGTGTTCTGGGCGATACAGGCTACCATCCGTATCCTCCACAGCAAGAGGGAGATCGAAATCGACGAGTTCGTCGATATTTTCAGAGAGCCGGTTATTGAGTAGCGAACGTAGATATGCTTGGGCAGATGAAGCCTTTTTGGCGGCGTTATCAACGTGTTCGCCTTGGTGGACGATTGTCCCTCGATCACTTCCAATAGTACTGATATCGTCTACGGCCTCTTCGTCGTACTCTGTTTCCTCCTCGAGGGTTCGTTTCACTGCGTCAGTGTAGCGTTCATTTTGAAGATGGCCAAGCATGGATCGTACTCGCTGCCGTAGGTCGTCGAATTCCTCAAGTTCATCTTCAACTGTCTCCATCAGGCCCTTGAACGCGTCCTGTTCGTCATCAGAAAGGAATGTCTGGACCTCAGCAGACGCTTCCAGCCCGGTCCAGAAAGCAACTAGCCGGTCTTCGGGGGTCTGAGTTCCTAATCCAATGGTGTACCATGTGAGAGCTCTCTTTGTCCGATCTGAAATATCGAGGTCATCGGTTACAGTTTCTAAAATCCCGTCCGCAATAGATATAGAGAACTCCGTGATGTGGGTCGGTGAATCGATTCGCTGAGTGTAGTTCTGATCGGTTCGGCTCACTTCGTACGGCTCTCCCACGAAAACTCCGTCCTCAACTACGTACGAGAGGATGTTGATGATTTCCTGAGCCTTTTCCCGATATTCGCCTTGGGCCAGATCCTCGGCCTGGTCCGGATCTGCCGCGTTTGTTGTGAACTCTAATACCGCTTCGACACTGTGCTGATCAGATCGAGGTTGCAACACGGCGTCTTGAATTTTGCCACCGTTTTGGATGTTGACAGGACCATAGAGACGATATGACAGTTTATATTCCGGCATATTGGGAGTGTAATTTGGTAGACGGATATTTTTTCCTGAGAACCGACCGCCGGCACGAGTTTTTCGAGCGCCGGCGATGGGTGCCGGCGCAGCCGGAGCGAGCTACCACAACCTGGAATCTTCACGTCGACGAGAAACTGCGCCGCGACCTGCCTGATGGGTCGGCACGCGTGAAGATCCTCGGCGCATCAGGCGCCTACAAAGTCGACTGGTGGAGTTCAGAGCCGGGTGAGGACTGGGTGCCTGTCGAGCGTGGCGAGTTCGACGACATCGAGGAACCATCGGAGGTGTCGCATCTGGCGTAGAGCACACATTAGGGCGGTGAATTTACTCCTGACACACGTCGCAGTCTCCACACCCACGAGGGGTTCGCTCTCCGAAGTAGAGGCGGCGCCATCGAGCAAACTGATCCGCATACGTGTCCTTGCTGTACGGGAATTGGTACAAATTGACCCCGTCCGGCAGGTCTGTGATTTCGGGGGCGTCTACGCCGGGGAATCCGTTACGAAACACGAGATCTTCTGTTTTGGAGACCAACTCAGGTGCAACTGTGGATGGGTCCGAGGCCTTCAAGAAATAGAGTGATGGTATGAACTCCTTCGGGTCGATGAATCCGTTTGCGTGAAGAATCCATCCACAGAGCCACAGATACGCCTTCTCACTGGAGAAGAAGACTCCGTAGTGGTTGTCCGATTGCCGGCGTTTGTACACGAACACGGGGAGACCATAGCTGAAGCCGACCCGCATTGGCTCTGCGTGGATATAGCAGTCCTCACGGTCGATGTAGTGGACCAACGGAGCTTGACACAACTTGCCCGGGTGCTCACCAGTACCGATCTGCTCCCACAGCTCCGAAACGGAGGCCACGTCCGCGCTCTCGTCCTCAAGAGTCGTATCATCGATTGCACGATGGACGGACGCAGCGGACTGAATCTCCTCAGGAAGATCGTCGCTAGACAGCTCCGCCGTCTCTCGATCAGGGAGTGTCCGATAGAAGTGTTTATAGAAGCCCTCACGACGCCGCTTATCGGCGAGCGCTTCGCACCGGGCGCAATCCTCGATGAACATCGCTGGGACCACCCGGTCTGGATTCTCGGCGGCCTCCTCGTACAGACTACGTTGTCGTTCAGCACGCCTGGCAATCTCATCCGGTTCGGGGAGCGGTGAGCCCCTCTCAGACTCCGATGACATACGCATACCTTTGTGCTGGAACACCATCAGTTTCCGAGCAAGGACTCCACCCGACTGCAGTCTTGCGAATTTCGGAATTCATTTTTAACAGGATTTAAGTTGGCCAGTGACAACATTCGTCGAGATTCCAGCGACTCCCTCGATTCAGGAGAGGTTGTTTCTGCGCCGGCGGTGATCGATGTACTCGCGTCCGAATGTTGGTCTCATGGTAGTGGCACCTCGTAGTCAGCCGCCAGCTCCTGAAACTCGTGCCACTCCGGGAGCCGGTCGTCATCGACCTCGCCGTGCGTCTCAAGGTAGCGCAGCAAGGCGTCGATTTCGTCTTCGAGGCCATACTTCGTTGCCTGCTTTCGGAGATTCTCCTCGTCGACGTCGACGTGGCTGAGCAGGAGGAGACAGTACGAGCGGTGGCGGCTGCCGTCGTCGATCAGCAGCGTGTGACAGCAGAGCTCTGCCGGCGAGACTGCATCAAGTTCCTCGGAGTAGATGTAGTAGCGGTGGCTGGTAAGAAGAAACTGGAGGTCGAATGCTGCGAATCGAGCAAGGCAGGTTTCACAGAATTCCTCTGCGTCGATCTCCGTCTCGGTCTGAGCGAGGAATTCGTCGTAGCCCCCCCAGAGAATTGTGCCCTTCGGGGCGACGGATTCCAGCCGTTGGCGATGGAGATGATGCGTGAGTTCACGGGCGAACTTATGAAGACGGTCGAAGTCGGCGTTAAACTCGTAGTGGCTGCCGTCTGTCCCGACGAGACCACGGTCGCGAAACCGCTTGAGGACGCGATTAACCGTGTTGCGGTAGTTGTCGCTCCGGTGAGCGAGCTCGGAGACGGTCCGCAGCTGGTCGAGATAGTACAGCACTTCGAGTGCCTTCCCGGTCAGCAGCTCGGGGAAGTCGATGTGGGAGTATTGGCGGACGAGGTCCTGGTATAGTTCAACGGCGCGAGCATCCGACTGAATAACTCGTTTTTGCCGGCCGTCGCGTTCCGTGTAGACGAGTCTCTTCTCGACGAGGTCAGCGACGGCACGAGAGAGGTAACTCTCGCTGTGGTCGAGCTTCGTCGCGAGTTCCGAGATCGTGTCGCCGCGGTCGACCGTGGCGAGGACCTCAAGTTCGATGCGCCGGAGCATAGTGTAACATAACACGAAACTATTATATAAACCAGTTGCAGAAAAAGTTACAGACAGTGAGTCTGGAAGAAGGCTTCACGAGCTTAACCAACAGCTCTATAGAATAGCAGACAGTGTTGGTTAACACGAGGCGACTACTGATGTCCTACGAACCACCGACCCCGCCGGCGGATCTACCGACAGAGATCCTGGACAATCTCAACGGTTACTCTCCGGAGCAGCTCCAACACGTCGCACGCTATGCCGAGGAACTGGCAGAGCACAAAGCTCGCGAGGCCCGCCTTGAGGAGGAGTCGGATGAGAATAAGAGCGATGAGCGTCCGGACGATCTTCCGGACAACATCCCGGCGAAGGCCACGATCACTATCAAGGAAATCAACGACAATCGCTACTATTACTGGCAGTGGCGAGAGGGAGAGAAGATCAAGTCAAAATATAAGTCGCCAGTCGCCCCCGACGAATAAGCCAATATTCGAAATAATTCGGAGGGCCGCCAAGAGAACAACCACCTCATGGAATGACCGTATCGAGGTTATTGGGCAGAAAAGAACTGCGGACATAGTGGGGTATATTGAGACAGCGAAGAATATCTCACTGACTCGGCGACCCACCGCGTTTCCGATGAAAGCTGAGTCAGGATGATAGCTTGATGGATATTGAACTACCCCACAATGTCCGCGGTTCTCGAGCAGAAAGAAGTTCTGTAGTAGAATAACTGCGGACACGGTGGAGTGTTTTTTAACAGAATTTAGAAGAGAGGTAAGAAGGTCTGTGCAACCCGTTCTGAGTAACACCCCACTATGTCCGCAGCTCTTGACCGCCGTCTGTGAAAACTTCAGAATAACTGCGGACATGGTGGGGTGTATTGAGGGAAAAGGGAAGAAGACATCCGGTGATGTCACCAAGATCCGAGCAGCAGATGGTACCAGATGAATCTGATCACGATCTGGCTAAAGCAACAGAGCGGGGACAGAGAGCGACTTGCAACGGGAGAAGAGGGAGGGAGAGAGAGTGACAGAACAGGAGTTGTCGAACCCTTACTACCACTTGGAGAGAAGACTGTTCAAGAAAGGACACCCCCACCCCACTTTGTCCGCTGTTCTCCGACAAACGGGAAAGAAGGAGTTCTCAAGCCATCACAGTGATGGAAATGTCGTGGACATCCCCTAGTCTTCATACTGTCATTCGGACAATTCAAAACATGCCATAATAAAACTATCCTAGTAAAACAAACAATAAAGATATTGCTAGCTACCACACCCCACTCTTGTACCCAATTACTGCGGACAAAGTGGGGTGGGGGTGTTTCCCTTCTACATTTATACTCTATGAACAGCGGAAACGGCGGACACTGCGGACAGGGTGGTTTTATTACACTCCGTTTCTATGTTTGCTCCAAGGATGGGAATGTTTCAGCGGGACACGGAAATCTACAAAAACCGCGATGCCCTTCGTGAAGACTATCAGCCCGATGAATTAGTCGGTCGAGATGAGGAATTGGCTCGATACAAGACAGCTTTACAACCCGTAATCAACGGCGAGCAGCCGAATAATATCTTCCTGTATGGAAAGACTGGGGTTGGTAAAACTGCAGGGACGCGATTCCTCTTGGATCATCTGAGTGAAGATGCGGCACAATATGATGATATTGAACTCACAATCAAGATTCTCAACTGCGATGGTCTCTCCAGTAGTTATCAGATTGCGACTCGTCTCGTGAACAAATTCCGCGACGACTCAAATCAGATTTCTACGACAGGGTATCCTCGTGCAACCGTTTATGATATGCTCTGGAGCGAACTCGACGAGTGTAGAGGGACTATCATTATCGTCCTGGATGAAGTCGATCATATTGAGGATGATAGTATACTGTACCAACTTCCGCGTGCACGAGCTAACGGTAATCTCTCGAACGCAAAGATTGGAATAATTGGGATTTCAAACGACTTCTCATTCCGCGATAATCTCTCACCCAAGGTGAAGAGTTCACTCTGTGAAGAAGAACTCCAATTCCCTGCTTACAATGCCGAGGAACTCATTCAGATTCTCTCTCAACGCGCTGAAGTCGCATTTCATGATGATGTCATCAGCGATGGTGTGATTCAGCTGTGTGCGGCTTACGGTGCGAAAGATGCCGGTGACGCCCGTCAGTCTCTTGATCTTCTCATGAAAGCTGGTGATATTGCTCGGGATAACGAAACGGATGCAGTCACCGATGAATTAGTTCGCGAAGCGAGGGATGAACTTGAGCGAGGCCGGATTCGGGAGGGAATTTCCGGTCTGACCCAGCACGGACATCTTGTACTGTACGCTGTTTTAACCCTCGAGCGGCAAGACAAGACTCCCGCTCGTTCTCGGGACATCCGGCCAAGATATACGAGTTTCGCTGAACAGGTCGGTGTAGACCCATTAGTTCCGCGTCGCATGCGTGATCATCTTGGCGAACTCTCTATGTTGGGAATCATCTCAGCTGTCGAACGAAACGAAGGACGTCGAGGTGGTACCTATCGTGAGTACTCACTAGACATGGACATCAACATGGTACTTGAAGCGCTCGAAGAAACTGTCTCGGAGGTTGGAATTCACGAGTCCATTGAGGAACTGGTCGATCATGAAAAGACCCTTTCTGAGTATTCTTAATTCCGCCGTGCGAATCCGTGTTCCAGCCAATGGATATTGACCTACTTGAGCGTGTCATAGAATCGTTCACAGGGTTTTGAGCTTCGTTCGCCCGGGATTGTCTCCCTGTTCGTAGTTGGTGACTGCGACGATCACACGGAGACAAAGCGCCACGAACACCTGTGTTCGTGCGTGGACGCGGCCTCGGGCGAGGACGTGCCCGAGGCCGCAATCCTTGCAGGCTTCGTTTGTTCGTTCCACCTGCGTCCGGTGTTCGTACGTCTCGTCGAGCACTGACTGCTTGAGGCTGATGTCTTCAGCGTGTTCGTCGATGCGATCTTCGACCCTGTAATCGATGTCCAGCGGGTCGTCCGTATTGCGTGGATTGTACGGTGCAATCGGCACGACTCCCTGCGCCAGCAG
>NZ_FNFC01000034.1 GCF_900100385.1 Halovenus aranensis
TCCGTGAGATCGTCCTCCTGTTCGCGCTCAACAATCTCAAGAAACTCGCCAAAACGCTATGATCCGACTCCCGTCCCGCATTTTCAATAGAGCAGCTCGAATCGGGATCAAGACGAACGAGACTGTAGGCAGCCATCAGAAGGTGCCAGTGCCAACTGGCACCTTCGTCGGTCTGCATCTCGCAGTCTCCAAAGCCGAGATCCTGCTTCGAGTCCTCGAAGAACGTCTCGATGCGCCACCGCATCCCGTAGGAGCGAATCACGTGCTCGGTCGGTGCGTCGATTTTTTTCGTAGCGAGGGACTTGACCGGGATCTCTTCATCTTCGTCGGTCTCTTTCTCGGCGATGACCAGCTCCCCGTCCCCCAATTGGGAGACAGGAAGCTTCTTCGTCCAGATCTGGTAGGTGTCGTCATCGACATCGCGCTTGTCCGTGTCGATGCGCTCTGCAAGCGCATCGACGCGGCCGCTTCGCCGCCGTAGGTAACCTGTCGATTGCTCCGGAGCCGGACGATCCAGTCCTTGCTGTAGGATTCGATGTATTCGGGAAGGCCAGAGTCGTGAGCGAACCACGAATCGAAGAGGTAGGTGTGCCTGCGGACATCTACCTCTTCTTGGAGTTCGGTGACGATCTCGCGGGCGAGATCGTACTTAGTGTCGTGGTTTTGATCGTTCTCGTCTTGCTGTTCGTAGAGGCGGATGGTGAGCGGATATGCAGTTTTGTCGTCAGCGTAGAAGGCGTAGATGAGGTCTTGGCCCCAGACAGTGTCGCCTTCAGCGTGATCGTAGAAGTGGCCGACGCCGGGGACTTCGTCCCCAGCTTTCTCGGTGATCGTGTCGTCGAGGATGATGTAGCCATCCTGTGACCAGCGTGTTTCACCGTGTTTTTGAAGCTCTTCGAGGCGTTCGTGGTTGAACTCCTGTTCGTCCCAGTCGTACTCGGTGAGGAACTTGTTGAAGGCGCGTTTCCCCTGAGCTGGAAGGACTTCGCGTGCGATACCCGCCACGGTCTTGTTGCGGCCAGCAACAAGACCGGTGGCGTAGGTTTTCGCGTGATGACGTTGTGCTGGTGACAGCGACTCGAACTCGTCAAACACGCGCGTACACAACAAGAAGTCCGTAATCGGCATCATCCGTCCTTGCCACCGCCGACGTCACGCTCTTACTTCAACGTACAACGCTTTTCTGTAGCGTAGCGGAACTGGGCCACAGTTCGTAAGATTATGCCATCTCGCCGAAGGAGGAACGGTTGTGACCAACAATCGCGCCGCCCTCGGCGAGATGCTTACGGATCTTGTGGAACTGGGAGCAATAGAGTTTCGGCCCGAGCCGATCGACGCCATCGTCGAGCGGCGACTCAAGGCCATATGGGCGGCGCGATCGTGCCCGAACTGCGGTGAGAAGAGCCTCCACGCACTCGACGACTCCAAGCGGATCTGGTGTGGCCGATGTGACTGGAAAACGACGTACACTCGCGGGACACCGTTCTACGATTCGGAACTCGCTCCTGGCGAGTTCCTCATCGCGTTCATCCTCTACGCTGATACCCACCTCAGCATCAACCAGATCGCGTTCCTCCTCTCACCGACCTACAAGACTCTCCACGGCTGTATCAAAGAGACCGAATCGGCGTTCGTTCGTGGCTTTCCGACCGTCTGGGACCGTATCTCCCAGACGGTCGGTGGTCCAACACAAGTCGATGAAACCCAGCAGGAGTGTTCTGGGTACAAGGGACAAGATCCACCGCGAGAGGGGCTTGACCGTGGCGGCTCACCAGACGGAGGGAGAACACGATGGAGTGGAGAGCAGGGAGATGAACTGACGCTCGTCGCGGGATGCCGCGACGAGCTCCGAGTGGTATCAGCTGAGGAGGAAACGCGGTACGACGAGGAGTTAGGACCAGTGATCGAGGAGGTAGATGACCTCTCCCAGCCGCTGGGAGAGGTCTGGACCGATGAACTCCCAGCTTATCAAGCGATGGACCACGATCATCAGACTGTCTGCCACGATGATGAATACGTCACTGATGACGGCGTTACCACGAACCAGGTAGAGTGTCTCTGGTCTTTGATCCAGCCGTGGTTGGCGAAATTCCGCGGCCTGTCCAAGCAGGGCTTGGAGCAGGCCGCTCGTTCCTACGGCTTTCTCCGCTCACTGAATCTCAGCCACGCACCCGTACATGGAATCGTTGACTGCATCGCTGTCAACGTCTTCCGCTAGACTACACAAGAGCGAGTGTACAAGTGGTATGAGGTAGAAGCGTAGCATGTGAAAATAGCCCTGATTTCAGATATCCATGGTAACTTGCCTGCCTTAGAAGCGGTCCTTGATGATCTGCCAGCCGTGGATGACATCGTCTGTGCCGGTGATATTGTCGGCTACAATCCGTGGCCAAGAGATTGCCTCGAACGTGTCCGTGAGGTTGTATCGATCACGATGCAGGGAAATCACGATAGGGCAGTTGATGACCCGTCTTCGTACGCCCATAATCCGATGGCCAAGGCTGGACTCGAACACGCGCAGGCTAACCTCACGGCTGAGCAAATGGAGTGGCTCGGATCTAGACCTCAGCGGACTGAATTTGCCGATGGGAACTATCGATTGGTCCACAGCCATCCTGATCCTGCAGAACTCGGTACGTACGTCATGCCTCGCCACTTTCCAGAGATGCGACCATATTTAGACGATCACGATGGAATCGTCCTCGGTCACACCCATATCCAGCACAAAGCAACAATCGACGGCCGGCTCATCGTGAATCCGGGGAGTGTCGGTCAACCACGAGACGGGGACGAACGTGCCGCATATGCGGCCCTCGACACTGTCACTGACGAAGTTGACCTTCGCCGGGTGGAATACGATATCAACAGGGTGATTTCTCGTGTCGAAGAGTGTGGTCTTCCCACCCAAATTGGCACGCGACTACTCGACGGTTCGTGAAGCCATCTCGGATGCCGACTTAGCCTACCTCCGTAACTCTGAACGCCAGTTTTATATCAGTCTGCCGGGAAGAGCGCGGTATGGGTCTTCCTGGTCCCGGTTTGGGGTTTCATAGACCAGAACGGCACCGCCCCGTGAGATAGGGATGCGTCTCTCAGTCAGGGAATCCGTTTCCAGATCGCTGGCTGATATCGCATCTTGGAAGTCTTGCGGGCGTCGCCGGCGCACTTGCGCTGTTGGGTGTCTGTTCTGGTCATCGACACCCAACCATGACCGCACAAAAGTCTCACTCTACCGAGGACACGGAGCACCAGCACACGTCGAGTCCAGCCTCAAGGTTCTGGCGAGATTGCGACCAGTACCACGACTTGGCGGAGAATTTCGCTCAAGATATCGCAGTTGTACACCCAGACAGTCTGTCGGGCCGCCATCCGGGTTGCCCCGGAGACACCGAGTGTTGCGGGTACTGTCGTACTGGCGTCATCTACTACAAACACATTCCGAAATCACGACACAGTGAAAACGAATGGCTCTGATCCTCGTGTTATGGATCGTTCACAACCTCGTTATGGATCTTAAGGAGCGCTCAGTACAGGTGAGAGAGTGACTGCTGCGGAATAATATTTATTAGAGATTTATCAGAATTGTCTTGCAAGATACAGAGAGTGGACTCAGCAGAAACTTTCCATTCATTCCGCCCGATTTGTTCTGAGTAGCCTGCTCAGCATGCGTGCGTATACATCTTTCAAGGTTGTCAGCCGCAATATGTGGCCGCCCAGAACGATGAAGTTAATATTCAAACTCTAAGTCTGGAAGATTCACGAGGCTATCTCCACTTTCGGCTTCTGCTTCAAGTTCATTTTTGAACCACTCCTGTATCCTCTCTATATCAGGGGGAGCTTGACAGCAATAATATCCCCAACCAGTCTGGAAAAAGAGTACTGCTGAAAAGTCAATATCAGGAGGATAATAGACTGCCGCTTGACCGTCCATCTTATCTAATATCTCGAACGCTCATGGGTAGAGGATTGTTGGTCGCATCATAGCGCAGTTTTGAGGATGGTTTTGAGGGCTTCGTCGCCGGGTTTGCGACGGACTCGTTTTCGAAGCTGTAACGCTCTGAGATACGGTGTGAGTTTGTCTTTGGAAACACCTCGATGGGGCGAGAGCCACCGTCGCGCTAATGATCAAGGAAACTTTTGAAAATCAAGGAACTTCTTGCACCAGTCTTTTGCAAAACTGATTCGTTGTGTCACTTGATCAAACACGTCCTTGACGAGTTCATGGAACTCGTCTTCGTCGTCAACGATGATCGGTGCCATCGTCCACTTGAGGTACTTCCAGACCTGCTCGATTGGGTTGAGATGCGGTGATCCTGAGAGAAGGAAAATGAGATCGATCCCAAGTTGATGCGCGCGCTTGCGCGTGTATTCACACACGTGTGATCCGTGCTTGTCCAAGACGAGCAGAATCCGCTTGCCGGGATTCTGCTCGCGTATCGCCGCTAATACCTCACAAATCCGCTCTTTCTCTTCGGTTTCTTTCCAGCGAACCGTACTCTCTCCGTTCAGTGCATAGAATCCAACCGCTGAGTCTTCTGTCTTCACCAACGGCCGTTCCACGTGTGGATCGTCTACGTACCAGACACGGCGTGAATTATCATACGGCTGTGGTTGTGACGCATCGAAAAACCCCAAGACAGTTCCGCCATCTGTACAAACATCGTCGTCAACAATCCATCCTTCTTCGTCGTCTCTTTCCTCTTTGTTGTGAGGGCGCTCATCCTCGTCGAGCGCGTCGGCGACGCGCTCGTCGAGAATCTCTTCTGGATTCTCCGGCCGATTTGGACGCTTTGGACGGGGTTTTGCATACGACAGGCCCAGTTCACGGAGAAACTTCCCCAGATAATCCGGATGATACTCAACACCGAATTCCTCCTGGATAAGATGCTGAATCTCCTGTGATTTCCACGGCTGGCCGTCCCGTAGCATCTGCACCAGCTGTTCCTGTTGGTCTTCGTTAAGTTTCGGGGGCCGACTGCCCCCGAAACTCGGCATCAGTCCCTCCAGCCCACCTTCATTCCAGGCCTCAGCCCAACGTCCGCCGGTCGCTGCCGACCGACCCTCGCGGTCGGCAGCTTCCGCAACCGAATCACCGTAATAGAGGTTCTTCAGAAAGCCTAGCCGCTCTTTTCGGCGATCGTCTGTGGCCTCACGAAGGAGTTCGTCAATTCTCTCCTCTGGAAGATGATACGTAATCTCCTTACGGCGGTCTTCACTCATTACTTTCTGATCTAACGCGACCAACAAAGGTTCTCGCGCTCATTACAGCGACGCGTGGCTCTCGCAGGTATTGACGTGTACCTCTTCATCAGCGTATTCACCCTCACCATGGACGACGTATTCGCGGTCGAAAGCGTCGTCCTCATCGAGTGGCTCGTAGGCTCGAAAGCCGTCTGTGTAGACTGTCATCGACTCCTGTGTGCGGTACGAAAGCAGGAGTCGAATTGTCGATTCATCGGCGGCTTTCGCCGGGTGAACGTAGGTCTCTCCCGTGCCACGATCAGCGAGGATGAACACTGGTGGCTTGTCCTCATGATACGTTCCACGACCGCGCGTGGACAGGCCACGCGAGCGCGACGGTCGGTCGCGCTCGCGGCCCTTCTTCCCCGCGGAAACGTACAGTTCGTCAATCTCCACTGGCCCTTCGAACTGTGGCCGAGGCGCGTCCAGCGACCGGAGGAAGCGCTGGACGCGCCGGTACACCGTCTTGTAGGAAACAGCGAGTTCAGCATCTAGTTGTCGAATACTCGTGTTCAGCCGGATGTACGTGTAGACCGCGAGATACCACTTCTTCAGAGGTATCGACGAATGCTCAAAGACCGTGCCGGTCTTGTCATTGAATGTGCGGTCGCAATTCTTACACCGATACCGTTGAAACACTCGATAGCTGCCGTACCGAATCACGATTCGGCACGGCAGCGCGGGCAATAGATGCCGTCGCGCCAGGGAATCTGTTGGAGCAGATTCGCGGCCCGACGCTCCGAGACGAACGTCTTGAGTGGAATCATCGTTCGTCGGGTGACGCGTCCGCGTCACCCTTGCCTGCTGTGACTTCCAGCTACTGCTCCAACTCACCAACAATCTTCTACAGAAGAGCGTAATAAATAATAGGTTGGATTCCCCACTATTGATTATTGACACATATTCTACAATTGCTTGCCAGAAATATGCCGGTAGCTAAGGTTTTTTATTATACACCTCCGAATCCCGTCGTAATGCCTCGTTGTAAGACTCCTGATGTGCTGATTGGTATTGGTGGTGGTGGGAGCAAGGTCGTGTACCGTTACATGCAGCAAGAGTGGTTGCTGGAGGAGTTGTTCGAAACGGACGACTATGCACAGAATAGTCCTGGTAAATTACAAGCCACTACCATTGACACCGCGCAAGATGACGATTGGCAAAGTGAGCGCGCTGAAGAGGCTAAGAACACGATCGACAACATCTTACCAGAGGATTACGACTCAGATAGAAGGTATCTAGAATTAAATGGATATCCAAATGATGATTCAGCGGAGCCAATAATAGTTCCAGAAAAAGTCGGTGCCGCTTATGCCGGACAAAACTTGACATCACCGGCAGAGATCAGAAAGCTACAGCAGCGAACGGGACTGAGCAGTTGGTGGCTCGAGGATAACAAGGCGCCGATTTCGAATTTCGATGCGGAGGGGGCGTTCAGCGGTGGGGTGTTGCGGAACCGGTCAGTCAGTAAAGCGCTGTATCACGTCGCAGAAGGCA
>NZ_FNFC01000024.1 GCF_900100385.1 Halovenus aranensis
AAAATCGTCACACACGCTAGGGAAGAATTAGGATACCGCTCAGTCTACCTCTTCATCGACGAAGCAGAAGATATTGAGGCAGAAAATGACGTGCAGAAGGTACAGCGGTTTATTCGCTCGTTCCTCCACTTAGTTAACGAATTGAACACCTCTGGCCTGCATATTCTCCTCGGGTTCTCTCAAGGTGCACGAATGGCGATTACCCAATACGAGGATGACGACGACTCGCTTGGTAATGCGTTAGTTCAAAGGTTCCAAGGAGACGATATTTATCTCGGCGATCTTACTGAATCGGACGTCAAGGAGATGCTAATTGACCGGATGGATGTCCACCGAACTTCTAGCCGTGGTGAAATTTCACCAATTGTGGAGGACACTATCGATGTTGTAACTGAGGTTACGGGCGGCCATCCACGATCAATCCTTCAGATATACTCTGAGGCCCTCAACTACGCAGCGAAGGTAGATGCGGACAGGATTGATGGCGATGCTATCGTTTACGCTCTTAGAGATTTTACCTCTCTTGTGCGTGACGAGGATCTCCTAAGTGGAGAAGCACTCACCACACTCAAGAAGGGGCTTGAGGATGCACACCCGGACGCACGAGATGACTTCGAGCGTTTGGAGGGGCGCCTCATTGGAGAAGGAGATGCGATTCCAGAGAATTCTTTCTCAGACGGCGTGCCTGGCGCTCTCATGAGTCCAGTTACTGTTGAGGGAGAAGATGCTGGCGAAATCCGAGTGCTTGAAAAGCGTGACCGACACGGCCGATACTATTACGTTCTGAGCGAAGAGGCCAAAGACTTCCTCTTCCGCGGAAAAGGTGACGAAGGTACGGAAATACAGAAACTCGATCTCCAAGCAACGAATGCCCCAGACAAATACCAAAGATACCTTTCACGTGGGCTAGCGCTGGCGGTTCAATCGATGGGTAAAGGGAGCCTACACAAGGATCCAGCCACCACCGCTGCCGGCCGGTACGAATACGCTCTTTACTTAATTGATGTTGACCGAGGGCCAGGAAAAGGAAAGCCAACTGTCGCCGTTGGGGTCTATAACGGTCAGGAGATCCCTGTAGAATTGCTCAAGCTCTACGTCGAAGCCTACCAATCCCGGGGGGCTACCTTCGGTGCGTTGGTAAAACAAAATCAGCAGCAATCCGCGGAGGCGAATAAGTATGTTAACGGGCTAGACAGCGAAGAGCGACAGTTTGTCACCGACCGCATTATAGAGGTCAATCTCTCTACCGAACAACGTGACAACTTCATTTACGGTAGGTTGTTAGCTCTCGGTGATTCTGAGATTCAAGCTGAAGGAATGGTCGATGGGCACACGTTGATCTCTGAGATCGGCATTATCGGTGGCTTACAAGAGACCTTCACTGAGACCATTCTTCCATTTCCCGACAAAGTCCATCGAGATGTAATTGACCATTTAGAAAAGAACGACGCCCGAGAGTTTACCATCGGAGATTTGCAGGACAAATTAGATATACAGAGCTATAATCTAAAATCCGACCACATGATCGGCCTCAAGGACCAGAATCTAGTAGCCAAATCTGGTCAACGGTGGATTTACCCAGATATTGAGAACGATAGGCCCCCTTGGTATGAGATTTATCGACGCCTCAATGAACAGGGGGCGCTAACTATGGAAGAAATCCAAGCACAGGTCACTACGGATTTTGCCCTTGGATGTTCACGTGGTGACGAGAATGCGATGATTCAGTGGTATCTGGATCATCTCCAGAGACAGAACTACGTTGAGCCCACGACAGTAGAACGGGAAGGAGAGATTCACGATGCGTACGACATTGTTAGTGTTGAGGACCAGTATAATGAAGCTAGGTCCCGAGCGCAATCTAGGCTGGATGCGGCGCAGGTGCTCTACGAAGAAGCGGTTTCGCTTGACGCCAAGAGTATCAATAGCTACAAGAACCGGATTGACGACTACACCACTCAACTCGATCAGTTTGATGAAGTTTTCAATCCGACCCACAATGACCTGAACGAGGTTCGGGCCCTCATCGATGATATTGTGGGAATAGAGGAAGACCTAGAAGATACGGTCTCTGACCGCAAAGAGAAGATCATCGGTAACGCAGTTTCAGTTCGGGACGATATTGACGATCTTCGACGGAAAATTTCGAAATCTGATGTAGAGGGTTCATTTGGGTCTCAACTTAATGACTACAATGACGAGTTGGGAGAGTTAGATACGGAACTTGAGTCGCTCATTGATAACGAGCAGTATGAGCGGCTTGCGAAACGAACTGGGAGCATCGATGACCGGGTAGATACGATAGACGATGAGGTTGAGCAGCTTCTGGGAGTCAAGTCGAAATGTACTGAGAAATTCAAGCAACTCCGTGACATAGCGGACAGCGCGAAAGACCATATCGACGCTATTGCAGCAGAGAACCCTTCGCACGCGGAACTAGAAGGGCAACTTGAGACAATTGAATCTCGATTTGACGATTACCGAGATCAATTCAACAGTGGCGAATTCCAGGTTGCCCTCAGCACCCTCGAAGAGATTGAGCCAGACCTCAAATCACTCAAAGAGCAGTCACAAGGGATTGAGCAGCAGCAGCAACAGTACCTAAAACAGCTTGATGACCTCGACCCGGAAATCTCCGACGAGGATGGGAAAGAGCTGCTTGAGGAAGCACGGAAAACCGTGAAGAAGGGCGACTTCGCCACGGCGCCGACACTCATTGACGACCTTCGTGAACGCGCAAAAGGGCCGACTCGGCGTGAGCAATTTGTCGCTGCCTTGCGTGAGTATGATGGGAGTTTCACAAAGATCGTCACTGAGACAGACTTCAATGAGACAGAAGCGTTTAGTCAACTCAAAGATGTCTACTCGGACTCTACGAGTGACATCGAGGACATAACGGTCGTGATGACCAATGAGTAATGCAGCGATGGGACAGCATGAGCACCTTGATGCTGTCAAGGAGATGTGGGAGGTTCTAGTTGACGAGGAAGACCATGATGACCTCCAACAGCATGTTCTTAGATGGGTTGATAATGCTTGTAAGCAGCAGATCAACGCCGGTAACTACGATGCTACGGTAGCACTGTCCGACCTGTTCGATCGGTTTCACCGAACCTTCGTACTCGGTGAAAATGAACCGGAGACTGGCGAAAATATCGATATTACCTACGTATTCCCTGCTCAGCTAACTACCAAAACGGCCAGCCAGCTACTCTTCCAACACGTCATCGACAAACTTGTCGAAAGGGATGTCTTACTCTATGTCTACGACAAACAACGCGTTCGGAGTCGTGTAGCAGAAGTCACTAGGTACTTCGCACTACTTCGCCAGCGGTTCGCTGACCAAAGTGGATTTGAGCATGCTCCCAGTCTCACGAAGATGGTCAAGATGGACATACAGTCCCGTGAGAAGCCTAAATGGGGCGACCAAGGAATTGACTTGGGTGACAAAATTAGAGAGATTTTACAGCGCGCAAGCACCGGCGAACCTGCTTCTGAGTTTGGGTCTGTCGGGCGTACAGACTGGCGAGAGGCCACGAATGATGCGCTCACCCTGATATACAGGCTTTGTAAGCGCCGGGGTATGACCGGGTTAGCTGCATTCCAGGGGAGATCCCTCGATGAACTCTATCGCCGGGCAGTTACCGAACGAAACGAAGAACGAGCCCACGTTATTACCGCGAGCACCGGCGGTGGTAAGACAGAGGCCTTCTTGTTCCCGATACTCGCATACAGCCTGACGGCGAACCATGACAACATTCGGGTAGGCGGTGTTGACGCTGTTCTTGCATACCCCCGAAAAGATCTGTGTGATAACCAGTTTGAGCGCATCGTCGAGTATCTCTACGAGATTGAACAGATTATCGCTGCAGACGACGAACTGCCCTATGATTCGCTCCCGATAACAGTTGCTCTCCAACACGGTAGTGCAAGCCAATCCGAGATCAGCTGCCCCGTTGACGGCTGTGATGGGGGAATGCCGACCGATGACATGGTCTGTGACAAGGATCCCGCGCATAAGGCTGACTTTGCCCGATCAGATAAGGGAGCCACAGCCGACATCATCGTAGTCACTCCCGATACGCTTCATCGACGGTTGATGGATCACCGGGGCTACGATCAGTTCTGGAAACACGCGTCACCTCCAAAGTTCGTTGTCCTCGACGAGGTTCACGTCTATACGAACCAGTACGGAATGCATGTCGCAAACGTAATGCGGCGGTTCCAAGCTGCGATGCGTGAAGTCGATCCTGACCAACAACCCAACTTGGTTGCCTCCAGTGCAACAATATCAAACGCTGAACAGTTCACAGAGGCAATATTTGGGGCACCCAGTGCTAGAGAAATCACTCCCCGAGGGAAGAACGAAGATATCCCATGGAAGGAGACGAGTAAGGAATTTAGAAAAGAGAGTGAGATTGAAGAAATCGGGTGGGAATATCTCATATTTATAAAGGCTACAGACCCCCGAGAGGTCCAGGTTCCACAGGGTGAAGCAAAGTACAAACCTCGGCGTGAATGGGGGCCAGAGGACTTCGAAGAGACGAACGTAACGAATCTCTCGTCCATGATTCAGGTCGCCTTCACGATGTACCATACGATCCTCAAACAGGAGTCTGACGAGGGTCAACTGAAGAACAAAATTCTGGGGTTCGTTGATTCTATCGATTCCGTCAAAAGACTAGGTGATTACATCCAAGACGCAGAGTCTGGACGAGGTGTCGAGGGTCAGGAGTTATTCACTCTCCGTACTCCTGATGCTTTCCTGCGAGACGAAGATGAACCAGGGACGAATCCAGACTGCCCCAAGCACCAGTTCAGATCGAATGCAGCATCCCATGAACGGGCGGTTTGTGAACCACTTCCTCCGAACAAGAACCTGAATCCATGCCCAGTCTATGAGGCAGGTGAGTGCTGGTGGACGATGACCGACGAGCTTGACCTTGAGCCGATGGATGTCTACCTGCACAAAAGTGGCCGAACCGAGACTCCGGATGGGACCCGCGTTGAAGACGACAATTGGGACCTTATGGTCACTACTAGCGCACTGGAGGTTGGGTTCGATCATCCCGGCATAATTGGAACCTTCCAGTACCGAGCACCGATGAACATCCCCGGATTCGTACAACGGAAAGGGAGAGGAGGTCGTGATCCTGATGATCAACCAATCTCAGTAGTCGTTCTCGGGTCACGTCCTGAAGACGCATTCTACTTCCACCATGAAAACCTGCTCTCTGACCCAGATGAGAGGTACCTCGAAATCAATCTGGATGAAGAGAACAGGTTTGTTCGAACAGAGCACCTCGTCTCTGCCATCTTCGATTACTTGAACGTCACTGACAACGAAACCGCGGACGAGATATACCGAAGATTAGACATTGAGGAGTTAGACGAGAAATTCACACATGAGCAGGATGAGATCGCTAACTGGCTCCGCAAGGCGTTCCCGATGATGCCCGAGGAGCAGATTACTGCCGTGATTGATGAAATTGGAGACTACATCAATCTAACACAGGCCCCGTTAACACCTGCAAGTGTAGGTGGAGGGGACATCCAAGAATTCTGGGAGGCAGCACGCTTCCCTAGAGGGACTCGTCAGGCCGATCTCGAAGAGAGCCTTGATGATCTGAAGTTCAAGCGCCGGCTTTTCCAGGAGATTGCGGCGGGGAATCTCGACTTGGAGAACACTTCCAACAAATGAGCGATCAAACTCCTCTCTCGGAAGCAGATGACCTAACGCAAGAAGAGCGATTGCTGGCACGACTTAATGGCCTGATTCAATACCAATCTGACCTACTCGATAAGGTCCAGCGTAATCGTTTCCGTCCATATTGCCATATACCAGACCTCTTCGAACTTGATCCAGAGGCAACAAGGCCATTTAGCGTTCCTGGTACGTTCATCTCTGAGCAGGTCGGCGGTAACATCAGTGTTGTCAACGCGAATGGCGGCTTTTTGGCGAATGAGCCGCTCGATCTTATGTTGGGGAGCTTTCTGCCCGGCGGCTACAAACGCCGATGGGAATTCGACCTATGGACTGGCGATTTCGGGCCTTCATCGAGAAGAGGATTTGCAGATATTAACGACGGGCTGCACATTCGAACATCCAGCCAACTGTCCGAGATTCTACCACAGAGTGGAGAAGAGCGGTACACACCGTTTGAGCACCCTGTAGACGAGGTAAGCGTCTACATTCCCCAACAGTTCATCGTCTGGAATCCGAGCGTGGGTGAGAACGGAGAGCATACGCACTACTATTGGGATTCTGCGAACGGAGTTGTAAGGAACCAGAAACCAGAGGACGTCCCAGAAGAGGAGCTCACGACGCTGAAAAGTGATCCGACCTCGCAGTTCCTCTGGTTTAAGCACCCCCTTGGACGAGGCGACAGTCCCGAGTCACTGGATTTGTCGACGATGACCGGTGGCCTCATTGAGCAGGGAGAGTTCAACAGCGACGCGACATTTCTTAAATCGTACTATGCCACCCTGTTGACGTTATACGGCGAAGAGAGGACATTCTCTGAGGTAATTCGCTATCGTCACGAGGAAGATGACGCCACTGCATTCGTCGGTAGCCGTGAGGAAAGCCAGGTTCTGATGTTTGATATAGACCGGTCGATAGTCACTGAGTTACTTGACAAAGTCTTCCAGAAAGAAACGCCACTTTTCCGAGACCTCCAATTTTCGCTCTTATACCGTCGATTATGGGATCGCCTGTTCTTCCAAGAGGAGGCTCTCGAGCACGCATTTAGCGTTACCCCGTTCTATCGTGCCCTAATTGCGGTCGACTACCTCTTTTCGATGGGGTCTGACGGGCCAGACTCGCTATTTGAGGCCAGTGTTAACGACATTGAAGCACGTCTTCCGAGCCTCTTACCGTCTGGGGACCGGCGGTTAGGATTGCTTGATTACGATGACGGGGAAATCTCGACTTATGAGACGCTTCTGGATGAATATGGAGATTCGTTGGAATCCATCATTGAGGAGTGTGCTGACGGCGAGTCAGTGAGACAATTTGCTGAGCATGTCTTTATCCATTCACTCAAACATGGACTTGCTTCGTGGGCGGCAGAATACAGTGCCGGAGGTGGTGACTTCGAAGCTTGGTATGACGTGAACTTCATAGAGGCGAGCGGCGAAACCGTTGAGATCGGTATCTATGATTCAATTCAAGGCGGTGCTGGTGTGAGCCGTGAAGTCTTCGATGACTTACGCGAACTATCCGATACTGAACTGCTAAGCGGGCTTGCTGAACAGTCGAGCTGCCATATTGGTGCTACAGAAGAGACGTTGGTTTCCTTGCTGAAGGAATACTCTGGAGAGTACGTGTTTGACCTCGCCCAAACGAACGAGATTGCATCTGGGCGCGACGTACCCGAGTTCAATGATGTGTTTCAGGACCTTGGAGTCGACTTCTCGTACGCTCGGTACGACGACGTCAAACCGCTACTTCACCGACGCCTTAACCGAATTGCCGAAACTCGGGAAATGGCCCGCTTCTATAGCGTTGTTGCTGAGACATATACGACAACGAAGGAACAACTAAACCGCACACCACGGCCGGTAGACTTAGTATTTGCTTTGGAGGACCGAACGTTCTTCGACACCCGAGTCAGAGAAACGTATCGTCGGTTTGCGAATAGACGTTCCCAGCGCCGCGATCTCAGTGAGTTGGCTGAACGAATAGAAGAGGTGACCAAGCAGTGTATTCATGCATGCCCGGACTGTCTAAAACGGGATTCCTGCACACACCAGTATCGGTATCAAGAACAGATGCTCGACCGCCGTCTCCTCGCACGCGCACTAGCGGTACTTGATGGAGGCAAATGAAGATGATCTATCCGATTCAGGACATCGTTGACGACGAGACGCACTATGGCCAGGAAGTCACTATCCGATGTACAGTCGTTGGTGACCCAAGAAGAGGGCAACAAGGCGGAGACAAGACACTGTATCCAGTTCGGGTGTCTGGTCAGTTCGAAGGTGATGCCTTCCTCTCGATCTGGCATGAGGATCCTGCTTGGACGGACTCGTTCGGGCGAACCGCATCGTATCTTCGTGAAATAATCGACGAGGTGCCTTTACAGCAAGACGAGTCGGTCGTCGTCAGGGGAATTCCTAACACACACAACGGCAAGTGGTATTTCAACGTCACCGGAATCATAATCCGAGACCCGGATACCGCAATCGGCAAAAGTGAGATGCGCTCCGCTAGCGAGTGCCCCCGTATTTACGACCTTCTCTACGAGAAGAACGTATATTCACCCGGTAGGTACGATCTTTCTCCCGGAGCAATCAAAGGTAGAATTGTCCACACATTAGTAGAACACGCCATCGAAGAAGGGGGCAAAGGTCAATTCGAAGGTGGATGGTCGGAAGCCCAAGTTGAGGCATCTCTTGAAGAGCTAATTGAATCAGAGTATTCTATCGAGATGGCTCTGTGTCGGTTGGCATGGGTGAGCCCCAACCGAATTCGGGAGAACGCGTTAGATGCTGCTACTCGTCTTCTGACAGACGACGAGTTTACAAACCGAATCGCTTCAGCGACAGACGTTAGTGCAGAAGTAGGCCTATCTGCCTCTGTCGGCTTTAATGGCCGCGTTGACCTAATCATCGATGGGACCCCCTATGACCTCAAAACCAACTACAAGCTGACCGATAAAACACGGAATCATCACCGATTTCAGCTCCGGGTCTATCTCCTAGCATTCCTCCTCGAAACTCTTGAGACGGGAGAGCGTCTCCATGATCGAATTGACAAAGGGGTCAGCGGCTATCTCGTGTATCCGAACCTTGCGAACGAATCGAGCGTCGTGTTGGAAGAAGTCGAATTGCGGCGCCGCGATGTAGAAGACATTCTTTCTCTCCGGAATGAGGCATCTGTTCTTCGCGATGGATTCGGTGTGCCGACGACTTACGGTCGGGATTGTACTGGCTGTACGTTCAAGTCACCGACAACCGACCAAGAGGAAAATGAGATTCTTCCATCACCTTGTCAATACTACTGTCAGTCTGAGCGCCGGTGGCCGTGCTTTGAATCAGACGATGAAGGGAACATCATATCCCAGTGTCCGCTTTTCGACGATTGTGACCAACGACTCGAATTCCGAGACCCCGCTGTCACCGACCATTACACGGGGCTTCGTCAGGGACTGAACACTGAGCGAGACCATCGGAAACGATTAGGCTACGAACTTGAGCAATTAGCTCCAGAAACACTGTCAGAGGCAGGGTTACGAATCCCTGATCTCAAGCTTAACGCCTTAGAGGGCCAACGAAGGATGGTCTTCACGTCAGATACGGGGCTAGTTCCGTCCTTTACCCCAGGTTCGGGCGTACGTCTCATGCAGACCGGCACAGAATACTATCAAGAAGCCACATACTATGGCCGGGTTGAGAACAAGTATGTCTTCCAGCTGAAATCAACGCCCAATTCAGCCTTCCTTGATCCTACGGAGACGTATGAAGCCGTCCGTACCGTCGCCGCTGATTCTCTACCACGTGAGCTGTTGTCACAACTGGACTACGCTCAGCGAGGAGAGGTATCACCCCTCCTTGAAACGACAGGAAAGGCCGGCGATAACGAGGACAGTCTTGACCCTTCGGACCTAAATTCTCTTTCCGAGTACACCGACGCAAAGGAATTATATATGGATGTTCCAGTCCGTCGCGAGCGGACTACGCTCGTTACTGATATTGTTACAAAACTTGCCACGCAGCAGTATCCAAGCCCCGCTGGTGGCGAAGAGATACCTGACGATGAACAACGCGCGTTAATTCTCTGTACGCGGCCTGAAATGACCGACTCGGTCGAAGAGCGACTTTCATCAGTCGAAGGGGCGACTAGAATGGACGGATTCGCTGGTGGAGCGACGACGGGTCTTACTGGAACGTCTGATGGGCACGAGATTTATGAGGGGCTTCGCGACGCATCTATCGTGGTTTCATCGGCACGTTATGCGCTTAGTGAACAGGTATTCCACGCTATGCGAGATGGTGATGAGTCGGTTCGGCCCCATACTGACAAATTCTTCGACACGATCGTAATTGTGGGTGCGGAAAGTCTTGCAGAACCCCAGTTCCATTTCCTCCAGATTCTCGGCGATCGAGTAGCGGCAATTGGTGACACTCGCCGGTCTGGTCCTGAGATTGTTAGTGGGGAGGCTAGAGAGGCCCGTCTTGACGAGGCGTATTTTAACCGTCTATACCGGCGGTTCGCGAATATTGAGAGCGGCGACAGTCAGAGCATTCAGGTGAAAGCAGAACTCACTCGTACAATGCAATCTGCATTTTCGGGGCTGGAACTTGACGCTGAGACTATTGACGGAAGTTTCGAATTTAGAGATACGGATGGAGCAATAGCAACGGCCATCGGTGAAACCTCACTAGAGTATCAAGTACCAACATCCACTGAAGAAGACGAAACCCGCTTCATCCGGCTGGAACCAGTCGAACAAGTTGATGCAGTCCATATCTCTCAGTCTCTACAACAACTTAGAACCCTTGACGCGAGCGCACTAACGTTCGGCGAGACATACACAATCCAGGACATCAGATTCAAAGTCCGGACCAGTAATCCTATTGATAACGATCATCATCGTCTGAAGGTCAGTATCCCCGTACATGCGACACCATACCTCCATCAGCGCCTGACACAGAATAAAGCCGAAGCTGAAAAGGTAGCTGAAGTTTGTACAAACGTCTCTCCAGATTTGGTTGTTACTCCCTTTGTCGCCCATGCAAATGCCATTCGAGAAGAGTTAGAAGAAATTGGGGAAGACATAGCGGTTCGTCTCCCCGATCAGCTATCTGGAGCTCATGTAGACTCAGCTGTAGTCAGTCTCGCCGTTACAGGCGAAGAACGAGTGGTCACTCCGCCCGTGAGTGATATTGAGCAACTCTACACCTGCTTCAACTGTGCACAAGACGTTACATTAGTTGGCGATCGAGAAACTTTGGAACGGAACTCACTCATCAGCCGTTTGATTGAATCTACCTGAGCGCTTACCGGCACGAATACCAATAATGTACGAACTGGATCAGAGAATAACCAACCGATACAGCCGAAAGCTATGATTCCGACAGACGAATTCTATGACAAGCCCGAGGTAGAAAGGCAAGAGCTTGTGGACGCAGGCCACGTCGTGACCGACGGCAAGATTGCAGAAACAGTACCTTCAAACAGACGTGGCGGAATTCACGTTTTTGAGGAACCAGTCACCGATCTCGTTGTCGATCGCCTCAAGGGTGCCCGATACACCGCAAATGAACTCGCTCCAGACTTCCCCATCGACAAGGAAGAGCTGGATGATTTGTCCAATTGGATGAAATATGAGCCAATGGACCTTCTTACGGACCACTTTGGTGTACTAAGGGTCGTGGATACCGATGGTGCAGAATATGTCTATACTGTAGAAGCAATACCATTTTCGGCACGGTGTATCGACCCAACTCTAAGTGGATACTTGTTAGACGCTAACGATCGATGTCCGATTTCCCGTCCTGAAATCACAACGAAGCGCAACTCTACTTCTCGGGATAAATACGTAGATCAAGCAATCGATTACTGGGGAATCCCAGAAGACGAGCTAACGATGGATCTCGATGATCAAGTCGGATTCGCAAAATCAACCCTCGGACCTTTGCCGGTTATTAGCGATTTGTCGGACGCAGAACGCGTTATAGAGCGATTCCAGAGCACTGAGGACAGTTACCGCCGGAAACAGCATACAGTCCAGAGCGTTAAAAAGAGCATTAGCTTCCACAAATCTCGTTGCCGACGTAATCCCTCACTGGGTGCATTTCAGTCGTTCAGTCTATTTTTGATGGATGTCAGCGAATATGCATCAATTGAGAACGACAGTCAGCTACGGGAGTTAGTTACGCAGGGAGGACAGGTTCTCTATCGGTGCCTGTACGGAAATCTCTGGCCAGGCGGATCAACCGCTTGGCGACCGTTCGAAATCAGGATTCAGGACAGAAGTATAGATACCTTTGACCGTCGAGTAATCGATATTGTAGAGCAACAACCCACATCAAACGGACAATTATCCGACCGCTGGGGTTTTTCAGATGGGAGAGAGGTCTGGGATTACCTTCAGTCTGAACTCAGTCAGTATGTAACCCGGAACACCGACAAATTCGCTTGTGCAACCGAATCAGCCCGTCGTTACGTAAGTGGACTCGAGCAAGACGGCAAGATCGCTCTCAGCAAAGAGCCTCCCAGGATCCCAGGTAAAGGAAGAATCACCCTGGCAGTCACAGACTCCCAGCAAAATGATACCAGCGGCGTTAACTGGAACAGGTGATTGTGGGAACTTCACGCTCGCGGCCTTTTTTCCCAACAAAAACGCACACTTCGTCGATTTAGACAGGCCTAACCAGATCGAGGGCAACCGTATCGAGCGCTCTGGCGAAGTGCTCAATGGGCCGGCGCATCGTTTATTGTGTCACCTCAATTTCCCGCTTAAGTCGGCTGAAAATCGTGTTGAACCAGAGAAACGCCTAAATTGCGAATAACTACCGATGGAACGCAATCTTCGAACCAATCTCCTAGGCAAGAGCGTTTCCGGAAACACCCCGGTTACACTTTTATGACCAGAAAGTAGTCTACTAGATACAGATGATCCGCGATGCTCGCGTACTCCGCGCTGGGTTCGTCCCTCGGGAAGTTGAGCATCGCGACGCCGAAGTCAACCACCTCTCCAGCGTTCTCGAGCCCATCACGAACGGAAAACCAGCCGACACAGCTATCGTCACCGGACCCAGCGGGACGGGGAAGACGTGTATTTCGAAATTCGTCACGGAACGACTTCGGGAAGAGGTCCTCGATGTCGAGACCACCTACGTCAACTGCTGGCGCAACTACACGCGGTTCCGCACGCTCTACCAGATCCTCGACGACCTCGGCGCGACCATCGACATCCACCGACAGTCGACGCCGCACGACGAACTCGTCGACCGCCTCCAGCAGCACGACGGCCCGCGAACCGTCGTCATTCTCGACGAGGTCGACCAACTGGAGGACCCCAGCGTCATTTACGACCTCCACAGCCTCCCGCAGTTCGCGATCATCTGCATCGCGGACAAGGAAGAGGAGCTGTTCAGCCGCGTCGACGACCGCCTCGTGAGCCGGCTGCGCTCCAGCGAACACGTCCGGATGGACAAGTACCACGACGAGCAGCTGTACGATATCCTGAGTGCGCGGGCAAAGTGGGGACTCGATGAGGACGTCATCACCGACGACCAGCTCTACCGGATCGCCGACGCGGCCGCCGGCGACGCCCGCCTCGCAATCGGCATCCTTCGAACGGCCGCCGGCAAAGCCGATCGCGAGAACCACGAGCACATCACCGACGACGTCCTCCTGGACGCCGCCGAGGATGCCCGTGCGCAGATCAAGCAGAAGAGCCTCGATTCACTCACGCCCCACCAGCGCGTCGTTTACGACATCGTCCGGGACCACGGCCCGGTCGGGCCGAGTGAGATCCACGACCACTATACGGACGAAGTCGACGAACCACGGACGAAACGGACAGTCCGGTCCTATCTCTCGAAGATGGCCCAGTACAACCTCCTCGAGGCTGAGGGCACGAGCCGAGATCGAGAATACGCGATCATTGAGTCACCGTCTGCTGCAACAACCACTTAAAACATCCCAGAACATCGATACACTATGACCACACTTCCCACACTGTTCGAGATCTTCCTGTCAGACATCCGCCCGCAGGACGAACACAATAATGCCTACAAGGAGGGTCACGAAACCCTCCGCGATCACTTGCAGACTGACGACGACATCGACGAGTTCTACGTTGCAGACTTTCTACAGGGGAGCTACCGCCGGTGGACGGCACTCAGACCGCAGGAAAACGAGAAATCCGACGTTGACGTCGTCTTTGTCTCTGATCTCAGCAGTGACCTTGATACCGACGTAGCGCTGGAGAAATGCGAACCGTTCCTGAAGGAACACTATGAGGGGCAGTGGGAACCGAATGCCCACTCCTACAAGATCAAGGAAGAGAAGGTGGAAATCGATCTCGTCTTGACAGCGGCACCCAGCGAGGCAACACGTGAAGCCGTCAAATCACTGGGTTCACTGGACGTGGGAACAGCCCTGACTCCGGACGACCTTTCGACGGTGGCAGAGGCCCTCAATATCTCAGCAGATGGCGACGATGAGTGGAAGGACGAACCGCTCAAGATCCCACGTCGAGATGAGAACGAGTGGGAGAATACCCATCCCCTCGCGACTATCGCCTTCACTGTAAATAAGAACGATATCACGGATGGCCACTATGTGAACGTCGTCAAGGCCATCAAATGGTGGCGGCGAACGAAGACATCTGACGTCGAAGGACCGACAAGCTATCCCCTCGAGCACATCGTTGGCCAGTGCTGTCCTGATGATATCAACAGCGTCGCCGAGGGCGTGACAAGGACGCTCGAAGAACTTACACGGAAGTTCAAGACCGAAGCAATGGCTGAGGAAACCCCTACCCTGCCTGCTCACGGTCTCCCGAGAACCTCCGAGAATGACGTCCTAAAACAAATCGACGGGAAAGATTTCGCGGCGTTCTACGATGAGGCAGAGGATGCCGCAGAGCTCGCGCGGACAGCACTGGATGAGGAGGACAAAGAAACATCGAGGGATTACTGGTACCAGCTCTTCGGCGAGAAATTCCCTCCATTCGGAAGTGACGACGATTCTGACGATGGAGGGGAGAAGGCCATCTCAGTAGGCTCGTCCTCACAGGTAGAGGATCCATCGGACCACCAGTTCGCCGAGTCGGACAGCTAACGTGATAAATGCCACCCCAAGAAATTACAGAAGCCGTCGCAGCCATTGCCGAACGAGATGGGGTCACCGTCCTCAAAGACCCATATCGAGACGATAGCAACGGACGGTGGATTGTCAAGATCAGGCTTTCTCCAGACGACTTAGAACCCCATCCGGACGTCCCACGCGAGACAGACTGGTATCTCCATCTACGGGATACGTACCCCGCCGATTCAATTGGGGTCTACCCTGCGGATCAAGAAGAGAACACCATTACCGCCACATTTCCCCACCAGAAGCTGAACGTTGCTGGGAGCGACGATACTCCGTGGCGAAGAGGCGATATCTGTGTTGCTCGGTATGGGCACACCCTCAGTCAAACGGGAGCCACCGGCGAACCCAGCACAAGCCGTGATCGACTCTGTTGGCATATGGACCGAGCATTGCGGTGGTTAAGTAATGCTGCGAAAGGGGAACTCCGGGAACCAGACGAACCGTTTGAAATCCCGGCCTTCGATACGAACTCGGCTTCGGCCACGACCATCGCATTCAACGAGACGCAGGAGTCGTTCTCAGATTGGATGACGGCGTATGGACAGTGGGGGACAGTCAATCTCCGCTCGTTGCCAACTGCTGAAGAGACATACGCGACTGGTACGTTCAAAGATAGCGACGATGAAGTCGTCTATCAGCCACAATGGGGCGGATATATCGATTCGAATCCTGATGACTCTGTTTCCGGAGCGTGGGCATTGTTAGAAGAGGTGCCGATTGAACCCCCGTGGGAGGCCCCGGAGACGTGGGAACAGTTAGACGTATTTTTCGAGGGTACCGAGACCGACCCGTACGAACTACGGGCGAATATCAAGCCCGTCTTGGACGATGAGCCGGTCAAGATCCTTCTAATTGGATTCCCCATCCCAGCAACGGTTGACGGCGACCCCGAGATCATCTATTGGCAACCAATCGAAATAAAAGAGTTCAAAGATCCGAATGACCTTTCCGGCGGATTTCGAGATACTGGAAAGGGGCCTGAGATAGCCGAACGGCGGGAAGCCGGAGAGGAACAGATTCGGTGGCTGGACTCGGACAACTGGTCGCATGAGCAGCTCACCAGACGCGGGCATATGACAGAGTGGTTTCTGGATCGCAACATCGTGCTCATCGGAGGGGGAGCGCTCGGCAGTATGGTTGCCGAGAACCTCGTTCGAGCCGGCTGTCAGCAGCTTACCATCATCGACAACGACACGCATGAGATCGGCAACGTGGCTCGCCACACACTAACAATCGATGAGGTGGGAGGAAACAAGGCGACAGCAATCGCGGACCGGCTCGAATCCATTGCACCGTACGCCCAGGTCCTTGATGTGGATAGCGCCTTTCCACCGAGCGGTGAGTTGCCGGAGCCAATTAGAGAAGCGGAGGTAGTAATTGACTGTACCGCGTCACGGGGAGTTCGTCGCGCTCTGGATGCGATTAGATGGAATCACCCGGTCGTGTTTTGCTCCGCTGCGATGGGTCGGCGAGCGAACCGGTTGTTCTGCTTCACAGCTTACTCACATACCTTTCCGTACAGCGATTACAACGAAGCGTTCGATCCATGGCGGTTGCAAGAACAGATCGAATGGGACGAAGACGAGGATGCCATCCCCGAACGAGTGGGCTGCTGGCACCCAGCATCAGTTATCCGAACAGACCGGGTGATGACGTGGGCTGGGACAGTGACACGGCTTCTTGATCAGGCGACGGCATTGAGTCTGCGCGAGAATCACTTCACCGTACTCGAGACCGGTAGTGACGACGATCTGCCGACTATTTCAAAGGCCACACCTCCCTTTCAGGACGGAACAATATGGCGAGCACCGGAATCACCAATCACCGTACAGATTCCGGCCACGTGTCTTGAAGCGATGTATGATCGCTGCCGAAAGGAACATCCATGTGAAACGGGCGGTATTTTGGCCGGTACCGACCGTCTCGATGGACCAGCACTGGTGGTTAATGCCCGAGACCCACCGCGGGACTCCATTCAAGAACCAACTCGATTCCTCCGAGGAACCGACAAAGTCGAGGAGTGGCTCAAAGATGCCAGGGAGAGCATCGGTATCGACTATCTCGGTGAATGGCACTACCATCCCGACGCTTCTCCCGATATCAGTCGGGACGATCGAACGGCGATGAATGAAATCGCCAACGACGACGGCTACGACTGTCCGCATCCGCTACTCTTCATCGTTGGTCAGGACGAAGAGGGTCAGTTCTCGATTAACGCCTATCTATTCCACGATAGTAAGGAATACGAGCAGTTAGAACAGATTGACAACCCAGATGCTGCTTCAACTCTCAACGTCGGTGACGATATATGACTGATCCAACTGGCCGTGTATTTCTCAGCTATAAGCACGAACAGACGGACGTCGCCAACTTCCTGCAGACGGAACTGGAGCGACACGGGGTGCCGATTTGGCGGGATATCTTCGATTTGAAGCCGGAGCCACTCAGAGATGAAATCATCGACCAGTTGGAGAACCCGGAAACAGCCAGTGGAATTGCGCTCGTTAGTGAGGGCGTAGCCGACTCTGACATCATTCTCAACGACGAGTTGCCGGGGTTCAATAGTCGGTGGGATAGGGATGACGAGTTTTTCGTGGTCGTTGTGCCATGTCCCGATATCAGCGTTGGAGAGGCCAAATCGATACTCAACGAGGCACCGATCCTCCACGACTTTTCCGCTTGGAAAATGCTCCCC
>NZ_FNFC01000044.1 GCF_900100385.1 Halovenus aranensis
CTGCTGTCCCTGCTGGCGACCTGCCGCCAGCAGGGACGCAATCCCTACGAAGAATTCAAGCGAATCGCTCGAAACAACGAGATGATTTCACGAGCTCAGGCTGTGCCCGTTGTTGCATCCTCAGGGTAAAAACATACAATATTTTATATATCGAGTGAATATCGTGGCATGTATTTTTAAATATACCCCCTTTTCGAGGCTATTAACAGCGGTGTCAGTGTCCATCCAGTCGTCGGCGCGTTCATGGCGATGTCGAATGCTTCATTGACCGGGACGTACTGCCAGTTGATGAACTCTTGGTCGTCCGGTATCGACTCTCCCTTTTTAAGCTCCTCTGCGACGACGACGGCACGCTCGTAACGTGCCGTTGCTGTGGGATAGTACGTCGTCAGATGGTTGAATTTATCGGCCGACAACCCCGTCTCCTCGCGTAGCTCTCGAGCAGCGCCCTCCTCAAATGATTCGTTTCCTTCGACGTGCCCACCCGGACATTCGAGGAAGTGCTTACGGAGTTTCGGCCGATATTGTTCGACCATTACGAGATCGTTACCGTCAATCGCGACGATGGCAAGCGCGTCCTGTGGCCTATCGACCCAGTAGTACTCGGAGGTACTGCCGTCAGGTGTCTCAACCTCGTCGTATCCGACAGAGAACCACGGGCACTCAAACTCAGTTTTCGTTGAGCGGACTGGCCAGTCGTCGCTCATGAGTGTACTGATCTAGTTTCCGCTCATTGTAGATAACTGCTCCGCATCACTCGAAAGTACGTTGATTCACGAATCGGCGCTAAATAAGAACACAGTGCAATTAGTACCCTTGACTATTGTGTGTTTAGAGTTCGTCGTAGATTTCATTCATGTTGTCGATACACCGCTCAAGCGAGTTATCGAGCTTGACTTGGGGATTCCAGCCGAAATCGCGCTTGGCTTTCTCGACGGACGGCACGCGCTTCTTAACGTCGTCGTCGTAGATTGGCACGTGATTAAACTCAAGTTCTTCACCCTCAACGAGCCCTCGTTCTTTGCCTTTCGCGAAGATTTCACGGGCAAGTTCCTTCATCGTGACCGGCTCAGGGTTTGCAAGATTATATGCCTCGTTTCGTGTCTCCTCGGCGAAAGACTTGGCTGCGATGGCGCCGGCTACCTCGTCAATCCAGGTGAAACAGCGCACTTGTTCGCCGTCTCCGAAAATCTTCATCGGGTTCTGCTTCTCTACGAGGATCTTCCGGAGGAAGTCGGCGAATACGTGACTGATGCCGGCTTCATCCTCACTTTTTTCGTAAGGCGTGATGATGTTGAACGGTCGCCAGATTGTGTAATGGATATCGTACTGTTCATCGAACGCCGTGCTTAGGCGTTCACCAACGACCTTGGAGAGACCGTAGTCGGTGGAGGGGACCGTGCTGTCCCACACGTCGTCCTCGTTGTGCGGGGGCTCGTCCTGTTCGTACACCATCGAGCTAGAGAGGTAGGCGACGCGCTCCACGTCGTTCGCTTTCGCTCCTTCGAGGATATTCCGGTGGATCGTGATGTCATTCGAGAGGATGGCGGCAGGATATTCGTGGAAACCCTTGACGCCGTAGATGAGTGCAGCAGCGTTAATGATGCCGTCGATGTCCGCCATCAGTTCCATTACACGATCGTAGTCGGTGAGGTCGGCTTTATGGAACTCGTACTCGGCGTTGTCGACAACCTTCGTGTGCTCGTAGTCGTCGTAGCGAGCGTGGTTGTCTACGCCCACGACGTCATGACCGTTTGCGACGAGGTGCTTGATCACCCATTGCATTAGGGAACCCTCACTCCCCGTGATGAGGACCCTCATTGAGTCACCTCCTTCTCAACGGCGGGCGTTTTCGAGTCGAACTCGTAGCCGAAGAAGTACCCGTTATCGGAGTGATGGCGAGCGCCGCTCCACAGCCCCCAGATGTCGCAGTACAGACAGTCTTCGTTATCAACACGACTTCGAATCGCGTCGAACTCAGCAAACTCGTCGTGGGGCGTCATGAGGAGTACCCAGTCGCTGTCTTCGATATCTTCGACGTTACTGAACTCGTCGACGTTTGGTTCGACCTTGACAACATTCCTATACCCTTTCATCTGGAGTTGTTTCTCCATCTTGAACGACACCGAGTTGCGGGTGTCGTCGGAGTTTGCTTTGAACGTCATTCCCAGAATTGTAATCTTGTTTGGATTCGGGGACTTATCGGCCATGCGGTCAATGATTTGGGCAGGCATTCCTTCGTTGATCTGGTAGGCCGTAGAGACGAGTTCGTTGAACGGGATGTTGTCAACGAGGAACCACCCGTCTTTCGTCAGACAGGGGCCACCAACGTTCGCACCGGGTGATGGGACATCGAATCGCGGGTAGTCCTCGGCAGTTTTGTCAAGGATTTTGTTCACGTTGACGTCGTGATGCGTGGCGAACGACTCGGTGATGAGGTAGAATTCATTGGCAGCGGCAAACGTGAGGTACCGCCACATATTCGTGAAGAGTTTACCGAGTTCCGCTTCGGTCGGGTTGAGACGGTGGCAGTCCGCTTCAAGGAATGCGTCGAAGACTTCCTTGGTGCGCTGGTAGCTCTTATTGTCGGGTGCACCGATGAGTTGTGGGAGGCCGACAATCTCCTCGAAGGCCTTGTGTTGGGCAATGCGTTCCGGTGCGAACGAGACGTAGATATCTTCACCAACAGTGTATCCTTTGTCTGCTAGGATTTCGCAGACGAGATTCGTTGTCCCAGGGTAGATGGTCGACCGAAAGATGAGCAGTTGGTCGTTGGTGAGATTGTCCACGACATCGTCGACCACATCGAGCAGAACGTCCATCTGGGGATTGTGGTGTTCGTCTATCGGCGTCCCGATGACGAAGAAGATAACGTCGCAGTCAGCGGTCGCGTCGATGTTCGTCGTAGTATCCAGCCGACCGTTCGCCAGCGCGTTTTCGAGCTGAGGCTTCCCACCCGGTTCGTTGAACGGAAGTTTACCGTCCTCAATGATGGCGAGTCGTTGTTCGTCTTTGTCGATGAGCGTGACGGAGAAACCTGCGTCGGCGAGTACGATACCCATAGGAAGGCCAACATGTCCACCACCACCGATGACACCGATATTCATACTCCAACTCCTTTTCGCTACATGTTATCAGTCGATCACATTGACAGCCGCGTAATCTCGTCTGATGCCGGTGAATCAGATCGAACTGGTCGTGAAGCGTCTCCGAAGCGCTGGTGAGCCTG
>NZ_FNFC01000035.1 GCF_900100385.1 Halovenus aranensis
AGACCGATGCTTCGATTCAGCCAGCTACCGTTCCGAGATTGAACGGCTCATACCAACTCAACTCGGCTTCCGAATTCTCGATTGGGAAGTACCGAGGTCGTTGATCTGGAGGACTTGGACTACTCGCGGCTCGAAGAGGGTGAAGCGTACATCCTCGAACTCGTCACGCCGTTCGTGCTCCGGTCAGAGTACCCAGCCGCGAACAACGTCGATGTCCCGTGGTGGTGGAGCGTCGACGGCGAAGAACAGTTACGCCACCGCCTAGAGAAGGTCGTCGAAGGTGGCGACGTCTACGAGTTGGAGACCATCGATCACGGTGTGGTCGTCGGGTATGAGGGTGATCGCCCGGTCGAAACAGCGAAGAACGGGATCACTCGCGTCGGCAACCACTCGAAGTACGGCTTCGGCGAACTCCGAGTCAAACCGGTCCCGAAGCAGGAGGAAAATCAGGAACGTGACACAAACCACAAGAACAATCAAGATGGTGATAGTACGAGATAACTGCGTCCCGGTTGAACCCGATTCCCACTCCGGTATCCACGGAATTGGTTTCACGGGTGCGTCTTAATAAAGATAATCGGATTACCGAGAACTGATAACCACTACCTGTACGAACTCCGCAACACAGACGAGTACCTGTCGTACACAGCGATGCAGAATATGCTCCCCGACCTGAAAGACTGGTGGGGGGAGTTGAACGATGTGTACTCGAAAGTGTTGCAGATGGTTGCCCGCCGCGTCAGCGACAACCTCGACCGCCTCAAGGAGAAGAAGGAGAACGGGCGGAAGGTCGGGATGCTGAAGTGGAAGAGTCCGCGAGAGTATCGGAGTCTCACCTACAACCAGTCTGGTTTCGAACTCAACAACACGAGTGACCAGACCGTGCTTTCTCTTTCTAAGATAGGTGAGATGCCGATACACCTCCACCGCGACATCCCCAACGACGCCTGCGTCAAACAAGTCACGGTCAAGCAGGAGAAATCGGGCGAGTGGTACGCCATCTTCGGCATCGAAACGGAAGATGACGCGCCCGAAAAACCCGCGTTGGACGAGATTGACCGTGAAGATATGGTCGGCATCGACGTGGGCATCATCAAGTACGCCCACGACACCGACAGCACGATGGTCGGCAGTCTTGACCTCGAATCCGAGTACGAGCGGCTCAAACGCGAGCAGCGAGCGTTGAGCCGCAAACAGGAAGGCTCACAGAACTGGCACGAGCAACGCCGCCGCATGGCCCGCATCCACGCCCGCATCGTACGGAAGCGTCGAGACTTCCTGCACAAGTTGTCGGCGTACTACGCTCGGGAGTACGACCTCTAGCGGTGGAAGACCTCGACGTTCACGGGATGATGCAACTGCCGTCGAACAGTCGGAACCGAGCGTCGGCGTCGTGGCGGACGTTCATCGACTTCCTCGAATACAAGTGCGACCGAGGGGGCACACATTTCGTGAAAGTCGAACCTGAAGGCACGACGCAAGAGTGTGCCGAGTGCGGTGTCGAGGTTGAGAAGGAGTTGTGGGTGCGCGAGCATTCCTGCCCGACCTGTGGGTTCGAGACTGACCGTGACGAGAACGCCGCGTATAACGTGCTTCAACGCGGTCTTCAGGAGCTAGGTTTGGGACACGCCGAAGTGACGCCTGCAGAGACTGCACTCCCTACGTCCACGACTGGTGGGTCGTCCAACGTCGTGGATGCAAAGTGCGTCGTTGAAACAGGAAGCCCCACCCTCAAGGAGCGAACGGCGGTAGCCGTGAGCGAGTAGGGTGGGGTAGTTCACTCTTGGTGTAGCGTTACCGGTCAGTTGATTCAGCTCGCTGGTACGTATTGAGCCGACCGCTACGATCGACGATGATCTGTCCTTCCTCTTCGAGCTTCCGGAGTTTGTTGTAGATCTGGTGATCGGGGAAATCTAGCTCTTCTCGGAGGTCTTCGATTGTTTTCGGGGCGTCCAACGAGACGAGTAGCGCGTTCTCGAGACAGTACGAGACGAGCCGGTCCGTGATTGGCGCGACAATATTGTGTCGCTCGTCGAGGACATCGAGCGTATCGAGCACAGCAAACGAGAAGAATTGGCCAGTGCGATCTTCCTGGGTCTTGATCTCTCGGAAGATGCTCTCCCAGTCGAGGTCGGCTTGTCTGGCGATCAGTGCGGCATCTTCGAGATCGCCTTCGCGTTCCGTAATCGATTTGAACACGAAGATATCGGTCAGCGAGAGCAGATGTACGTGAAGATCGCCGTACTCGAATGATTGGTCGCACCGCTCGATCATCGCCGGCGTCAACTGGAGCTGGCCGGCGACCGCCTCCACGAAAATATCCCAGCGCGGAAACCCTTCCTTCTCCAGCACAATACTGGGATCAAGCTGGTTGTATGCCGCTTCCAAGTCACTACGCTCCTCGTATCCCAGGTCCTGAAGCGCTTCGGCGATTGCAAAGAACGTCTGTCCGTCCTCAACGACGATGTCGACGTCTTTCGTCGAATCTTTCAACCCACGCAGAATGAGGTTGCCGCCTCCGAGAAGATACACGTCGACAGGCGTCTCCAGGTGGTCGCCAAGCTCTTCGAGCCCCCGTCGAAGGCTATCTTCCGGATGTTGGCCGCGCGGATAGACCCCATAATCGTTCGCGAGATCGATGAATTCCTCCCACGGGAGAAAGAGCTCATCGTGGTGGACCTCCCGCTGGTCGATGTATGCAAAGAGATCTGCCCATTTCTCGACGCACTCCCACCTGTTTGCGAGCCGCCACAGGTCGCTGGCGTCGAGGCTCGCGCGGTGGGTCAGATAGAATACGCCAGCCATCGCCATCTGTTTCTTGTTCTCAGCGACGGTCACCGCATGGATCAGAACCTCCTCGAGTCCCAGCGACCGATCACCTTGATAGACGTAGGTCTTCGCTGGGTGATAGTCAACACCGTAGCGAGTGAACGCCGAGAACGCAGTCGGCGTCCCATCGACGGTGTCCTTGCTCGTTGCGACCAGTCGGTCGCCGTTCGCGCGATATTCGGTTTCGAACGGTGTCGTTCGGGTTCTCGCTTCGAGGAACGACCGAAGCGTGTCATCGGTGATAGCATACCCGTCGTCCGTGTGTGCGATCGCACCCGTCTCCTGGATCTCGTTCAAATGCTTGTAGAGCGTGGACTTGGCGAACCCCTGTGTTTGTAACTCCGAAATCGTCTTCGGACCGTCGAGCAGCGCACCCAAGATGTCCTCTTTCGTCCCTATCAGCACGTTCTCGAGTGCGTAGCGGTCGAGGAGCTCGGCAAGCAGTGATGCTTCGTATGTGGGGGCCAGTTGGACGCCGTCAGTTCGGTCTACAAGATGGGCGTTTTCGAGGTCGCCAACGACCTCCGACGTCCAGCTCTGACTTTTATCGATGGCATCGGCTAATTCGCCAACAGAGTAGGACTGATCCCGCAAACAGTCGATTACCCGTAGCTCCGCTTCTCTCATATATTCCAATCCCACCGATGTGTTTATAAATATATCGGTGAGGATGGAATACAGATACCGGACGCTCAGTGTGGGTCGTCAAATGGTGAGGCGTTTGCACAAACGTATTTCGGAGAGACAATTCGATCTGCGAGTCAAACTACTCGAGAGGTGACGTGAACAGGCGCCGATACTCATCGAGCCACTCGATCTCGTGGTACGTCACGTCATTCTGAATGTCGTATTCAATCGGGAGTGGATTCGAACGGTGGGCTGTAAACGTGAGGTTGATCTCGATACAGGGCCCATGCTCTGAGACGCACTCGAAGCCATCGTCAACCGGGTAGACAACGCTAAACCAGCGAATCTGGAACCCAAAGTGGTCACACACATCTCTGACGACGGCAGCGTCACAATAGGGCGTGTGGACCCACAGTTCCCCGCCAGCGTAGGCCTGATCTTTGACACACCAGACTGCATCAAGGGAGCGGAGAAACTCGGCAGCGCGATTGTAGTGCGCTTCAGTCAGGCGGTCCCACCAGTGGTACTCCTCGACGTCGTCAACGAGGAACTGGAGGCAATCTCCACACACATCATACGCCCGCTCACCAAGAGAGACTTCGTGGAGTTTGTCGTACTGGGTGGTGTCACACGCATCGCACTGCGGGGAAGCACCACTACCCTGGCATCCAGTGGATGATCGCTGTTCGGTGTGGTTGGAACACCCGCTGTGTGCACTCCCTGGCTTCTGAGATTCGTTTGAGTCGGTATTCTCGGTCATTGGTATCTAACCGAGAACCGTCAGTCACGCCGTGTGACTGGGCTCCCGGCTAGCACCGGACCGGCGATCGGCCACTCATCTATCGCCACAGAGAGCAGGTTGGTGTAAATAGTTTCTGTGGGTCCAACCGAGAACACCGGCCAGCGTCCGGCTATCGACGACAGCCGATATTAGAGCAATAAACATCGTGTGCAACCGCTTGTTGAAGTGTGACTGCCGTGCCTGTGGGTAACACACCCTAACTAATTTTAATACAATTGCCACGATATTCCAGGCTGACGTCCGATACACCCCTCAAATCGAGAGAGTTCAACACGATGATCATCACTCGCCTCACCCCGCGGCGTGCTCGTTCTCGCTTAGCCGCGGGTCCCGTGTTCGGCGAGTGCCTACAAGGTCAGCGTGCGAAGAGCCCGGGTGCAAACCGCCGGATCCACGTCGACTTCGAATACGAGAGTTCGACGCAATCCGGCGACGTCCGGACACTCTCACCCGCATAACTCGGCCCCCATACGGACTACCCGTCACGGGTCGGGGAACACGGGATTGCCGCCTGCCTGTGCCCAGTACTCGCTCAGGACACAGCCTGATGCGAGTGCGGGATGCCAGGCTCGCGGCTGATTGGTTTCCGTTCGTTCGATACAGGAGCGAGCGGACTCCGTCCGCGCTGAGCGTACGGAAGTCGTTAGCCAACAGCCCCGCAGCGAGAGCTGCGGCTACGTCGAGCCCCGGAGTCTCCGCTGGCGAGGGACGCCGGACTTTGAATCCGGAGGTCGCCGGTTCGATTCCGGCCGGGGCGACATGCCGACGTGGTGTAATCCGGCGAGCATACGGTCCTGTCACGGCCGTGATCCGGGTTCAAATCCCGGCGTCGGCGTGGATGCGTGGCGTGGCCACGTGGGGATACCCATCGAGGTAGGCAGCCCGTTGGTGCGGTCAGCTGGATCGTTCCGACGATGCTGGGCCCAGCAGGGTCTGCAACCTACATGAGCCGGTGTGGTATTCCCGGGAACACCCGAAGTACGCCCCCGCAATGAGACGCGCAACCACGACTACTCGGTCGCGGTTGCGCAGTTGGAAAATCGTACAGATAGATAATCAGCTGCCGAACGCTCGGCAGTCCCGTGAGCCGATGGTCCAGCGGACGACGATCTGTGCCTTGGGCGCACAGGACCGAGGTTCGAATCCTCGTCGGATCACTGTGCCGTGACTGGGTATTGGGGAACCCAGCGGCCTGCTATGCCGTGGCCGTCTGCTATCGGTCTCCCGGTTCGAATCCGGGTCGCGGCGTCATGACAACGAATGTCTGCCCTACCTGCGAGGAGGAAGCGTTCCGTCACGTCCCGCTCGGTGAAACAACGTCCATCGACACGATTGGAAGCGTGAAAATCTGCGTCACCGAGGACGGCGCATACTTCCACGGAACGAGGTGACCGCCATCCATCCACTGGCGGACGATCCGTTCCAGACGAGGCCAACCCGCTCCAGTGGAGTAGCGGCCAAACTCACGGCCCTCTCACGGCCGAGCCCCCGGTTCGAATCCGGGCTGGAGCATTCTCCAACAGTCCGAGACCTCTCACTTCCAGCCGACGAAACTGAGGGACGGACAGCTGTGGAGAACTGAGAGATGTCCATGAGTGAGTTCCGAATTGTGTGCTGCGGGATAGGATAATGGCAGTCCACGGGGCTCATATCCCCGAGGCCCAGGTTCGACTCCTGGTCCCGCAATGGAGGACAACAATGGGACTATTCGATACAGTCGAACTCTACGACGACGTCCATTTACCGGAGTACCCCGACGGGCTTGCTCCTGCCGAGGACGTCGACTGGCAGACGAAAGGCATCGATCGACCGACCATGACCACATTTCGGATTACGGCGGACGGTCGGCTCCTCGAAGAGGAGTGGCACACCGAAGCGGTCCCGCCGGAAGACCGGCCATACGCGAGCCGTGACGACGTCGGCGAGGAAGATCTCCTCTACATGGCCGGCTGTCGGAACCGAGTCCACGACGGCTGGATCGAACGAGACGATTACCACGGCCGTTTCAAGCTCAAACACTCCTTCGAGGATCTCGATACACTCGTCACGTATCAAGTGACGTTCACGCACGGGCAACTCGAGG
>NZ_FNFC01000048.1 GCF_900100385.1 Halovenus aranensis
CCGCGTGATCGTCGCCATCACCAATTATGAACGTGGACACAATCCCGGACGGACGAATCTCAAGATCCTGTGATTGATTCTATGACACGCTCTTTATAATATCGAATGATAAGTTTACCCCACAGCCGAGTCACTCACTACCAGAGAGTTGCCCGAAACGACAGACTGTGGCTCAGTTGTTATCTCGGAACCGAGAACGCGTACACTTCGTCTGACTGTGAACGCCGCTCTTTGAGATCGTCCATCTCGTAATCGGTCGCGTTCTCGACGAAGCCCTCGATAATACCTTTCGTGAACTGTTGGGGATGCTGCCAGCCCCCGACAGTTGCAATCCGGGCTCCATCGTCTGTCTCCTCGTAACTGTAGTGACCTGCGGCGTCGACGGTGAAGTTTTGGTATGCGTTTCGATTCGCCTCTTTTGCTATTTCCATCGTTTCTGCGAGCGACTGTGTCCCGTCCAACCTCCCGATTAGGCTGACCATCGTCCGGCCACCCACGACTGCAGTCATCGTTCCGACTGCATCTTCAACGTCAGTAACTGCTCTTGCAAAGTTATCGAAGGGGTACCAGTTGTCTGGTTTCACTTCGTCGATGCCATGTTCTGCAAGGAATTTTCGCAGTTTCTGTTCGAACACCGGTGACACGTCTCCAGCACTGTTCGCGAATCCTTGGACAAACTTGCCAGATACCTTTACTTCAGGCACGCCTCTCAATATATCCAGGTACGGTGTAGAGCTTCTGCCTGGATGATAAAGGGGATTATATTTCAAAAACACAGTTGTGGTATTATGAACATCTTCGACAGTCCTGTCTGAGATTCTGGCTGCAACCGGGCCGCTTGCAGTCGCACGAACCGTCGTCTGAGTTGTGACACACCGATTTAAACAGACTTTCTCATCGTGATTATTCTGAGTCGTTACCGCCGTGGCACCAGACGGAGCTCACAGGATGTGACACGACAATTCCGGTCACGTGGTCACGAAAATCACCGCAATACTCACTATCAGGCCACTCACTCCTTCTTTGATATAGCTTCATTTCATTTACGAGGCGTTACACACAGAATCAGATGTCGAACGCGAGACCGAAGGTAAACAACTTCGCAATCTTCAGTCTTCCATGTATTCGTCGACACGCTCGAAGGAGCCGTCGATGATGGCGTCGGCGATACTATCGGTATCGACAACGTCGACCTTGCCGGGATATTTACGCTGGAAGTAGCCGACCACGTTCTCGACGTCTCGACCGAGCAGGTCGTCGCTGTTTTCGTGGGCGGCCGGGACGGCCTGGGGCCAGTCGAAAATCGTGATGCCGTCTGTGTCCACAAAGAGGTTGTACTCACTCATGTCCGCGTGCACGTAGCCGGCCTCGTAGGCGGTAGCCATCTCCGAGAGGATTAGCTCCATAATCGGGACCACCTGCTGTGATTCGAGCGCTGCCCGTTCGAGCTCGACGCCGTCGAGTCGCTCCATCACGATGGCGTGGCGGTTGTGGTCAACCGGCCGCGGCACCGACACGTCTGGATACAACGCTTCGAGTGCTCCGTACTCGTTTTCGGCGGCTTTCCGTGCGGTGTACATCCAGGAGACGTGTTCGCGGTCGGCGGTGTACTCCCGTTCTCGGTTGACCTCGCGGAACTCGGTGTACCCCTCGCGGTGGAACTTCAGCGCAAACGGCTGGTAGGACTGCACCTCGTATACGTCACTTTCCTTGCCGACCCCGAGCGACGACCCCATCCCCTCGACGGTCTCGCGCTCGGCGAAGGTGTGTAAGGCGAGAGCGTCGTACCCCTCGAAGGTGAGCCTGAACCCCTCGTACTGAATCGTCTTCCGCTCGACCAATCCGCGGCGCTCACACCGGTCGAGCCGGTACTCTACGTCCTCGGCGGTAAGTCGCGAGAATTCCGGGAGCTTCTCCCGGTTGACGTACTCCGAAAACCGCATCCCGTGCTCGATGCCAGAGAGCAGATAGAAATCCTCGGCTTCGAGGTCTGCCATCTCGTCAGCGACGTTACGGACCATCTCGTCGTACCGTAGCCACCGTGCCCGTTTAAGACCAGCGCGTCGTGCATCTCTGTTTAAATGTTATACCGCTATATTTAACATCGGGTATGGATTGAAGACGTGGATACTCTGTCCCCATCACCCGCTGGCAGAGTCAACTTTCGCGACCCATCTGTCTTTAGCTAAGCGAAAAACAACGAGACAGCAGCGGCTTATCGAGGCGTCTTTTTGAGAGGAATGAGGAGGAAAGGCTGTGCACACCA
>NZ_FNFC01000037.1 GCF_900100385.1 Halovenus aranensis
ATGGGGGTCGCCCAAATCGATCGCAACCAACTGGAAGCTGAGTTTGCGATCGTCAAAGACGCTCGGGAACTTCACTTAGAACACGGCGGTTGGCTTACCGATAATACCGAAGACTTTTCTGACGAGTTAGTGAACCTCCATGAGGGCGACCATCGATTCGAGATCATGGGTTCAGAACCCAATCCAGGAATCGATGTTAACTTCGAGTGTTCGTTCCGAGACTCGATGATCGAACGAGATATTCAGAAACAACAAAAAGAGCTTACTGAGGAATTAGCCCAAACATTCAGTGCTGCTCTCTCCAACGAGGAATTAGTCCCAGAGAAGTCAAGCACAGCAAAGATTCCAGCAAAGGAATACGACTGGGAGCAAGTCGTGGAAGATGAGTTGAAAGGACTCATCGACGGATCGGAATTCGAAGATGCGGGCGAACTGCTCGGTGCATTACTTGACGAAGCAGAGCGAGATGGCGACGCTGACCCGTTCGCGATCCCGCAGTCAGAGGTTGAGACAGACTCCGAAATCATCACCAAATTGTTTGAGGCCTATCTCCAACCACTGGGCGAAACCGTCGGCAACCTCAAGGAAGACCTCTATAAACTGAAGAATGATGATGATGTCGGCACAATCGATCGATTGAAACGATTGAAAGGGATTGCCGAAGGTCCAGGAGCAGTCGCTGGCGGTGTAGAATTGCCACAGCCAGACCCCGAGATCACAGACGAGGACGAAGTAACGGGGAGTGACATTGCAAGCCTCGAAAACCCCTACGATATCGAATTAGAGAGCAACTCTTCCGGTGATGAAGAGACAAACCCCTATCGAAAACAACGCAACGTGTCGCCCGAAGACCTTGCCGAGGATGCTGAACACGTTGGCGACACGGATGTCTGGGAGAATAACAAGGACAAGATACTCGGTGATTTCGCAGTTGCTGTCGGGAACTTAGATGATGAGCGTGTGCCGCTGAACGAGCCTGAGCCAACGTCACGTGGCGAGGAGGTTTCGCGATTCTACGAAGGAATGCGCTTCCGTTCGGTGTACCTCTCTCCGCAATTTGATCGCGATGCCAGCATAAGCGGTGCGCGATTCGAGGAGGTATTTGAGGGGCTGCCGTTAAATAATAAGAACCAGGCCGGAAATCTGTACTCGGCAGAGACGTATGATTCCGGCCACCCCGACGAGTTTACCATGGTATTGTTTATCGGCGGCATTATCTTGGACAATCTCGCGCCGGCGACGAAAATGAATGGTTACAAGGACACGTTCGATACCCGCTACAACGAACAGGAGTTCCCGGGTGCATTCCAAACAATTGGCCTTGGGGCACGGTGGGACACGTGGAAGGTCCTCGGGCAGTGGGCAGAGCAGGAAGCCGCTGACCAAGAAATCGAGGACGCGTACGGTGCCTACGTGTACCGCGACGAGATTCGTCGGATGGACGAGGACTTTGTCTCCGAAATCATGCAACGCGATGCTAACGAAGACGCGACTACGGCCGACATCCTCCTTGATATGTACGACATTGACCTCTACGAAAGTACTGTTCAACCAGAATAAGAAGTAGATTAAAATTAAAACTGTTATTGATTAATGGCCCTCAAAGATAAGTTAGAGATTGGGATAGTAGTTGTTTCTTTCATTCTTATAACAGTTACTATCCGGGAAGTTGGTCGAGCGTTGGATGAACTCTGGCGAAGTGGCATCATATTCAAAGTGACCTCAATTCTCGCAGCGCCTGTTGGAGGAAATATAGACATCCCTATTGCGATCTATGCGGGCCTACTAGTCGGACTGTTCCTGCTATTCTGTGTGGATTCCACGAAGCGAGTCCAAGGACTCCTCGTGTTGATTGCGACAGTCTCATTTCTTCCTATTCTCTGGGATACGCGCTTGATAAACAGTTCTATTCGAGAACCTACGGCACTTATTCTCGGCCTTATTGGGGGGCTTCTTGTTGGTGCCTCTCTGTCCTATTCCCGATGGTATGGGACAAAACGGCCAAGCGATTTGACGCTCCTTGAAAAAATCAAATGGGTACAATTCCCGGCAGCGACAGGGGGCTTCTTTTATATACTCTCGTTACTTGTTCTTACGATTGGTGTGAACTTTGCATTCTATGCGTCGGAGACTGCGCGTGGATTGCTCGTTGCCGGTTCCTCTGTCCTGTTCATTATCTCCCTATCGGTGTTCACGACCTATGAATACGAACGGCTGATAGTCCCCATTTCTTCGGCAGCCAATTTAACCGAGGAAAGATACCATCCATACGTCGTCGGAGGGTTGTACGCAGCAACAGGGGACCGTGAAGGGTTTCCAATCAGCGGCGCAAATTGGGGAGATATAAGATATGTGAACAACGTGGCGGGTCTTCCCGCAACACTACGGCGATGCAAGTTTGGGTTCCTCCAACCCCTATACGGAATCAAATGGTTTGTTCGTACTGTGATCATCGAGATCGATGAGCAGTGGACAGTTGAGAACCTTCCCAGCAACTATGACACAAATCCTAGGGTTCATTTACTCGCACTTCGATGGATACGACATTACCTCAAAATCACCGTAGTCCCTGGACTACTCGATTATATATTGGAAGTAGGGACGTACACGAAAGGAGACTTGTCGAACAGATTGACACACGCAGATAAAATCATGCTGATTACGCGGACGCCGAGGAACGCGGATGATGTTGACGAGAAAACACGTGAAAAGTTCGAAGAGGTCGTTGAACGGCATACAGACGATTTCACGACGGATGTCGTAGTGGTTACTACACAAGCGCGTCCCGTCGCAGATAGTGAAAGGGAGGATGGCTATCCTCTTGCTAACCGCCAATTCAGGTTGATGATCAAACGTCGATTGGAACTTGACGGGTATGACTGCACAATTATTCCGGTAGACCGGTTTAACGTAGAGGATGCGGAAGGATTTGATGAACTTCGCGAAAAGTTAGCTGAATGAAGCATAGTTGCGGGCATGTAATTCTCGATTGCGTACCAAAGCCATCCACGTCAATATTCCAGAAGAACAGACGCAGTGTATACAAGTTGATGAGATGATATCAAAACGCACCAGTCGGTTCACGAATCAGTCGAGGCAGCTGTTCTGAACGCCTCAAATTGACCGCCCTCTGTATGTTTGGCGACAACTCCTTGCCACTACCGCGGAGTAACTGACCGCAGGGTTGATTCCCTGTTCTATGTGAGCAATATCAATCCAACGAAGGTTGTTGAATACTACTGGTTCGCCCATCTGTCCACGATCGACTGCGAACTGCTCGGTTAACCAACAGCAGCCACTGGTGACGCCAACACGTCAATTCCACTCGTCTCTATCATCCATTAGCGGCATGTTTTATACAGTATGACAGATTTAGCCAGAAATTCTTGAACGGTGCTCTCTCGAGAAATCTATACATTTTTATCAATTTTGGGCGACAGTTGATGACTGAGAGCGCATATATTTCGACAGCCAATACGCTCAGACAACCACACTGATTACGCAATTCGTAGGGCACGATAGTGACTGTATTCTGTCACAATATTTATACTGTAGTCATTGGTCTTTAGTTAGGCCTCACACCTCGGTTGCGTAGCGGTAGCAAGCGTCTCCTGTAAGATCGGTCGCTGCTTGTGGATCTTCTGTGCGTCTTCGATCAGCCTCTCCAGCAATGGCGGAGGCGAGTAGCCGAGGTACTCGCCGAGTTCGTGGAGGATGAGCTGGGCGTGCGACCGGAAGGTCGCCGCCCAGCGTTCCGGCGGAAACACGATTTCGTCGTCGGCTTGCTCGGTGACCAGATCCAACAGATCACGGCTTACCAACAGCGACAGCAACGCTGCGTACAGCAGAATCTCCTCGATGTACGTCTTGCTCGTATCGAACTCATCCAAGTTGTACTGCGTCTTCAGCTCACGAAACAGCAGTTCTACCTCCCACCGACATCGATAGATCGTTGCGAGATCCGCTGGCAGGAACTCCTCTCTCGGCAGGTTCGTGATGCACAAGTGGTAGTCGTCGGCGTCCTCGTCGCGGACGCCGACGACGCGGAACGTCTTCGTGTCCCATGACTGCGTGCCCGCGTACTCGCGTCGCTGAAACGTCGCTTCAATTTCGACATCGATATACTTCCGGCAGAGGTCGTCCACGACATCCTGGATCTGTTCGCCCTCCAAGGGAATGGCGTCGCCACGCCATTCCCGTAATTCCGCCGTTATCTCTGGATTTGCGTTCGGTTTCAGCCGGCTCACAAAGTAGCCATCGTTCTCGTCAATCAGCGCAAAGCGGCGGTACTTGAAGTACGCTTGGTCGAATAGTACCAACCGGTCTTCGAGCCACGATCCTGTGGAAAATTCGGTGCTGTCGTGTGCTTTCTCATCAGTGACGTTGAACCGATCAATCGTCTGGTCGGTGACGTTGTGGAGCAGGTGGAGCCGCGCTCCACCCTGCTCCCCTCGCCGTGGTTCGAAGTCCTCTGAAAGAAACCGATGCAACCGCAACACCGTGCCGTCGGCGATCATCACGTCACGGAACCGGTCAACATCGACGTCAACAGCGTCAGGAACAGCGACCTCGTCGATACCGTGCTCGACGAGGTCGCAGAGATACTCCGCAAACGTCGGCGTCAACCGCTGATGGAATCCGCCGGGTGAGAGTGTCTCATCGGCAGTGGCGTTGTAACTGCGGCGGAACCCATCGAGTGTTCGGCTCTCGCCTGCGGCGAAGCCGAACACGAACGACCACACGAGGGCGGGCACCTGTGTCTTCCTGTCGCGTTCGACCACGCCGAGTTCCTCGGCGTGCTCTTCGAGGAACTCGGAAGGAAACAGTGTAGTGAGCCGACGCATAATCTGAGGTGAGGAGGTTTCGTTGTGCACACTCGACACCTCCTCATTCCTTCCGAAAAGTAGCCTCGATAAGCCGCCGCTGTCACGCGGTTCGTCTCCTAACGAAAGACGTATGATACTGTAGTTAGGTATGTGTGATATTATGCCACGTTGCAAAACACCTGATGTATTAATTGGACTCGGTGGTGGTGGGAGCAAGGTTGTGTACCGTTACATGCAGCAAGAGTGGTTGCTGGAGGAAGTGTTCGAAACAGACGACTATGCGCAGGATGACCCTGGTAAATTACATGCCATTACTATTGACACCGCGCAAGACGACGTGTGGCAAGATGAACGCGCCGAAGATGCTATAAACACGATTCACAAAGTCCTACCCGACAAGTATAATACAAATGATGGAATTTTAGAGTTAAATGGATATCCAAAGGAAAAATCAGCGAAACCAACCATTATCCCAGAGATGGTTGGTAACGCTTGGACGGGACAAAATTTGACAGACCCTGTAGCGATAGGAGACTTACTCAATCGAACGGGACTAAGGAGTTGGTGGCTTGAGGAGAACAAGGAGCCGATTTCGAATTTCGATGCGGAGGGGGCGTTCAGCGGTGGGGTGTTGCGGAACCGGTCAGTCAGTAAAGCGCTGTATCACGTCGCAGAAGGCACTGACAATAGTGTCGTGCCAGATCACAACCCAGACGACCACGTCGCAGTCGTCGCAGCACTCGGCGGTGGCACCGGCTCCGGAATGATCTTGGACCTCGCAGAAGAATTGACAGCACAGACCAAGCATCTCTATGCCATCATTCCCAACGAAAACGCGAGAAAAAACGAATTAGCTAATGCCCATTCGGCCCTCTCGGAACTTGAGTATCTCCAGTTGACCGACGAATTGCCGTTTGCCACGGTCA
>NZ_FNFC01000008.1 GCF_900100385.1 Halovenus aranensis
CGCGACCTGCCCGAGCAGTTCACGTTCCAGACGTTCTGTGACTGGATTCGTCACGAACTGGAAGAAGAGTTGGCCCGGCGGTGGGAGATTGAAATGAACGGTGTCGGCGTCCCCGACGCGTACGCCTCGGCCGCGGGCTGACGGCCAGCCCGCGGCCTCAGGTAAGCGAGTCGTCAGCAGCAGCACTCGTCAAAAACCGCTTCAACAATCGTTCTCGTCACTGTCTCTGTTCAATTCAGACCGATGCTTCGATTCAGCCAGCTACCGTTCCGAGATTGAACGGCTCATACCAACTCAACTCGGCTTCCGAATTCTCGATTGGGAAGTACCGACTGTTCTCCATCATCGCTCGTCAGGCTCCCTCCAACGATTTCGAGAAGTGCGTTGTAGAAATCATATTGCTTAACCAGTTTTCTGAACAGTTCTTTTTCATCCTCGTCAGATAGCCTTCCATAACCGATTCGCTTGCCTTCTGTCGTTGGTTTGTAGCCGTTCTCTGCTTTCTCAAACAATCCGAGCCGAACAGCGGCTTCCAGAGTTCTGCTGAAAGTGCTACCTTGAAGATCTTCCACTCCTTCTTCTAATTCGTCCTTGTCCGTCTCTGAGACATCACGTAACTCCTCACAGAGTAGTTTGATATTGTCGATTGTTGCATCGTAGGGTGGCTTCTCATAGCTCATACTGGAGTTGTGACACACCCCGCCGTAATAAAATCCAGTTGAACGGGTTACAAGTGGTGTGGTCACTACTCGCTGGTTACTCACCAAGCCCAATGGGTTATTTATAAACTATCGTTCAATTAGAGTCCAATCATCAGAAAAACGCTCTACTTGTAGCTATGCCTCGGTAACTTCTAATACCTCCCAAAGTGCCTCACATTCGGGGCAAACAGCGGCTTCAATTTCGGAATAATCGTCCTTGGTATCTCCGTTATTCGGAATTGAGTGTTCTTCGAATGATGCCACGGTCTCTCCACAATCAGGACAAGTTACCATACTTGATAATACCAACTCCTTACATATAGTATTTGTATTTGTTTTTAATGTCTCAGATTAACCTATGCCGTAATTTATTCTTTGAGAACTCGATCAGCAGTCGGTGTCGGCTGATGCCCCACGTCCAAATTCCCACGCAGATACCGCTGCCCTGCGTCAGCCAGCTCGAAGGACTCCACACCGACACAAAACACAAGGCCAGCGTACCGAAGCATCGCCAGCCGCTCCTCGACGTGGCCGGGCGACACACTGTTGAACGCTTCGCGAGCTATCAGGCCGGGCGAGGCCATACCTTCGTCTCGCAGAAACTCAAGAATGCGGTCGTCTTCGCGTTTCATCCAGTGGGCGCTTTGTCTATCAGCTTGTGACATGGAGGGAAGTTAGGGCGATTCGGGGGAGCTGGGAGACGAGACACCATCGTTTTCGTCGTCGCTCTGGGGGACTCTGTCGGGCTCGTTCTCGTAGGTGCTTATCTTGCCGTCGAGATAGCCCTCACCGCGGTCTGTGAGGATATAGACGCCATCACCGACCGGTCTGAGAAGGCCATGTTCGGCGAGTTTCTGACACCGTCGAGAAACTGTAGAGCGCGACACTCGAACGTGGTCGTTCTTTGCTAACTCTGAGACCTTACACAGATTGTCGTCGTCATTCCTACAAATCTCTAAGATACGGTCGTCCCATAGAGTCATCCATTCGCCAGATTTCCTCATTATGTGTACTATCTAAACAATTAGTTGTATACCCAATGGATATAGCTCTATTCGGAAGGTTGTCTTTTTCCAAACTACCATTGCATTTATGAAATAGTAGCTCATCACTACGACATAGGAACCACGCAAACGGCCCGCTAGTAAGTGGGTCAATTCGGGCCTGTGCTACAACACAGGCCCTGAGAAGGTGGTTCCGTGGTGTCGAGATGACGGAACCTGAAACCAACGAGGGAGGTACGACGGCCTCCCTCGGCGAGAATGAGGAATCGCAGACAAATAAATTCGACTGGGACGACCTCTCTTACGTCACGTCGTCCCGGTATCGCGGTCTCGCGCTGGCCGCGCTCAACGACCGGCCCGCGACGCCGTCGGACATCGCTGAGGCCGCCGACGTTGGCATCGCTCACGTCTCCCGCGCACTCCAGGGGCTTCGAGAGCGCGGTCTCGTGAAGCTACTCGTCAGCGACGACACCCGGAAAGGACGCTACTACGGGATTACCACCCGTGGCCGGCGCGTCTTCAAGGAGGCATCGGACGGTGACACACCCCACCCGGACGCAGAGGGTGGTGCGGCGTGATCTGGGACTATCCGGTTCTGGCGTTCGTCATCGGTCTGTTCGTCGGGCTGGTTGGCGGCGCTCTGACGGTCTATTCGACGGCCTACTACGCTGGGTTGGGTGCAGGCATCCAGGACAGCACTGGCGAAGATACCCCCTCGAAACCCGAGGAGAGGGGAACAACCGTCGAAGACCACGGAGAGGCGTGAAACTGAACCAATACACAGTGATTACAATGTCCGAAACTGAATCCGCGGGGACTGCCCGCAACGACACTGACGAATCGCCCAATCAGAAACGCCTCGCCGACCTGAGCGCCTTCCAGCGGGATATTCTCTGGGCGCTGTCGCACTACGGCCCGATGAAGGGGCTGGCTATCAAGGCCCGCCTGCAGGACTACTACGGCGAGAACATCAACCACGGCCAACTCTACCCGAATCTCGACGAGCTGGTCGACCGCGACCTCGTCGACAAGGGCAAACAGGACCAGCGCACGAACGAGTACACGCTCACGGCCGACGGCAAGCAGGCGCTTTCCCGCCGGCGGACGTGGACTGAAACCGCGGAAGTCGTCCAAGCATGAGCACTGACAAGCTTGTGTTGTGCGCGACCGACGGGGAGGCCGCTGAGTTGGTCAGCGGCGTCATTACAAGCGCCGAGCCAGGGCTGACGGATGACGAACTGGCCGAGTTGAGCGCTGTCGTCGACTATCTCCAAGGTGATGACGATGCGTAAGGACCCCGAGCGTCTCGCGCCGGCGCACGACCCGGCCCTCGTTCAGTTCCGCGACGGCGAAGTGCTACTCGTCGCCCACCAGTACGCCCTCGATAACGGCTGGCTGCGCTGTCTCACTTGGGACGGGAAGCGTCCGAAGTTCCCGCCCGAGCGCATCGAGCGCGTCGAGCCTGTCGAGACGACGCGCGTCTCTGACGGGGACCGCTCTTGGCAGGAACTCGACGACGCCGAGCTGCGCGAGCGAGCCCGCGAGTTGGCCAGCCTCGATGAATGTAACCGGCGCGCCGTCGCAGACGGGGGTGAGCGTCCGTGAGCATGACCTGTATCGAGACTGTCGCCGACGAGTTTTACCGCTGTGAACTGTGCGGGAAGACGGGCGACACGCCCAGCGAGATTAAGCACGTCGACGCCTGTCCAGAGAGTGGGTCAGACTCCCACCCGCATGCGGGGGGTAGTAAGCCGTGAGCCGACAGCGCCCTTCTCCCGAGGAACTCACACCCCGCGAGGCTCGGGACCGCTACCTGCGTCGACGGCGCCCGGACGCTTCGGACCGAAGCATCAGTACGTGGGAGTACCGGCTGAAGCTCTTTACCGAGTGGTGTGATTCGATAGGGATTCGTAACGTCGGTGACCTCCAGCGCTACGACATTGACGAGTTCTATGAACTCCGCAGTTCGGAGATTGCGCCCGCGACCCTCGAAGGGGAGATGTGGACGTTCAAGATGTTCATGCGGTTCCTCGAAGACATCGGCGCGGTCGACGAGGGATTGGCCGACGCTGTCCGTATCCCCGACCTCGACGAGGAGGACCGGACGAACGACACAAAGCTTCACACAGACGCTGCGCTGGCGCTGTTGCGGTACTACCGGAACTCACCGAAACACTACGGGTCACGGTTGCATGCGTTCTTCGAGCTGGCGTGGGTGACGGGTGCCCGACAGGGCGGGATTCGAGCGCTGGACTTGCAGGATTGCGACCTCGACGGTTCACCCTACGTCGAGTTCAGACACCGGCCAGAGACGGATACGCCGCTGAAGAACAAGATTCGAGGTGAGAGGCCGGTCGCCTTGCCGGAGCCGACTGCGACGGCGCTGAAGGCGTATATCGACAACGAGCGCCACGACGTTCGAGACGAGTTCGGCCGCCAGCCGTTGCTGGCATGCACTAACGGCCGACCGGTGACGAACACGATGCGGACGTGGTCGTATATTGCGACCCAGCCCTGTTTGCACAGCGAGTGTCCACACGGGAAGTCGCGCGAGTCCTGCGAGTGGGTCGACGTGCATCACGGCAGTAAGTGTCCGTCGAGCCGGTCGCCTCACCCGATTCGTACGGGCGCGATTACCTACCTACTCAACGCCGGCTGGCCGCCGGAAGACGTGGCCGAACGGGTCAATTCGAGCGTCGAGACGATTGAACAGCACTACGACAAAGCCGACCCCGAGGAGCGACGGCGACGGCTTCGGGACCGGATGGAAGACCGCAGACGTAGTCTCGTCGTCAACACGGAGTTCAACCATGATTCGTAACCAGAACGGTCAGACAAACCGAGGAGTAGAGGCACAGAAGCGGGTACTCAGCGGCGTTTCTTACACTCTCGGCCAGCGCACTACCACTTCTCCGAGTTGATTCATTCAACAGCGCGGAGCTTGTCGTATGCGATACGCGTCCGTCTCCTCGGGTTGTGACAGGAGGACAGCCGAACCGTTCTGTCGGACAGTCTACGTAGTCGCAGGGTCTTTATTACGGACTCTCGAAAGGGGGGGTATGGCACCAGAAACGACGAAAGTCAGTATCGAGATGGACGGCGACAGCGACGAGTTCGAGGTCCCGCGTGCGCTGACAGAGGCGCTGAGCGAGGACGAGGAAACCTCCGCAGAGGTCGTCGGGAACCTCGCCCTGCTGGGGCTGGCACAGCAGGCACACGGTATTGTTCACCACGGCCACGGCGACGTGGGCGAAACGCTCGAAGCCGCAGAGGAGGCGACACTGGACGAATTCGAGGAGCGCTTTGGCCAGAGCTTCCAGGAAATGACCGGCCACAGCCACTAGGACGGCACGTCGTACTCCAAGACGACGCCCGAATCGACACGCTCGACACCGTCGAGTTCGAGCTGTGGAAAGTCCTCGATGAACCCGTCACCGTCGGCCAGCGTCGGCGCGTCGCGGCCGCCGATGACGAGTGACCCAACAAACACGGAGAGGCGGTCGACCAGTCCGTTCTCGAACAGCGAGAAGATGATCTCGCCGCCGCCTTCGACGAACAGACGCTCGATGCCGTGAGACTCGAGTTCCTCGAACGCGCCCGGGAGGTCTGCCCTGTTCTCGCCGGTCGCGATGACGGTCGCACCCTGTTCTTCCATCTGGGCGACAAAATCCGAGGGAGCCGCCTCACTGACGAGCAGGTACGTCTCCGCGCTGTCGTCTAGAATTGTCGCATCCGGCGGCGTCCGGATGTGTGAGTCGGCGACGATACGAGCAGGGCTCTCATCTCGTCCCTGCTCACGGCGACTCTCGCGTCGGGCAGCACTGTCGATAGTCAACGAGGGGTCGTCGGCCAGAATCGTCCCGACACCGACCATGACGCCGTCGCTCTCGGCGCGCAGGCGGTCCACGCGGTCGAAATCGTCGTCGCCGCTGATAGCAATCTGCTCGCGCCGTCGTGTGGAGAGCTTCCCGTCGGCGCTGATTGCGGCGTTCACTCTGACGTGCATACCGCACTCTCCGTGGCTCTGGACAAAAAGGCGTCTTTTCTGGCTCGACCCACTCAGATAAATCTGAACGTCTCCAAGTTCTTCGGCGCGAAGGTCCGCATGTTGAACTCGTGGTACAGCGCCGAGGAGAGGTCCTGTGTCGAGCGCTCGTCGCCGTGGACACAGAGAACCTTCTCGGGGCGGGGGTTCATCGTGCGCACGAAATTCTCCAAGCCCTGCCGGTCGGCGTGGCCCGAGAAGCCGTCGACGGTCTCGACATCCATATCGAGCGTCAGCGAGCTTCCACGGCCACCTCGACCGCCGATTGGGACCTCCCGTCGACCGTTCTGGATACGGCTCCCGAGCGTGCCTTCGGCCTGGTAGCCGACGAAGACGAGCGTCGAGTCCGCTTCGGAGCCGAGGTGTTCGAGCCAAGACATGATGGGTCCGCCTTCCATCATCCCCGAGGTCGAGAGGACGATACAGGGGCCGTCGTCGGCGACCTCCTGGCGCTCGTCTTCGCCGCCGTCGATGTGGTTGAACTGCTCGGCGAGGAACGGATTCGAATCGTCGTGGAAGATGCGTTCCCGGAGGTCGTCACGCAAGTACTCGGGATAGGTGGTGTGAATCGCCGTCGCCTCCCAGATCATGCCGTCGAGATGGACCGGGACCGTCGGGAGTTCGCCCTCGCGCATGGCCTCTTCGAGGACGAGCATGATCTCCTGGGACCGCCCCACCGCGAAGGCGGGAATCACTACTTTCCCGTCGCGCTCGAGGGTGTTCTTGATGACGTGTTTCAGCTTCCGCTCGGAGTCTTCCTGGTCTGTCTGGTAGTCGTTGCGGCCGCCGTAGGTCGACTCTAGGACGAGCGTCTCGACTCGTGGGAAGTCGTTGACCGCACCGTTGAACAGCCGGGTGTCGTCGTAGTGGATGTCCCCCGAGAACGCGACGTTGTAGAGACCGTCGCCGATGTGGAAATGCGAGACCGAGGAGCCGAGAATGTGGCCGGCGTTGTGGAACGTGAGCTTGATATCGGGTGCAATGTCGGTCACGTCCCCGTATTCGAGTGGGATAGTGTGTTTGATTGCCTCCCGGACCATCTCGGATTCGTAGGGCGGCGCACGCCCCTCTTTGGCAGCGACATCGAGGTAGTCGAGCGTCAGCAGCCCCATCAGGTCCCGCGTCGGCTCGGTCGTGTAAATCGGGCCGTCGTAGCCGTATTTAAACAAGAGTGGAATGAGCGCCGAGTGGTCGAGGTGGGCGTGTGTCAGGACGACCGCATCGAGCGAGTTCGCACCAGAGCCAAGCGCCTCGGGGACCTGGAGGTAGGGGACCTCGTCTTCGGAGCCGGGCTTGTCACCACAGTCGATGAGAACGCGGGTTTCGGGCGTCGAGAGGATGAAAGATGCCCGTCCGACCTCGCGACAGCAGCCGAGCGTGGTGATACGGACCCACTGGTCGTCGGACATCTCCTCGCGGTGAATCTGTCTCCCGATGCGTTCGAGAATATCCCGGCGCTCGTTTCGTTCCTGCTTGAGGAAGTTGCGGACGTTCTTGACCGTCGAGGATTCGATTGGCGGCGTTCGGACGACCTCCGGTGTCCAGCCAGTCTCCTGTGTAATCTCGCGCAGCGTCGTTCCGTGGCGGCCGATAACCATTCCCGGCTTCTCGGCTTCGATAACGACCTCGCCCGTGTCGATGTGGAAGTCGAGGTCAGTCACGCCGGCTTCGTCGGGGATAACATCGAGGACCTGGTCGCGTGCCTCCTCGGCTCGCGACAGCGAAGCAGGGTCAGGGCGGACAGTAATACGCTTGCGGAGTTGTGAGGCGAGTTGCCGCACGAGGTCGCCGTCACTCGCAAACCGCTTGGGGTCTCGCGTGTAGATGACCAGCTCCGGTCCTTCGTAGCGGACCTCGGTGATGGTGATATCGTTCGGTACCTCGTCTTCTATCGTCGTCTGTAACTCTTCGAGTTGGTTTTCTACCGTGCTCATAGCTCAGAAATGCCTGCTAGCCGGTGCAGTTGCACCACGTTGTTGGATTCAGTAGGTGGACGAATCATCGTGAACGGTCACTTCACATGTAACAGCTGTATCCGGACGAACTGCCCGGAAAACCGCTCTTACTTGGCTCTAAACACTCATAGTTTTAAAACCTTCGCAAGTACGTTCGAACCGACCTATCGCACTCAGAGAGTGTGCGCTTCGGTGTTCGACTGGAGGGTCTGCAAGAACGACTCGTAGTCGGTGCCGCCCGTACCCGCCGAGTCACCGGTCATCCGTCTGATGTACGCCATCGTCTGCCCGAAGTGAACGGTCCTGAACTCGGCAACTGCCTCGACACAGTCGTTGTACGCCGCCTGTATCTCTCCCTCGGCCTGTGTCACATACGGCCGAACCTCGGGCCCGCGTTCGAAACTGTCGACGACCGCGAGATGCTCATCGGGCATATAGGTCCGAAGCGCGTCCAGATGACTTGTCAGGCCGGTCGCGCCGTGGTCGATGCCGAGTGCTGCATCAACCGACGGGAGGACGAGACTCTGTGCGCCCGACCCTCCCCGGTGGTGTTGTGGCTCCCCGTCAAGTTCGTCGACACCCTCGTAGACGATGCCGTCGAAGCCGTCGTAGTACGGCCGGAACTCCCGAGCGAACGTCTCGGGGTCGTTGTGTTCGTGCATCCGGTTCATGATGCCGGTCTGGCGTGTCACTGACTCGTGTATCGTCTCTAAGGCATCTAGAACAACTGCCCTCTCGTCGTTTCGAACTCCTTCGTGGAGACGGCGACAGGCCGCCAGCCCCGGTCCAGCGGCCGCCTCGATTGCGATGTGGACGGTGACAAACCACCGCTCGTCACGATGAGTGGTAAAGTCGACGAGGGTGTCCAGGTTCGTCAACTCGAGTCCGTCCGCCTCTGTCTCGCGCCTGAAGTTGTGTAGACAGAGCACGTCGTAGGCGAGCATCGGCTCACGGTCCAGGCGTTGTGAGCACTCATACAGCGGCACCGCCACACCCGTCGGGATGTGGTCTACCGGGTCGTTTCCGATGTCGTGGACGTACGCGCTCGCGAGGAAACCAGAGACCAGACAGAGCCGCCTACACTCCCGCGGGCTCAACGACTGAACCACACCGTCTGGGGCCGACAACGCGGCCACTGCAGGCCTGAGTTCACTGCCGTCCAGTAGCGCGGGTAACTCCCGCGCCAGTTCGTCCATCTGGTTCAGGTACGCGCTCACCTCGGGGTTGTGCTCGGCCGTATCGAAAGACTCCAACGGGTCCGTCTCGGGCAGGAATCCCTGCCCCCCAGAGACGACCGCGTCGCCAGAGTTGCTCCTCTGTGAGTTCATTACCCTTGGTTTAACCGCGACCACTATGAAAGTAATCATAAATCTTACATTAGTCTGTACAACAGTGAGCAGACGTGGCGACTATCGGATGAGAGTGGGAGATACGGGCCAGCCTGTGTCTCTCCAGAGCCGGTAATTTCCTGTACCCCCAGAGAGAACAGGGGGTATGGACGACGGTACATCTGCAGACGAGACAGTCCGAGACCGTGGCGTTGAGCAAGCGCGCCGTCGGGACGACAAAGACCAGTTGCGTGAGTTCGCCGCCCGCTTTGAGACACCGGACGACCTCTATCTGGACGGGAACTCGCTTGGACCGATTTCCGACAGCGCCGAACAGCGACTAGACGAGGCGGTCGAGCAGTGGCGAGAGTTCGGCATCAAGGGATGGTCAAGCGCCGAACCGCCGTGGTTTTGGTACGGCGAGCGGCTGGGCGAACAGCTTGCGCCGCTGCTGGGAGCTAGTCCCGAGGAGTGTGTCGCGACGGGGACGACGACGACAAATATCCACACCCTTATTGGCACGTTCCTCGACAAGCTCGACGACAGGACGGGAATTCTCGTCAACGAGCTCGACTTTCCGACCGACCACTACGCGATTCGCGCCCAACTCCGACAGCGCGGGCTGGACCCCGACGAGAACCTGCACCTTGTCGAAAGCCGCGACGGCCGGACCATCGAGACAGAGGACGTCGTCGCTGCGATGGACGAACACGAGGTCGGTATCGTGTTCATGCCCTCTGTACTCTACCGGAGCGGCCAGCTGTTCGATATCGAGACGATCACCCGTGAGGCCCACGAGCGCGACATCTACGCCGGGTTCGACCTCGCGCACTCGGTCGGTGTCGTTTCACATCAGCTCGCGACCCACGATGTCGACTTCGCCGTCTGGTGTAGCTACAAGTATCTCAACGGCGGCCCCGGCGCTGTCGGCGGGCTCTACGTGAACGAACGCCACTTCGGCACTACCCCTGCCCTGGCGGGCTGGTGGGGCCACGAGAAAGAGACCCAGTTCGATATGGACCTCGAATTTACCCCGGCCGAGTCGGCCGGTGCCTGGCAGATTAGCGCGGTTCCGTTGTTCAGTTCGGCACCGCTTTTGGGTGCGCTAGAGCTTCATCACGAGGCCGGTATCGACGCTATCAGGGAGAAGTCGGTCGATTTGACCTCGTATCTGATTTCGCTGGTCGACGAGGAACTGTCGGCGTACGGATGCGAGGTCGGGACGCCGCGAGACCCGGACCGGCGCGGCGGTCACGTCGCTATCGAACACCCAGATGCCTACCGCATCAGCCAGGCTCTCAGAGACCGCGGTGCAGTCGTCGACTTCCGCCAGCCAGACGTGATTCGTGTCTGCCCCTCACCGCTGTATGTCGGCTTCGAGGAAGTCTGGGAGTTCAGCCAGCTAACGGCCGACATAATCGAGGACGACATTTACCAGTCCTACGACGCCGACCCCTCGGGCGTCACGTGACCGACGGAAGATTCTCGGTTCTGGCACCGGTTGGTACGGTATGCATCTGACACCTGAGGCGGTCGCCCACGAGTACGAGTGGGTGGCCGGCCGAGTTAACCGGATTGTTCCGCTCGTCAACGAGGTTCGTTCAGACCTGGGCGACTGCTTTGGAACGACGGTCGACACAATCACACACACACAGTACCACGACGCAGTTGACGAGGTGTTCGCCGACGGGGACCGTGCAGTAAACGTCGCTGCCCTGGTGCGGTTGCTCCGCGACCTCGATGTCGAGGGCGACTACCCCGGATTCATCGTCGACGAACTACTCGGACGAGAGCTCGCGGGGATGATTGCGGGCACCCAGCCGTTTCGACTGCTGGGCGAAGCCACCTTCCACTACGCAGATGTTCACGTTCACGCGGGCGAGCGGGCGGGCACCGACGACCTCGATGCGGCGCTCGCGGCGGGGTTTCAGACACGTCTGCCCGGCTGGGACTGGACCGAAAGCGAGAGCCCGTTCCGGGTCGCCTGATACTGAGTTGTTCCCGGACTGACTAATCAGTCACTTTCAGAACATTCAGTACCCCCGAGCCAAATCTCGGTAGTAGTGACCGACGAGTCCCCGACAGACTCTCCCTGTACCTCCACAGACGATTCGTCTGACCAGAACGGTCGGCTGGTGGCCGACGGCGGCGGGACAGACGACCCCAGCAGTGCGTCCGAGCAGGGCGATAGCGACGGTGACGGCCCACGAGAGTCGATAACCGAGGGAAGCCTGGTTCGCCCACTGTTTCACCTTGCCTGGCCGATTGTGACTATTCAACTCCTCCAGGTCACCTACAACATCGCGGACACCCTCTACCTGGGGCGTCTCTCTTCGGAGGCGGTCGGAGCGCTCAGCCTGGCGTTTCCGCTAATTTTCCTCATGATTGCGGTCGCCGGCGGGTTCACGACGGCTGGCGCTATTCTGGTCGCACAGTACACCGGAGCCGAGGGAGAGACATCCGCGGGCAAGGTCGTCGGCCAGACAGTCTCAGTGGTCAGCGTCCTCTCGGTCGTCATCGGTGCCGTAGGCTACCTCTATACGCGACCTGCCCTCAAACTGCTTCCCAGTGACCCAGATACGTCGGCCCAGGTCATTCCGCTCGCGGCCGATTACATGGAAGTCATCTTCATCGGGATTCCGATGATGTTTGGCTTCTTCGTGTTCTCGGCGCTGATGCGCGGGTACGGCGACACGAAGACGCCGATGTACATCATGGTGGTCTCGGTCGTCGGAAATATCGCGCTGGACCCGTTTTTCATCTTCGGGTTCGAGAACAACCCCCTGCTGGGCGCAGTCAACGCGACCGGCGTCGAATCGACGCTTTTGTCTGCCACCGGCTTCACCGGTTGGGGTATCGAGGGGGCGGCGGCCGCGACAATTCTCTCGCGAGCGGTTGCCACTGTCATCGGGATGTACCTGCTCTTCGGGACAGACATCGGCCCCGACGTGTCTGTCTCGGACCTCGCGCCCGATTTCGGATTCATCGAGGACATCGTTCGGCTGGGGCTGCCCAGCATGGTCGAGCAGTCGATGAGTGCGCTCGCACTAATTGCACTGACTGGCATCGTCGTCACCTTCGCCCCGGCGGTCGTGACCGCATACGGCCTGGGCAACCGCATCATTTCGCTTGTCTTTCTGCCTGCGATGGGGCTGGGACGGGCAATCGACACGATGGTCGGCCAGAATCTCGGCGCTGACAGGGAGCAACGAGCCGCAAAGTCGGTCTACCTCGCCGCCGCGACAGCAGCGGGTGTGATGTTGACCGTGGCCGTGGTGAGTGTCGTCTTTACCAAGCCGATTGTGAGCGTCTTCCTCGGTGACGTCGAGCGCGCGGCGGAAGTCATCTCTTTCGGCGTCGACTACCTGCGGATTCGCTCGGTCGAGTTTGCCTTCATCGGTATCACGCAGGTGCTTCTGGGCGCGTTCCGTGGGGCCGGGAACACCAAGACGGCAATGGTCATCTCGATTTGCACTCTCTGGGTTGGCCGTGTCGGGACAGTCTCGCTGCTCGTGTTCGGCCTCGGATGGGGCGCGACCGGCGTCTGGGTCGGGATGGCAGCCGGCAACACCTTCGGGGCCGCCGTCGCAGTGCCGTGGTTCCTCCGTGGCACCTGGAAAGAGAAGTACATCGACGACGAGGAGACAGCCCCGACAGAGCCCACAGCACCGAGCGCCGTCTCCGGAGACGGCCCATCGGAACCGGTCGAAGACTGAGCACCAGACCGAGAGAATCAAAGCCTGGCGACCGAACCGTCGCTATGGCCAAGACACAGCCGGACGACAGTGAAGCCTTCGCACACCTCCGGCAACTGGACCACTGGACGTTTCTGGTCGCCTTTGGGCTCGTGACTGTGAACGTCTTCCTGAATTCACGAGCCGTGAGTGCGGTCGCCGCGGCGCTGCTTGCGGTTGCATTCTGTTATGACCTCTGGGAGTTCTACCGTTAGACCGGAGAAGCGCTTTTGAATACGTGGCACGAAACTCCCCCGTGAACGCAATCGACCTGCGGGGATGCGAGAGCTGTGCCGACGTGGTCCAGCAGTATCCGCTGTTCGCCGGCGTTGTCAGCGTCGTGATAGGCGGCGGAACTTACGCCGGTCTCTCCGCGGTGATGTACGGGCGAATCAACCCGGTCGAGGTCGGTCTGTTCGCCGTTATTTTCAGTGTCTGTTACGTCGGTGTGCGATACGGTCTCTCCACGTAGCTACACCCGAAGCCGCTCGAACGTCTCTATCGCTTTCGGCCAGTACTCTCGTTCTGCCCGTGCGTATCCAGTCTGCGAGCCGCCCATCACGAACTGCTTCGTTTGCGTGCGGTTCGCCGTCGGCATGTAGGGGTGGGTAATCGCATGACCCGCGTCCTCGTAGACCAGGTGTTCGTAGACACAACCGTGGCGGTCCAGGCGGTCTGCCGCGATGCCCTGCAGCGTTACCGAATCCCACATGCTGTCGTCGCCACCGGAGACGAGCAACACCTCGCCGTCGATTGATTCGACTCTGATTGTGGCTCGGTCGATGTCGGCCTGGCTTGCCTCGCGGTACGACGCACTGTATGCCGGTTCGAGTTCCATCGGCGGTGTCTCATCCCAGACAGACCGGTCGTCGGCGTACGGGACATACGGTACGGCCTCCTCGGCCGACCACGAGGAACGCTTCGCTGTTTGCCCCTGCGAGAATCCCTGCCAGACGACGCCGCTCCCGTTGACCGAGACGACCGGGCCGACGGTATCGAGGCGTGCGCCCGCGAGAAGCGCGTACTCACCGCCCTTCGAGGCACCCCAGACGCCGACGCGCGACCCCTCGACGCGAGGGTCATCGAGCAACCAATTAGCCCCTGCCTCAGCAAACGCGAGTGGCACGTCGACGAGTTCATGAGGCAGTATCTCGTGACGGCCACGCCAGTCGAAGTAATGGAGCGCCAGCACCACGAACCCGTGTGAGGCGAGCAATCGCGCGGTAGCATGGGCAGGCTGACCGTCGGACCCATGCAGTGCAATGACCGCCGGATTCTGGCCCTCACCCGGCGGGTAGTAGACCGTCCCGACGAACTCGTCGCTGTCGACCTCGCGTGTGCTACCCCCACTATCACCGAACTTTCGGCGGACGGTCGTCGACCCGAGCTTCGTGCCGTCGGCGTCGACGGTGACCGTTATCTCCTCACCGTCGCCTCTCGGCGGTGCGTAGCGTGCCTGGTCGTCTGAGGGGGTTGCCTGCTGTAATAACGCGGCGACTCCTCTGGCGTTGCCGCTTCCCGAAATGGGGCCGTCGCCGAGGCTGAGCGTGCCGTCAGCCACCGGATACGAGTCGGTCGCTGTCCACTCGGTCCCGTCTGCGTCGACGAGGGAAGCAGTGATGTTGACAGCCGAGACCGGAGTATTCTCGATTTCGAGTCGGAACGGACTGTCGACTGTAACTGTCGCCGGGTGAGAGAACTCCATCGTCGCTGCCGAGACCTCACGTGTGTCTGTCGCGTCGTTTTGAGGGTCTGCCATACGCACGACGACGTTACGCCTGTCCGGAGATAAGTGTATGGAGAATTATATTTTGGTACGCGACGCTAGAGAAGATTGTTTTGGTATGGAAGCACACATATCAGTCGATGTGACGTGAGCGACAGCAGGTTGCAGGACCGAAACGGCCGCGAGCGATAGGCCAATGTGTGTCCACAGCGTGCTTTCGATATGGACAGCGACAGGAACGTCGACGACATCGCGGCGAGTTTCGGTGCGCTGTCGAATCCACTCAGGGTCCGGATACTACTGGCGCTGACAGAGACGCGCCGGGCAGACTGGGACCACGAGGGCATGAGCTACAGTGACCTCCGGGCGGCGGTCGCGGCCGAAGACGGCGGGCGGTTCAACTATCATCTCGACGAACTCCGCGGCCAGTTCGTCCGTGGCAAGGACGGTCACTACTGGCTGACCTCTGCGGGGTCGCGCGTCGTCGATGAAATCTATGCCGGGACGTTCTCGGGGTCGCCCGGGGGCATTTCGGGGCCAGTAGGCCGTTCCTGTCCAGAGGACGGCAAGCCGCTGGAAGCGACGTTCGAGGACGGCGTACTCTCGGTCTCGTGCCCGGAGCATGGCACGGTTTTCGACATGTGGCTCCGGTTCGGCGCGGGCGCGGACCGGGACCTCGAGGAGTTGTTCGCGTGGGCGAACCGCCGCGGCCTGTGGTATCTGGAATCCGTCTCCTGGGATGTCTGCCCACACTGTGCCGGCCAGTTCGGCGAAGCGACCTTTCGCCCCGCCGGGGGCGACGACTCCACCGACACAGCTGGGTCTGTCATCGTCGATATGACGTGTGACAGTTGTGCTATCTCCTTTGGGATTCCGGCCCATCAGTACGCGCTCACGAGGCCGCCGACAATCGCGTTTCTCCACGACCACGGTATCGACTACCGGTCACTCGCTGTCGAGTACGGCGCTGCCGAGTGGGCACACGAGACAACCCGAACCGACAGCGGTGTGCTGGTGTGTTTCACCGTCGACGGCGAGCGCCTCGAACTCGAACTCGGCCAGTCGCTGGAGACCCAGTCGTACCGTCGGGACTCCGCCAGGGCATAGTCACAGAAACGAATCCAGACCAGACTGTCGACGCGTACGGCCAGGCGGGTCGGGTTCCCATGGCGACCGCTGTGCGCGGATTTCGTCGGTGTCGAGGGCTGGCGGCTCACCGGAACAGTAGCCGGCACAGTCGGGGCCACACTCCGTAGCCGGGCGGACGGTCTTTGCTTTCCAGGAACAGTACGGCAAGCCAGCGTCGTCGGGGGCAATCTGTGTACAACCGGGGAGGTCGTAGGTCCGCCACCCCTTCCCGTAGGCACGCTCGGCGACGCGCCGCCGCGCGCGCTCGATTGCATCGGCCGACGCGACCCGAATTTCCGTCCGCGTGCTGCTCCGGTCGAGGATTTCGATACCCGGCCTGTCAGTCGGGAGTTGCTCTGGTTCCCGGAGTACCTCGCGGTCGCCGGTCTCGGGGTCGAACCGCCAGATACCGACCTCCGGTGGGATGCGGTTCCGGTGAGCGCCGGTCACGTAGGATTCGGTCGCCAGTACCGCTTTGTCGACCATCCCGAGGTTCACGTCGGTGAGAAGTTGTGTCTCGAGGTCGCCCGGCCGACCGAGGTCGGGTTTGTTCTCGATGCCGACGATAGTGTCGAACCAGTCCGGGTATCGCGTCGCCTGCCTGACGTAGGTCCGGCCGTTGCGGCGCTCGCGTTCGAAGAAGCCGACATCCACCGCCCGCTCGACGACCTGTTCGGCCGTGTCCGGGTGACAGTCGAAGACATCTTTCCAGTATCGAGCGGTGCCCGGACCGGCGTCGCTCTCGATTGCCAGTGTCGGAATCGACTCGGGAGTGATTGCGGTGCGCTCGTCGAACTCCGGGCCGGGTTCCACGCAGACGAGGTCCATGACTCGTCGACCGTGGACCTGAGTACCGAGTTGACGGCTGAATACGCGCCGCTTTCCCGATTCGAGGTGTGCACACAGCGCCAGTTCGAAGGCGAACTCCTGCACGGGGACTCGTTTGGGTTCCGGCGTGATAGCCGTTATGACGGTTCGCCCCGAGTACTCGCGACTGTCGCGGCGAGACAGTCCACCGCCTGCTTGACGGCGGCGACGCTCTCGATGGTGAGCGTCTGTTCCCGGACGCCGATACCGCGACCGGCGGTCGGTTGCTCCCAGGTCCCCTCGGTCCGGCGGAGTTCGACGGCCTCTGGCAAGAGAACAGCCACTGCGACCGCCTCACCGTCGAGAGTGACGGTGTAGGCTTCGGTCCCCGCGGGAGACGGCTCTGCATCCGGGTCCGCGTCGGCAACATCGACGCGGCTCAACAGGTCACCGTCCAGTCCTGTCAACTCGGAGGCGAGAAACTGTCCGATTCGCTTGCCGTCCGTGATAGTGTTCTCGACCATGCGCAGCTTTGGTGTCTCTATCCCGGCGTGGCATACAAAGCTGCCGTCTCGGAACGTCTACTCTGCGGCCAGCTCTCGCCTGGCTCGGTCGGCCAGCTCCGAGACTTCGATGCCGTTTCTGTGTGCATAGAGGACAGCGGCAGCTTCGACCGAGACAGCAAGCTCTGCCTGTAACTCGTTGATGTCTGCCACTGCAGTCTGTTTCTCGATGCCGTGTTCGACGACAGTACCGAGCACTCGCTCGAAGGTCGTCCGTTGCTGGAGGACGCTGTCGTCAGGTTCGAACGTCTCGTCGACGTCGACAGCACTGAGCTCGAAGGCGACGAGCACGTCGTCGTCCTTGCGTTCGAGCAGTCCCTCCGTGGTCGCAACGTCGACCAGTCGGGTGGCCTGGTCCGGCGAGAACCAGTCCCTATCGAGCGAGAGCGCGACGATAAATTCGCTCTCAGACATCTGCTCGACCCCGCGCTGGCGAAACGGAGCAGCCACCGCCCGGCGAAGACTCATTGGTCGAAGACGGCGGGCCCGATGCGCCTAAATGTTCGGACTTTCGGTACGGCTCGATTCGAGGGGTTGAAGTACGGGCTTCCCGATGGTTGCGATATGAAAGACCAGGGACGCTCGACACGGCGTCGTACAGGTGGCCGACGACGGCCCAAACGAGACAAGCGCAAACACGAACTTGGCTCAGAGCCGACCGAGACGCAGGTCGGCGAGTCCAAGCTGAAGACGGTCGATGCCCGAGGCGGCACCACGAAGGTCCGCGCCATCACGGCCGACACCGTGAGCATCGCAACCGACGACGGCGTCGTCGCCGCCGACGTGACGAACGTCGTCGAGAATCCGGCAGACCCGAACTACGCTCGCCGGAACATCATCACCCGCGGTGCCGTCATCGAGACGAGCGAGGGGACGGCCCGAGTCACGTCTCGCCCCGGCCAGGACGGGCAGATTAACGCCGTTCTCGAAGAGTAACCTCAGGGTTCCGGCGCTGCTTTCTGAAGTGCGCTCTCGGCGATGTTCGTCCCGTAGTCTGCGGTCCGGGACAGCGAGTCTACCACCAGACCGAGGACCTGTGCAAGCTGTGGGTCGAACTCGTGAATCTCTTTGTCGACCTCACGCACCAGTGACTCGATGGCGTCGACATCCCGTCGCGCTCGCCTGACGAGTTCGAGAGCGGCGTCCGAGTCCTCACTTAGTAGCGCCTCCATCGCCGTTTCCGGGACCTCAGACACTTCCTCGTGGAGGTCACGGAGCGGTTGGGCCGCCGGCTCCGGAATCTCGCCGACTTCGAGAGCGAGTTCAGCGATTTTCGTCGCGTGGTCTGCGATACGTTCGAGTTGACGAGCGCTCGACTGCAGGTCGAAGCAGGTTTCGCGTGAGAAACCGACCTCGTTTGCGGCAGTCGGGTTCCGCAACACCGACCGAAACACCCGCGAGGTCATATACCAGAGGCGGTCCACGTCGTCGTCGCGTTCCATCACGTCGTGTGCGAGTTCGTCGTCGTCCTCGACGAGTGCCTGAACGGCGTCGTTGAGCATCGTCAATGAAACCAGCCGCATCCGGGTGACGGCGTTTTGCATCGACAGCTCTGAGGAGTCGAGCAGGTCTTGTAACACCATCTTCGTCGGCATCTCCTCGATGACTTCGAGGCCGACGAGGCCCTGAGTCGCATCACGAATCGTCCGTCGCTGGTCGGCTGTCATCCGGTCTGTGGTCAGTGTGATAACGTCGAACCCGCTGACGTACATCGTCATCACGCCGCGGCGAAGTTCTTCTTCTGCGCTCAGGTCGGAAATGTCGAGTTTCCCTTCTGTACGTCCCTCTTCAGTCTGAGGAGTCAACAGCAACAGGTCTCCCTCTGAGTGAAATTCGACCGTCGAACCCGAGTTCACACCGTTTTCGGTGGCCCAGTCTTTCGGCAGCGACACCGTGTACGTCGACCCGCCGGTCACCTGAACTTTCCGCGTTTCCATACTGCTTCTGCGACGTAAATATATATAAATTCTTTGCTCTATATACAGAATGCTGTCTGACAGTAATACATCCCAGTCTATTGACTGTTGTGCGGTAGTGTGACGTCTCACCGGAGTGACTTTCACAGCGAGTTCGGAGAGTCCAGTATCGGGTACCGGACCGGATTGTGATTAATGTGTATTAGGACGTTGTCAGCATATGCACAGAACACTTATCACTGTATAATTGGACAGGCGTGGTATGGCAGTCGACAACTGTGAAGCGTCGGGTGAACTGGAGCAGTTGGACGAGTACCCGGACCTGTGTCTGGACTGGGCGTACGACGAGGGGAGTTCGCCGACAACGCTCACACTGTTTGACCCCCGGGGCAGCCGTCTCGCCACCGCCTGGATTACGGTCGACGACGACACTGGGGTCAGTCTCGAGCAGGCACGGTAGCTGCCGTGGGTAGGCACAACGATGTCACCGGACACGAACGACCACGGAGAGGGAAGCGAGGGGGGCGGCGAGACGAATCCAACACAGAAACGACGGCTTCAACAGCGCCTTGATGTCTCTGAGGAGGTGTTGGCCGACGCGGTCGAGCTCTACCAGACGTTTCGGGACAGCGATGCCGAGGTCGTACACGACCGCGCTCTCCCGATTGCGGTGCTCTATATCGCTATCCGGCAAAACGGTGTCCCACGGCAGATAGACGAACTGGCTGAGGTGGCAAACGTCTCTCCTCGGCGCCTCTATCGGACGGCTCGCGCTGTCGGGGACACGCTCCATCAGGGGATTCCACCGTCCGAGCCAGAGCTGTACGTCGGGCGCCTCGCAGACCAGTTCGACGTGGCCAGCGAAACCGAAACTGCCGCGCTCAGGGTGTTAGCCACAGCCAAGACGGACGGCTATCACGTCGGCCGCAAGCCGGCAGGAGTCGCGGCTGCTGCGTTGTATGCTGTGGCCGTCGCCGAAGACGAGAGGCCCGACATCACACAGCGCGCCCTGAGTGAGGCGGCGGGCGTGCACATCAAGACGGTCCGGGAGAACTACAAGGAACTGCCGTCTATGTCTGAGCACAAAGCCTGACGAGCTAGCTCAGCTCTTTTTCGAGTTCCCCTTTCGTCTGAAGCGTATCGAAGTCGTGGTCGGGACGGAGATTGACGAAATCAAGATACGCTTCGGCGTCGAGGAGCTGGTTGTCTGTGTAAAACTCACTTGCCGCGCGGACCGCCGTCTGTGCGCCGACGAGAGGCTGGAGCGCGGCGAGCGCGCAGGCGATGTCGTACGCTCTGGCGTCTTCGATTGCCTGCTCGTTGACTTTTGTCGCGTCGATAAAGTATATCTCGTCGCGGATAACGAGCACGTTCTCGCCGCGCAGGTCGCCGTGTGCGATGCCAGCCTCGTGCATCATCGAGAGCGCCTCAAACACCGCCGGCAGCAGCGCCTCGACCGTGGCGGTGTCGAGCCTATCGAGGGGTTCGAACTCCTGGAGATACTCCAGCACGAGGACGCCGTACTCCTCGTACTCGAAGGCTTCGAGTGGCTCCGGGGCGTTGATACCGAGTTCGCGTATCCGCCGCGTCGCTTCGAGGTCGTGTTCTGCCATGCTGACCGGCGTCTCGAAGCGCTCGAAAAATCCTTCGCTCCGGCTGGTGAGCGCACCGAGATTCCGGCCGGCAGTCAACAGCGCGTGAACAAACGCGTTCTGTTCGGTAACGATTTTGACGAATAGCTGTTCGTTGACGACGCATGGAATCGACAGCCAGTTGTCCGAATCGAGCTGACGGACCGATTCGTAGGCCGTCCCCTGTCGCCTCGCAGCCTCCCTGGCGACTGCTTCGATATCTGTTTGGGGAATCTGTCCGCGAAGCAGCCGTCGGATAGCCATAAACTACTGTGGGACACCCGCCCAAATAAATCGTTGCATCGGTACACACTCCCACGTCGTGGGCGTGTCCAGCAACTATATGCCCTCGCCACTGGAAATGGACGGTGATGGGTGAACTATCGACTCTGTTTGCCCCCGAGCGTGTTGCGGTCGTCGGTGCCTCCGAAAAAGAGGGGACCGTCGGCTACGCGATAACGAAGAATCTGCGCGACGATTTCGACGGAACCGTCGTCCCGGTCAACCCCAACAGGGACGACGTGCTCGGGTTGGACTGTTACGGAAGTGTCGGTGACGCCGGTGATGTCGATGTCGCGGTCGTGGTCGTCCCACCCACCGTCGTCCTCGATATCGTGCGCGAGGCCGCGGAGGCCGGCGTACGAAACGTCGTCGTCATCACCGCCGGGTTCGGGGAGTCCGGCGGTGAGGGGTCTGACCGCGAGCGCGACCTCGTCGAACTCGCAGAGGAGTACGACCTCAACCTCGTCGGGCCGAACTCGCTCGGCATCATGAGTACGGCCATCGACCTCAACGCAACGTTTGGACCACGAAACGCATCGCCCGGCAACATCTCCTTTATGAGTCAGTCGGGGGCGTTTATCACGGCGGTACTCGACTGGGCCGCCGAACGTGACATCGGATTCAAAGACGTCGTCTCACTGGGGAACAAGGCAGTTCTCGACGAGAGCGACTTCGCCCGAGAGTGGGGTGACGACGACGGGACCGATGTCATCCTCGGATACCTGGAAGACATCACAGACGGCCAGGCGTTCATCGAGACAGCCAGGGAGGTCACACAGGAGACCCCGATGCTGGTCGTCAAGTCCGGGCGGACACAGGCCGGTGCGTCGGCAGCCGCCTCCCACACTGGCGCAATCGCAGGCAGTGACGCCGCCTACGAGACGGGACTCGACCAGGCCGGTGTGTTGCGCGTCGAGTCCGTACAGGAGCTGTTCGACTTCGCCGAGATTCTGGCCGGCCAGCCCCTACCCGACACCGAGGGCGTCGCCATCATCTCCAATGCCGGCGGGCCGGGCGTGATGGCGACCGACGCCGTCGGCGATTCGATGCTCTCGCTGGCCGATTTCACCGACGAGACCCTCGACCGGCTCCAGGAGTTCTTGCCTGAGGAAGCGAACATCTACAACCCGGTCGACATCATCGGCGACGCCCCGATAGAGCGATTCGAGGAAACTATCGATATCGTGCTCGCCGACGACAACGTCGGCATGGCAATCGTCCTCTCGTGTCCGACAGCGACGCTGTCGTTCGAGGACCTCGCCGACGCGACAGTCGCCTTACAGGCAGAACACGAGACACCAGTCGCGGCCACGCTGATGGGCGGCTCCTCGACCGAACTGCCGGCAGAGATGCTCAGCGACGCTGGTATCCCGACGTATTTCGACCCCGAGCGCGCTGTTGGTAGTCTCGAAGCGCTGTCGCGGTACGCCGAGATTCAGGACAGAGAGTATACAGAGCCCGAAACGTTCGACATCGACCGCGAGCGAATCACAGAGATACTCACCTCGGCCGTCGAGTCGGGTCGAACTCAACTCGGCGTCGAGTCGATGGAACTGCTCGACGCCTGTGGCATCGAGACGCCACCGGGTGGCGTCGTCGATAGTCCCCGCGAGGCCGAAGCGCTCGCCGGAGATATCGACGGCGACGTGGTGATGAAAATCGTCAGTCCCGACATCACACACAAGTCCGATATCGGCGGCGTCGAGGTCGGTGTTTCGACCGAGGAGATTGCGAGCACCTACGAAGACCTCGTCGTCCGGGCACGAAACTATCAGCCCGACGCCGACATCGTCGGCGTCCAGATACAGGAGATGGTCGACCTCGACAGCGGCACCGAGACAATCGTCGGCGTCAACCGCGACCCGCAGTTCGGCCCGCTCGTGATGTTCGGGCTCGGCGGTATCTTCGTCGAGATTATGGAAGATACATCCTTCCGGGTCGCCCCTGTGACCGAAGTCGACGGGCAAGAGATGATAGACGAGGTTACCTCGTCACCACTGTTGTACGGTGCGCGTGGCCGAGAGCCGGCCGACGTACCGGCGCTGGTCGAGGTGATTCAACGAGTTTCACAGCTGGTCACGGAGTTCCCGGCTATCACGGAACTGGATATCAATCCCGTCGTGGCAACCCCCGACGGCGCAGCGGCAATCGACCTTCGCCTCACGCTCGACGCTGAGGCACTGCAGACACAGGAACAGCCATGAGTACGCTACTGGTCACATCGACGGACGACGGCACAGGCAAGACTGCAATCACTGTCGCGCTGGCGAAACGCCTCCAAAACGGCGGCGCGAGCGTCGGCTACATGAAGCCGAAGGGGACGAGACTCGAAAGTGCGGTCGGGAAGACTCGCGACGAGGACCCGATGCTCGCCCGCGAGTTGCTCGGTCTGGACGCGCAGATGCACACGATGGAGCCCGTGGTGTACTCGCCGACGTTCGTCCACGAGGCGATTCGCGGGCGGGAAGACGCCGATGCGCTCCGCGAGCGTGTCGAAGAAGCCTTCGCGGAACTCTCGGCTGACACCGACCACATGGTACTCGAAGGCGGCGGGCGGATTTCCACCGGCGGTATCGTCGGCCTCACAGATGTCGACGTGGCAGAAGTTCTGGACGCCGATGTCTTGCTCGTGAGCAGCTACGACCGACCCGAAGATGTCGACGACATACTGGCCGCCGCCGATACCATCGGTGACCGGCTGGCTGGTGTCCTGTTCAACGGCGTCTCGCCCGGCGACTTGGACGAACTCACTGAAGACGTGATGCCGTTTCTCGACAGTCACGACGTCCAGAGCGTCGGCGTCGTCCCACACGACGAGGTACTCGCTGGCGTCACTGTCGACGAACTCGCCAGCCAAATCGGCGCGGAGTATCTGACGCCCGACGTTTCTGCCGACGTTCGCATCGAACGCTTCTCCGTTGGTGCGATGGGAAGCGAGGCCGCCCTCAAGCAGTTCCGTCGGCTCCGGAACGCCGCAGTCATCACCGGCGGCGACCGCTCGGACGTACAGACTGCCGCACTGCAGGCGTCTGGCGTCTCCTGTCTGATACTCACCGGCGGCTATCGCCCATCACAGGCGGTGCTTGGTGAGGCCGCCGACCAGGGCGTTCCGGTGTTGCTCGTCGAAACCGACACTCGTGCGACAATCGACCGCACGGAGGCACGACTCCGCTCGGGTCGGACACAGCGCCCCGAGACAGTCGAACGAATGGTCGACCTGCTCGCAGAGAGCGTCGACCTCGAAACGCTCTTTGACGGCGTCTGAGTGCCGATACACTGGAGAATCAGGTCTGAAAACGCCAGACACACTTATTTTCCCGGAGACACTAGAAGCGATGGAGCCATCTGGCTCCGTAGTGTCACACGCTGGGGGTGGCTCCCCCATCCCCACATTCCCCACGTGCTCAACTGCCCGCCAGCCACAGCGCCGGCGTTACGTGCCGTGCTGCCAGCTGTCCATGTACTCCTCTTGTGTATCGCTGAGCGAGTCTGTCTCGATGCCCTCGGCTTCGAGTTTGATTTCGGCGACCTCGCGGTCTAGCTCGTCAGGAACCTCGTGGACGCCAGCCCCGTACTCGTCGCTGTTCTGGACGATTTCACGAGCACAGACGGCCTGGACGCCGAAGCTCTGGTCCATCACTTCGACCGGATGGCCCATCGAGACGGGCGTCGCCAGGTTGACCAGCCGTCCCTCCGCGAGGACGTTCAGCCGGCGACCGTCTGCCATCTCGTAGGCTTGGACGCCGTCGCGTGCCTCGTAGGTGTCGACAGCGTTCGCTTCGAGTGCCTCTAGGTCGACCTCCACGTCGAAGTGACCGGCGTTGGCGAGCAAGACCCCGTCGCTCATTGCCTCGAAGTGGTCCTCGACGATGACATCGCGGTTCCCCGTGGTCGTGATGAACACGTCGCCTTCGCTGGCGGCGTCAGCCATCGGCATCACGTCGTACCCCTCCATGTGTGCTTCCAGCGCGCGGCGGGGTTCGACCTCGGTGACGATGACGTCGGCGTTTTGCCCGCTTGCCTTCTTGGCGACGCCTTTCCCGCAGTCGCCGTAGCCGGCGACGACGACCGTCTTCCCGGCCCACGAGAGGTTGGTTGTCATCGCGATAGACGCGAGCGAGGACTCGCCCGTGCCGTGGACGTTGTCGAACAGCCGCTTCATCGGCGTGTCGTTGACCGCAAACATCGGATACTCCAGCGCGTCGTCGTCGTCCATCGCCCGCAGGCGGTGGACGCCAGTCGTCGTCTCCTCGCAGCCGCCGACGATAGTGTCGATGAGTTCGGGATAGTCCTCGTGGATAGCGAAAACGAGGTCGCCGCCGTCGTCGACGGTCACCGTCGGCTCGTGGTCGATGACCGCTTCCATTGCCTCGTAGTACTCCTCGTCGTCGACCCCGCGCTTGGCGTAGGAAGTAACGCCGTCGACGGCGTCGAGCGCTACGCTCACGTCGTCGTGTGTCGAGAGGGGATTGCAGCCGGTGATGGCGACTTCGGCCCCGCCGACGGCGAGGACCTCGGCGAGGATTGCGGTCTTCGCCTCGACGTGCATCGCCATCCCGATTCGCTCGCCCGCGAAGGGCTGGTTCTGCTCGAAGGACTCGCGCAGGGAGTCGAGAATCGGCATATGCTGGCGTGCCCACTCCATTTTCCGCTGGCCGCTTTCGAGTAGCTCGTCGGTGTCGAGTTGCTCGCTGATGGGTGCTGTCATACCCGTTAGTTGGGCGATGCGGTCAAAACACTGGCGGACCTGTCCTGCAATCGAAGGCCCCGATATCGACGTGTCACTGGCCTGTCGTCTGTGGATTCGACCACCTCGTCAGGCGTCCGCGCGCTCGATAAGTGCCTCGGCGTGGTCGCTGGCCGCTTGCGTGACCGCATCGAGGTCCATCGTCTGTAGCTCGCGGTCTTCCATCAGCACCTGGCCGTCACAGACGGTGTGACACACGTCGCTGCCCTTGACCGCGTATGTGAGGTGACTGACCAAGTCGTGGGCAGGGGTCAGGTGTTCGGCCTCGAGGTCGACGACGGCGAGGTCGGCGTTCGCGCCCGCCTCGATACGACCGCTCTCGAAACCGAGCGCGTCGGCGCTGCCCTGTGTCGCTATCTCGACGACGGCCTCGGCGGGCACTGCGCTCGCGTCCATCGTCGCTAGCTTGCCGACCATCGCGGCGTCACGCATCTCGTCGAACATGTCGAGGTCGTTGTTCGAGGCCGCGCCGTCGGTGCCAAGCCCCACGGTGACGCCGGCGTCGAGCAGTGACTGCACCGGGGCCATCCCGCTTGCGAGTTTCATGTTCGAGGCCGGGCAGTGGATGACCGCGGTCCCGGTGTCGGCGAGCAACGCCTGTTCGCGGTCGTCGACGTGGACGCCGTGGGCGATAAACGAGTCCTCGCCGAGTACGCCGAGGTCGTCGGCATACGCCAGGGGTCGCTTGTCGTGGTCCTCGACGATTGGCTCGACTTCGTTTGTCGTCTCGTTTGCGTGGACGTGGACCGGAATCCCCTCCTCGCGGGCGATGGGGATGTACTCCTCGTAGAAGGACTCACCGACGGTCGTCAGGCTGTGTGGATTGAACATCGTCTGGACGCGACCGTCGCCGTAGCCGTCGTACTCCCGGGCGAAAGCGAGCCCCCGTTCGAAGTCCTCGTGGGCTTCGCCCTCGTCTTTGCCGACGGTAATACAGCCACTGCCGAGCATCGCCCGGAGGCCGCTCTCGGCGACAACGTCGGCGACTTCCTCCATGAAGAAGTACATGTCCGCGAAAGCAGTCGTCCCGGTGCGAATCATCTCTGCGATGCCGAGTCGAGTGCCAGCGCGAACGTCCTCGGCGGTGAGTTCGGCCTCGACGGGCCAGATGTCTTCCTGGAGCCAGGCGTCGAGTGCCTTGTCGTCGGCGTGGCCACGGAACAGCGTCATCGCTACGTGCGTGTGTGCGTTCACGAGCCCCGGAATCACCAGCCCGCCGCTGGCGTCGAGGTACTCGTCGCCGTCGAGTTCACCGGGTTCTTCGACTGCCAGAATCTCGCCAGCCTCGGTATCGACGAGAACGTCCGCCGTTTCGACAGCCATCTCGGGAGTGAGTACCTGTCCGCCACCGATAGTGAGTGTGGGCATGTCTATTTCTGGCTGGCCCGACGACTATAGCTCCTGTCTTTCTGCCAGCGCTAGACCGGGAGGGTACTCAGGAGCGTCGTGACGAACGCAGCGGCTTCTCCGCCACTCGGCCCGAGGAAGACGACACTGAGAATGACCGAGTTGTGTAGCCCGTGCAGGAGTGACACCACGACGAGATTGCCGGTGTATTCGTACATCGCGCCGAGAACGAGCGCCGGGACGAAGAGGATGCCGACGGTCGTCGCCATCGCCACCGGGTCGCCGCCCGACAGCGCGACGACGTGGACAGAGGCGAACACCGCCGCGGCAATGAGAATCGCCGGAGCCGCAGAGAGGCGCTCACGGAGCCGGTTCTGGACGATACCGCGATAGAGAAACTCCTCGCAGGGGCCGACGACGACGAACATAAACGCCACCCCTGCCGCGAGGACGGCCGGATTCGTCGCCCCCTCGGTGAACTGGGAGGCACCCTCGTTCTGTGCCGGTTCGGGGAGAAACGCCTGGACGACCAGACTCACGACGATGACCATCACGAAAATCGCCAGCCAGCCAAGCAGGACCAGCCCGAGTTCGCGAATCGAGGGTCGCCGAATCCCGAGATACGACTGAATATCGGCTCTGGTGTAGCCACGGCGCTGGAGATACCGGACACCGAGCCCCATGAATCCCAGATACTGGCCGACTGCCGTCGCGACCGCGAGCGTCGCGGTCTCGGGAACCTGGAAGGCGAAGAGAACGAGACTGCTCAGTGCCGAAAACACGACGAGCAATAGGACGCCGAGAATGCCAAGACCAGCGGCCACCCCGACCGTTCGCAGCGTCGAATCGGTCGACGGCGGCTCACCTCGGTCTTCGACGCCGACTCGTGGAGCGCTGTAGTCGCGCTCGGTCGACTGGTCGCGAACGGGACCGGCGTCGGCAGGTCTCGCTGTTGTCGCCCCAGTCTCGCCTCTCGTGTCCCGGAACGAGCGGTCGTCAGAGGCCGTCGCCGGCCCCGACCGCTCGCCCGGAAACTCCCTGTCTTTCGTCTCGGCACCACAGTACGTACAGTACTCCGAGTCCCTGTCTATCAACTCACCACAGGACGTACAGTACCGTTTTCCGGGGCCCGCAGGGTTTCCCATTCGGTCTACATTAGAGGCAGAAACAGATGAGTGTTTATATCGGTCACATCGTGCTGGCTTCGAAAAACAATTGCACCGTCGGCCGGTACGGGGGGTATGCGCATTGCCGTACCCAACAAGGGGCGTCTTCACGAGCCTACTGTCGACCTGTTAGAGCGGGCAGGACTCCATCTTGTCGACGGTGCCGACCGAAAGCTGTACGCAAACACGGTCGACCCAGACGTGACCGTGCTGTTCGCTCGGACGAACGATATTCCCGAGTACGTCGCCGACGGTGCCGCCGACCTGGGTATCACCGGCTACGACCAGGTCTGTGAGTCCGCCGTCGACCTCGACGAGTTGCTCGACCTCGATTACGGGACCTGCCGTATCGTCCTCGCCGCTCCCGAGGAGAGCGCTATCTCGGCGACCAGCGACTTGGACGGTGGCACTGTTGCGACGGAGTTTCCCAACGTTACCCGTAATTTCTTCGAGGACGCGGGAGTCGATGTCGACATCGCCGAGGTCTCGGGGGCGACAGAACTCACGCCGCATGTCGACATGGCGGATGCGATCGTCGACATCACCTCGACCGGGACGACCCTCCGGATGAACCGCCTCGAAGTTATCGACGACGTGCTGGAGTCCTCTGTGCGCCTGTTCGCTCGGCCCGACGTTGTCGACGACGAGAAGGTCGAACACGTCTCGACGGCCCTTTCCTCGGTCATCGCAGCGGACAATCAGCGGTATATCATGCTCAACGCACCCGAGGACAACCTCGAGGCAGTCAAAGACGTTATTCCGGGGATGGGCGGGCCGACCGTCATGGATATCGCCGGCACAGACCAGGTCGCGGTTCACGCGGTCGTCGAGGAATCCAACGTCTTCGAGGCGATTACCGACCTCAAGTCGGTCGGCGCGACTGACATCCTCGTCACCGAAATCGAGCGGCTCGTCGAGTGACCATCGGCCGATGATAGACGATAACGGCGGCCTGGAGACGACACACACCGTCCATACAGCAGACGCTCGCGGCCTCGATGCTCTCGATTCGAACTCGGTCGACCTCGTCGTCACCTCGCCACCGTATCCGATGGTCGAGATGTGGGACGACCTGTTTGCCGACCTCGACCCCTCTGTCGGGGACTTCCTCGACGCCGGCAAGGGCGATGCCGCCTTCGACGCGATGCACGCCGTGCTCGACGGGGTCTGGGACGCGCTCGAACGAGTCGTCACACCGGGCGGTATCGTCTGTCTGAACGTCGGCGACGCCACCCGAACGGTCGACGGTCAGTTCAGCGTGTTCCCGAACCACGCCCGACTCATCGAAGCGATGAAACGGCGCGGATTCGAGCCACTGCCGGACGTGCTCTGGCACAAGCCGACAAACAGCGCGGCGAAGTTCATGGGGTCTGGGATGGTACCCCCAAACGCCTACGTCACGCTCGAACACGAGTACATCCTCGTCTTCCGGAACGGAAAACGGCGCTCGTTCGAGCCCGGTGCCGACCGCCGCTACGAGGCCGCCTACTTCTGGGAGGAACGCAACCGCTGGTTCACGGACGTATGGACCGACGTTCGCGGCCGCCTGCAGGACCTCTCAGACGACAGTCTGCGCGAGCGTGCCGGAGCCTTCCCCTTCGAGATTCCCTACCGCCTCTGTAACATGTACTCCGTCTACGGCGACACGGTTCTCGACCCCTTCTGGGGGACCGGAACGACGACACTTGCGGCGATGGTCGCGGGCCGTAACTCGGTCGGATACGAGCTTGACGAGCAGTTTCTCGACCATTTCCAGCAGCGGCTCTCGTCGCTCACCGATATCTCCAGGTCCGTCGTCCAGCAACGACTTACAGACCACCGGGAGTTCGTCCACGAGCGCACCCAGGACGGCGACCGGCCCGATTACGAGGCGATCCACTACGACTTTCGGGTCACGACGAGCCAGGAGCGTAACATCCGCTTGTACGAGGTCGCTGACGTGACCAGTGACGACCAGACGGGGTCGTACCGAGTCGACTATCGGCCCGCCGAATAGCGGACCTCGCGGGCGCTATCGGGCGAGAAATGCTTCGAAATCGTCTGTGTGGCGTTACTCTAGCAGGCCCAGCTCTTCCAGCCGCGAGACGATTTTGTCGACGGCCTCTTTAGCGTCGTCAGGCTGCTTGCCGCCCGTGATGACGAGCTTTCCGGACCCAAACAGCAGGGCAACGACGTCCGGTTCGTCGAGCCGGTAGACCAGCCCAGGGAACTGCTCGGGCTCGTATTCGATTTTCTCTAACCCAAGGCCGATAGCGATGGCGTTGAGGTTGAGATTCCGACCCAAATCCGCCGAGGTGACGATATTCTGGACGATAATCTCGGGGTCGTCTTCGACCTGAATGTTGAGCTCACGCAGCTTGTCGAAGACGATACGTAGACTCTGGTGGACGTCGTCGGTGCTTTTGGCACCAGTACAGACGATTTTGCCCGACCGGAAAATCAGAGCCGCCGACTTGGGCTCCTGGGTCCGGTAGACCAGCCCGGGGAACTGCTCGGGGTCGTAGTCCGCGCCCTCGAGGTCCATGGCCACACTCTGCAAGTCGAGTTCCTGCCCGATACCCGTCGAGGCGACGACGTTTTCGATATTGATTGTCTCCTTGGGGTCAACCATATCTCGACTTAAACGTCGTATTTAAACCTTATAAAGGTTCGTGAGTCGAGAGAGGTCGGCAACCGTTACGCTCAACTCACTCGGGGGGCCAGTACCACCGTGTACGTTCTCGAACTGGCGGGCCAGGACGACCGATTCGCGGCATACGAGGCGCGTTCGGGGGCCAGCGACGTGTCGATGCTCGCCCCTGGACTGGCGACTGCACGCGCCATCAGCGGTGTAGCGCAACTGGCCTTCACCCACCGGGCCGGCCGGCTTCTCGGGCGCGGTGACCCCACTGTCGAGGATGCGCGGGCGATATTGCGGGCCGCGCGGCTCGAGCGCGAGGGGTCTGTCGCCGTCCGTGCTGTCGACGTACGGAGCACTACCGGCGTCGACACACAGGCTGTCGAACGCGCACTGGGGAACATTCTCGTCGAGCGCGGGTTCGCTGTCGACCTTGAGGACCCCGACCACGAGCTTCGCGCGTTGTTTTCGGCCGGTGACGCGGGGGCAGTCTGTGCGTTGGGCTGGCTCGCGGCCGAGAGTACTCGCGATTTCACCGCACGCAAACCGAGCGACCGCCCGTTCTTCCAGCCCGGCAGCATGGACCCGATGCTCGCCCGAGCGCTCGTCAACGTCGCGGGTGCCGGGCCAGATGCCCGCATCCTCGACCCGATGTGTGGAACTGGTGGGTTACTCATCGAGGCCGGATTGGTTGGCGCAGCCGTCGTCGGCGCTGACGTACAGCCCAAGATGCTCCGGGGCAGCGGCGAGAATCTCGCGGCGTTTCTCGACGGGGGCTGGGCGCTGGTTAGAGGGTCGGCCGACGCGCTCGCGCTCACCGAGGACTCCGTCGATGGCGTCGTCTTTGATACGCCTTACGGCCGACAGTCGAAAATCGAGGGAGAACTGGAAACCCTCGTCGCGGACGCGCTCGGAGAGGCGCGCCGGGTCGCCCCCCGGTGTGTCGTCGTCGGCGACCGCTCCTGGGAGTCACAGGCTCGGTCGGCCGGCTGGACCGTCGACGCCGCCTTCGAGCGCCGTGTCCACAAGTCGCTCACGCGACACGTTCTTGTCCTCGTCGAGTGAGTTACGCCGCCGTCTCGTCGGGCGGGTGGGCGCGTGGGAGCTCGATTTCGATGGCACACCCTGTCCCGCCGGTTTGTGGCACGTTGAGAGTACCGTCGTATCGGGAAGCAATCCAGTCGACGAGTCGGAGACCGATGCCGACGGTGTGATGGAGTTGCGTGATGTCGTGGTCCCCAGTGATAACCTCAGCCTCGGACTCGGGGATACCGTCGCCGTCGTCCTCGACGCGGACGACGACGTATTCACCCGCCTCGACGACTGTTACCGTCGCCGTTGGCTCCGGACCAGCGTGGTCGACGACGTTCTGGAGGAGTTCGTCGATTGCCGTGCCAATTTCGGCACCACAGGCGGCATAGGCCGACTCCGGGGCAGAGATAGTCACTGATAGCGCCGGGTACGACTCCGCTATCGCCGTTGCCCGGTCGTGGACCACACGCGAGAGGTCAACCCGTGCGTCCTGCTCCGGCGGGTCGAGGAGCTGGTCGGTCGTCCGTGCCCTATCTGCGAGCTGGAGGAGCGTGTCCGTCGCGCGCCGTATTTTCGTGGTCTCCGTCGAGACCGTCTCGTCGCCGGCGTCGAGTAGTTCCGTCTGGCTCCGTATCACGTTCAGCTTGTTTCGGAGGTTGTGTCTGAGGATGCGGTTGTGAACGAGCAGCATCTGTTCTCGTTGTGTGAGTGCCTCGCGCAACTCGGCCAGTGCCTGCTCGATTTGCTCCCACTCGTGTCCGCCACCCAGGTCGACGCGCTGGTCGTACTGACGCTGTTCGAGCGCGTTTAGCTGGCCGAGGACCTGGTTTATCTGGAGAATCTGCGCCCGGTAGACCCAACCGCCAAAGATTGCAAGCGTCCCGAGGAGCACCAGCCCAACGACACCCTGGAAAACTGCAAGCTGTCGGGTCGAGGCGTCGATTGCGTCCTTGCTGTAGTGAGCTTTCACTGTCCAGTCCGCTACGTCGAGGGCGGCCTGTCTCGTAATCGTCTCTTTGTCCCCAGCAGTGCTATACAACATCAGGTCGTTCGACTCGACGGTCACCGACGCATCTACATCTTTGCTTGCCAGGACGCTGAACATCTTCGTGCTGTCGAGATGGTAGGCAGCGTTGATACTCCCGGCCGTCTCTCCGTCGACGGCCAGAGGGACACTCATCACGGCGATGCGGTTACCAGTGTCTGCAGTGAACGGTTCGCTGACGTAGTGTTCCCCGGCAAGCGCGCGTCTGACGTACGTCCTGTCGCTGATATCGCTGCCCACCAGGTCGGTCTGTGGGCCGTCGTCGGTCACGAGTGCCCGTATCGTGCCTGTCTCGTCGACGACCGAAACGCCGTTGAACGACGTGGTTTCGACGAACGATTCGAGTATCGCGCGCTGGGCCTCTGAGCCGTGGTCGACGGCGTTCTCGTCGGTCGCGGCGAACTCGACGACCCGCCGTTGCTCGCGGAGTTCGTTGTCGAGGAAGGTCGCCATCTGCTCAGCCCTGTCCGTGACATCGGTCTCTGCGTTCTCGGTCACGTCAGACCGGTGTGCGGTAAACGTCGTCAACAGAACCCCACCGGAGACGAGGACGACAACCAGAAAGAGAATTGTGTACCGGTGGGCGAGTTTCATACCTGGCCGTACAACTCCGGGCTGTAAATCTGTAGGGGGTCGTTACTCCACCGCTGCAATCAGGTCCCAGAACCGCCCGGTGTCGCCTTCCATCTGCGAGAGAGTCTCCCGAACGTCTGCCTTGAGGTCTTCGTCGACAGCCCCAAGCACCATCCCTTCGCCTGGCTGCCCGTAAACGATACTCGCCCCGACCGGCGCGAGCATCACGGCTGGCAGGGCTGCGAGGTCCTCCTCGCCGTCAACCTCGATGAGCGTCGACCCCGACTCTGCTGTCGCTGCCGAGAGCGCACGAATCAACGCCTCGGTCACGGTCGCGGCCGGATTGGTGACGGTTGTCTCTCGGTCGAAGGGTTCGTTTGCGACCCGCCGGGCAATCGCCTCATCGACGCTGTCACGTTCTGTCCGCTCGTCGACGAGCGCGACTGTCGGTGTGTGGCCAGCCTCGATGAGGTGGTAGGTGACTACGTCGCCGACGCTGATAATCGGCTCCGAGGCGGCCGCAAGCAGCGCCGTGGCGTCGGTAAACACTGGCCCTAGCGGGTCTTTCATCTCCGCGCGAAGCGACGCCGGAAGTTCGAGGACAGCGTCTGTCACGCTATCGGACCTTCAGCGCGTACGTGCCGGCTTCGGTGACTTCCATCTCCTCGGCAATGGTGCTCTCCTCGGGATGACTGATGACGACGTAGCCGGCCCAGTCCTCGGTCAACGAGGTCGAGCCACAGCCGACACAGGCCTCGACCTCTTCGGTCTCCTGAACGCGGTGACAGTCCCGACAGACGAGTCGGTCGCCCATCAGTTATCACCCGCTTCGGCCTGGGACTGGCGCTTTTCACGCTGCGCTTTCAGCCAGCCGTGTTTACCGAGGCCAATCTGTTTGGCCGTGAGGCCGATTTTGGAGTCGCGCGGATTCCGTTCGTCGATGCTCTTGGTGACGATACGCGCGCGGACCGAGTCACCGGTCCCAAGCGTCTGATTCGACTCCCGCGAGGCGAGTTGCTGGTTCTCTTCGTCGTAGGCGAGATACTCCTCGGAAATCTGGGAGACGTGCAACAGCCCGTCCACGGGGCCGATGCCGACGAAAGCGCCGAAACTGACGACCTCGACGATTTCGCCGTCGACGACTTCCTGCATCTGTGGGTCAAACGTCAGCGCGTCGAACTCCGCCTCGTAGTAGACGCCGGGCTCGTTGTGCAAGACCGCACCCTCGCCGATGTCGCGAACGTCGATGACCGAGACGACGGAACCGACATCTTCGTCGACTCGTCCCTCAAGTTTGTCCTGTAGCAGTTTCTTCACGAGGTCCGGCGTGACATCCGCCAGATGCTCCGGTGGTACCTCGACCGTGTCGCGTAGTGTAACCCTCTTGTACATAGATTATGGTTGAGTGATAGCTAGTTTGTTCCGCCCCCGTAAACTAATTACTGGTATGCCCGCATCGAGCAGGCGTGTTCGGAGCGGCTGGTCGTTCGTCACGACGTGTGATACGTCGTCTGTCTGTGCGAGTTCGAGGACCGCATCGTCAGCGTAGGATGCGGTCGCCTCCCGAGGCTGACAGTAGTCGTCCGCGAGGTCGCGCCCGACGCGGGCGGCCGTGGCTTCCTCGCCACTCCCGGCGGCAAGGTCGTCCAACTCGGCAAGGACGGCCCGGGGCACGACACACGCTGGCCCGTCGAGTAAGCGGTCGAGTTCGTCCAGCAGCCTGACATCACATTCGACGGGCATCATGAGTGCGTTGGTATCGAGGACGACAGTCACTGTAGCGTTCCGAAGCCGATGAGTCGCCAGCGTGCGCCGACGCGTCGGTTGATTGCGATTTTGACGCCCGGCTCGGCACACACCGGCCGCTTGAGTTTGACATCACACTCGTCGCCACGCGCGCTGGTGACCGACCCCACCGTCGTCGCGGTTCCGACCGTCAGCATCAGCGGCTCTCCGGTCGAAATCTCGTCGATTTCGCCTTCGCCTTCCTCGCTACCGACGATGCGTTCGAGTAGCGTCACGTCCATGGTAAACGAGTCGTGTACGTCCGGGAGCGTTCCCGGCGGACCGGCAACGCGGCCGGCGAGTGCGTCGCCTTTCGTGATTGCCGGGTCGAGACCGGTGCCGACGCCGAGCAGGCCGCCGGGCGTCACCTCGTCGACGGTGTCGTCGCCGGCCTGGAGTGAGCGGACCTCTGCCTCCACGGGGCGCCACTCTGTCTGGCCGCCTTCCTCGACCTCACGGCCGGGACGCAGTTCGAGCGTCTGACCTTCCTCTAGCTTCCCTTTCGAGAGCGTCCCGCCGAGGACGCCGCCTGTGAGTCCGTCCCACTCGGTTCCCGGGCGGTTGATATCGAAGCTCCGGGCGACGAGCAGTTCGGGGTCGGCCTCCGGGTCGCGCTCGGGAGTCGGAATCTCCTCTTCGATCGTCTGGATGAGCAAGTCGAGATTGACATCCTGCTGGGCGCTCACCGGAACGATGGGTGCGTCCTCGGCAACGGTACCCTCGACGAACTCCTTTATCTGGTTGTAGTTCTCCTCGGCACCGTCGCGGTCTACTAGGTCGACTTTGTTCTGGGCAATGACGATGTTCTCGATGCCAATAATATCGAGCGCCATCAGATGTTCTTCAGTCTGTGCCTGTGGCACGTCTTCGCTCGCGGAAATCACCAGCACCGCGCCGTCCATGATAGACGCGCCCGAGAGCATCGTCGCCATCAGGGTCTCGTGCCCTGGCGCGTCGACGAACGAGACCGTCCGCAGCACCTCGCTTTCGGTCCCGTCGGGACACTCCTCGTCGACGGTGTACCGCTGGGGTTCGTCCATATCAGGACACTGTCTGAACGTCGCATCAGCGTATCCGAGACGGATAGAAATCCCGCGTTTCATCTCCTCAGAGTGCTGGTCCGTCCACTGTCCGCTCAATGCCTGGACCAGCGTCGTCTTTCCGTGGTCGACGTGTCCAACGAGTCCGATGTTTACCTCCGGTTGCTTGTTCGCTGTCATCTCGGGAGTAATATGCGTGAAATTCGCTCTGTGGTACTGATAAACCTACTGTTTCGAGTTCCCCCTCCCCGAAGAAAAATCGAGACTGTCCTCCCGTTAGACGGAGACGAACAATCGGCTGTGGACCCGGTTGTGATTCAGACTGATTCGAACCGTTCGAGCGCCTCGCACAGCGATGGCGCGTCGAAGACTTCCCGCTGCATGTACGTGTTCGTTCCGGCGCAGTACATGTCCCTGCTCGCCTGGACGACTTCGGCGTCGAGCGAAGCGGGGTCGCAGTTACACAGAGATTTCCAGTCGTCAACGCCCTCGGCGTTTGCCGCTGCTTTCGCGTCCCCGACGGCCTCGACCCACTCCGGTTGGGTGCGCTTGTGGTACTGTCGGATGACCTCCTTCGAGACCTGTTTGCCGTCGTAAGAGAAGCGGTTCTCGTCGAAAGTGCCGACCACGTCGGCGACACGAATCTCACCGTCGAGATACAGACATTCGATTTTCCCGTCTTCGTGTGTCAGTCCGGCATCCTCTGCCTGTTCGGTGACGATGCGGTTTACCGCTCTGGCGACCGATTCGAGGTCGTCGATACTCGCCTGTCCCGCTATCTCGTCGGCCTCCTCAGGCGTGAGATAACGGTCCTGTTCCTCGTATTTCGTCGAGAACTCCACGATAGCTTCCGGGAGGTCGACGGCCCCGTCGGGCCACGAGTCGAATGAGAGTCCGTGGTCGGACGGGTCGGTGCGCGTCCGGAGCGAGGAGCCGACCGGGACGCGGTTCCGGAAGACGATTTCGAGCGGAACGAGGTAGTTCGACCCCGCGTCGGCGTGGTATATGTCGTAATCGTAGCTACCCGCACCGAATGGCAGGTCGGGCACCTGTGTCAGTTCGATAGCCATCTCACGGGGTGGCTCTCCCCGGGCGAGTGCGTCCGCAAGCGAGACGGTCTCTCCGTCGACGACGACACCGTCGTAGTGTGTGGGGACGCCCTCTGCCTCCAGTAGTTCGAAGTTGAACGCCCCCATCGTACACAGCGAGGCCCCCTTGTCAGGAATCGTGTCCGGCATCTTCCCCCAGTCGAACACCGAATAATCGTCTGTAAACTCGAAAACCCCGCGCCCGAGCGACGATTGCGTTGCCTGGGCCTCAACCCGAAAGTTCTTGACGCTCGTCATTGGCGACGGCTTCAATCCCCGCCGTTAAGATACTGACCTTTTCGCGTCCCGAGCGCGTGTCACCCGAACGCTTTTATCACCGACAACCGACACAGACACTGTGGTTTACGAGACAGGAAACCGGACGGTAGACGACGCACTCGCCCGGCTGTTCGAGGGAGAGCGACTCGACAGACGGGACGGAATCGCCCTGATGGCCCAACCCGTCGACGAACTCGCGCTCGCGGCCGACGCGGTGCGCCAGGAGTTCGGTGACGGGACGGTCGACGCCTGTTCGATTGTCAACGCGAAAGCCGGCAACTGCGCCGAGGACTGTGGATTCTGTGCGCAGTCGGTCCACTTCGAGACGGGCATCGACAACTACGGCTTTCTCGGCCCAGAGAAAATCCTCGAAGCGGCAAAGCGCGCCGAGCGCGACGGTGCACAGCGGTTCGGCATCGTCGTCGCCGAGAAGGGAGTCTCCAAGAAACACCGCCCGGAGGAGTGGGAGGAAGTGCTCGAGGCAATCCGGCTGGTGCGCGACGAGACTGCAGTCGAGGTGGATGCCAGCCTCGGCATCCTCACCGAGGAGGAAGCCGAAATTCTGGCAGAGGAAGGCCTCAACCACTACAATCACAACATCGAAACGTCGCCGCGATTTTTCCCCGAAATCGTCGAGACCCACAGCTTCGAGGACCGCGTTCACACGCTCGAGGTCGCGAAAGAGGCCGGGATGGACCTCTGTGCTGGCGTCATCCTCGGGATGGGTGAAACCCCGACGGACCGTGTCGACGCCGCCGTTGCACTCCAGGACATCGGCATCTCGTCGCTGCCGGTGAACATCCTCAATCCGGTCGCCGGGACTCCGCTCGGCGACGAACTCGGCGAGTCTGCCGACATCACGACAGAAGAGATAATCAAGACAATCGCTGTCTACCGCCTCCTCCACCCGGAGGCCCGGGTTCGGCTCACCGGTGGCAGAGAGGCGAATCTGGACGCCGACGAGCAACATCTTCCCTTCGAGGCGGGTGCCGACGGCATCCTGACGGGCGATTACCTCACTACCGAAGGACAGTCGCCGGGCGACGATATCGAGACGATTCAGCAGGCCGGGCTGGAGCCAAATCGGGCGGCAAACGAGTTCAACCCCGCAGCCGTCAAGTCACGAGAGGCCGACGACGACACCGTCGAAACTGCGGCTGGAACGGCCACCAGCAACGCAATCGAGAAGTAGCCACGGGATACAGCTGTCTGAGCCCCGTCCAAATCGGGAGGTCGATACTGCTATGAATCTCGGCGTCCCAGCAGACAGAGAAGTACATCGTTGAGAGTCGCGTATGGGACGGACTACTCGTCGTCGGGTGGCTGGACGATAATACCGACAAGTTTGCGTGCAGCGATGCCCGGCAAGTCGCCGGGTGTCGTAACGTACTGGTCGGCGACGAGCATGCCAACAGACAGAGCAAGCAGGCTGGCACCGACGACAAGATTACCTCCCAATAGAAGTCCTGCGCCGGCAAGCGCGGGCGGGATGACAGCCATAAGGATTGTCACGGAGCCGAGCATCTCCAGGATTCCCCACGACATTTTCCTGTACTACCTGCGAGACGGACAAAAGCCACGCGGTCCTGTCCGTGTACTCGCCACCCCGGCAGAGATGCTGGGACAAGACTCGTCAGGTGCGGTCCACTGGCAGCCAGAGCCCGGTATCGAACTGCTTACTACAGGTCCCCATCTACACCCCGACATATGTCGGAGTGGCCACTTGTCGAAGTAGCAGTTATCGGCGCCGCGACGGCTGCAATCTGGGTCGGGAGTGACTGGCTGGAGGGCGCAAGTTCCAAGCTCGCGACACATTACAACCTTCCGCCGGTCGTGCAGGGTGGCATTATCGCGGCCGTCGGGTCGAGCTTTCCGGAGCTTGCGAGCGTCGTCTTCGCGGCACTCGCCGGTTCGTTCGGCCTCGGCGCTGGCGGAATTGTCGGTTCCGCGATATTCAATATCCTCGTCATCCCGGCGCTTGCGGTCGTTTTCAGTGGGTCGAGTATCAACGCGTCCCGGACGCTCGTTCACAAAGAGACGCTGTTTTATATGGTTTCTATCTTCGTGTTGTTCCTGACCTTTGCCATGTCTCTCATCTATAACCCGACGAATGGCTCGCTGAACGGCTCACTGAGCGGGACGTTGACCCGGCCGATGGTGCTGTTTCCACTTGGCGTCTACGGCCTCTATCTATTCATGCAGTGGCAGGATACGGCCGAGTACACCGGCAATATCGAGTCTAGTTCCATCTCACCGCTGAAACAGTGGGGCTTGCTGGCGGCAGGACTGTTGATTATTCTCGTTGCGGTCGAGCGATTGGTCCACTCGGTAATCGTCATCGGTGATTTGGTCGGGACCCCCGATTTCCTGTGGGGGGCTGTCGTCGTCGCTGCCGCGACTAGTCTGCCCGACGCGCTCGTGAGCATCCAGGCCGCCGGCCGCGAACACGACGTGGCGAGCATCGCGAACGTCCTCGGGTCGAACACGTTCGACCTGCTCGTCGTTATCCCGATAGGGGTTCTGCTGACCGGGTCTGCAGTTATCCAGTTCTCCGTGACTGCGCCGATGATGGGATGTCTCATCGCTGCGACCGGGCTGTTGTTCGTGACACTCCGAACGCATCTCGCCCTGACGCTGTACGAGGCCTATCTCCTGTTGGTCGCTTACGCCGCGTTCGTCCTCTGGGTGATGGCCGAAGCGCTGTCGGTTACGAACGTCATCCCGTCGTAATCAGGTCGTTCCCATCGACTCCGCAATCTGTATCAGCGTCTCGCGGTCTGTCTGGAGGCTTGCAAACACCCGATACTGGGCGCCATCTGCCACCCACGTGAGTTGGTGGCTGCCCTCTGATACCGTCTCGTAGACACCGGTGACACCGCCAATCTGAACTCGTTCGCCCTCGGTGCTCAGCTCTGTTGTGTTGGTGTCTTTGCTCACCGAAAGTGGCGTCGTCTGCCCAACGTTGTACTGCAGTCCGACGCGGACCTCGTCGGATTCCTCTCTCGTGATGAGATATGCGCTGTCGAACGTCGCATCGAGCGTCTCGAAGGACGGCTCCTCGATATCGACCGGAGACTCCTTCGAGAGGGCCGCAATCGAGTCGAACTCCTGGTACTGTGGCGTCGCAACCTCTTTGACCGTCGCTCCCTCCGGTACCTCGAATTCGAAGCGGTCGTCGTCGATACCCGGCTCGAAGGTGACATCAGTATACCGTAGCTCGAATGGGTCTTTGCCTTCGACTTTCTGTCGGAGAATGTACATATACTCCGTATCTATCCATAGCTCCATGCGCCTCGTGCCAGCCGTCGTGTCGTTCCCCGTCGATTTGTCCGTCTGCGTCCCGCCGCCGAGGATACCGCCTGCACTCGGGAAAAGCGGCGGAAGGATGCCGTTTCCATTCCCGTCGTTTTGCTCGGCCTGTCCGCCGATTACGACGTGATAGACAGCACGGCCCTGGTACTCTGTCTCTGTAATCTCTGTCACGTTTCGCTCCCGAAGTAACTCCTCGGTGGCATTAATCGAGTCCCGGAGGTGTATGCGGTTGGTCGGGTCCTCTCGGACGCGGACGGTCTCTTCGCCGGCAGTGTAGCTCCAGATCTGTTCGCCGTCGTCGACTTGGACGAACTCGCCCGCGTCGGTTGTTCCCTCGAGCCGACTCAGCCCATCGTTGCGATACCAGACATCGTAGCTGTACTGGACCTGCTCGTCCTCGAATGTCGCATTGAACTCGATTGTGGCACTCAGCCCTGCTGGCGGCTCTGCGTTCTCGGCTTCGTCTATCAGGTCGCTCTCGGTGACGTCGTCGGAGAGTATCGTGGTACAGCCACCGAGGAAACAGAGGACGACCAGACAGAGGAAGGCGAGGTGCGTGCGTCGGGAACCAAACATACCCCAATCTTGATAGCACAGAGTAAAAATACAACGGCTGCCGAATTCGGGATGGTGGCAGGTCTAACCGGACCCGTCAGTGTTTAGGTCGCCCGTCTTCGACAGTTGACAATGGCAGACGCCTCCGGCGGGGCACCGAACGTCCCTCGCGAGCGCTACGACTGGGAGATACGTCCTGAGACCGACCAGTCGTTCGAGAACGCACTCGCGAAGGCGCGCTCGGGGGACCGACTCACCGTCGACGACGGCATTGAACTCCTGACGACCGGTACCGGCGACCCGGGCATCGACCGACAGCGAAAGGAGTTAGTACTGGAGGCTGCTGACCGCCGCCGCGCCGAGATCGTCGGCGACGAGGTGACCTTCGTCGCGAATCTCAACAACAACGTGACGACCGCGTGTAACACGGGGTGTCTGTTCTGTAACTTCAAAGACCGTTCTGACAAGTTCCTCGCCCAAAACGACGACGACCACACCGGATTCACGAAGACGCCAGCCGAATCCCGGGCTATCGTCACCGAGGCAATCGAGACCGGCATCTACGAGGTGACATCCGTCAGTGGGCTCCATCCTGCGTTTGCTCTCGACGAGGAACACCGGGAGCGACTGGAGGCAAGCGAGCAGGGTGACCTGAACTACAAATCACCCACACGATACGAGAAAAATCCTGGGACCTACTGTGCCCAGATGCGGGCGATGAGCGTCGACGATGTCCACCTCCACTCGATGACGCCCGAAGAGGCCTACCACGCCCGGCGAGGGACCGACTGGAGCTACGAAACGGTGTACGGTCGGCTGGCTGAGGCCGGCCTCGACAGCGTGCCCGGGACAGCGGCTGAGATTCTAGTCGACGAAGTTCGTGACGTCATCTGTCCCGGCAAAATTCGAAGCGACGAGTGGGTCGAGGCAATGGAGGCAGCGGCCGCTGTGGGCCTCCCGACGACCGCGACAATCATGTACGGCCACGTCGAAAACGAGGCCCATCGGATTCACCACCTCGATACCATCAGAGAGTTACAGGGACGGACTGGTGCAATCACCGAGTTCGTCCCGCTCTCGTTCGTCCACCACGAGACGCCGTTGCACAATCGTGGCATGGTCGGCGGCGGTGCGAGCCGTGACGAAGACGAGCTGATGATTGCCGTCTCACGGCTCTATCTCGACAACATCGAGCATATCCAGTCGTCGTGGGTCAAATACGGCGACGAGCAGGGGCTGAAGATGCTCTCGTGTGGGGCCGACGATTTCATGGGGACGATTCTCTCCGAGGAAATCACCAAACGCGCCGGCGGCACGTTTGGCGAGGCCCGCTCGTTTGCGACGTACGTCGAGATGATTTCTGCCATCGGGCGGACGCCGGTCGAGCGCTCGACGGACTACGAGCAGCGCCGACGCATCGACCCCGATGACCCGCCCTTTGGTCCGCATTTGGGGCCCTGTGCCGACGGCTCGCCGCTGGTCGAGTAGCGGCCGTCAGTTCTATACGCCCGACTGCGGTAGGCAAAAGCGCTGATGATTTCGAGCGAGGAGACCGAGGAGGCGTTTACCGCACTCGCCGACTCGACCAGGCTGGCAATTCTCCGGACGCTCTGGGAGCAGGAAGACGGCGTGGCGACATTTACCGAGCTGCGGGAGGCACAGGACATGCGTGACTCCGGCCAGTTCAACTATCACCTCGACCAGCTTACCGGCCGGTTCGTGGCAAAGACCGAGGCGGGCTATAAGCTCACGATTGCCGGTCAGCTCGTCTACGGGTCCGTGCTCTCGGGTGCCTACCGCAAAGAAGAGCCACTCGGTCCAGTCGAGCTATCGAACCCCTGTCCTGCCTGTGGCGGCGCTCGGACGCTGACCTACGCCGACGAGACGGTCGTCGTCGAGTGTGACTCCTGTGATATCGCGCCCAGCACGGGTGTTCCGCCGGGCGTTTTTGCCGGCTACGAGGCCGCCGAGATTCCCGCGGTCGCGAACAGCTATTTCCGCACTATCGTCCAACAGGTCAACAACGGCTTTTGCTGGTACTGTGAAGGACAAACGGCCCCGACTGTCGTCGCAATGTGCGACCTCGTCGACGAGGAGTTCGAATATCCCGGCGACGGCACCGAGCTTCCTGTCGCACAGTATCGCTGTCGACGGTGTGACCATACGCATACGATAAACCTCGGCAACTGCCTGCTCGACCATCCCACTGTCGTCTCCTTTTATTACGACCACGGCATCAACGTCCACGAAACGTCGCTGTGGGAGTTTGCCACCTGGAACACCGACCGGACGCTGCTCCTCGATACAGACCCACTTCGTGCCCGGGTGAGTTACCACGCTGACGGCGAACGACTTGATGTCATCGTCGACGAGGGGTTGAGCGTCGTCGAGACACACCGGACAGACGGGTGAGTACCCGCTGTGTGGCCTACGGTCGGGGCGTGTGAATCGGCTCACCGGAGAGAACCGTGCGATAGCGACGACCCGCCGGTGTCTCCGCTGTGAGTGCCTCCGTAATGCGAGTCGACAGCCAGTCTTCGCCGCCGGGACGACTTGCCGGCTCGGCGTCGAGTGACTCGGTTCTCAGGTCGGCAGGGAGATATCGCTCGTACACTGGGAGCCGCTCCCGAAGCGGGACGCCGGCCGTGTCGGCGATAGCTTCGAGTTCGTCGAGGGCCGGCCACGCGTAGTCGGGGTTGATGTGGTCGTCCGTGACCGGGGAGACACCGCCGAGGTCGTCGATACCACAGTCGACGACCGCTTCTGCCGGTGCGAGGTTCGGCGGGACCTGCAGCGACACCGACGGAGGGAGGGCGCGCCGTGCCATCGCGACAGTCCGTCGGAGTGTCTCGGTTGTCGGAGAGCCAGCCTGCCAGCGGTCGTTCTCGGCGACCGGCTGGACGATGACCTCCTGGATGTGGTCGTACTCTCGATGAAGGGCGGCAATTGCGAGGAGGCTTATTGCCCTGTCACGCCAGGTCTCGCCGATACCGACCAGTATTCCGGTCGTAAACGGGACTCCGAGCTCGCCGGCAGTCTGGAGTGTCGCAAGCCGCTGTGCCGGAGATTTGGTCCGCGGGCCGCTGTGGGCCTGAACGTCTGCGGTCGTCTCTAGCATGACGCCCATGCTCGCGTTCAGGTCTGCGACGGCCGCCATCTGCTCACGGCTCTGGTCGCCGGGATTCGCGTGTGGGAGGAGTCCCTCTGAGAGAGCGATTTCACACGCCTCGCGCAGATAGGTGTGTATCGAGTCGTGTCCCAGCGATTCGAGTTGGTCGTATACCTCAGTGTACCGGTCGTCGGGGTCGTCGCCGAACGTGAACAGTGCCTCCGTACACCCGGCCTCTGCCCCTCTGGCGACGACCTCGCGTACCTCTTCAGGGGAAAGGAGAGTCGCCTCGCCAGGCGGGTCGAAGTACGTGCAGTAGGTACACGTGTATCGACACGCCGTCGTCAGTGGGATGAAGACGTTCCGCGCAAAGGAGAGGTGGTCCGCTGGCTCGACGTCCGCAGGCTTGACGGCCAGCAGTCGCTCGATTGACTCGCCCTCGATGACGAGCTGTCCGCCGTTTGCGACCTGAAGGATGGCCCCTGTGGCGGTGCTGTCCCGGCTAGTCACTACTACGAGTGAAGATACGAGCGGGCAAAAGCGTTCAGATATGTCTCCAGACAGGTAAAAACGAGGAAGCCAGCCATGGGTCAGGGCCAGCTTCCGTGCCAAGAGCGGTGGAGCTGGCACAGTGGCGGGTGCGCGGCGCGAGTCACGTACCCAGTCGCACGGGTCGGCCCGTGCATGCCAGAGTACAACGTACCGGCATAAAAATCCTTGTCGACCTGTCTCTCTGTAGACACTGGCCGACTCAGGTGCCGTCACTCTCGGTGCCAGTCCGCGCAATTGTCGCCCGCCCTTCTCGTGTTTCGAGCCGGAATCCGGCATCGTCGAGCCACGTTGTGGCGGTGCGGTCGTTGTGTAACAACACTTCGACCAGGTCTGTCGGGTCGTCGATATCGACACCCAGTCGGTAGGAGTCTACGACCTGTAGGTTCGCTCCGACCGCCGTCGCGGCTTCCCGATGGTCACGGACTGACGTACCGTGATAATCTACCTCGAACTCTGCGTGCCTGACGACGAGGGCGTTCGTCCCACCGCCGAGTCCCGGCGCGATGACGACATCGCCGGCGGTCCCAAACAGCGCATCGAGTGTGTCGGCCGTCGCCAGCGCCAGGTCGGACATCACGACACCGACAGGGAGCGCTCGCTCGTCGAGTGCGTCGTTGACAGCCGTCGTGAGCGGTCGCTCGTCGACGGTTACCGAGGCCCGACAGTCGACTTGGGCCGTCGAGAGAACCGTCGGCTCGTGGCCCGTCTCCTCGATTGCGTCTAGCACGTCAGCGAGCATGGCGCGAGCGAACGTCTGTCGCTCGCCGTCGTCGAGAACGTCTGCAAGGCGTGATTTCGGCTGTCGTGCGTCGAACGGAACGAGAACGTGCATCCACTACCGGAGCTTGCTTCTGTCCTCTTGGCGCTGCTGGTAGGCGTAGTAGCCACCGCCGGCTATCAGAAGCACCGCCAGGGCCGCGCCACCGAACAGGAGGTACTGCTGAAGCTGCTGTTCACCTTCTGCGTCGTCTTGTGCTTGCTGGGCCAGGTCGACAGCATTGTCGAAGTTCTCGGAGTTGTAGGCGCTAATCGCGTTGTCGAGTGAACTCTGGGAGTCGACGGCGTCACTCGCGTCATCGATGGCGTTCCTGGCTTCCCGGCTTGCTTCAGTGTACCGGTGTGCCCGCCACTCGTTGAGCGATGGGCCGCCTGCCTGCTCGACTTGGAGGACCTGATACTCTTCTTCCTCCATATTCTCGTAGCTGTACGTCGAGATTTCGGGAACAGTTCCCTCGACTTCGATTGTGACCGTGTTGATGCCGTCTTCGCTACTGACCTGGAGTTCGCTCGAATCGGAGCGGGCGACCTCCTCGCCGGAGACATCATTGGCGATAATCTGCCAGCTTGCATCCTCGAGGTCGGTGTTACCGGCGACAGTCCACTCGTTGGGCTGGTCTTCGAACACGTCGGTCATCTCGACCTGGAAACTGACCGTTTCGCCAACCTGCGTCGCCTCGGGGTCGTCCGCCGAGAACGACACCGCCGCCGCTGTCCCGACCGCGCCGAGCGCGACGACGAGCAATACCACTGCTGCAACCGCCTTAGAAGAGCGGATCCAACTCATCTTCGTCATCTTCGACGAGGGCCTCTAAATTTTCTTCGCTCTCTTGTTGAATCTCGTCGATGTTCTCCTGGGCCTCGATGGCCACCTGCTGGAGTTCTTTGATGCGGGGAACGTTGTGGACCCCTGACAGCAAGACGGCGGCAGCCACGCTCGGTTCGTCGAGCGGGTAGTCACCGCCACGGACCTCCATGCTCCCGGTCTGTTCTTCGAGCCACTTCCGCCCGCGCTCGATTCCCTTTCTGTTGAGGTGGTTCGGCGGGCCAGAAACGACCAGCAGCGCGCTCTCGGAGCCTTCGATTTCACACGGCAGTGTGAGACGGCCGAGCGCGGCTTTGCGAACCAGCGAGGTGATTCGATTCGTCGTGTTTGCCGTCTCCATGTCGTCGTCGTCACCGCCTTTGAACCGTGAGAGGAGTCCCCCCGAGTCGTACTCTTCGACAGCTTCGGCGTCGTAGCCGACAGTCGAGACGCCGCCGCCTTCGAGCGTGTTGATAATCTCGGAGGAGTCGACGACGCTCTCGGCGACGTTGTCGTCGGCCGATATCTCGCCCGCGCCAAAGAGCACGCCGAACCGACGGACGATTTCGTCGTTTATCTCTTCGTACCCGCCTTCTACTGACTCACCGGTCTTTCGCCAGGCGTCGTTGTCGAAGACCAGCAGATTGTCGACTTCTCGGACGAACGTCTGGAACGACCGGGCCGCGTTGAGCGTGTAGATGCCGCCCTCGTCGCCGCCAGGGAGGATGCCCAGCCCGTACACCGGCTCAGTGTAGATGCGCTTGAGGTGTTTCGCCAGGACCGGCGACCCGCCCGACCCGGTACCACCACCCAGACCCGCGACGATGAGGAAGGCGTCGATTTCGTGGACCGGAATGGAGTCGATGGCACCCTGAATCTCGTCGATATCTTCCTCCGCAATCTCCGCGCCGAGTTCGTTGTCCGCGCCAACACCGTGACCTTTGACCCGCGCCTGCCCGATGAGCACCCTGTTTTCCTCGGGGATGTTTTCGAGGCCTAGAAGGTCCGCCTTCGCCGTGTTGACGGCGATTGCGGACTGGACGATGCCGCTTCCAGTGCGGGCATCGTACTCCAGGAACTTATCGACAATTTTCCCGCCCGCCTGTCCGAAACCGATCATCGCCAATTTCATAGTTCTCTTTAAAAGATTCTGTACCAACGCGCCAATAAGTGTTTTGCCCATCTCTCCCCGGCTATCGTGTCACGGAGCTAAGAATCGGCAGACGTAGTCTTCTCTCGCGATTCGAGCCGAAAGCCGCGAAAACCGTGTGCGACACGTTTCTACTCGTCTGATTGGCCTGTCTGGTCGTCCGCTGTGGCGGTATCGCCCTGTTCGTCGCTCGCGCTCTGGTCTAATCCGTACAGCCGCCCTGCCGCCAGCCCGACCAACAGGAGAGTTCCGTACACACCGGGCTGAAGCAACACCGCCTGTGACCGGTCGAACAGATGGATAGCCGCCCGAGTTCCGTAGGTCTGGAAATGGACCAACAACACCCCGAGGACGGGGACCCAGGGCAGACCGTCGTTGCGGTCGAGTTCCTCCGAGAGCAACAGTACTGCGGGCAAGAGCAACACCACGAGGTCGTGGGTGTACGCACGCGGGGCAAACAGCGGTATCACGGCGACACCGAGCGCAAACGTGAGCGTCGACCCGTGGGGGTTGTGGCGTCTTCGGAGTGTCAGACCGATAACGGCGAGAACGCCGGCCACGATGGCGACGGGTATCCACGCGTCGGGAAGGGAGAGGCCGACCCGCTCTATGGTCTGGTCGAGCAGGAACAGCGGCCGATAGTAGGCCGTCTGCCACTCTGCCGGTGGAAGCTGGTCGGTTCCCCAGCCTTTTCCCCACGTCAAGACGTCAAGATACAGGTCGTGGGTGTCGAGGCCGAAGACGACCAGCGAGGAGACGAGCAGGCCGATGCCCGTCACGACGCCGCCAGCGAACCGCCGGCCGTTCCGTAACAGATGGGCGCCAGCGGTGGCATAGAACAGCTTGACACCGCCCGCGAGGGCCGTAAACAGGCCGCTCAGGTACGCGCTCGCGGCGTGCCCGCGCTGTCCGCGTTCGTGAGTATAAAAGGCAAAACACAGGAGGGCTGCGAGCAGGGTCGAGACCTGGCCCCACTTGAAGTCCCAGAGCGCCGGATGGAAGCCAAACAGTCCGAAAAAGAGCACGATTCGTTCCGGAACGGTCAGGCTGTAGCCGAGTTCCGCGACGACAGCCTCGATACCGACATACAGCAAAAACAGCGAGAAGACGCCGAACAACACTGGTCCGGTCTCGAAGCCAAGCTTGGCAAACGGGTAAAACAGTGGCAGGACATACGGCGGGTAGAGATAGCTTCCGTGGAAGCCGCCGTCCTCGTTCCGGGTGTAGATTGGAGCATCGCCGCTCACCCAGTTGTCGACTGCTCCGGCGTACGCCCCGAAGTCGTTGAACCCGTAGTCGGTGACGTGAACGAGCTCGTACCGCGCGAGAAGCGCATCGACGACCGGCCAGACGACGACGATAGCGACGGTCACGATACAGAGGGCGACAAACAGCGGCTGCTCTCGTCTGCGCTCCCAGAGCTCTCGTGACAGTGACATTACGCCGCAGAACGACCGACTGTGGTATATGTTTAGTGGTCGACAGTCAGCCGTCGACGCCGAGGTACTCCCCGACCGTGACCAGGTCAGATGTCGCGTATCCGAAGGCGTCGACGTCGTTGTCGGCGGTCGTGTTGTCGAACTGCAACGAGCGGTACTGGTCGCGACCCATCGGGAAGCCTGGGATTGCGCCGGCAATACTCAGACCCACTTCGGCAAGTCCCATCGGAACTGGAAGGACGGTGACTGACTCGCGGACCAGTTTGGCGAGTTCGGCAAGCGTCAACTGCTCTGGGCCGCCGATTTCGTAGGTCTCGTTCAGGTGCTGGTCGTCTTCGATGGTCTCAGCCAGGATTGACGCCATGTCCTCGACGTAGATTGGCTGAAAGCGCGTGCTCCCGCCACCCGGCAGAGGAGCGACAACCGGCGGCGTGAGCTTCTTCGTGAAACTCAGGAACTGTCCCCCATCGCCAAACACGACCGAGGGTCGGAAGATAGTCCAGTCGAGCGCCGACTCGGTGACCACGTTCTCGGCGCGGCCTTTGGACCGGATGTAGTGTGTGTCTCCCGCTGGGTCTGCACCGAGCGCACTCAACTGGACGAAGTGGTCGATGCCGGCCTCGGTGCTTGCACGCACACAGTTCTCAGTACCACCGAGGTGGACCCGCTCGTGCATCTCGTTGCCGCCCTTTGGCTCGAACAGCGGCGACAGGGCGACCAGATTGTACACCACGTCCCGTCCCTCGAACGCATCCACAATCGAGTCATACGCTGTCACGTCGCCTCGGACGGTGTCGACCCCGTCCGGCAGAACGCTCTCGTCGGGACTGCGTGCGAGGACTGTGACCTCCTGGCCACGCTCGAGGAGTCGTTCACAGAGGTACTGACCGATGAAGCCGGTGCCGCCGGCTACGAGTACATTCATACGTGTTTCTCGGGCTGGAGCGGGCATAAATCCATACGGTCGGTGCGGCGGGATGCTGCCTGCCGTCAGGTGCACAATTACTAAGCCGGACGGTACACGAGTGTACGAGACGATGGAAGCAGTCAACCCAGCGACCGGCGAAACCGTGGCGACCTACGAGGAACACGGTGACAAAGAGGTCGAACAGTGCCTCGCGATGGCACAGGAGACCTTCGAGGAATGGCGCGAGCGGCCCATCCGCGAACGCGAGGAACTGCTGGCAAACGCAGCCGACGTGCTTCGGGAGAACAAGGAGAGATACGGCGAGATAATGACGAAAGAGATGGGCAAACCCATCTCCGAAGCTGTCGCGGAGGTCGAGAAATGCGCCTGGGCGTGTGACCATTACGCGGAGAACGCAGGAGCGTACCTCGACAGCGAGCAACACCCATCGCCACCAGGCACCGCAGTCAGCACCGTTCACGACCCGCTCGGGCCGATTCTCGCCGTGATGCCCTGGAATTTCCCGTTCTGGCAGGTCATCCGATTCGCGGCCCCGTACCTGACTGCCGGTAACGTTGGACTGCTCAAACACGCCTCGAACGTACCGGGCTGTGCTGTCGCGTTGCAGGAGGTCTTCGAGAAGGCCGGCTACCCCGACGGCGTCTTCCAGACGCTGCTGGTGGGGTCAGAAACCGTCGACGACGTACTCGCCGACGACCGCGTCAAGGCCGCAACACTGACTGGGAGCGGTCCTGCAGGGCGAGCCGTCGCCGAAACCGCCGGCCGTCACCTGAAAAAGACCGTTCTCGAACTCGGCGGGAGCGACCCGTTCATCGTCCTCGACGACGCCGATATCGACGCCGCCGTCGAGACGGGCGTGCTGGCGCGCACGCAGAACGGCGGCCAGTCCTGTATCGCCGCCAAGCGATTCATCGTCCACGAGGCGGTCTACGACGAGTACGTCGACCGACTCGTCTCGGCGTTCGAGTCGCTGACCGTCGGCGACCCGATGGACGAGAAAACAGATGTCGGTGCACAGGCAGACCCCGACCTGATGGCCGAGCTACACGACCAGGTTCAGGCGAGCGTCGGCGCCGGCGCGACCTGTCTCACCGGCGGCGAGCCGCTCGACCGAGACGGTGCCTTCTACCCCCCGACAGTGCTGGCTGACGTTCCCGAGGGCTGTCCCGCCGACAGCGAGGAGACGTTCGGCCCGGTCGCAGCGGTCTACGAGGTCCCAAACGAGACCGAAGCAATCGAGAAGGCAAACGACACGCAGTACGGGCTCGGTGCGAGCCTCTGGACGGACGACCGCGACCGTGGCCGTCGACTCGCCCGACAGGTCGAGGCAGGCTGTGTCTACATCAACGAGATGACGAAATCGGACCCACGGGTCCCGTTCGGTGGTATCAACGACGCCGGCTACGGGAGAGAGCTCTCCGAGGCTGGAATCAAGGAGTTCGTCAACCGCAAGACAGTCTGGACGCAGTAACACACCGCCGCTACTCACTCACTAACAGCCCCACGGCCACCAGCGTCGCCGTCCCGAGCGTTGCAAACAACATGAGGAACGCGACCGCAAATCCTGTCCTGTCGGCGACGAATCCGACCGCCGCTGGCGCGACCGCTCCTGCACCCATTAGCGCAGACCGGACTGCGCCGATTCCCCCACCCGCCAACGAGTCGGGAAGTAGTGCTTCGAGATACAGTCCACGGACCGGCCGGAAGCCGTGACTACCGAGACCGAATCCGACGACACCGAAGGCCCCGAGTATCGGGACGCCCGCGACCGCTGTGTCGACGGCAACCGCAGTGACCAGCAGCCCCAGTGAGACCGTCGCCAGAGTCAGCGTGACTGCAACCACCGACAGACGACCGACTCTATCGGCCAGTTCGCCCGTCGCGACCTGAACCACGCTGACGACAAAGAGTACGCTATAGAGCAGGCTCGCGGCTGTCGGGCCGACATCGACGGCCGCGTCGAGATACAGCGGGAGAAAGGCAACGACGCCGTTGTAGGCAAACGAGAAGCCGAGCGTGACGGCGACGAAGGCGACGAACCGCCTGTCGGCAAAGGGCTTCGTGTACGCTCGAACCCCCGGCGTCGTGTGCCCGGTCGAGTCCGTGGCCTGTGGCACTCGGAGAGCCATGGCGGTACCGAGTGCGAGCCCGCTGAGTGCAGCCGAGCCGAAGATACTCCGCCAGCCGACCCCGACCGCGAGCACACCAGCGACCGCGACAGGCGCAACGACGCCGCCGAAGGTCCCGAACGAGTCGAAGATACCGAGCGTCCGGCCCGTTCGCGCAGGGTAGGTTCGTGCCAGTAGCGTGATTGCGACGGTCTTGTGTGCGCCGGTTCCGGCACCCATCACAACCATCGCCGCGACGAGCAGGGCGAAGGGCCCGCCGAGAGTGACAACCCCTGCACCCAGTGCAGTCGTCACGGCACCGCCAGCAATGACGCGAACTGCGTCGAACCGGTCTGCCAGCAGGCCGGACGGCAACTGCATGACTGCGTAGACGAGCAGGAAGCCGGTAAAGGCCGCACCGACCTCTGTGTTAGAGACACTGAAGGTCAGTTTCAGCTGGTCGAACAGCGGCGGAAATGCGTATCTGACACCCTTCGCGAGAAACCAGATGCCCGCGACGAGCGCCAGCACGTCGTAGCTGCCCAGCACGGACCGGCCTCGGAACATAACCACCGGAGGTAACGTGAGGTTCGGGTTTGAAGCTTGTCACTGGAACCGCGATAGCTCTGTCTGTGTGGCGGCCTCGCTGTCCCCCGAGAGGACATACGGGAGAAGGATAGTGACAGCGTTGATTGCCAGAATCAGGAGTATCGGCATGAGAAAGAGTCCGTAGAATCCGAACAGGACCGGGCCCACGACGTAGGCAATCATCAGGAGACCGCTGTGTGTTGCCTCGCCGCTGAACTGCGCTCGAATGAACAGGTCCGGGATGAAATCGAGGACGATAGCGCTGTAGACAAAAAGCACGCCGACCGGCCAGACGAGTGTCGGCTCCCCGGCGAGCCAGGCGTTTACCGCCAAACCACCCACCAACGGGACGTAGACGAGTTTGATGCCGATGACCGGAATCAGCGTGCCGACGCCGATGAGCGTTCCCGCCAGTGCTGGAAACGGGACAGTTACCACATCGGGGACGAGGAGGTTGTACCCGAGAAACGAGACGATAGCGATAATTCCGGTAACGAAGATGTTTGCGATGTTTCCAAACAGCGTGCTGGACAGCTCCGTGTCGACCTCTGTGAGATACGTCCTGAGGACTCTGTCACGGTCGTATGTCTCGAGGAACCACTCCCTGATTCGGCCACCGTCAACGAGCATATAATAGACTGCGATGACGATAAGAATCAACTGGAGAAAGAGCCCGCTGACGGTGCTCGTCACCTCGAACAGCAGGTTTGCGACGACATCTAAGGACGGAAGTGCCGTCACATCCGCGAGACTCTCTTCAAGTGAACTCAGGTCGAACGAGCCGATACGCAGGTCGGCCTCGACGTCGTTCTGTACGCCCTCAAGGATGTCGGTATCGGCGATATAGTTCTGTGCTTCCAGGACGACAATCGCGGCAGTATACCCGATGAGGACAAGAAACGGGACACCGAAGGCGACGAGTGAGAGAAGCGCCCTGGCCGGTTTCGGAAGGCCGAATCGGTCGAACGTCCGGTAGATTGGGCGGACGGCATAGTAGAGGAACACGGCGAACACAAGTGTCGGGAGAAACGCCACGCCAACGTACGCAAGCACACCGAAGAGGATGAGAACAGCAAGTCCGATACTGCCGCGCCAGGCGAGTTCGCGGGTCAGTTCCATCGTTGTCGGCATACTCTTGTCGGATATTTCACTGTACCGGTCTCGTTCAGACCGGACTCACGACGCAATCAGAACCACAACAGGGGGTGCGAGGACTGTGGGAGGCGTGTTTCGAGCAGCCTGGCGCTGTCCCCGAAATGCCCGAAATTTCGTATAAGAGACCCTACGTAAATGAATTTCAGCGAGTTTTGTTCCGGCTTCTCAACCTTTTAGTGGATACCAGTCAATTGTACAATCTGGAGGAACATCATGTCAGAACATTCCAACCCGGAACTGCCCGAACTGCCCTACGAGTACGACGCGCTGGAGCCACACATCTCCGAACAGGTCGTCACCTGGCATCACGACACCCATCATCAGGGGTACGTGAACGGCCTCGACTCTGCCGAGGAGACCCTGGCCGAGAACCGTGAGGACGGTGACTTCGGCTCCAGCGGCTCCGCGATGCGCGACGTAACCCACAACGGCTGTGGCCACTACCTCCACACGCTGTTCTGGGAGAACATGCACCCCGACGGGGGCGGCGAGCCCGAGGGCGAACTCCGTGACCGTATCGAAGAAGACTTCGGCTCCTACGAGGGCTGGAAAGGCGAGTTCGAGGCCGCTGCCGGTGCCGCAGGCGGCTGGGCGCTGCTCGTCTACGACCCCGTCGCGAAACAGCTTCGCAACGTCGTGGTCGACAAACACGACCAAGGTGCGCTCTGGGGCGCACACCCAGTTCTGGCTCTCGACGTGTGGGAACACTCCTACTACTACGATTACGGGCCGGACCGCGGCGAGTTCATCGACAACTTCTTCGAGGTTGTCAACTGGGACAAGGCCGCCGAAGAGTACGAGACCTGCCTCGCTCACTTCGAGTAACGCGTCACTCGTTGTTCGCGTTCACCGCGCAGGCGTCAGGGGCGACGGTGACATTCGAGAACTCGAACCGTGCCCCGCCGCTTTGACTCTCCGTGACCGAGAGGTCCCAGTTGTGTGCGTCGGTGATGTTGTCGACGATGGCGAGACCGAGGCCGGTGCCGCTGTCGCTTCCGGTCTCTCCCGGTTCGCGGAAGCGTCCGCGTTTCGCGTCGGGAATACCTGGGCCGTCGTCTTCGATGAAGAAGCCGTCTGACAGTTCACCGACGGTGACACGCACGTCGGGGCCGCCGTGGTCGATGGCGTTGCGAAAGAGATTCTCGAACACGTGTAACAGCGCGTCCGGGTTCGCCTCGATTGCGGCAGTCGTCTCGACATGGAGTGTCGCTGTGTCGGTGTCGACGTGTTCCCAGCACTGCTCGGCAAGTTCGTCGAGTTCGACCGCCGAGACCTCGCCCACCGCGTCTCCCTGGCTGGCGACGACGAGGACGCCGGTGATGATATCTTGCATCCGGTGAAGCGCCTGCTGTGTGCTTTCGAGATGCGGGTCAAGTCCGGGGTCGTCGTTTAGCTCGCTGACTGCGTTCGTCCGCCCGATAGCGACATCGAGCGGGTTCCGGAGGTCGTGCGAGACGAGACTCGCGAACTTGTCCAACTTCTCGGCCTCGTGTTCCATGGCGGCCTCGCTCGCCTCGTGAAACAGCACCAGCGACCCGTCTACGTCGGCGGGCGCGGTGACTGAGACGGTGTACCGTGTTCCTGTAGCGGATTCGGCGGTGCCGCCGCCGTCGGTCACCTGCTGGTAGAGGTCGGGATGGTCAGAAAGAGCAGCGTCGAGCGATGCCCCCGTGGGGTCGGAGCCGGTCAGTTGCTGGAAGGCATCGTTCGAGTACCCGATGATTTCCTCGGAGTCGTAGTACGCTATCGGTTCCGTGGTGACAGTTAGGAGTCGCTTTAGGTCGTCGTCCTCGCGGGAAGACACGGTTAATTTCAGCCACGCCAGGAGACCGCCCAGCGTGGCACAGACCCCAAAGAGCACACCAAGCAACCCCCAGACTGCACCATCCATTGGAGTCACCTTAGAGATTCCACCTGTTATGTTCGGAGCCAACTTAGTAAGGTATTCGGACTGAGACGGACGCTGTCCCGGGACCGATGTGTTTACACAGCGGTCGAGAGTACGGTCGGTATGCCGATTCACAGAGAGGAGGTCGACGACCTCCGTCCGCTCGAATTTCGAGAGCCAGCAGAAGTGCTAGAGACAGACAAGCTGTACACCATCTACGAGATTGCCCGGCTGTTGCAAGGGCTCGACGTGAACGCAGAACTCGACGTCGAGACCGAAAACGTCCTGCTGGACTGGGCGATTCCCTGGATGATGACTCACACAGAAGAGTTCGTCTTCGCCGAGCCACGCGATGACTCCGAGCCGGGTTACTACGGTCTCGCGACCGAGTGACTCACCCCATCTTCGCCGCCTGGAGCGCGAGTTCGACGTCCGTATAGGGGTTTGTAGTGACGCTTGGCCCGTGGCCAGTGTGTAGTTCAGCGAGAGTCTCGTCGATTCGTCCGAGGACGCGCTCGACGCTCTCGATAAGGGCAGTCCGGTCACCTTCTTCGAGGTCGGTTCGTCCGAACCCGCCGTTAGCAAAGACCAGGTCACCCGCGAACAGGACCCCGGCATCAGCGCTGTAGAGACAGAGGTGGTCGTCCTTGTGACCGGGCGTATGCAGTGCCTCGTAATCGTGGTCGCCGAGCTGGACGTTCCCACCGTCGCCGAGTTCGTGGTCCACGCCGGGCTGGTCGGTGTCGTACCCCCAGACGTCGACCCCGAACGCGTCGACGACCGCACCGAGGTTGCCGACGTGGTCTGGATGAGTATGTGTCAGGACGACAGCGTCGATATCGTCGGTGTATTCGGTAACCCGCTCGACGACATCGAACTCGTTGCCGACATCGACGAGGACAGTTCGCTCGCCGGTGACGAGGAAGGTGTTGCTCGTGAATCCAGCGGCTGTCGCGGCAAGGTTCTGAATCATAGGTGGGGTTACGCGGGCCGTGGTTTGGATATGTCGGTTACTCCTCCGGGGGATTGCCGACGACAGTTGTCAGCGGCGGTGTCGTCCAGACGCGTTCCTCGTCGTTCGAGAGATGAAAGAGCAGTTTACCCCTCCCGGTGCTGGTCCCGTGGAAGTTCAGCGTCGAACCGAGCACTTCGACTTCGAGCATGTCCGCTGGCGTGTCTTCGGTCCGCGTGATTTCGAGGTGGAACTGTTCGTCCTCGCCGAGCGGTATCACCTCGTCGTCGGCGTTGTAAACGCGCGCCTCAACCGGCCGGTAGCCGTCGAGTGGCACTTCGAAGGCCACAAAGTGCCAGTGACTGAAGTCCTCGTGGTAGTGGACCTCGGCGACCCGATTGTCGGTGTCGGGCTCGTACAGCCGAATCGGGAAATACGAGCGCAGCGTCTCGCCGCCGAGCTGTCTCGCTTCCTCTACTTCTTCGGGCGTCGCTGTCGGCTCCTCGCCGGAACCACCGCCGGTACAGCCCGCCAGCCCGGCAACACTGGCCCCGCCAAGCCCCGCGAGAAATGCCCGTCTGCTGGTGCCGTCGCTCATTGTGGCACCTCTATCTCCATGGGCGGCATGTCGAGAAACGCAGTCTCGTATCCCTGATGTCTGGCGACCTGTGGCGGCCCATCGACCGCGAGTTCGAGGCTATCTCCCGGCGAGAGAGAGCCAGTCAGACCGTAGTGATGGCCGACATCGCTGTCCAGCGTCTGGACTAACTCTCCCTCGAGTGCTCCTGAGACAGAAAGCGCCATGTCCGCCAGTGGGATGCGGTTGTACGGTGTCCGGGGTGAGACGAGTAGGTAGCCACCGTCGCTCAGGTGTGTGTCGGTCAGATAGCGGACGACAAACGTCGCATCGCCACTCGTCGGTTCCCCGAGAGAACGGCCGGGATAGCCATCGGGCGGTCGAACCGCGTTCCCGCCACTCGTCTCGTCTCCGCCGGAACCGTGACCCATCATCGGCTCTAATGCGTCGCGTTCGCCCCACCGGCTTTCGTCGAGGAACTCTACACCATCGACGATTTCACGCTGGAAGTCACGGTCGAAATCGAAGCCGAACGAGACAGTTCGTCTGGTATCGAATCGGTCGGCGAACTCTCCAGTTCGTCGAACCGTCATCGGGGAGAGGTCGACCTCGACGGTGTAGCTGCCCGGTTCGCGAATCGGGATGTTGTCGCCGAAGTGAAACCCCATCGTCTGTGAAATCATCGGCCACGGCGAGAGTGTCTCCCTGACCTGGCCGTCTCGGAGAATCCGCACCTGGGCCCCGACATCGGCCGGGAGTACGGCGCCGGTCTCGCTGTCCCGGACCGAGAACATCAGATGGAGGCCCTGCACGTTCGGGCGGACGAGTTCGGGGTCTGTGCCAGTCACCAGCCAGAACCGATGTGGGTAGCTGAGCATCGGCGCGACAGTGTACGGCCCCGACTCGACGGTATCGAGATGGGTCATCGACGTGCGGTGGGTCGGCAGGTAGACCGCGTCGGGCGGGTCACTCACCCGCGGCGTCTGTGGGACGTTCTCAGAATCGGTCACCTCCGGCGGTTCGGGCGTGCTCTCGGTGGGCTCGTCGTTCGACTCCTCGCCGCCGAGGCAACCGGCCAGGCCAGCGGTCACTGTCCCGGCAGTCGCCACGAGGAGGCGTCTCCGCGAGGTGCTGTGCGTTCGGTCGACTGGAGTATCGTCTCGTGTCATAATTCAGGCCGTCGGAAGTGCCCGCTTCTCCCGGGGTGGGACGAGGAAGTTCCCTCGGCGGCGGACGAAGATATACTGCAGGATACCGTTGTTCAGGCGCTGGCCGACCCCTTCGCCCGCGATGTCTTCGCCGGCCATCGCCCGTCGAGCGCGAACGAAGTCCCCGATTTGGCGCTGGTGAGCCAGAAAGTGCACACCCGGCTGGTCGCCGTCGACGGTGTTGAAATCCCGCCGGAGCAGGGGCGGTGTCCCGTCGTCGTCGCGGGCCCGCGCCGTCTTCTGTGCGTGGCCGACCGTCCCGAACTCTCGGGCGTCTTCGGCCGTATCGTCGGCTATCTCGCCAGCCACACCGGTCGACGCGCCGAGGCGCTCACCGACCGAGCCGACCCGCTCCTCTTTGGCGTGGTCTGGACTGAACAGCTTGGCGACCCGCTGGAAGTGGTTGTCCTGTTCGAACCAGGTGCGAAGCTGGAGCGTCAGCGACTCGACGTGGGTCGTCGTTCCGCCGGCGTACGGTCCCTCAGATATCGTGACGCGGGACTCGGGGGCCTGACTCTCGGCGAATCCCGACCGAAAGCCCATGAAAAACGGCGCCTCGTCAGGCACTGATTCGGGGACGCCGGGCATATCGGTGTGGTCTGCCGGCAGTCCCGCGCCGACGAATCCGGTCCGGCGTGGCTCCCCGCGCTCGAAGACGCCTTCGAAAGTGGCCTCCATCTCGGTGTCGTTCGGGGTGACCTCGCCGAACAGCGCCTCCTCGGCTTCGAGGACGACGTTGGCGTTGTCACTCGCAAGGTGGACGAGCGAATCGAAGTCGTCGAACTCCGGGGACTCGATTGTGGTCAGGGCCTCAGGTTCAGGTAGCGGCGGGTCTGTGCCGACTGTCTCGAAATACGACGGGGAGTATCCCATCGTGAACAACAGGCCGTCGTTGTCGTATGCGTATGCCGACTCCAGGGACCGCAGTGCGGACTCGACCTGTGCTCTGCTGTCGTCGTCGACGTCGGCGGTCAGTTCCAGGGCGAGGAGTACGTGATGTTCTGGATTTTGCGGATTTCCGTCGTCGTCTGTCGCGAGCGCATCGTTCCAGGCGTGCTGGCGCTGCGGCCGCGCGTCGGGGTCACCTGTCGGGACGGGAGAGTCGCCCGAGCTGTCGAGACAGGCCGACAGTGCGGCCGTCCCACCGGCGGCCACCAGCGCCCGAAGGTAGTCCCGGCGTGAGAGCTCTGACGAGTCTGGCAGGTCCATGAAAGTAACATACGAACTCCATCGGTTTTCAGGTTGTGGTGTGACAGTCGAACGCGCCTAGTGGCCGCCCATCTCCAGGGGATTCCAGAACGGGAACATCGGATGCGGGATGTGATAACCGAGACTCATCAGCCCGTGGGCAAATAGCACGTAGCCGAGTGCGACGAAGGCGACGCCGAGCACCCGGTGAAGCCGCCGGCGGTGAGCGGCGTCGACGCTGTCGATGAGTGTCCCGTAGACGAACACCGCGGGGATAGTGCCGACGCCGAGGGCACCAAGGGCGACGCCACCGGCGAGCGGTGACCCACTCGCGAAGGCATAGAGATACGCCGGATACAGAATCGGACACGGCAACAGACCGTGTAACGCACCGAGCCCCATGATTCCCGGGCCGCCAGCCAGGCGTTCGACCCAGCCCGTCAGCCAGGCGCTGACGCGTTCTGTCCCCGGCAACGTGAGTCCGAAGGTCGTGCGCCCGGCCACGTAGTAGAGCCCCATGACGACGACACCGATACCGATACCGACGCCGACGACGCCCCGGACGAGGCTGGCAATCGTCGTCACTTCGTCGACACTCACGTAAAGCAAGCCACCGAGTGCGCCCATCACCGCGCCCAACAGTGCATAGCTCACCGCCCGGCCGACGTTGAACAGGGCGTGCTGGCGAACCTCGTACAGCGTCAGATGTGCGCCGCGTCGACTGCTGCCGACGGTCTGTGTACCGCCGTCGGCGCGCGTCGAATCCATGTTACTGGCGTAGATGGTAACAAGCGGCCCACACATGCCGATACAGTGGGCACCGCCGAGCGCCCCGATGGTGAGAAACAGGACCACGTCCACCGACAGCACCGATGAGAACACCATGCCAACGCTTGCGTGTGGCCGTACTAAGCCTCGTTGGTGCAATTGTCGGACGGTCGGTGGGACTAATACCGCCGGGCCACGAGTTCCGACTATGTTGTTTGAGGGGACTATCCTCCGCGGGGAGACCTTCGAGCCCGTGGAAGGGCGCGTCGTCGTCGAGGACGGGACAATCACCGACATCGAGGAGGCGACCGCCCGGAGTTCGGACATCATTCTACCCGCGTTCGTCAACGCACACACCCACATCGGCGACTCTATCGCCAAGGAGGCCGGCGAGGGGCTGACGCTTCCGGAGTTAGTCGCACCGCCGGACGGTCTCAAACACCGGCTACTCAGACAGGCTTCGGCCGAGGAGAAGACAGCGGCGATGGCCGACACGCTCGAATACATGCAACAGGCTGGGACGGCCGCATTCGTCGAGTTCCGGGAGGGTGGCGTCGCCGGCGTCGAACTGCTCACCGACTTGCTCGAAGACCATCCCGTGACCGGTGTCGTTCTCGGTCGGGAGTCGACAGCGGCAATGGAGGCGAGTGACGGATTCGGAGCCAGCGGCGCGGGCGACGGCGAGTTCGCCAGCGAGCGCAGTGCTACCAGAGAGGCCGATAAACTGTTCGGCATCCACGCCGGCGAGGTCGACAGTAGCGATATCAACCCGGCGCTCGACCTCGGCCCTGACTTTCTGGTCCACATGGTGCACGCGGAGGACCTTCACCTCGAACGCATCGCAGACAGCGAGATGCCGGTCGTGGTCTGTCCGCGCTCGAACGCGGCCACGGGCGTTGGCCTGCCGCCGGTCCGTGACCTCCTCGACAGAACGACGGTCGCGCTCGGGACCGACAACGTCTTTCTCAACAGCCCCTCGATGTTCCGTGAGATGGCTTTCGTCGAGAAAATCGCAGATGTCTCCAGCCGCGAAGTGCTCTCGATGGCGACGAGAAACGGTGCCGAGATCGCGGGACTGGACTGTGGCTGTATCGAGGCGGGCCGACCCGCGGCACTGCTGGTGGTAGACGGCGACTCGCCAAATCTATCGGGTGCGACCGACCCCGTGCGCGCAGTAGTCCGTCGCGCCAGCGTCCAAGACGTAACAGAAGTCGTCTACCCCTGATTTACTCGGGACGGAGGTGTTCGCAGTCGCCGACAGTCACCCGCCGTCTGCCGTTCTCAGTGTCGACGAGCAACGCACCGGGGGACTCGATATCGACGGCTTCGCCGACGACCGGACCGTCCGGCGTGTCGACGCTTACGCGACGGCCGAGCGTGCCCGAGCGCGCTCGCCACTCGGGGAGAATCTTGTCGCGGTCGTCGAGCAAGTCCGCCATCGATTCGAGCAGCGTCTGAACGACCGCCCGGCGCTCGACCTCACCACACAGCGCCTGCAGACTCGTCGCCCGGTCCTCTGGAAGCGCGTCGGCGTCGACGTTTGCGTTGATGCCGATGCCGACGACGAGCCACGAGATGCTGTCGGCCTCTCCTTCCATCTCTGTCAGAATGCCCGAGACTTTCTTGCCGTCGACGAGCACGTCGTTTGGCCACTTGATTGTCGGCTCGACGCCGGCAGACCCGACCGCCTCCGCAGTCGCGACGGCTGCGGCCATCGTGACCAGCGGGGCGTGTGTCGTCGGCAGCGTCGGACGGAGCAACAGAGAAAGCCAGATGCCGCCGCTGGGGGAGGCCCACTCGCGTTCGAGTCGTCCACGGCCACCAGTCTGTTCGTCCGCGACGACGACCACATTCTCCGCACCCTCCGTCGCAAGCTCTCGGGCGCGCTGGTTCGTACTCCCGACTGAGTTGTGGTACTCGATTTCGTACGGCGCCTCCAGCCCAAACTCAATTGCTGGCGCGCCGTAGGCGGGGATGGCTTCGAGTTCGTATCCCGCGGAGCCGCCCGTGACTTCGAACCCTGCGTCCCTGAGCGCCTCGATGTGTTTCCAGACCGCTGCGCGCGTGATATCCAACTCGTCGGCGAGTGCGGGTCCGGTCCGTGGGCCCTCTGACAGCGCGTCGAGAATCTGCCCTCGGGTGGCTTGCATACTACGCAGGTTGCAATTCCGCCCACATGTGGGTTTGGGTCGGGGCCAACGGACGGCAAACTTTGGGCAAGATTTATATAGTAGTTCAAACATAGATTTAGGTAACTATGGCGACGAACACAGACACCCTCAGAGACCTCTACCTGGACGTCGCCGGCGAAGAGACGATTACCGAACAACAGCGCGACCAGTTCTCTCACGACCCAATCGAGGACGACGAAGTGGCTACCGTCTCCGCTGCCGTCGAGGACGGACTCGACGGCGCGGTAGACGGTGCCGAAGTTGAGTTCGAGTCTGTACAGTGACTCCCGCCGGTTCTGTCGAGAGGCTCTCTCGGCGGTCACTGTCGGGTTACCGGAGAGGGATTGTCCCCTCGCTCCGAAGAAAGTTTCACACAGATACCGACTGAGAGAACCGAGACCGAGCGGCGCTCGCCCGGCAGTCTGATAGTGATTATTGCGGTAGTTTTCGTGACCACGTGACAGGAATCGTCGTGTCACATCCCGTGACCTCCGTCTGCTGTTACCACGGCGATAACGACTCGCAATAATCACTATCAGTCGTCGGCTACTGTCATTTCGTCGGTGTCGATGGTGCGGTCGGTCTCAGCGTCATCGGCGCTAACCGGGTCGACCGCGAAGCAGGCGCGTTCGCTGTAGACGAAATAGACGTACGGCGTCTTCGCAACCAGGTCGATGTACGCGATTATCATCGCAGTCCCGACCGCAGAGATGTATTCGAAACCAGCCGGGCTGGCAATCCACAACACCGGATAGGCGAGCCACAGCAGGCCGACGTGGTTTTGCAAGATTTTGAACAGGCGGTACCGCTCCCGGTTCTCGCGTGCAAACCGGGGGAAGACGAGGTAGAGGACCCCGAGTAAGACGACGTGAAAGCCGCCGGAAACCGCGAAGCCGACCCACGTCGCGATTCCCGTCGCCAGTGTCGCGCCGAGTCCGACGGCAATCATCAGCGCGTCTGCGCCGGCGACGGCAGCAATCCATTTCCGCGGCGCACCGGCGACGTATCCCACGTAGCCGACCAGAAGCGGCGTCGTCACGAGCCAGTCGAGGTACCGGAATAGGTAGACCTCAGTGTCGCCGACTTCGACGATGCCGATATTGAGCGTCATCAAGACGTACGATAGCCCAGCGAAGCTAGGGATGACCAAGAGCCAGGCGAACTTTCCACGGTCGGAATCGACCCGAGAGCTACGCATCATCGCGAGTACGACGCCGACCCCAGCGAGCAGTCCCAGCGCGCTCAGCGAGTACGAAACGGTGACCGCGAGGTCTGTCATCGCTGACCACCCTTCTCAGCCGTCAGCATTGGATTCGCGGACTGAGTGTCGTTTAGCCGGAATCGAGACAGTTCGCCGACGAGTTCCCCAGCGTTGCGCTCGAACTCGTCGAGTGTGTTCGCGATTGCTTCGAACCGTTCGCGCTGGCTCTCGATGGAGTCGGCAACAGTCCCGGCGGTCGACTCCGCTTCCCGGCTGATTTCTGACACCTCGTTGACCGCCGCTGCGGTCGTCTGGACCGTCTCGGCCTGGTCGGCGGTGGCGCTACTGATTTCGGCGATTCCGTCGTCGATTTCCTCTGTCGCGTCGGCAATCGTATCGATTTCCTGCAGCGCGGACTCGACCGTATCGGTTCCCCGGTCGACGCGTTCCCGGGTGGAACGTACGGAGTCGGCGGCGTCAGCGGTCTCCTGGCGTACTTCTCTGACCATCCGCGAGATTTCTTCTGCCCGCTCGCGTGTCTCTTCAGCGAGGCTTTTGACCTCGTCGGCGACGACGGCGAACCCGTCGCCTGCGTCGTTACTCGCGCCCTTCCCGGCTCTGGCGGCTTCGATCGACGCGTTCAGCGCGAGCATGTTCGTCTGGTCTGCGATATCGTTGATGACCTCGACGATTTCGGTAATCTCCTCCGTACTGTCGGTCAGGGACTCGATTTGCTCGACTGCCTCGGCCGTCTCTCGCTCTATCGCTTCCATCTCACCGATAGCATCGTTCGCGGCGTCGCGGGCCTGTCGACTGGCAGCGGTCGCGCTGTCACTGGTCGCAGAGAGGTCGTCAGCGGTCGCGGCAATCTGCTCTGCGGCCGCAGACATGTTGTCGATGTCCTGTCCGATGGCTTCGAGTTGTTCGCGCTGCGCTTTCGAGTCGCCCGCTATCTCGCCTGCGGTCTCGACAGCCCGGTCGACGACCGACTCCGCGTCGTTTGTCAGTTGCACGAGTTCGTCGGTATCGCGCTGTATGTCCCCGGCGAAGCTGTTGACTGCCCGGAGCGCCTCTTCGAGGTCGTCCACCGTCCGGTTGAATTCGTGGCCGATTGTCTCCATCGCGTCGCGCTCCGTATCGACGTCGATACGTATCGAGAGGTCCCCGTCGGCGACCTGTTGCATCGTCGTCGCGTACCGCTGTGCCGTCTCCTGGTACGCCTCGGCGAGTTCGGTCGCCTCCTGCTCTGCTTTTTCTGCCTCCAGCCGAGCCTGTTCTGCGCGCTCACGCTCCTGTTGAGCCTCGGTTCTGGCCTGCTCGACGGATTCGAGCTGCTGTGACAGCGAGTTTCGCATCACATCGATTGCGTCGTACAGTTGTCCGAACTCGTCATTCCGCCCGGACCGGAGTTCGGTGTCGAGTTTCCCATCTGCGATGTCAGTCGCACGTTGTTCGAGTTCGACAATCGATGCGATTGTGTTCGTCCCTGTAATCGAGCCAAGGGCCAGCAGTCCGGCCCACGTCATCAAAATCGCCGCCCCGACACTCTCTGTCACGAGGCCGACGGCTGTCACCATACTCCCGGTGACCACGTACCCGAGAATGAGTTTTACCGCATATGAGTTCCGTACTGCATTGAGCATACAACATGCTAGCGGTCGAAAAGTCATAGTCACCCCCGGTAACAGAGTAGGTATTATTATACTACAATGACACCAACGCACGGAGAACAGGTCGTAGCAATCGGAGGTCCACCGCCGGACAGCGCCGGAATACAGACGGTTCACCGGTTTCGTCGGAAGCGACAGACGACAGCTACTCGATGACGAACATCACGTCGCCCATGTCGACGCTTTCGTCCTCGGAGATGCGCACGTCCTGAACGGTGCCCCCGTACTCAGCGACGATGTCGTTTTCCATCTTCATGGCTTCGAGCACACAGAGGATATCACCCTGACTGACATCGTCCCCCTCGGCGACGTTGATATCGAGGATAGTCCCCTGCATCTCTGCAGTGACCGTCTCGCCGTCGCCGCTGACCTCGGGTTCGTCGTCGGTTCCACCGGAGCCCGCACGCCCTGGCCGCTCGCCGCTGGTCTCGGTCGCCGCCTCGTCGACCTGAATTGCGGGCGCGCCGTGTTCTTCGAGTTCGACCTCGAAGCGCTGGTCGTCGACCTCGACGGTGAACTCTCGCGTGGTCGTGTCCTCGTCGTCTGATTCGACGGTCGCGGTTCCCCACGTCTCTTGGGCATCGTCGATGCGCGACCGGTCGATGTGCTCGTCGAGGTATTTCGTCGTGTGTTTGCCCTCGACGAACCGCTCGTCGTCGAGCATCAGCCGGTGGAACGGGATGATGGTCACGATGCCCTCGACCTCGAACTCGGCGAGGGCGCGCTTCGAGCGGGCGATTGCCTCCTCGCGGTCCGAACCGGCGACGATGAGTTTGGCAATCATCGAGTCGTAGTCGGTCACGAGGTCGTCGCCCTGCCGGAGCGCGTCGTCCATCCTGACACCGACACCGCCCGGCGGGTCGTATGTGTCCAGTCTGCCGCCGGTCGCCGGCGCGAACTCCTCGGCGGCGTTCTCGGCGTTGATACGGAACTCGAAGGCGTGTCCCTCGATGTCGACATCCTCCTGTTCGAACGAGAGCTGTTCGCCCTCTGCGATGCGAATCTGCCACTTGACGATGTCGATGTCCGTAATCTCCTCGGTGACGGTGTGTTCGACCTGAATGCGCGTGTTCACTTCGAGGAAGTAGAAGTCGGTCTCCGGGCCGAGCAACTCGTCGGGGTCTCGGTCGGGGTCTTCCTCGACGAGGAACTCGACGGTGCCGGCGTTCGTGTAGTCTGCTGCACGGACGCCCCGGCGCGCGGCCTCGCCGATTTGCTCTCGCAGTGCCGGCGAGAGCGCAGGTGAAGGGCCCTCCTCGATGACTTTCTGGTGGCGCCGCTGGAGCGAGCAGTCCCGCTCGCCGAGATGGCGGACCTCACCGTGTTCGTCGCCCAGAATCTGGACCTCGACGTGACGCGGCGTTTCGAGGAAGCGTTCGAGATAGACGGAAGCGTTGTCGAAGTAGGCCTCGCCCTCACGTTTGGCGCTGTCGAGTTTGTCGGCGGCCTCGTCGGCACCCCGGACGACCTTCATCCCGCGGCCGCCGCCACCGCCCTCTGCCTTGATAGCGACGGGAAAGCCGTACTCCTCGCCGAACTCGACGACTTCTTCGGGGTCGTCGACGGGGTCGGTCGTGCCCGGCACAATGGGAACGTCTGCCTCCTGCATGATGCTCCGGGCGTTTGTCTTCTCGCCCAGCCGCTCCATCGCGTCGCTGGAGGGACCTATCCACGTGACGCCCTCGGCCGCCTCGACTTTCCCGGCAAACTCGGCGTTTTCGGCGAGAAAGCCGTATCCCGGATGGATGGCGTCTGCATCGGCTCGCTGTGCCGTCTCGATTATCGCCTCGTGGTCGAGATAGGAGTCGGCGGCACGGGCGGGCCCGACGTTGTAGGCCTCGTCGGCATACCGGACGTGGCCGCCGTCTTTGTCGGCCTCGCTGTAGACCGCGACTGTCTCGATGCCGAGGTCCCGGCAGGCCCGCATGACCCGCACGGCAATCTCGCCACGGTTCGCTACCAGAATCTTGTCGAATTCGTCACCTGTCATGGTTTACCTGTTGAACCTGTCTCGTCTGCCTGCTGCAGTCCATCTGTCGGTCGGTGCCGCTCGCGGAACCCGACCACTGCAGTCGGTCGTCGCCTCCAGTCGGCCGGCGAACGCGAACCGCTTGCCGTCCCACGTTTCCTCGTCGTCGGTGTCGGCCGCGGCCGCTGTGGCGACCCGCTGGTCCCTGATGTGTGCACCGACGGCCGCCGCGATGGCCGCCACCTGTGCCGGCGAGGCGCTCGCCGGGATGTTGAGCTGTCCGGCCGGTGTCGAGACCGTCGGGTCCTCCTCAGAGCGGGATGTTGCCATGTTTCCTCTCGGGCTGGGATTTGCGTTTCGACCGCAGCATCTCCAGGTCGCTGATGAGCTGTGGTCGCGTCTCCTCGGGTTCGAGCACGTCGTCGACGAAGCCGCGGTCGGCCGCGATGTAGGGATTCGCGAACTGCTCGCGGTACTCGTCGATGAGTTCCTGGCGGCGCTGTTCGGGGTCTTCGGCCGCCTCCAGTTCCTCGTCATAGAGGACGTTGACTGCGCCCTTTGGCCCCATGACCGCGATTTCTGCCGTCGGCCAGGCGTAGTTCACGTCTGCGCCGATGTGTTTCGAGGCCATCACGTCGTAGGCTCCGCCGTAGGCCTTCCGCGTGATGACGGTCATCAGCGGAACCGTCGCCTCCGAGAACGCGTACAAGAGCTTCGCTCCCTCCATGATGATGCCGTTGTGTTCCTGGTCGGTGCCGGGCATGAAGCCGGGTACGTCGACGAACGTCAGAATGGGGATGTTGAATGCATCACAGAAGCGGACGAAGCGTGCACCCTTCTTCGAGGAGTCGATGTCGAGCGTGCCGGCGTTGACCCGGGGCTGGTTGGCGACGACCCCGATTGCGTGGCCGTCCAGCCGGGCGAACCCGATGACGAGGTTCCTGGCGAAGGCGTCGCCGACCTCGAAAAACGAGCCCTCGTCGGTGACGCGCCCGATGACATCGGTCATGTCGTAGGGCTTCCGTGGGGCGTCGGGGACGATAGACCGAAGTTCGTCGTCCCGGCGCTCGGGGTCGTCCCACGGGTCGACCCGTGGCGGGTCTTCGACGTTGTTCTGTGGGAGATAAGAGAGCAGGTGCCGGAGGTCGTCGAGCGCGGCCTCCTCGTCGGCCGAGGTGAGGTCCGCGACGCCGGACTCCGAGGCGTGGGTGTTTGCCCCGCCGAGTTCGTCGAAGCCGACCTCCTCGCCGGTAACCGTCTCGATAACATCCGGCCCCGTGATGAACATGTGGCTGGTCTCTTCGACCATCATAATGAAGTCGGTGATAGCTGGCGAGTAGACCGCGCCGCCGGCACAGGGACCCATGATAGCCGAAATCTGGGGGACGACACCGCTTGCCTGCTGATTGCGGTGGAAGATTTCGGCGTAGCCAGCAAGCGAGTCGATACCCTCCTGGATGCGGGCACCGGCCGAGTCGTTGAGGCCAATGATGGGCGCGCCGGTCTCAATCGCCCGGTCCATCACCTTTGTCACCTTCTCGGCGAATACCTCACCCAGCGACCCACCGAAGACAGTGAAGTCGTGGGCGAAGACGAAGACAGTTCGGCCGTCCACTTTCCCGTAGCCGGTGACAACGCCGTCACCGAGGAACTCCCGGTCTTCCATCTCGAAGGTGTGTGACCGGTGGGTTCGGAGCTGGTCGAACTCGGTGAAGGTACCGTCGTCGAGGAAGTACTCGATGCGCTCGCGGGCGGTCATCTTCCCGCGCTCGTGTTGTTTCTCGATGCGGTCTTCGCCGCCACCCGTACGCGCCTGTTCGCGGAGCTCACGAAGCTCCTCGATTCGGTCCTCCATCGTCATACGTCAGGCCTCCCAATCATCGTTGCAAATTTGACGGTCCACCGTCGTAAAAAGGGTTCTGTAATCGAGTGACTCGATTCGCCGCGCTCGACACGGGCACCTTCGGATACAGAACGTGCGTAACGACTTACGCCTCGGCGGTCAGGCCTGCCTCTTTGGCGGCAGCTTCGGGGTCGACGCCGTCGCGGACGACGGCGGCGATTCCGTCCGTGATAGCACGGGGGTTCTGGTGCTGGAACACCGACCGGCCGGTCGAAACACCTGCCGCACCCGCGTCCATCGCGCCGGCCACGGTCTCCAGAGTCTCTCGGTCGGTGCCTTTGCTACCGCCGGCGATGACGACCGGCAGCCGTGTCGCCTCGACGACGCGTTCGAAGCTCTCGGGTGTGCCGGTGTACGACGTTTTCACCACGTCGGCCCCGAGTTCTTCGCCCAGTCTGACGGCGTGGGCAACGTCCTCGGCGTAGGCCGTGGGGTCGCTCTTGTCGCTGACATCCGGGCCGCGGGCGTATGTCATCGCGAGTACCGGCATGCCGTACTCCGCGGCTTTGGTCGTAATCTCGCCGAGGTCGGCTATCTGTTCGCGCTCGTAGGTGCTGCCGACGTTGATGTGAACAGAAACCGCGTCGGCTCCGACGCGAATCGCGTCCTCGACGGTACCGGTAATACGCTTGTCGTTCTCGTCGGGACCGAGCGTCGTCGACCCGTTGAGGTGGACGACGTAGCCCGCGCCGTTTTTGTGGTCGTGGACGCGGGGTGCAATTCCTTTCTGGGTGAGTACGGCCGTCGCGCCGCCGCTCGTGACGCCGTCGATGGTCGATTCGATGTCAGCGAGGCCGTCGACTGCGCCCATCGTGATGCCGTGGTCCATCGGAATCACGAGATACCGGCCGTCTTCGCTGATTCTGTCGAGTCGCGCCTGTACGCCTGTGTTCATGCTGTCTGCCGACCTCCGGCGTGTGTTGGTGTTGTCATTGTTGCTCAGGTGGCTGTTCGCGTCCGGCCAGCGCGCCAGCTTTCAGCTCGCTCGCCGTGTTCTCTATTCGTGTCGCGGTTTCGGCAGTACTTATATCCTCGTCGTCGCCCTCGGCGACGAGATTCACCAGCGCCGAACCCACGATGATACCGTCGGCACCCGCGTCGACGATACGCTGTGCGTGCTCGCCCGTCTTGATGCCGAACCCGACCGCCTTCGGGACCGTCCACTCCCCGATGCGTTCGAGCGTTTCTGCGGTGTGGTCAGAGAGGTCCTCGCGTGCACCGGTGGTGCCAAGCCGGGCCTGGACGTAGACGTAGCCCGACACCTGCTCGCGGATACGTTCTAACCGCTCGTCGGTCGTCGTCGGCGCGACGATGAACACCAGGTCCAGCCCGTGTTCGTCACAGGCCTCGCGCAACTGGTCTGCCTCCTCGGCGGGCAGGTCTGGAATCACGAGTCCCTCGATTCCGGCCTGTGCGGCCCGTTCGACGAACGACGCCGGCCCGTCGGAGGGTCCGTACTGATAGACCAGGTTGTAGTAGGTCATACAGACCAGCGGCACCTCGACGGTCAGGTCTTCGACGAACTCGAAGTACCGATTTGGCGTCATCCCTCCGTCGAGCGCGCGGACGATTGCCTGCTGAATCGTCGACCCCTCGGCAATCGGTTCCGAAAAGGGCAAGCCGAGTTCGACGATGTCGGCACCGCCACGCGCCAGCGCCTCGACGTATTCGAGCGACTCCTCGTAGGTGGGGTCGCCGGCCACCAGATACGGGACGAACGCAGGCTCGTCTGTGAAGTTGCGGTCGAGGCTCACATCGAGTCACCTCCAGAGCGACCGACCTGGCGGAACAGGTCCATCTCCGGGCCGGCGTCGATATCCCGTGCGGTCGTCTCCTCGACGACGGTTTCGAGGTCCTTGTCACCGCGTCCAGAGACATTTATCACGACCACATCGCCCAGGTTGTCCTCGTGGTCACCGACCGCCGCCGCGTGGAGGTAGCCGAAGGCGTGGGCGGTTTCCAGAGCCGGAATGATTCCCTCGTCCTGTGAGAGGCGATGGAACGCCTCTAAGGCGGCGTCGTCGTCGACGTTGGCCGGGATGACACGGTCCTCGTCGACGAGGTGGGCGAGCTCCGGGCCGACACCGGCGTAGTCAAGCCCCGCGGACACGGAGTGAGACTCCATAATCTGCCCGTCCGAGTCCTGGAGAAGCTTCGTACGCGCACCGTGGAGGACGCCCTCCTCGCCGGTCGAAAGCGTCGCAGAGTTCGGTGCGACGCCCTCCTCTTCGTCGACCTGCAGCGAGGAGCCACCGGCCTCGACGGCGACGAGGTCGACCTCGGGGTCGTCGATGAACTCGGCGAACATCCCCATCGTGTTCGACCCGCCACCGGCACAGGCCATCACAGAGTCGGGCAGGTCACCGGTCGTGTCGAGTATCTGTTTGCGAGCCTCTTCGGAGATGACCGCGTGGAAGTCTCGCACCATCGACGGGAACGGTGCCGGTCCGACGATACTTCCGATGACGTAGTGGGTGCGCTCGACGGTAGCCGCCCAGTCGCGCATCGTCTCGCTGATGGCTTCCTTGAGCGTTCCTCGGCCGGTCGTTACGGGGTTTACCTCCGCACCGTTGAGCCGCATCCTGAAGACGTTGGGCCGCTGGCGAGCGATGTCGGTCTCGCCCATGTATATCTCACAGGGCATATCAAGATGGGCCGCCGCCATCGCCGTAGCGGTCCCGTGTTGGCCTGCCCCTGTCTCTGCGATGATGCGCTCTTTGCCCATGTACTTCGCCAGCAAGACCTGCCCGAGGGCGTTGTTCAGTTTGTGTGCGCCGCCGTGCAGGAGGTCTTCGCGCTTGAGATAGACGTCTTTGTCGTAGCGCTCCGAGAGCTGGTCGGCGTACTGCAGCGGCGTCGGTCGGCCGCCAAAGTCCTTGAGCCGTTCCCGGAACTCGTCCATGAAGCCGTCCTCGTTGTGCAAGACGTACCGCTCGTAGGCGTCTGTCAGTTCTTCGATTGCCGGCATCAGCGCCTCCGGCACGTACTGTCCCCCGTAGTCGCCGAACTCTCCGATTGAACTCATGAGTTGTCTCTCTCCGTGGTAAGTCGCCGCGTGTTCGCAGATACGTCGCCGTCCATGATTGCCGAGCCGACCAGCAACGCGTCCGCGCCGGCGGCTCGCATCCGTTCGACAGCTGCTCGCGTCTCGATACCGCTCTCTGCCACCAGTACCACGTCGTCGGGGACCGTCGGTGCGACGCGCTCGAAGGTTTCGAGGTCGACTTCCAACTGCGTCAGGTCCCGGTTGTTGACGCCGACGATGTCGGCACCGGCCTCAACTGCCGCCTCGACCTCCGAGGCGGTGTGAGTCTCGACGAGGACCTGAAACCCGCGCTGGCGGGCGGCTGTCACCATCTCGTCGAGGTCGTCGAGGAACCGCGCGATGAGGAGGACCATATCGGCCGCGACGGTATCGAGTTGTCGCTCGTGGAGGATGAAGTCCTTCCGGAGGACGGGAACCTCGACTGCCTCCCGGACGCGTTCGAGTGCGTCTGGCGAGCCCCCGAAGTGCGTCGGTTCGGTGAGGACCGACAGCGCCGTTGCACCGCCGGCAACCATCTGCTCGGCCAACTCGACCGGGTCGTCTCGCCGCGTGCCGTCCGTGGTCGGTGACGTGGGCTTGATTTCGGCGATGACCGGCACCCGGCCGTCGGCTGTCGCGGTCGCGACAGCCGCGGGAAACGAGCGCGGGGACACCGAGAGTCGAGGGCGGTCACCGCCTCTCGTGTCGGCCGCGTCCAGTATCGACCCGACGACTGGGGCGAGCGATTCAGTATCCATTCTTGCTCATTGTTGGACAAAGATGTTCATAAGGCTTGTGACTATGTGCCGGTGAGACCTGCGACCACTCTGTCGAGCGTCCCGCCGCCGTCCGAGCGCTGACGTTCGAGTCGGCCGCGAACGACGGGCAGGAGTGTATCTGTAAGACCGTCGGTTCGCTCGAAGGAGATAGTCCGGAAGCGGTCGTCTCCGAGCAACAGTCGGTCTGTCTCGCGGTTGAGATGACAGCCGCCGGCGACGGCGTGCCAGCCGGGAGCCAGCAGGTCGTGGACTCGTCCACTCAGCCCGTCACCGCGGACGTGTTCGAGAAATCGAAACTCACCGCCGCCTCGCAGGACACGCGCTACCTCGGCGAGAGCCTGCTCGTGGTCGGGGATTGTACAGAGCGCGAACGACGCGATGACCGCATCGAACGACCTGTCGTCGTACGGTAGTGCCTGCGCGTCGCCAGCAGTCACCGTGATATCGGCCGACAGATCTTCAGCGCGCTCGATAGCCTGGCGTCGCATCCCCGGGTCTGGTTCGACTGCACACACACTGGTTACGTCCCGCGACTCGACGTACTGAAACAACGCACCGGTGCCAGCGCCGAGGTCGAGCACGTCGCCAGCGAGGTCCGCGACGAGTGCCTCTCGGTGTGGCCGGAGGACGGTCCGCTCAGGTATCGCCATCACAGGGTCGTACAGCCCGGCGACGAGCGGATTGTCCGTATTACTCATGCGCTGTATAGGCGGTCGCTCCACTTGTGGCCACCGGTGACACGTATCGGTAGGCACAAACCCGTGGCTACCTCACCACTCCGTGATGACCGACGGCGCGCCCTTCGACGATATCGACCGCGATGCCGTCAGAGCGGCACTTCGCGAGTGGTACGAGGACGACCACCGCGAGTTTCCCTGGCGGGAGACGACCGACCCATACGAGATTCTCGTCTCCGAGGTGATGAGCCAACAGACTCAGCTCGGCCGCGTCGTCGAGGCTTGGGAGGCGTTCCTCGACCGCTGGCCGACCGCCGAGGCACTCGCCGAGGCCGACCGCGCGGCCGTGGTCGGCTTCTGGACCGACCACAGCCTGGGGTACAACAACCGCGCGAAGTACCTCCACGAGGCGGCCCAACAGGTCGGCGATGAGTTCGACGGCGAGTTCCCCCAGAGCCCCGACCGGCTACAGGAGTTGATGGGAGTCGGTCCGTACACCGCTAACGCGGTCGCCAGTTTCGCGTTCAACAACGGCGACGCAGTGGTCGACACCAACGTCAAGCGCGTCCTCTATCGGGCGTTTGGCGTTCCTGATGACGACGACGCATTCGAGCAGCGTGCGAGTGAACTCATGCCAGCCGGGGAGTCTCGCCTCTGGAACAACGCAATCATGGAACTCGGCGGCACCGCCTGCGAGCAGACGCCGATCTGTGACGAGTCGGGCTGTCCGTGGCGCGAGTGGTGTCACGCCTACCAGACGGGCGATTTCACCGCGCCAGACGTACCGACACAGCCGAGTTTCAAGGGGAGCCGTCGGCAGTTCCGCGGCCGGGTCGTTCGCGCGCTGAGTGAACACGGCGAACTGGCACTCGACGAGCTCGGTCCGCGGATTCGCGTCGATTACACGCCTGAGGGCGACAGCGGCCGCGAGTGGCTGCGAGGACTGCTTGAAGACCTCTCAGAGGAGGGGATGGTCGAACTGTCCGACCGGGACGGAACCACGCTCGCGCGGCTCCAAGAGTAAGACAGGCGTCACTCGTCGTCAGGGTCGCTGACTTTTCCGTCTCGGCGGTCCCGGTCGCGCATGTCTTGCTCTCGCGCTTCCGGCGGGCCGTACCCACCGCCGCCTGGCGTTCGGATTGTCACCGTCGTCCCCGGTTCGATGTCGCGCGTCGTCTTCGCCCCGAATGGGTCTCCGTCGACGGTGTTCTCGCCCAGTGCGCCAGGGTTGCCGCCTGCGGCACCGTCGGGACGGTGACGACGCCGCTCGGTCAGCACCGAAACGACAGCCTCGGTCTCGACTGTGAGCGAGCGCACGAGTCCCAGTCCGCCGCGGTACTGTCCATCACCACCGCTATCCTCGCGTAACGAGTACTCTTCGACGGTGACGGGATACTCGGCTTCGAGCGCCTCGACGGGCGTGTTGAGCGTGTTCGTCATCCCGACCTGAACGCCGTCCATCCCGTCTTTTGTCGGGCGAGCGCCGAACCCGCCGCCAATCGTCTCGTAGTAGGTGAAGCCACCGCGCCCGCGACTCCCGATGATGAGGTTGTTCATCGTTCCCTGAGAATGTGCCGGAACGCGCTCTGGGACCGCCTGTGCGAAGGCGGCGAAGACGACATCTGTGATACGCTGGCTCGTCTCGACGTTCCCGCCGACGACCGCCGCAGGTGGGTCGGGATTCACGACGGTCCCCTCTGGGGCGACCACGTCGATGGTCGCGTAGCTCCCGTGGTTGGGCGGAATCGAGGGGTCGGTGATGCTCCGAACGACGAAGTAGACGGCACTCTTTGCGACGGCAAGCGGGGCGTTCATGTTGCCCTCACACTGCCGGGCACTCCCGGTGAAGTCGACGTGAACGTCCGCGCCGTCGACGGTGACGGTCACCTCGATTGGAATGTCTCTCTCGGTCACGCCGTCGCCCTCGAGTACGTCAGTCGCCCGATAGCTGCCGTCTGGAAACGCGGTCAGCTGTTCGGTCACCCGCTCGCGCGAGTAGTCGATAATCGAATCGAACGCGCGTTCGATGTCGTGACGGCCGTGCTCGTCCCGAATGTCCTCGAGTCGGGTTTCGGCCCGGTCGTGGGCGGCGAGTTGGGCCCGGAGGTCGGCCTGTCGCTCGGTCCGGTTGCGGACGTTCGCCAGGATGACAGAGAGTATATCCTCGTTCAGTTCGCCGTCGGACCGCAACGGAACGCAGGGCAGGCGGAGCCCTTCCTGGTAGATTTCCGTCGCCCCGGCGGGCATACTTCCGGGTATCATCCCGCCGACATCGGCGTGATGTGCTCGCGTGACAGCGTAGCCGAGAACTGTGCCATCGGCTCCGAGCGCCGAGACGACGGTCACGTCCGGGAGATGGGTCCCCCCCTCGAACGGGTCGTTGAGGACGTACGCGTCGCCCGGCGCTGGGTCCCGGCGTGTGACTACTTCGACGGCGTCGGGCATCGCGCCGAGATGGACGGGGATGTGTTCTGCCTGAGCGACCATCCGGCCGTCTGCATCGAACAACGCCGTCGAGCAGTCCTGGCGTTCCTTGATATTCGGCGAGTAGGCGCTCTGGATGAGGACTTGTCCCATCTCCTCGGCGATGCTTTCGAGTTTGTTGCGGAACACTTCGAGCGAAACCGGGTCCAGGCCGTCGGAATCCTGTGGTGTCACGAGTTACCCTCCGTGAGAACGAGTGAGCCATTCTCCCGAACAGTCGCTTCCCACGCCGGCGGGACGACGGTTGTACTCTCGTCTTGTTCGAGAACCGCCGGCCCACTGAGACGCGTCCCCGGCGTCATCGGCCGTCGATACACCGGTGTGGTGTACTCCGTTCCCTCGAAGACGGCCGACTGTTCGCCGAGTTGGTCGAGTGACTCCCCCGAGACCGCCATCTCGGGGGCGCTCCGCGGAATCGCTGCGGTCGCTCGGAGATTGACGATTTCGACCGGTTCATCGGCTCTGTAGCCGTAGACCCGCTCGTGTCTGGCGTCGAATGCCGTCTTGAGACCCTCAGTGTCGATTGGCGCCTCGACATCGACGGTCAACTCGAAGCTCTGGCCGCGATAGCGCAGGTCTGCCGACCGCCGGACGACCACCTCCTCGCGGCCGGTGTCGACGGGTAGTTCGCCGAACAGGTCGGCGTACACGCCGTCCAGCTCGGCAGTTGTCGCCTCCGTCAGCGGCATCTGATGTGTTCGGACTGCGTCGTAGCTCTCGTCGGCGGCCAGCAGTCCGTACGCCGAGAGCACGCCGCCGACGTGGGGCACGACGACAGTCTGAACGGTCAACTCCGACGCGAGCGCAGCGGCGTGCATTGGACCGGCACCGCCGAACGCGACCAGACCGAACTCGCGCGGGTCGTGGCCGCGCTCGACGGTCATCGAGCGAATCGCCCGCGTCATGTTGGCGTTTGCAATCCGGAAGACACCCCGAGCGGCCGCGAGCGGAGAGTCCAGTCCCGCCTGAGCTGCCAGACGGTCGAGGGCGTCGACGGCAGCCTGTCGGTCCAGTTCGAGCTCCCCACCAAGCTGTGTGTCCTCGTTGATGTAGCCGAGTACGAGATTAGCGTCGGTCACCGTTGGTGCTGTCCCGCCGCGCCCGTAACAGGCGGGTCCCGGCTCAGCGCCCGCCGACCGCGGGCCGACGCGAACTGCGCCGCCAGAGTCGACCCAGGCGATGCTACCGCCGCCAGCGCCGACAGTGTTCACGTCGACCATCGGCACGCGAATCGGGTAGCCTCCGATTTCGTTATCGGTTGTTCGCTCGACGGCGCCGTCTCGGATGAGGCTCACGTCACTGGATGTCCCCCCCATGTCGAAGGTGACAAACCCCTCCAGGTCGGCCGCCTCAGCGAGTGCTGTCGCCGTCGCCCGCGCGCCGACGACGCCCGCTGCGGGCCCCGAAAGCACGGTCTGGACGGCGTGTTCGCGGATGTCGTCCGTACCAGCGATACCACCGTTGGACTGCATAATCTGTGGCGCTGGTAGCCCCAGTTCGGTCGCTCGGTCGGAGAGGCGACCGAGATACGAGTCGATGGTCGGCGTCACGTAGGCGTCGACTGCGGTAGTCGATGTCCGCTCGTACTCCCGGAACTCGTTGAGCACCTCGTGAGACGGCGACACCGGAACGTCGAGCGCGTCAGTCAGCCGGTCGGCGACGAGCCGTTCGTTCGTCGGGTCGACATACGAGTGCAGGAATGAGACGGCGACGCTCTCGATATCACGTTCCTGTAACGTCTCTACGAGGTCGTCGAGCGCTCCCGACTCAGGCGGCGTTCTGTCGCCGTCGACCGTCGTTCGTTCTGGCAGTTCGACCCGATTGCGTCGCTCTACAAGTGGCATCGGCTTCTCTGCCTCCAGGTCGTACAGGTCGGGACGCGTCTGGCGCCCAATCTCCAAGACGTCTCTGAATCCCTCGGTCGTGACGAGTGCCGTCTTCGCACCGTCGCCTTCGAGGAGTGCGTTCGTCGAGACAGTCATTGCGTGGACGAACTCAGTGACTGCGTCGGGGTCGATACCGGCGTCAGAGCAGGCCTGTTCGATACCGTCGACGACGCCCTCGCTCTGGTCTGGCGTCGAAGAGACTTTAGCTGTCGTAATGTCGCCGTTTGCGACGAGAACGATGTCGGTGAAGGTACCGCCAACATCGACACCGACTACGGCGGTCACCGTTGTCCCCCTTGGTCGTCCCGCTTGCGGTCACGGCGGGAGCGAGTCCGCTGTATCTCGGGCATTTCTACCGGGTACCAGTAAGTCCTCGTAAAAAACAGTTGCTGCAGAGCGTGGCAATTACCTCTGATAGTGATTATTGCGGTAATTTTCGTGACCACGTGACAGGAATCGTCGTGTCACATCCTGTGAGTTCCGTCTGCTGTTGCCACGGCGGTAACGACTCGCAATAATCACGATGAGAGGGCGATGCCAGCCTCGTACCCACCCCCAGGGGACAGCTACAGCGGCGGGGTCCCAGGCAACTCAGATTCGGCAGGTATTTTTCGCTTGATTATCTATACCGGCACGAACAGCGAGGCTCGTCCGTCTGACACGACGAGCGAATATCTTCGACAGGACCCAATCATGACAATATTCAAAGAAAAAGTCGACGAGGAGTATCTGACCGTTGCCGAGACCAAAGAGATTCTGGAGCGTCTCGAAGTCGAGCGCGCGACCGACGACGAGCGTGAGATGCGGTACGAACTCGCGCGGGCCATCGAGCACACGAACCGATTTGCCGAACTCGACCCGGACGACGCCCGCGAGTTCGCCGACAAGCTGGTCGACCTCGAGAAAGTCGACGAGAAGACGGCGAACAAAATCGTCGACCTCAAGCCCCGTGACCGAGATGAACTCCGCGCAGTGTTCGCTCAGGAACGGTACTCCCTCTCTGGCGACGAACTCGACGAAATTCTCAACGTCGTCAACCAGTACGTCTAACTCGGCCTCGCCCGGCGTGTTCGCCGCCTGGGTGGCCGTCCCCACCTGCGTACGTTTAAGTGGCCAGTCGTCGTACCATCGTGGTATGACCGACGACGAACGTGACGAGAGCGAGGAGGTCGTCGTACTGGACTTTCTCGCACACGGACGGACTGACGACGACCGCCCCCAGTACCAGAAAGAGCCCCTCGCGTACGTCCTCGATAAGCGAGCGTTCCACCTCTACGAACTCGTGATGAACCAGGGAGCGAACATCTCTATCGGTGATTCGTTCCGCCTCGGGGAGACCGACGATATCGTCCGACAGACCAGCATCGACTACGGTGACCTGCCAAGCGGTGCGAGTTCGGAGCTCGATTACGTCATCGAGGAGTTGGTCGAGGCCGAAGAACAGCGGTTCGTCGACTACTTCAACGACGCACAGCCGATTACACTCCGTCTCCACCAGCTGAATCTGTTCCCGGGTATCGGCGAGAAACTCCGGAACGATATCCTCGACGAGCGCAAGCGCAAGCCCTTCGAGAGCTTCGAGGAACTCGACGAACGCATCGACGGCCTCCACAGCCCGAAAGACGTCGTCGTAGAGCGCATCCTCGAAGAACTGAAAGGGGACGACCTGAAATACCAGCTGTTCGTTCGTGACGACGATTGACGTGACGGGTGTATTTACAGCATGACACGACAGGCCCGAGACCCTGACGCCCTTCGTGCCAGAGCAGGTGTCGTCGGCGACCCCGGTCAGGACCAGCACTTCTTGGTCGACGACCGCGTGCTGGACCGTCTGCCGGGCTATCTCACCGAAGTCGGTGGTGACACGTCCCACGTGCTCGAAATCGGCGGCGGAACCGGTGCGCTGACAGACCGACTCTGTGCCGTCGCCAACAGCGTGACCGTCATCGAGCGCGACGCACGCCTTGCGTCGTTCCTCCGGGAGGAGTTCGCCACCGAGTGCGCCGAGGGGACGCTGACCGTCATCGAGGGTGATGCCCTCGAAGCGGAGCTCCCGTCGGTTACTGCGTCGGTCTCGAATCTCCCGTACGGCGCGTCGAGCGAAATCGCCTTCCGGCTGTTGCCCCGGGGCGTGCCGCTGGTGTTGATGTTCCAGCGGGAGTTCGCCGAGCGGATGGCAGCCGGCCCCGGTGACGACGAGTACGGGCGACTCTCGGTGACGGCGAATCACTACGCCGACGTGGAACTCGTCGAGACGGTACCGCCCGAGGCGTTCGACCCACAGCCCGCAGTCGAGAGCGCCGTTCTCAGGACTGCCCCCCGCGAGCCGTCGTACTCGGTCCCGGACGGCGAGTTCTTCCGGACGTTCCTGAAGGCAATCTTCACACAGCGCCGGAAGACGATGCGCAACGCCGTCAGGAACACGACCCACATTTCGGGGTTGGACGACGGCGATGCGGTCGTGGACGCGGCCGACGAAGAGCTGATGGGTCGCCGGGCCGGGTCGGTGTCGCCGGCCGAGTTCGCACAGCTCACCCGCCTCGCCTGGGAGGTCGGCGACCCGGACACGCAATGACTGACGACGAGCACCCACAGCTGACCGAACTCAGAGAGCTCGACCAGGTCTACCAGCCCGCCGAGGACTCACATCTGCTCGCGTCGACAGCCGCCGCCGACATCGACGGAGGGGCATCTGTCCTCGACGTTGGCACCGGCGCTGGCTACGTCGCCGACTACATCCGAGAAGAGAGCGGTGCGTCGGTCGTCGGCGTCGACCTGAACCCCATGGCCTGCGAGCAGGCCCGCGGTCGCGACCTTGCGGTTCTCAGAGGCGACCTCGTCTCGCCGTTCCGGGCAGCTACGTTCGATGTGGTCTGTTTCAATCCGCCCTATCTCCCAGACGCGCCCGAGGGAGTATGGGACGACTGGATGGAGCAGGCAATCACAGGAGGGGAAGACGGCCGAGCGGTCATCAGAGAATTTCTGGCCGATGTCGGGCGTGTTCTCCGGCCCGACGGGAGTGTCTACCTGCTGATTTCGACGGTGACCGGTCTTGAGGATGTTCGATCACTGGCGGCCGACAACGGGTTCGGGTCGAAGGTAATCGCCGAGAAGTCGGAATCCTTCGAGACGCTGATTGTGTTGCGTTTGTCCCCTGAGTAAGCCCCCACTTCCGCGCCAATAGAAACCGAGCATCGGATTCTTACCGCGGTGATGCTTTCCATATCAAGCATCGTTCTCGTGGTCTGACCGCTGTCGGCTGGCCTGTATATAAATCCCTGACAGATACAGGTCGACAGTACAAACTTATCAATCGCAGTTCTACTCGCTGATGCGATGTCATACGACAAGAACTCCGAGGTCATCGGCAAGTACATAGTTGCTTTTATTGAATCAGCGGGAGAGGTGTCACCAGTGTTCGAGCGGAAAATGCAGAATATGTTCGACGAACGTATCGGCACAGTCAACGCCGATGAGTGGTACGACACAGAGAGTGTTGTCGAAACATATCAACAGGTTCTCTCAGAGGTCGGCGAACAATCAGTGATGAAGGCTGGTCAGCAAAACGCCGTTGTGGTTCAACCCCCGGCCGATGAGGGACTGAAAGCCGCACTCGAACACCTCAATGAGGAACACAGGCAAGCGTTCCGAGACAGCCACAAGGAGTATCCTGCTGGACGGTACACGTTCGATATTCAGGAACGAGACGCTCATCTCGGTGTCGACAACGACTATCCATTCCCGAGGCCGTTCGTCCACGGGTTTTACCAGAAGTTTATCGACCTCTACGGCCCCGGTGATTCCAGTGCCGACCTGGATGAGACAGCGCCCCGACCGAACGAGCAGTTTGCTTGGGAAGCCACCTGGTAATCAGGTTCACTCGTCGTCTCTTTCGTACGAATCGTGAGCGTCATACCTATCACTCATTGATAAGTTCTCTGCCCCGTGGGGCTCTGGTTCCGGGAGTGTCGTATCTACTAGGGCCTCTACAGCCCGTCGAATCCGCTCGGAAACTGCCTGACTTGAGACACCGAGTTCATCTCCGAGCGACGACAGCGTCGTGTCCCGCGGGACCGAAAAGTAGCCCCGCATGCTGGCGAGTCGAACTGCTTCCAGTTGTGCTGGTGTCAATCCGTTCGGATACAGTTTCTCAATTGTTGGACGGTCGTTGAGTTCCATCTGAACCCCCATCTCCTCACATCTGTCTTTGAACTCTCGTAGACCACGCTCGGAGGGAAAGGTCAATTGGATTGTCCAGTCACCGCCGCTGCTTCGAGCAGTACTGAACGACCCGCCGCATTCGACGGCCGCTTTCGTTGTCCGGACATCGATAACGTCGGGATCGTGGTAGAGATAATAGGTCACCCTCTCACCACTTTCACCTAATTTTATCGCATCGGCAACAGTTGAGTCCCACTCAAGTAGAGATTCAAGCGAGGACTGCTCCGCGCAGTAAAAATCCGTAATCGTACGGAGTGGATATGTCGGCGTGAACGTGACTGAGTTGACAACTGCTGTCATTTCGTTTCTCTCAGCGAGCGTCGGAAGCAGGAACTCTGTTCCAAGGTCGAAATCGAAGTGTTCCATACCGTCTTAATCCCCCGGTTCTTATCTGCAGCTACGGACCGCTCTCGTCCAACATCACAACCCATTCGTATAAATATTTTAACTATTTTGATTTCCACACACAGACCGAAGACGGAACATCGACTTTTCTCGGCTGTCGTCAATGTCGATTAGTCTGTCACGCCAGTCGCTCAGTTCTGTTACCGTCGCTCAACTGTATCCTCGCCATCGGGTACCACACTCCTTGCATTTGAAAAATCGTGTCGGCGGTTCGTCCGCCGAGGCCGTCTGCTTGATGGTGTACCACGCCTCGTCGTGGCCACACTCGTCACAGACCACGTCGGTCGCCGTTGGCTTTCCCTCGAAGCCGGCGTCTTCGGAGGTTTCGATAAGCTCTTCGCCGGTCTGTTCTTCCGTCGAGATGAATGCCTCGGTGTCGGCCTCCTGTTCGGCGCTGGCTCCACAGTCGGTACAGACCATGACGCCGTCTTCCTTTTTCATCATCGAGCCGCAGTCGTCACAGAACTGCATGTATCTGGAGGTCTGTCTCTTACCTTCTTAAACTCCGGGATTATTTCACTCGTTTTGAAGCTTCTCGCGCTCTGCCACAATCGGGCAGTCGACGACCCGGACCGTCTCCATATCGAGGAACTCGACGATATCCGTTCCCTCGTGGGCACAGGCGACATCGGGCGGCGGCGAGAAGTGCTCGCACTGCTCGCAGTAGGCGTGTTTCGACACGTCCGCGAAGTTCCGGTCGTAGTTGCCCTCGGCACCGCGGGCGTCCGCGCTCGCGAGGTCTTGCCAGACCACGTCGGGGTCGATACCTTCTGTGTCGCGGCGCTCGAACAGCGAGTCGTTCTCCTCGAAGGGGTCGCCGTCCCGTTGTTCGGTATCCCCCAGTGGGTCGGCCTCGACATCCGGTCGCCGCCCGACGTCCAGGTTCATGCCGTCGCGGTCGAGGTCGTCGTCGAGCGCGGTGGTGCCGTCGTCAATGGCTTCTTGTTCGGATTCTGCCGGTTCGGGGCCCAGACTGCCGCGCGGCCCGTCTTCGAGTCCGTACTCGTCGACCCAGTCGTCTTCTGGCTCGGCGCCGTCGGCCTGCGTGTCGTCGGCCGTCTCCGGCTCGTCGTCTTCGGGGCCTGTGTCTGAGAGCCGCTCGAAGGGGTCGCCCTCCCGGTCGGCGGCGTCGGCGTCGAGACGCTCGAATGGGTCTTCGTCGTCGCTCATCGCTGCTCACCAGATTCGAGCTGGGAGGCGACGGTCAGGGTCGGGTCGCCGAACCAGCCGCTCGCGGGTTCGACGTTTGTCACCGTCGCATCACAGTGCGGGCAGTGTGGGTCGGTCAGCAGCGAGACGATGACGTTGTGGCCGCAGTTCTCGCAGTTTGCGTGCTCGATGTCCGCCCGTGCCGCGGCGCGCTTGATTCGCTCGACGGCCTCCAGCCCGCTCGATGATTGCTGTGCCTCGCGGAGGTCACTGACGACCCAGGCCACCGTCTGGAGTCGGTCTTGCATCTCGTCCAGCCGGTCGCCGTGGCTATCGAGTCGCTCACCCTGGTCCGGGACCGTCTCGTCGTAGCGCTTGCGCAGGTCTTCGAGTTCCGTCCGGAGTGTCTCGATTTCGGCGTGGAGCTGTGGGACCTCCTCCAGCTCGGTGTGGGTGTGGTCCGCGGCTGCCTTTCCGTCGGCCTCTTTTTTGAGCTGGATGACCCGCTGGCGAACGTCTTGAATTTTGTCGTCGAACTCCTCCTCGACAGTATCGATACGGCTGCCGAGCTGTCGCTGTACTCCGTTTGTCGCCTCCGTCACGCGGTCGGTCACAAGCTCCTCGACGCGTGTCTGGACAGCTTCGGCGACCGCGGCGTCGACCTCGTCGGCGACGACCGCCTCCATGTCGTCGGCGATATTTGCCTCGACAGTCTCGGCCACGTCTTCTGTCTCGACGCGCAGCGAGTCGCCGTCTATGTCCCCCTCCAGTTGCCTGACGGCCTGATACGAAGCGAGCAGCTGGGACACCATCGTTTCCCTGTCCACGTCGGCGGCTGACGCCTCCTCGTCGAGCCAGTCGACGAGGTCCCGCGGAAGCTCGACCGACACCGTCAGTTCCTCGCTTGCCATTACCTGATATATTCAAACCGGATAGTTAAGCGTTTGCCGTCGATATCACGAATCGATACGGCCGTCACCTGATTTTCCGCACGTCGCTGATGTCGAATCCGGCCTCTCCGAGGTCGGTCTCGAACTTGACGATGTTGTCTTCTTCGAGCTGTGAGAGCACGCCTCTGAAGTTTTTGACCACCAGCGTTCGCGCTCGTGCCGAACCGCCGGTCTCCCATTGGAACTGGAGCGTGCCGGAACAGTTGTCGATGAGTTGGCCATGCTCTACCTCGTTTAGCGTCTCGAAGTTGACGTGGATAAGGATGAGCGCGCCCCACTCGTAGGCTGCCTTCGCCAGCCCTTTGGTCACATAATTTATGTCTGTCCACTCGATATTGTCGCCGGCGGCCGCGACGAGGTCTGAAAAGGAGTCGATGATGACGAGGTTTCCGGGCGCGCGCCTGCTAACGGTGTCACCGAGTGCACTCAGCAGCGTCTCGCGGTCCTCGTGGCGTTTTCGAAGCGCGGTAATATCGGTTGTCTCATCGGCGTACCAGGAGCGCGGGACTGGACTCCTGTGGAAGTAGTTTTGTGAGAGCGAAACGAACTCCACCTCGTCGAACCCACGGCGGCCGATTTCCGTGTCCATCGACATATCTATCTCGGCCTCGATCTGGTCGCGCTCGTGGGTGAACGAGAGGTAATGGATTGCACCCGGAAGCGTCGCATCGGCCGCGAGGTCACCGTAATGCAGGTCGAACAGGTCGTCGCCGGTCTGTGCGAGCCCGTTCATCACCGCGGTCGTGTACAGAAACTCGCGCGCGCCAGCACCGGCCTCACCCGAGAGCAAAACGACGCTCCCGCGCGGTGCCCCGCCCCCGATTGTGCTGTCCAGTCGGTCGATACCGAAGGGAATCAGCTCCATACATCACAGATGCCGTCTGTTCGTATAAATAGCTGGGATGTGTGCGGGTGGACGAGCAGTGTATCTGTGACTCGTGCTCGACGCCTGCAAGAAGTCGGAACGCCTTTGGAGTGGCCCCACGCCCACTCGTGTATGAAACTCGCCGGGATGGCAAGCAACCGGGGGCGGAACCTGATGAACATTGCCGACCGCGAGCCTGGGGGCGCTACGTTCGAGGTCATCGTGACCAACGACGACAGCGCGCCGGTGCTCGAGGCGGCCAAAAAACGCGGCATCGACACCGCTGTCGTCGAACGCGCCGACGGCGAATCTCGTCGCTCTCACGAGCGCCGAATCGTCGAAACACTCACTGAGTGCGATATCGACCTGATCTGTCTCGACGGCTACATGCGGATTCTCTCGGATACGTTCCTCGACGAGATGCCGACGACCCTCAACGTCCACCCGTCGATACTTCCCTCGTTTCCGGGAACGGACGCCTGGGGCGACGCCCTCGAGACCGGCGTCTCGGTTACGGGCTGTACCGTCCACGTCGTCACCGACGCCACCGACGAAGACGGCAACGTCGTTGAGGAGCAAGTCGACGGCGGCCCAGTCGTGACTCAGGAACCGGTGCCAGTCTACGAGGGAGACACTGCTGCGGAACTCAAAGAGCGCGTGCTCTACCAGGGTGAATTCACTGCTTATCCCCGGGCAGTCAAGTGGTTCGCAGAGGGAGACGCGACTGTCGGGGACGGCTCGGTGCGTGTCGACGCAGACGACGGCGGACAGTTCCCCGCCCGGCGACTCTCCACCGGCGACAGACAGACCACACTCCGGTACGGCGAAAACCCACACCAGGACGGCGCGCTCTACGCGGAGTACGGCGTCGAGGAGGCGAGCGTCGTCGACGCACCACAGCTCAACGAGGGCGCGAAGGCACTCTCGTACAACAACTACAACGACGCCGATGGAGCGCTGAATCTCATCAAAGAGTTCGATGAGCCGGCTGCGGCAGTTATCAAACACACCAACCCAGCGGGCTGTGCGACTGCCGAGACGCTGGCAGACGCCTACGAGCAGGCGCTTGCGACCGACCCGATGAGTGCATTCGGCGGCATCGTCGCGCTCAACCGCGAGTGCGACGCCGCCACCGCCGAGCAAATCGTCGACTCCTACAAGGAAGTCGTCGTCGCTCCCGGCTACACCGACGACGCACTCGACGTGCTCTGTGAGAAAGGGAACCTCCGCGTGCTCGATGTGGGCGAGCTCGGCGAGCGGACCGATAGATTCACAGAGAAGTCGCTGGTTGGCGGCCGACTCGTCCAAGAGCGCGACCGCCAGACCGTGACCGCCGAGGACCTGGATGTCGTCACCGAGCGCGAGCCGACAGACGAGCAGATTCGGTCGATGCTGTTCGCCTGGCAGACGATAAAACACGTCAAGTCGAACGCCATTCTGTTCGCCGACGGCACCGAGACCGTCGGAATCGGCATGGGGCAGGTGTCTCGCGTCGACGCCGTCCGTCTGGCCGCGATGAAAGCCGACGAACACGCCGAGGGCAAAGACGCACAGGGTGCAGTCATGGCTTCAGACGCCTTCTTCCCGTTCCCCGACGGTATCGAACACGCCGCCGAAGCAGGTATCGACGCGGTTATCCAGCCCGGCGGGTCGAAAAACGACGACGCCGTCATCGAGGCCGCAAACGAGCACGGAATGGCGATGGTCTTCACCGGAAACCGGTGTTTCCGTCACGACTGATTGGCTGGTCGGCTTGCCAAAGGGTAAACCTACCTGCTCCCAAGCCGGGAACAGTTCCGTAGCCAATGTCGCTTATCACGTCGATTCGAGCAGAAGCCGCGAGCCTGCTCGGTGAAGGCAAAGGGAAGGTACTCGGCCCGGTCGCGGTCGGATGGGGGTTGCTGGTCGGGACGCGGATGGTGTATCCGGTCGTGTTACCCAGCCTACAGGAGATGTTCGGGCTCTCACTGTCGACCGCGGGCTTGCTCGTCACGGTTCTCTGGCTCGGCTCTGCGGTCGGGCAACTGCCAAGCGGCGTCCTCACCGACAGATACACCGAACGTCGGATGATGGTCACGGGCACCGTCACCGTCGCTACTGCTCTCTCGCTGGTCGTAGTCGCTCCCACCCCGATTCTTCTCTACTGCGCAACGGCGCTGGTCGGTGTCGGCCTGTCGCTGTATCCGATAGCCCGGATTACGATACTGACCGAGACGTATCCCGACCGACTCGGGAGCGCGCTGGGCGTGACAATGGCGACGGGTGACCTCGGCCAGACGGTCTTTCCACCGCTTGCAGGCGTTTTGACAGCCGTCCTGGCCTGGCAGTTTGGGTTCGGTGTGATGATACCGTTGCTGCTCACTGTGGGGCTGACACTCTGGGTGACACTCCCCGATACGTCGACGAACGACACCGACGAGACCGACCTCTCGGTCGAGCGACTCCGGTATATCCTCTCCGAACTCCGGAGTCCAGCGCTGGTGTTTATGACCGTGGTACTGTTCCTGTTCATCTTCGTCTGGCAGACGTTCTCGGCGTTCTATCCGACCTATCTCGCAGACGAGAAGGGCCTCTCCGACACCATGGCCAGTGCGCTGTTTGGCCTGTTTTTCGGCTTTGGCGTCGTCGTCAAGCCACTCGCCGGCTCCGCATACGACCGCATCGGAATGCGGCGCTCGCTCGTTGCCGTGCTAGTCGGTCCGGTCGCCGGGCTCGTGTTGCTCCCGTTCGTCGATGGCATCTGGCCGCTCGTCGGTATCACAGCCCTGGTTAGCTCGATGCTCGGTACCGGCGCAATCACGCAGTCGTATCTGAGTGAACTGTTTGCCGACGACATGCGCGGAACGGGACTGGGCGTGGTACGCACCACCGCCGCGACACTCGGTGCGTCCGGGCCCGTCCTCTTCGGTATCGTCGCCGACAGAGGGTACTTCGACGAGGGATACCTCGCGCTGGCCGGGGTCATGGCGGTGATAATTTTGCTGACACTGCGCATGCCCGGCCGCTGACGGCCACAGGCGTGCTTCGAAATGCTGAAACCGACGCCAGTCGACGCTCCCGTATGAATCACCGGTCCCGGACACTCCTGGCGAGTGCGGGCATCGTCCTGATTTTCTTCCTCGTTCAGGTCGGGACGCTCGCGCTCGTCGAACCCTTCCAGCAGGAAGGCCACCAAGTCGTCGAGGACACGAGCGACCCGACTATCAGTATCGCGTATCTGGTCGCAATCGTCGCCATGACCGGGCTGATGTTGCTCGCATTCAAGTACGGCGGCGAGTCGATACTCCGTCTCGTCATCATCTTCTCGGGCGCGTACATCGCCTTCTACGTCTTCGAGGTGCTGGCTCCCGAGACGCTCTCGACGACAGTCGGCGGCGGGCCAATCAACCTCCTCGCGGTCGGCGGTGCCGCCGTCGTCGGACTGGCGCTGTATCTGTATCCGGAGTGGTACGTCATCGACACCGCGGGGATACTCATGGGCGTCGGCGCTGCCGGGCTGTTCGGTGTCAACTTCGGCATCCTCCCGGCGCTGGTGCTGTTGACGGTGCTCGCTATCTACGATGCCATCAGCGTCTACGGCACCGAACACATGCTAACGCTCGCCTCCGGCGCGATGGACCTGAAGGTGCCTGTCGTCTTCGTCGTTCCCATCACGCTCTCGTACTCGTTTCTCGAAGACGGCGGGCCGGACCACGTCGAAGCTGACGGCGGTGAGGAAGCTGACGGCGAGGTACTCGACAGCGAGCGTCTCGAAGCACTCGGGCCTGACGGCATCGCGGCACTCGACGACGAGGACCTAGACCGCCTCGCTGACGGCGTGATAGACGACCTCGACGACGACCTCCAAGCGGCCCTCCGGGACCGACTCCCCGACCGAGACGCGCTGTTCATCGGCCTCGGTGACGCAGTCATTCCGACGGTGTTGGTCGCGAGCGCCGCCTTCTTCATCGAGACCGGCCCCGAGGTCGGCCTCGGTGTCACTACTGCACCGCTGCCGGCAGTCACCGCGATGGGCGGCATTCTCGCGGGGCTGGTCGTACTACTGTGGATGGTCCTGAAAGGACGTGCTCACGCCGGCCTCCCGCTGTTGAACGGCGGCGCAATCGCCGGCTACCTCGCCGGCGCGCTCTGGAGTGGACTGACGCTCGTGCAGGCGCTCGGCCTCGAATCGGTGCTGTGACTACCCGAGAAAGGCCTCGCTCGCCGGCGTGAACTCGATTGTCTCCCCCAGCCCCGCCTCGCGTGCGCGGTCGTAGAGCAGCTTTGCCGCCGCGACGGTCTCGATACCGGTGCCGCCGCTATCGAAGACGGTTATCGCTTCTGGCGACTCCCGGCCCGCCGCCTCACCCGCCACGACCTCGCCGAGTTCGGCGTGGACGTGGCCCTCGTCGATAGCGCCCTCGTCTCGGGCCAGAATGTAGGCCCCGGCATCCTGTTCGAGCCGACCGTAGAGGTCGACCACGTACGTCGACTGGGCCACCGTCTCGCCGTCGATTTCCCGGACTTGTGGGTTGTACTGTCCCATCGCGGTGACGTGCGTGCCCGCATCGAGCGTCGTGTTATCGAACACCGGCTCGGAGGCGTTCGTCGCTGTGATAACGATATCCTGCCCCGAAACGGCCGCCTCGCTCTGGTCGACTGCCTCGACGGTCGCGTCGAGTTCGTCGTCCATCTCGCCCGCAAACGCCGCGCGGTTCTCCGGCGTTCGCGAGTACACTGAGACGTGGTCGAGGTCCCGAACCGTCGCCGTCGCCAGTAACTGCCCTCGCGCTTGTGTTCCGCTTCCAATGATACCGAGCTGGGTGGCATCCTCACGGGCGAGGGTGTCGACACCGACCGCACCGGCCGCGCCGGTCTTGAAGGGGTTCATCCCTGCGCCGTCGAGGACGGCAAGCGGGTCGCCGGATTCGACATCGAACAGCGGCAAGACGAAGTGGGCGTCCTGGTTCCCGAAGCCTGCAGCGTATGTGTACCCGCCCATCGCGCCCGCCTCGGGGAGAACAGCGAAGTATCCGGTGAGGATGCCCCGCGGCTCGGCGTTTGCGAGCAGGCGTCGGGGCTCGGCCGGCGCACCTTCGCCGCGCTCGCGGTACCCGTCTCGGACTGCCTCGACGTACTCCTCGGGCGTTGCGAGGTCGATAACCTCCTCGTTGCGGAGAAACAGCGTCGCTGTCATACCCGGTTGTTCGCGCGAGACGTGCCTAAATCTGTGGACTCCAGAATCTGTCACTCGGCCAGACGGAGGCCATCCCGGCAGACTTACACTCTCCCCGGCCGGAAGGCCGCGTATGCGTACACTCGATGCAATCGAGACCGTCGGCGTCGTCGGCGCCGGCAACATGGGCAGCGGCATCGCACAGGTTTCGGCGACGAGCGGCTACGACGTCATCATGCGCGATGTCGAGGAGGAGTACGTCGAAGCCGGCTTCGACACCATCGACTCCAGCCTCGACCGGATGGTATCGGGCGACCACATCGCCGCCGACGAGGCCGACGCGGCCCGCGACCGGATTACCGGAACCACCGACCTCGACGACCTCGCCGAGGCCGACCTCGTCGTCGAGGCCGTCGTCGAGAACATGGAGGTAAAGAAAGACGTGTTCACATCGCTCGACGACATCACCGACGACGACGTGATTCTCGCGACGAACACGAGTACGCTCTCGATTACGTCGATTGCGAGCGCGACCAGCCGACCCGAGCAGGTCGTCGGCATCCACTTCATGAACCCCGTTCCGGTGATGAAAGGCGTCGAAGTCGTCGTCGGCGAGCGGACCGCAGACGAAGCCGTCGAGTTTGCCCACGCCTTCTCCGAGGCGCTGGAGAAGACGACCTGGGAGTCAGACGACAAGCCCGGCTTCGTCGTCAACCGCGTGTTGATGCCCTGGATTAACGAGGGAATCCGGGCCTACGACGAGGGCGTCAGCAGCAAGGAGGACCTGGACCAGGGCCTCAAGCTCGGCACGAACGTCCCGATGGGGCCGCTCGAACTGGCAGACCACATTGGACTCGACATCTGTCTCGACGCCAGCCAGACGCTCTACGAAGAACTCGGCGACCGCTACAAACCGGCCTACCTGCTCAAGCGGAAAGTCGAAGCGGGCGAACTCGGCAAGAAGACGGGCAAGGGCTTCTACGAGTACGACTGACCCAGCACCGCTGTGAGCGCTTCGCGGTGGAACTCGACAGCGGCCTCGGCGTCGAGTTCCGGATATTTTGGATTGGTGACGGTTCCCGTCGAGTCGACAGCGCTGTCGGCGATGGCGGCGGCCCGATGAACGGCGTCGACCGTCGGGTATTTTCGTACCTGTTCGTATCCCTCGCGGAACGCCCGACGAAGCGGCCTTCCATCTTCGACGTACCAGTCTGCGACGAGGTACTCCGCTTTGGCCACAGCGAGGGCGGGCGCGGCCGCCATTGGTGCCTCCCAGTCGAGAATAGCCGCCACCTGGCCGTCCTCGACAAGCGCGTTCCCGGGCCGGAAATCCCAGGGGTACAGTCTGGCTGGCGGCGCTTGTGCTGTGGTGGCTGTTTCGAACAGCGCGAGCAGGTCCTCGCGCAGTGGGTCGAACGGACCCGGAAGGCGCTCGACGGCGCTCGTCCCGTACTCGACGAGCCAGTCGCCCCAGTCCTCGTGCCATGCCCGAAGTGAGTCGCCGTCGACGACGAGTGCCCCATACTCCTCGAAGCGGAACTGCTCGTGAAGTGACCCGAGATGCGCACCGAACGTGCGGGCGAGTCGCCGTTTGCCTTCGCTATCGAACCCAGCGAACTCCACGTGGAGGTCGTCGCCGCTGACGTGGGCCGTGACCATGTACGCGACGCCGTCCGTGATTCCGGACGCGAGAACAGGCGGGACCGGGACGGCGGTCCGCTCGCGGATGTGGCCGAGCAGGGTTGCCTCGGTCTGGAGCCAGGTCAGTTCCTCACAGAGTTGCACCACGACCGGGTCGCGTTGCTCGTAGGTGGCCAGTGCCGAGAGCTTCCGGTTGCCGCGGCCGAGGCGCCTGAAATCGGTCGGCTGTTCGGTCGTGACCGCCTCCAGTGCCGTCTCGCCAGCCGCCTCGAAGGACTCGTCTGGGACCACCGCAGCGATGCCGGTCATTGCTCTGCCTCCAGCAGGTGACAGAGGTCCTCGATAGAGTCGAGGACGTACTCGGGGTCGTACGCGCCGGACCCGTCCTCGTCACGGAGCCAGGCGGCTGCCAGCCCTGCGTTCTGTGCCCCGGCAACGTCGTACTCCAGCGAGTTCCCGACGTAGAGCGCCTCGGCGGGTTCGACACCGATTTCGTCGAGTGCGCGCTCGAACGGGGCAGCATGAGGTTTCCGCCGGGGCAGGTCGTAGGCGTACACCGTTGTCTCGAAGTACTCCCGGATGCCGAGGGCATCGAGTTTAACCGCCTGCCGGCGCTGTGGGCCGTTGGTCACCAGCCCGACCGGCCCGGCCGCCCTCGCACTGTCGAGTGCTTCTTTGGCACCGGCGCGGAGCGCGACCTGACTGTCGTCGATGCGGTCGGTGAACTCGGCTGCGAGCGCCAGCGGGTCGACCTCTGAGCGCCCGTGTTGGGCGGCCAGGCGTGCGAACCCTGCCCCGAGATAGCCGACCTGGTCGTCGTGTTCGGGCGGTCCATCGAGACACGCCCAGAGCGACTCGGCCCCGGCAAACGGCTCGACTCCGGCGCTGTCGAATGCCTCGTGGTAGAGCCTCTCCGTGTCTTGCGTTCGGTGACAGAGTGTCCCGTCGAGGTCGAACAGAACGGCATCGAACGTCGTCACAGCAACGTCTTGGACGGCAGACAAATAAGCTACGCGTCGACAGAACAGCACAATTTGACCGCAGACAGCGACTACTCCGGTACGGTGACCGTATGCGTTAGCTTCCCGACGCCTTCAATCTGGACCCGAACGCTGTCGCCGTCAGACAGCGGGCCGACGCCTTCGGGCGTTCCAGTGGCGATAACGTCGCCGGGTTCGAGCGTCATGTATGTCGTAATTTCTGCAATCAGTTCGGGCACCGGAAAGATGAGGTGTTCCAGCGTCGAGGACTGCTTGCGCTCGCCGTTACAGTACAGTTCGACGGTAGCGTCGTCGGGGACGTGTTCGGGGTCGGCACACACCGGCCCGAGCGGTGCGGCGTTGTCGAATGCCTTCCCGCGAATCCAGTTCGTCTCCCGGTCCTGGTCGTCGCGGTTCGAGATGTCGACCATACACGTGAACCCATCGACGACCGCCATCGCGTCGCTCTCGTCGACGTGGCGACACTGCTCGCCGATGACGACGGCGAGTTCGGCCTCGTACTCCTGGCGGTCTTTGCCCGCAAGCAGTGAAATCTCACTCTCGTGGCTCGCGACTGCGTTCGGTCCCTTCAAAAAGAGCAGCGGTCTGTCGGGCACGTCTTCGCCGCGTTCGTCGGCGTGTGCGGCGTAGTTCCGCCCGACACAGACGATTTTGCTCGGCTCGCTCGGCGGCAAAACGGTCACGTCCTCAGGGCTGTAGCGGCGGCCTGCGGCCCGAATCTCGCCACCCTGTCCCGCGGTCGCTGTGTCTGCTGGCGTCCCGTCTTCGTCGACCCACCCGCCGGTTCTGACTGTGCCTGCCTGGTCGCGAAATCGCACCTGTTTCATACCGACAGGTCCGCGGAGTCGCTGTTAAGCGTTGGGATACTCCGACAGCCGACGAAAGGGGCACACCACTCTCAGGCGATGTCCCGGCTGGTGTCGATAGAGACCTGGTCGATGAGTTCGAGCTTGATCGTGTCAGACGGCGCGCGACCGCCCCGGAACTTCGGAATCGAGAGCCTGTTTTCGACCTCGTCGCCGTTGATATTCGTTTCGAGGTGGAATATCACGTCTGCGAAGTGTTCGGTCGTGTCCCGCAGCGGCGGCGTCGACCGGCCTTCGAGACAGTGGAGTATCGCCATGCTGTTCGTGTTGAAGATGTGGTTCTGGAGGTCGTTCATGAAGCTCCGGAACCGGGAGGGCGGCTCCTGTGATTCGAGCACGTCGAGCGGGTCGACGATGAGATTCGAGGTCTCGGGGAGAGCACTCACTAGCTTCCCGGCGTTGTCGAGGGGAGCCTCTCCCGAGATGTGTCGCACGGTCGGGTCGCCGGTCTCGGCCGGCGTGTTCTCGATGCTATCTCTGACGGCCTCGCCGGTCCGGTTCAGCGACAGCCAGAGCGTGCCCCGCGTCGCGGTCAGCTCGTAGAGAAACAGCTCGGCCTGACTGGCCGGACTCGCCGACAGCGCGACGATACTACCGGCTGGGATACCGCCGTCGAGCTTCCGGTCGAGTACGTCAATTCCGGTCCGCAGCCGGTCTGTCATCCACTGTGTGGTTACACACACCTACCGTTAAATATTCCGCCTACAGTATCGACGCTGATTACCGCCCCCTGTACGTCCGGCGTCGTGGCTCGCCAGTACTCCCGGGCGGGTACACAGACGCGGCGACTGTCTGGAACACGTCCGTGACCTGGTCGTCTTCGAGTGGTGCATCCACGGACGGAATCTCACCCAGAACGGTCCACTCCGGCCGGAGGCGACTGCGCGGCGCGCCGGCCCGGCCCCCAGTCGTCTCGGGGTCGCTGCGACGGACGACGACGCCGGTGACGGTAGTCGACAGCCGACGCGCAATCTGGCGGGTCGTCTCTGCGTCTTCGATGCACTGTGGCTGGTTGGTCGAAACGACGACAGCCCGCTCTGCGTGCCGGAGCGGCGTGACGGCGTCAGGGTTCGTTCCGGCACCGCAGTCGACGAGTATCGGACCGTCCCACTGTCGCGCCCGCCCCAGCGCGGTGTCCAGAGCTCGTCTGCGCCCTCCCTGGACGACATGCACGCCGGGGAGGGAATCTGCACCCGTCGCTACCGCTCGGAGCGGCCGACCGCGGGCGAGAGCGTCCACGCCATCGCCTCGTGGCATATCCAGCCGGTGGTGAACGTCGGGCATATCACAGTCACCGTCGATGACCAGCGGCTCCGCGCCGCGCCTGCCGAGTGCGGCGGCCAGCCCGAGCGTTGTCGTCGTCTTTCCACAGCCACCTTTGCCGCCTGCAATTGCGAGCATGCGGGGACTGGTGCCGGCATATGGTATGAACTCCGGGGCTGCTCGGTACGACAACACAGGACAGGTCGAGGCGGTGTCGGAGAATTAAATAGTGTCCGCGCCGGTGGTTCGAGCGATGCGTCACGACCACATCACGAGTGCGAGACAGCTCTCGCGCGAGGATATCGAGACGGTCCTCGACCGCGCGTCGGAGCTGGCGGCGGACCCGTCGGCCGTCGCCGACCGACACGAGGGGGCGTTGCTCGGGCTGTTGTTCTTCGAGCCGAGTACACGGACGAAGATGAGTTTCTCGGCCGCCATGAAACGGCTCGGCGGCGATATCGTCGACATGGGGCCGGTCGACTCCTCCTCGGTCAAGAAAGGAGAGAGTCTCGCCGATACGGTTCGCGTCGTCGAAGGGTACGCCGACGCGCTGGTGTTGCGCCATCCCAGTGAGGGGGCGGCACAGATGGCCAGCAAGTTCGTCGACGTGCCGCTTATCAACGCCGGCGACGGAGCCGGACAACACCCCACACAGACGTTGCTCGACCTCTATACCATCCGGGAGAACGCGGGCCTCGACGACGTGTCTATCGGTATCATGGGCGATTTGAAATACGGGCGTACCGTCCACTCGCTCGCTCACGCGCTGACGAACTTCGACGTGAGCCAGCACTTCATCAGCCCCGAGAGCCTCCAGCTCCCCCGGAAGGTCAGGTACGACCTCCACCAGGAGGGCTCTGCAGTCAAAGAACACACCGACCTCGACGCGATTTTACCGTCGCTTGACGTGCTCTACGTGACCCGTATCCAGCGTGAGCGATTCCCCGACGAGTCGGAGTACCGCGAAGTCGCCGGCGAGTACCAGATTGACACCGAGAGCCTCTCGGTCGCCAAGGAAGACCTGTCGGTGATGCACCCACTCCCGCGGGTCGACGAGATTGCCTACGACGTCGACGAGACGGCGAAAGCGAACTACTTCGAGCAGGCACACAACGGCGTCCCCGTCAGGATGGCACTGCTCGACTTACTGCTCGGAGGTGCACAATGACCAGCCAAGAACTCCGCGTCAGCAAAATCGAACGGGGCACAGTCATCGACCACATTCCGGGCGGCCAGGCGCTGAACGTCCTCGCTATCCTCGGTATCGACGGCAGAGAGGGAGATGTCGTCTCGATTGGCATGAACGTCCCCTCCGACCGACTCGGCCGCAAAGATGTCGTGAAGGTCGAAGACCGCGAACTGAGCCAGTCCGAGGTCGACGTCCTCTCACTCATCGCACCGGAGGCGAGCATCAACATCATCAAGAACTTCGACGTGGTCGAGAAACACCGCGTCGAACGCCCGGAACGCGTCTCTGGGGTGCTCCAGTGCTCGAATCACAACTGTATCACCACCGAGGGAGAGCCCGTCGACTCCGAGTTCGAAGTACTCGATGACGGGATTCGCTGTGTCTACTGTGACACGATTATCCGAGACGATATCACCGCCCACATTCTCGCCTGAGTAGCTGTTTGCAAGCGGGAGAAAGTCTATGAGAATCCTCGCCTAAGAAATCGTATGGAGTACGTCACTCGATGCGGAGACGAGGTGCCGAAACTCGGTGTCGGAACCTGGCAGATGGACAGTGCCACCGCCGAAGGCGCTGTCTCGACGGCACTGGAACTCGGTTATCGTCACGTCGACACCGCACAAGCCTACGAGAACGAAGACGGTGTCGGCCGGGCTATCGCCGACGCGGCCGTCGACCGGGGCGAGGTCTTCCTGACGACGAAGGTGTTTCCGACAAACCGGAGTGTCAGCGATATTGTCGCCTCGACCGAGGAGAGCGTCGACCAGCTCGGTGTCGACCACGTGGACCTGTTGCTCATCCACTGGCCACACCCGCTCGCCGACCTCGAAACAGTCATGCAGGGACTCAACGCGGCCCGCGAGCAGGGATTGACGCGTCATATCGGCGTGAGCAACTTCGGGACAGACAGGCTCGACGCCGCCCGTGAGTACTCCGATGCGCCGATTTTCACAAACCAGGTGCTCTTTCACCCCTGGTGGCCACAGCGCGAACTTCTCTCGTACTGTCAACAGAACGATATCGTGCTTACGGGGTACAGTCCGCTCGCAAACGGCGGCGCAATCGACGACGACCTCCTGTGGGACCTCGGCGAGCAGTTCGGTAAGACGGGGCCACAGGTGGCGCTGCGGTGGGCGACACAACACGACAGCGTCATGACGATTCCGATGTCGACCTCCCGTGAGCACCTCGCAGAGAACATCGACATCTTCGATTTCATGCTCACACGAGCCGAACACGACCGCGTGACGAGGCCGTCCTACCTCAAGACCGGTATCGCGATGTTCAAAGGAGGGCTATAGCTCGTCGACTATCGCCTCGATACGGCCAAACGCCTCGCGTTCGCGCGGCCCGCCACACCGCTCGACGACCTCTCCGAAGTACTCGATTCGTTCGACCAGCGTCTCGGTGTCGTAGGCCTCGACATCCAGTCGGGACGCGGCGACAGTCGCTTCGACGACCGCCGCGTATCCGCGGTTGAAGGCCGGAAACGTCTCGTACTCGGCCGTGGCATCCTCGGGAGTGAGTTCCCAGTCGACCCACTGTGTCTCTCCGTCGGTCCCCTCGTCCGTTCGCTCGACTGAAACCGTGACCCAGGCGGCGGCCGATTCGTGGACCGGGTCGTCCTGTTCGTAGATGTCGAGCGCGGCGTCGGTGAACAGCACCGGGTCGCGGCTGAACTGAACGACACCGCCCCCTCGCTCGGTGAAGTTTCGCCACGTTCGGGTACGCCCCCACGTTCGCGCTCGAACCGTCTCAGCACTCCCGGGGTCGATACCCTCGGCCGGCGCGTGGAGACCGAGCGCGGCGAAGTTGTAGCGGTCGTTCGGGCCGAGAGTTGCGATAATCGACTCTGTTACGCCGCGCAACTCGACCGGCCACCCCGTCGCTGTCATCACACCGACAATCCGCGTTCGAGCGCAATAAACAGCGCGCCGGCGACGATATCCGCCGTGGTTCCGGGGTTGATGTCGCGCTCTATGAACTCCGCTGCCAGCTCGTAGGGGTCCTCGTCGCCGTCGAGTACCGCCTGTGCCCGGTCCCGAACTTCGAGGGCCGTCTCCGCGTCGTGTTGGGTCACGACGAACGTGTCGACTTCGCTGGCCAGCAGTGCCAGAAACAGTGCCGACGCCCTGTTTGTAACGGGTCCGTTGCTCTGTGTGAGTCCGTGTGCCGCCTCAAACGTCCGCCCGAAGCCGTCGGTCCACTCGGCGGCGATGCCGTCTTCGGTCGCGCTGGCTTCCATTACGTCTTCGAGAGTCATGTCGCGGTCTCGGAGAGCAGGCTCTGCATCGCTCCCCTGGCGCACGTCGAGTGGCTCCATCCCCGTCGGTGGGTCGTCGACAGCAACATCGACGTGGTCGAACGCCCGGTAGAAGTTCACCGCGTCGTCGACAGTCGTGTTAGCGACCACGTTTCGGGCACCCTGTCGGGAGAGGTGGCCCTGAGTTGCCGCCGCGACCAGTGGCGTCACCAGCAAGAGCGCCCCGAACTGTGTGTTCCCGCCGCGTTGTTGGCTCATCCCCGCGACCGCTCGCTCGAATGCGCGACCGACCGGTGTCCCCTCAGTCGCCAGTTCGAGCCCGTCCCGCGCGCCGACAGCCCCCGCCATGAAGTGCTCGAATCGGAGGTCGTCGTACTCGCGCTCTCGGTCGACGTTGCCGGGTTTTGGCGTTCCAGACACTTCGAGCAGCAATGCGAGTTGCGCGTTTGCTGCCGTTGACCGCTCGTCGTCCATCACTCGCCACCTCCCGTCGTTCGCGTGCTGTCTGTGGGTGTCATACCGTCGATTGGTGTCTCGGTGCTGCCGTAGTTCGTTGTGGGCTGGGCGTCGCGTTCGAACCAGTCGGTTGCGGCCTCTCGGACCCGTGAGAGGACACGCCGGTCGTCACTCGGTCTGCCGACGCTCACCGCGGCCGCTCCGTGGGACAGATACTCGAACACAGAGTCGCGGCCCCGGACCTCGTTGTTGGCGATGATAGACAGGTCAGTCGCCGCGGCGACGTCACCGACGACCGCCTCAGAGTCCATCGCATCCAGGTGGATGTACGTCGCCCCGGCCTCTGCGACACGCTCGGCCACCGCCGGGAGGTCGACGCCCGGCACCTCTGCCCGGACCTTGACGCTGACCTCGGGACCGCGCTCGCTGGCGGCGCTGACCTGTTCACAGAGGCGCTCTGTGTCGGTCAGCAGCGCCTCACCGCTTCCGGCCCCACAGATTTCGTCCTGGCGGCAGTGCGCGTTGATTTCGAGAATCGCGTCGTGGTCCCGGCAGACCTCGGCAACCTCGGCGAGCGGAGACAGCGTCGTCGTCCGGACGTTGACTCCCGGCCGAATCGGGAGGTCGGCCGTCTGGCCGAACTGGTCGTCGACGAACGCGACCGGGTCTGCAGGCAGGAACTCCGTCCGGTCGCGCTCGACCAGTTCCCGCGCGGCCGCTCTGGTCGGCTCGTCGATAGCGATGCCTCCTAGGAAGGCCACGCCGGCGTACTCGGCCGCGGTAGCTGCCCACTCCGCGTCGGACTGACCGCTCAGGCTGGCCAGCGCGACCGGCGGGTCGAAGGCGGGGTCACGCGTCATTGTAGCTCGTCGAGAAGCGCTCGGACGGCACGGCTCACACGCGCCGCGTCGCTCTCGCCAGCTATCTCGGTGTCTGTCCTGACAGTCGGCCGGCTGAGCGTCGTCCCGTCGTCGGTATCGAGGACGAACCCATCAGCGAACGGGTACGCCGCCGCCATGCCCGCAGTCGACGGCTCGTATCCCTGTGCGTCCATCAGCTTCGCCGCTGGCCCCGAGAACACCTCGTCCTCGACGAACGGCGAGACAGCGACGACTGTCGTCGATTCGAGTGCGTCCTCGAACCCGTCCAGTGCGAGCATGGGGCCGATACTCGTCACCGGGTTCGAGGGACCGATAACGACCGGCTCAGCCAAGGCATCGAAGACAGCCGTCGTCGGCGTGGCACTCTCTCCGCCGCGAAAGTCGACGCTCTCGACTGCCGGCTCGCCGTTCCGGGCGACCCAGAACTCCTGGAAGTGCATCGTCCCGTCGGGCGTCTCGATGAGCGACGCCACCGGGTCGTCACTCATCGGAAGCAGCGTCCAGGGAATATCGTAGGCCTCAGCCAGTATCTCGGTCGCCTCCGTCAGGGAGTGTCCCTCGTCGAGCAGTCCTGTCCGCGTCAGGTGAACCGCCCGGTCCCGGTCGCCGATGTACATGAACTCGCCGACACTCGAAAAGCGCCGCCAGGCCGCGATATCCCGGCCCGCGGTCTGTGCCGCTTCGTCGAGATACCGAGGCCCAGTTCCGAGGTCGACTGCCTCGGCGAGTTCCTGCAGCCTGTCGTGTGTCTTTGCGGTGTCGTCCGCAATACCCCACCAGGTCTCGCGGTCGAGAGCGTCACCGCCGAGAAAGAGCACGGTGTCCACGTCCGGACAGACGAGAAAGCCGCCGAGCATCACGTCGTCGCCCGTGTTCGCGACTACTGTCATCTCCTCGGGCTCGAAGCTGGCCTCTGCCCCGGTCAGCAGCTTCGGTGTCCCAGTCCCGCCGGAGAGAAACGTGACCATACCTCCCCCTATGTGAGTCCGGCATCATAAACCGCCCGCCCTCACCGTCGGGTGTGGGGCCGGACTCTCTGTGCGCTTGGCTTTTGCCGTGAACGGCGATGTCGGTGTCAGAGAGGCCAAACTGGCGAGGATAATAGCTGATGCTTTTAGGAGATGACGACGAACTGTCGTATAATGGCAACTATCAAAGACAGTGTTCACGACCATATCGAGGTCCACGGGGTCGCAGAGCGATTGCTCGACACCCCGCCCGTCCAGCGACTGCGACGAATCAATCAACTCGGTACTGTCAGGATGGTCTATCCGTCAGCCAACCACACCCGATTCGAACACAGCCTCGGCGTCTTCCATCTCGCAGACCGGGCGCTCGACCACCTCGGCATCGAGGGCCAACAGGCCGAACGCGTCCGTGCCGCCGCGCTGTTACACGACATCGGACACAGCCCCTACAGCCACAACATCGAGTCCGTCATCTACCGGGAGACCGGAACCTACCACGACGAGGTCCACGGCCTCATCGGGAGCGGACAGGTGGCCGAGATTCTCACAGACGCAGGCCTGAACCCCGACCGGATTGCCGACCTCATCGCGGGCGAGGGCGAGTTGGGCCAGCTCGTCTCCGGTGAACTCGACGTGGACCGGATGGACTATCTCGTCAGAGACGCCCACCACACCGGCGCACCCTACGGCACAATCGACCACGAGCGGCTGGTTCGCGAGCTCAGGTTCGCCGACGGGACGCTCGTCCTCGACGAGGGAAACGTTCAGGCCGCCGAGAGCCTCCTGTTGGCTCGGGCGCTAATGAATCCGACCGTCTACCAGCACCACGTCGCCCGTATCGCGAAGGCGATGCTCCGGCGGGCTACCGAGCGCGCGCTGGAGGCCGACGCGACCGACGCCGAGACGCTTCGCCGGATGGACGACCACGGCTTTCACGCGCTGTTGCGCGACTGTGAAGAAAGCGCCGAGTACGCTCGGATGCTCGACGAGCGTCGACTCTACAAGCGCTCGGTCTGGGCAGAATTCGACGCCGTGCCCGACGCAGTGCTCGGAGCAGATTACGACGAGCGGAAAGACCTCGAAGCAGATATCGCAACAGCGGCCGGCGTGGACTTCTCTGAGGTTATCCTTGATGTCCCCGCGGAGCCATCGATGACCGAATCCACCTCGCGGGTGCTCGTCAACGGCGAGGTTCGCCAGCTCGGCGAGCAGTCGACGCTGGTCAACGCGATTCGGCAGGCACAGCAAGACCAGTGGCGACTCGGTGTCTACGCGCCAGAGGCTGAGAGCGACCGCGTCGGTGAGGCTGCAGTCCGGTCCCTTGATTTGGACATCGAGGGGACGCGTATCCGGGACACCCGGCCCGGAATCAACGCCACGCTCGATGAGTTTGCCGGGTGAGCGTCGCGGCTATCCTGTGGTTTCGACATCGATATCGAACAAGTCTTGTGCGGTCTGATACCCGACCTGACGAGCCTTTTCCTCCGAAACGCGGCCGAGAAGCGACCGGGCGAGGTCGACGAACGTGTCCAGTGCCCAGTCCGTGTAATGCCACGTCAGTGCCGCGTCCATTCCCCAGAGAGTGCGCTCAGGGTACTCTTCAAGCAACGTTCCATACTTCTCGTAGTGTCGTTCGACCTCGTTCTCGAAGCTGATTTCAGCCATGCGCTGCTCAAACTCTTCTTTCGTGAATGTCTCCTCGCCGTAGATGAATTTGGGGGCTGTCGGTGAGATATCGTAATACAGGTTTGGGTGGTCTTCCAGCGCGTCAGCGACCAGTTCCCCGTCACTCGTCTCGGTCCACTGGTATGTGGCATGAACAAGAAAATCGGTATCACGGTTGTGTTCGTAGGCGTTTGCGAGCTGTTCCTTGTGGGGCACGTCGTCGAAACTCTCCCACTCGTCTTGTTCGTCCTCGGGATACCGCCACGGGGACGCGACGTGGAGCATGACCGGCACGTCGCGCTCGGCGGCGAGGTCGTAAACTGATAGCATCGCCGGGTGGTCTGGCGGAATCGGTCCCTCTTTGTCCCAGTCGTCGCCACCCTTCGAGGCGTCGTTGCCCTTGAGTCCGAACTCACCGAGTCCGTCGTAAACCGGGTTTTCTTCGAGTCTCCGCCCGAGTTTCCCGGCGACCTCATCTAAGGGCTCGCGCATCTCTCCCCAGGGGAATGCGAACGGGACGAGCCTGTCGTCGTGTTCCCGAATCACATCGAGATAGCGGTCTGACGAAATCGCCATCACCTGAGCGACGCGGTTTCGGTCCATCCACCGAACGTACCAGTCCATCTTCTCGTCTGTCATCTCGAACCCGTCGTAGCCGTTCATGTGTTCGTGGGCCGAAACGAGCGGTCCCTGATAGTACTCGTCAGGCCACGCCCGCACATCGACGGGCTCGGGTGTCTCCGTCGGAGTCGGTTCCGATGTCTCCGTTGTCGTCTCCGTCGGCTCGGGCGTCGCCACGGGAGTCTGCTCAGTGGACGCTGTCGGCGTCTCTCGGGGTGTCGACTCCGCTCCGGTGTCGTCCTGAGCCGAACAGCCCGCCATTGCTGCGAGCGCCGCCAGGACCGTCCGTCGCCGGAGTTTGTCTGGCATACAGATAGACGTTCGTCACGGAACTAAAAATTGTGCCACAGCCGACGAGCGAGGGGGCCCCAACAGTTTCCAGTTACCGCGCGTCGTCGAGTCTATCGAGGGCGTCGGGGTTCTCGATGCTGGAGAGGTCGCCCATCTCCTCGCCCTCGTAGGCCGACTGGATGAGTCGCCGGACGATTTTGCCGCTCTGGGTTTTGGGGAACTCGTCGACGAACAGCACCTCCCGTGGCATGAACGGTTTGCCCAGTTCCTCGCCGACCTGTGCACGCAGCTCCGAGCGGAGGGCTTCGCTCTCCTCGAACCCGTCTTCGAGGATGACGTAGGTGACGACAGCGGTCCCTTTGGTCTCGTCGTCGGCACCGATTGCGGCGGCGGCGTTGACCGCCTCGTGGTCGATAAGCGCGCCCTCGACTTCAGCGGGGCCGACCTTCCGGCCGGCCACGTTGAGTACGTCGTCCGAACGGCCGTGAAGGAACCAGAAGCCGTCTTCGTCTTTCTGTGCCCAGTCGCCGTGGTCCCACATGTCGTCGAAGCGACTCCAGTACTCATCGAGGTAGCGCTCGTCGCCGCTCCAGAGCGATTTCGTCATCGACGGCGCAGAGGACTTGGCAACGAGGTAGCCCCGGTCGTTGGTATCGGCAATTGACTCGCCGGTCGCGTTGACGATGTCCACGTCCATGCCAAGCGCCGGACCGCCGAGCGTACAGGGTTTCAGTGAGTGGGTCGGCAGTGGCTGGAGGAAACAGCCGAAGATTTCGGTGCCGCCGGAGATGTTCTGTATCGGCACGTCGCCGTTGCCGACGTTCTCGTGAAACCAGTGCCAGGATTCGGGGTCCCATGGCTCGCCGGTCGAGCCGAGCAGTCGGAGCGTCGAGAGGTCGTATCCCTCCAGCCACTCGTCGCCGTGTTTCTGGAGTGCGCGAATCGCGGTCGGTGAGATGCCAAACACCGTCAGCCCGTGACGGTCTATCATCTCCCAGAACCGGTCTGGCTCGGGGTGGTCGGGCGCGCCCTCGTACATGAAGATGGTGCCGCCGAAGGCGTGGTTCCCAATGAGTGTCCACGGCCCCATCATCCAGCCGATATCCGACACCCAGAAAAAGCGGTCCGAGGGCCGATGGTCGAAGGAGAAGTACATCTCCTTTGCCGGCTGAACGAGGCCGCCAGCGTGGGTGTGGATGATACCTTTCGGCTTGCCGGTCGTCCCCGAAGAATACAGCAACATCGACTCCTGGTCGGCGGGAAGCGACCGCGTCTCGAAGTCGTCGGCCTGTGTCTCGACGGCGTCGGCCCACCACTCGTCGCGGTCCTCGTTCCAGGGAATATCAGCGCCGAGTCGCTCGTAGACGATGGTGTGTTCGACGTGGCCTGCCTCGGCGATAGCCTCGTCTGCGGCCTCTTTCAGCGTGATTTCGTCGCCCCGTCGGTAGAAGCCGTCGCCGGTAAAGAGGACCCGACACGCCGAATCCTCGATTCTGGTCGCAGTCGCGTCGACACCGAATCCGGAGAAGATGGGGACCGCGATTGCACCGACTTTGAAACAGCCGTACAGTATCGAGGTCACCTCTGGCACCATCGGCATGTAGAGGCCAACCGTGTCGCCGACACCGACGCCGCGTTCCTCAAGCGCGTTTGCGACCTGGTTGGCCTGTCGGTGGAGTTCGTGATACGTGACCTCGCGTACCTCGCCGTCTTCACCCTCCCAGATTGTCGCAACCTTGTTGCGGTTGGGCGAGTCGGGACTGGCGTGGCGGTCGACGACGTTGTGCGCGATATTTAGCTCGCCGCCGACATACCAGTCGGTGAACTGTGGCCCGTCCGAGTCGTCACGAACCGCGTCGTAGGGCTGGTCGAACTCTAAGCCGAGGTGGTCGACGACCTCGTCCCAGAACCAGTCGAGGCCCGACGCCTCAACCCCGTCGATATCGGTCACAGAGCGTCGGTGGAGTTCGTCGAAATCCTCGATGTCGTGTTTCGCCATGAACTCCGCGACGTTGCTTTGTTCTAACAGCTCTGCGGGGGGGTCGTACACCACGTCGTCGATATCCTCGAGTGTCTCGGTCATGGTCTCGATTCCTACAGACGACCAGTACCGTCAAAAAATTATATGATAGAACGGTCCGGGAGGGAGCCCTCGCAACTCATTTTTACGTGGCGTGAGAAAAGAGAGACATGTACGTACGGGACGCCAAAAACCGCGACGAGGCCTGGTTACTCGACCACATCGACTCGATGGGTTTAGACGAGACGGCATTTCGGTCCCGGGATTACGTCATCGCGATGAACGAACGCGAAAACGAGCGGGCCGGATTCGGTCGCGTGCGCGTCCACAAGACCGAGCAGACGGAACACTGCGAGCTGACGAGTATCGGTGTCCGCTCGGAGTGGCGGGGCCAAGGCGTCGGCGCACACGTCGTCGAGCGACTGGTCACGACAGCAAACGACCAGGGCTTCGATATCGTCTACGCGCTCAGCGGCGCGACGGAGTATCTCTCGCAGTTCGGCTTCGAGCCGGTCGAGCCGGCACAGCTCCCCGACGTGTTACAGCGGCGACTCTCGAAAAAACAGGAGTCACTCGACCCGGAAGCAGTCCCACTGTGCATCCAGACCGGCCAATTCTACATGCCCGGTCGGCTCCGCGACGCGTTCAAACGGGCCAGTGCAGACGACGAGGAGCAAGAACCCGAGGAGGGCCCGGAAGACTTCGGCATTGACCCAGACGAGACCACCTACAAGTACGACACCGGGCGCTGACGCGGCCGACGGAACACTGAACTGTTAAGGCCCGCGGGAGCCGACCTTGGTGATATGTTCGACGCCGACGAACTCGAGGAGATACGGTCGGCCCGGGAGGAGTGGGAAGACGACCACGTCGAGCCTGTCCTCGACCGGTTCGGCGAGCGCAAAGAGACGTTCGATACCGACACCGGCGGCCAGACCGTCGACCGGCTCTACACGCCCGCCGACCTCGGCGATTTCGAGTACGAGGAAGACCTGGGTTTCCCCGGCGAGGAGCCGTACACGCGGGGCGTCTACTCGACGGGATACCGCGGCCGGCTCTGGACGATGCGCCAGTACGCGGGGATGGGAACGGCCGAGGAGACCAACGAACGCTTCCAGTACCTGCTGGACGAGGGACAGACCGGCCTCTCGATGGCCTTCGACCTGCCGACACAGATGGGGTACGACTCCGACGACAGCATGGCTTCCGGCGAGGTCGGCAAGGCTGGTGTCGCTATCGACTCGCTGCGTGACATGGAAACCGTCTTCGACGGCATCCCACTCGACGAGGTGTCGACGAGCATGACAATCAACGCCCCGGCCAGTGTCCTGCTGGCGATGTACATCGCGGTCGGCGACCAGCAGGGGGTCGACCGCGCGGAGCTACGTGGTACCATCCAGAACGACATTCTCAAAGAGTACATCGCCCGGAACACCTACATCTTCCCGCCGGAGCCGTCGATGCGAATTATCACCGATATTTTCGAGTTCTGTGCCGAGGAGACGCCGAAGTTCAACACCATCTCTATCTCCGGCTATCACATCCGCGAGGCAGGGTCGACCGCCGCACAGGAGCTTGCCTTCACGCTTGGAAACGGCATCGAATACGTCGAGACAGCTATCGAGGCCGGCCTCGACGTCGACGAATTCGCGCCACAGCTCTCCTTTTTCTTCAACGCTCACAACAACATCTTCGAAGAGGCCGCCAAGTTTCGGGCCGCCAGACGGATGTGGGGCAAGATTATGGACGAGCGCTTCAAGGCCGACAACCCCAAATCGCGACAGCTCAAGTTCCACACCCAGACCGCTGGCTCCACCTTGACGGCCCAGCAAATCGAGAACAACATCGTCAGGGTCGCCTACCAGGCCCTCGCCGCGGTGCTTGGCGGCACCCAGAGTCTTCACACGAACGGCAAAGACGAGGCGCTCTCGATTCCGACCGAGCAGTCCGTCCGCACGGCCCTGCGGACCCAGCAGATTCTCGCCCACGAATCGGGGGCCGCAGACACCATCGACCCGCTGGCGGGGAGTTACTACGTCGAGTCGCTGACCGACGACCTCGAATCCGAGGCCTTCGAGTTGCTCGACCGGGTCGACGACCGCGGCGGGATGCGCAAGGCAATCGAAGACCAGTGGGTGCAACGCCAGATTCAGGACACCGCCTTCGAGCGCCAGCAGGAAATCGAGGCGGGCGAGCGCATCATCGTCGGCGTCAACGAGTTCACTGTCGAAGAGGAGGAACACGTCGATATCGAGGAGGTCTCTGACGAGGAACAGCGCAAACAGAGTGACCGGCTCGACTCCGTCAAGGCCGAACGCGACGACGAGGCCGTCGACGACGCCTTGACAGCGCTCGAAGACGCCGCCCGCGGCGACGAGAACGTGATGCCTTACATCATCGACGCGGTGAAGGCCTACGCGACGACGGGCGAAATCTGTCACACGATGCGCGACGTGTTCGGCGAGTACCAGCCGGGGGCCGCGCTATGACAGACAAGATGGTCATCGACCACGTCGGCATCGCGACCGACGACCTCGACGACCTATCAGAGTTGTACACGGAGCTGTTCGGTGCCGAGATAGCCCACACAGAGACCTTCGACGGGATGAACGTCGAGTTTCTCGCCGTCGGCGACGCCTACTTCGAGTTGCTCGAACCGCTGGAGTCGACGGGCGCTATCGCCAGCTACCTCGACGGCAACGGCCCGGGACTCCATCACGTCGCCGTGGCGACCGACGACATCGAGGCGGCGCTTGCAGGTGCCGCCGAGATGGGCGTCGACCTGATAGACGAGGAGCCACGCGAAGGGGCGTGGGGCCACGACGTGGCCTTTCTGCATCCGAAATCGACCGGCGGTATCCTGTTCGAGTTCGTCGAGCACTGAGGCCGGTCAGAGAACCAGATGGGGCGGTTTTAGGAGAGAAATTTGAGGATTGAAGATTTGAGTATCGACGACAGTGCGAGAGACAGAAGACAACTGGAGCAGAGAGTGGTTACCTATATAATATTAAAATGCTGAAGGCCGGCAATTAGCAGGATTGCAACAACAAGTACGACTTTCATGACCCAAGATGGAACATCTTTTCGGATCCGAAATCCCCAGTCCATATCTCCCGATTACCCGCCCGACCAGTATAATCCCCTGGCCGGATATCTGGTCGTGAAATACAAGAGAACTGTCTTCGACACGGTAATTATCATTCGAGTTTAAATAGCTCGCCTTCGTCGCGTCTATAGTGTTCAAATAAGGTGATTCCATGCGAAAGCAAATTTACGCAACCACTCGTCAGCAGTTTCTTCTTCGGCGTTACTAAAACAGTTTGAAAACGAAGATATTTGTCGTTTCACCTCGTGAGAGACAGGTTCAACGCTGTTGCGATCTCCGGGACGTTCGACGCGGAGATCGAGGCCGTGTCGAGAGCAGGCGTCGTTCAGTGAGTGTGACCCTTCGATGAGAAACTGTTCTTACTAGTGTGCAAGATAGAGGGGATGGATACAGCTAGGTGACATTAGTTATCAGGAAACACACATACATATTTATTTGCTTGGTAATAAAAACGGCATATATGAGCTATAGTCAACAAAGTGGCATTAGCGTGCCATCGACGTGGCTTGGCCTGAACACTCGCGCGACAGACCTACTACTTACAATCTCTCTGGTCATCGTATCGCTGTCTTTCTTGGCGATGGCGACTGGAGAGTACAGAGCTGTTGCGTTTGTCGCAACAGTTGGAATTGCTGTTGTTGGTCTCGGGATAACGCTCATCCGTCTATCGGAATATCTCCGCCAGAATAGGTAGGTCGCATGATTACGTTTTAGGTTGGTTATTCCTGTCGTGAGTGACGACTACCGTTCCGGATCGCGTCAGAATCCATACCATATTCGTGCATTCCGATCTTGCACGGGGCCCTCGCCAACACCCAGTGTCAGTCGCTCAGTCTTCCAATCAGCCTCGAAACGTAATCGAGTTCGTCCTGATTGACGGTGTGACCCATCCCCTCGTAGAGTCGCGTCTCGACGGCAGCGCCGAGGCGCTCGAAGACGTTTGCGGACTCGTGGACGCGCTCTTTGGGAATATGCGGGTCGACGTCGCTACAGCCGAAAAACGCCGGCGTGTCCGCCAGGTCGCCCTCGTAGTCGTCTGGGTCGATTGTCTCGCCGATGAGACCGCCGCTGAGTGCGGCGAGACCGCCGTAGCGGCGCGGATTGCGCGCGAGGTACTCCGTGGCGAGACAGCCACCCTGCGAGAAGCCCACGACCAGTGTCCGTTCCGTGGAGATGCCGGCCTCGTTTACCGCCGCGAGTGCGTCCCTGATAGCCTGCAGTCCGGAGCTGCGGCCCGGCTCGTTCGCCTCGACGGGGGCCAGAAACGACTGGGGGTACCACTCGCGTTGTGCGGCCTGGGGTGCCAGGTAGGCCGCCTCCGCGTCGATTTCGTCGGCCATCCCGAGCATTCCGCGGGCGTTTGCACCCCTGCCGTGTGCCATGATTACGGCCGTCTCGGCCGAGTCGAGTGACTGCCCCGCAGTCAGGAGTGGTTGCCCCTGGTGTGGTCCGTTCATACATCGTTCACGCGCTCGCCGAAGTTAGTTCCACCGCGTCCCAAAACGACTAACAGGATAGTCTGTCGACTGTACAGCATGGTTCGACGAACGGTCCTGTTCTCGCCCGGCGACCAGCCCGACCTGCTACGCAAGGCACCCACGGCGGGGGCCGACGTGGTGGTGTTCGACCTCGAAGACGCCGTCGCACCCTCGGCAAAGTCGACGGCCCGCGACCACGTCGCCGAGGCCGTCTCCTCGCTCGACCCGGACTGCGAGCTGTGTGTCCGCCTCAATCCACTCGACAGCTGTGGACGCGAGGACCTGTCCGCGCTCGCGTCTGTCCTCTCGTCGGTGGACAGCGTCATGTTGCCGAAAGTCTCCTCGCGGGCAGATGTCGAGGCGCTTGCCGACGCCATCACAGACCACGGCGAGTCACTCCCGGTGTTGGCCCTGCTCGAAACGGCGGCAGGGGTGCTGGCAGCACCCGAAGTCGCTGCCGCCGAGGCGACCGACGCACTGCTGTTGGGTGCCGAGGACCTCTCGGCAGATGTCGGGCTGAACCGCTCGACGGAGGGGACCGAGATACTGTACGCCAGAGAGCACGTCGTGCTCGCGGCGAGCAGCCAAGACATCGACGCTATCGATACGCTGTACACCGACTTCGAGGATACTGACGGACTCGCCACAGACACCCAGCGCGCAATCGACCTCGGTTTCGACGGCAAGATGGCGATTCATCCCACACAGGTATCGACGATCAACGACGCGTTCACGCCCGACCGCGAGCGCATCGAATGGGCACACGAGGTCATCGAAGCCAAGCAACAGGCAAAAGCCGAGGGCAGAGGCGTCTTCGCCGTCGACGGCGAGATGATAGACGCGCCACTCGTCGCACAGGCAGAAGATATCGTCCAGCGGGCCGAGGCCGCCGGTATTCTGGAGTAGACAACAAACGCCCATTTGTTCTGGTCGAAACGTTTCAGTGCTGGCTATCTGTGGTATAGACTTTTATCTCCGCTGGACAATAGATGAACAATGACAGACGGTGCTGGCGCATTCGAGAACTTCAAGACGCAGGTGCAAACTGCAGCACAGACGCTCAACCTCGATGATGGTGTCGTCGACTATCTTACCACGCCACAGCGGGTCGAGGAGGTGAACCTGACCGTCGAACTCGACGACGGGACTCTCGAAACCTTCGAGGCCTACCGGTCCCAGTTCAACGACGACAGAGGGCCCTACAAGGGCGGCATCCGGTATCACCCGATGGTGAGTCGTGACGAGGTGCGCGCGCTTTCTGGCTGGATGACCTACAAGTGTGCCGGCATCGGCCTCCCTTACGGCGGCGGCAAAGGCGGCATCTCGTTCGACCCCGGGGCCTACTCCGACGACGAGGTCGAGCGGATAACACGGGCCTACGCCGCCGCAATCCGCCCGATTATCGGCGTCGACCAGGACATCCCCGGACCGGACGTAAACACCGGCCAGCGGGAGATGAACTGGCTCAAAGACACATACGAGACCCTCGAAGGAACGACCGAGCCGGGCGTCGTCACCGGCAAGAGCCTCGAAAGCGGCGGAAGCGAGGGTCGGACCGACGCGACCGGCAGGTCGATTACGTTGACGGCACGCGAGACATTCGAGCATCTCGGCCGCGACCTCGCGGGCGCATCGGTCGCAATCCAGGGGTATGGCAACGCCGGAAGTGTCGCCGCGGCGTTACTCGATGACCTCGATGCCGGTATCGTCGCTGTCTCCGACTCACAGGGCGGCGTCTACAATCCCGAGGGGTTCGATGCCCGCGACCTCAAGCAGTTCAAGCGGGAGAACGGAACGGTCGTCGGCTATCCAGACGCCGCCGAGGAGGTGACCGGCGAAGAACTGCTGACGATGGACGTCGACCTGTTGATTCCGGCGGCGCTGGAGAACGCTATCGACGCGACCATCGCGGAGGACGCCGCCACCGATATCATCGTCGAGGCGGCAAACGGCCCGCTGACAGCAGGTGCCGACAACGTGTTCGAGTCACGCGATACTGTCGTCATCCCCGATATCCTCGCAAACGCCGGCAGCGTGACCGTCTCCTACTTCGAGTGGGTCCAGAACCGCCAGCAATTCTACTGGGACGAGCAGCGGGTCGTCGAGGAACTCGAAGCCCACGTCACCGAGGCGTTCGAGGAGATGGTACAGGCCAGAGACACGTACGACACCGCGACCTACCGGGAGGCGATGTACGTGGTAGCAATCCAGCGGGTCGTCGACGCGATGGAAGAGGCCGGGCACTGGCCCTAAGAGGTTATCACGAGGCTGTACCGCCGTTGCAACAGCAGGCGGACTGCACGCGATGTGATACGACTAGTCCTGTGACGTGGCCACGAAACGTACCGCAATAATCACTTCGAGAACACAAGAGAAAGGTTGGTCGCCCTCCTACGACAGGTATGCACACGTACGAACGGAGCGTCCGCGTGGCCGCCCCATTCGAGGAGGTCTGGGAGTTCCACTCGACAGAGAAGGGACTCGAAGCACTGACGCCCGATTGGATGGGACTCGAAGTCGAGTCAGTGACCGGCCCGGACGGGGAGCCAGAGCCAGACGTGCTCGAAACCGGCGCGACAATCGACGCCTCGGTCCGGCCGTTCGGTGTCGGCCCGCGCCAGCGCTGGTGCTCGGAAATCGTGGCGCGAGAGCGCTCGGATGGCTCCGGGTTCTTCCGAGACACGATGCACGACGGCCCGTTTCCCGAGTGGGAACACACGCACAACTTCTACGCTGACGGTGACGAGACAGTTGTCCGCGACCACGTCGAGTACGAACTCCCACTCGGGCCACTCGACGGCCTGATAGGTCCGCTTGCGGTCGTTGGCTTCGAGCCGATGTTTCGCTACAGACACCGACGGACACAGACACTGCTCGAATCCTGAGGGGCCCGGAGCGCAAAGTACATAATTCGAGGCCGTTCAGCCCTACGCATGCCACGAGAAGGATATCAAGACGAACTCAACCAACTCCGGGAAGACGTTCTGTTTATGAGTGAGGTCGTCCTGGAGCGGCTGAACATGGGACTGAGCGCGCTCGAACAGAAAGACGAGGAGATGGCCTGGGACGTTATCGAGGGCGACGACGAGGTAAATGAACTCTATCTCGAACTCGAACAGCAGTGTATGGACCTCATCGCGCTCCAACAGCCCGTCGCCGGCGACCTCCGGTTTATCGCCGCGTCGTTCAAAATTATCACAGACCTCGAACGGATTGCCGACCTCGCGACGAATCTCGGTGATTACACGCTCGACGCCAAGCGAAACCTCGCCCCCGACGTCGACATCCAGTCGATTGGCGAGGCAGTCGTGGAGATGGTCGAGACGGCGATGGAGGGATACGCCGAGGAGAACGTCGAGAACTGTTATGCGATTGCCGAGCGCGACGACGAAATCGACGAACTGTGTGAGACAGCGTCTGAGACCGTCGCCCGTGACCTCATCGAGCGTGACGACCTAAACGACGAGGGAGAAATCGAGGCGCTCATGCAGGACGTGTACCGTCTCCTCCTGACGATTCGAGACCTCGAACGGGTCGGCGACCACGCTGTCAACATCTCGGCGCGGACGCTGTATATGGTCGAATCTGACGACGAACTCCTGTATTAGGGGTCACCCTTCTCCAGCCCGTCCTCGGTAATCCTGAACTGAGCAGTCTCCCCGGCGGATTTCGAGTGGTGTTTCTCAAGCGTTGCGCGCCGGTTCCCGCCGCGAAACCGGTCGAGACGGAGAATAATTGCAGACCAGTGATTGAGTGTGTGCCCGCCCAGTGCGCTGGATTTGTCAGTCTCCGGGTCAGTGTAGACCTGGTTCGTGATTGCGACCGCGATGTCGTGTTTTCTGGCGAGCGAGAGTAAATGTGTGACCTGGCGTGTCACGTCGCGGAGGGCCTCTCCCTGCTCTTGTTCGGTGCGTTCAAGCCGATAGAAGCCGGTCGCGCTGTCGACGGCCACGAACTCGACCTGGCTGGCGAACTCGGAAACGTCCTGAACTGCTTCGCGCTGGTCCTCGAAGTCGTAGACCTCGGTGATGATGATGTTCGAAGCGACGTCGTCGACAGTTGCGTCGGGGTGAGCAGCAGCGAGTTGCTCCAGTCTGTCGATTGACAGCCCCTCCGTGTCGATAAGCAACGCAGTGTCACCACGAGCAGCGGTCTCGACGGCTCCAGAGAGGACAACGTTCGTCTTCCCTGCAGCGGGTGGACCGTACACCTGCGTGACAGCCCCGCGTTCGAACCCACCCCCCAGTAGCTCGTCGACGCCGGCACAGCCTGTCTGAACTGGTCCAGTCACTATCTGACAGTGGGTCGTCTTCTCAGATAAGTACACGTGTTCCGGGGCTGGCGCTACAATATTGTGGCTGAGGGGAGTAAGCCCCCTTCTGTTCGGTCGACATTCAGCTCAGCGTCCGAACCGCTGTCAGGGCTACCTTGTGGTTCGGACTTGCACCGGTGAGGGTTCGCCGTTCCATCCGTTCTCGCCCGTTTGCCCGCGGCTGCTGCCGCGTGCGCGAACGCGTCGACACGCGCCCTCGGTGGGTTAACTCCCCGTTGCTTCCCGGCACTGTGGCCGTTCTCGCGCGGGGTTCGCACACCTCATGGGTCGGGGCGAGGGGTCTCGTTTCTGTTCCAGAGCCGGCGGTCTCCCACCCCGGGCTTGCACCCGGTCACCTGCCCTGACGGTGGGGGGACTTTCCTCATGTCCCTTACTCACGGTCTGGGACACGGAAACCGACCTCCCTCTGCCAGTTCCGGCTACGACACCCAGACGTGTAAGCAGTTCGGTTACCCGGCTGAGCGTATGCGTCGCTGATTTGGACACAACTACTGCTAGCTCGTCGCTCCTCCTCTCATAGTGTAGTATGCCTGCAGGGCATATATAACAAACACAGTATGAACGGTTGTGCAGTTATTGTCGGATATTATCTAAGTTTATGAAATTAGATTCCGAGATTACGGGAAGAACACAAATCTATTAATATGTGTGTACGGCATCAAAGAGCATGGAAGAGGAAGCGGCATTCGACACGCGTGCGGTCGCAGAGTACACCGACTGGGGGCACGGGGACGTGGTGTCGCCGATACATCTGTCTTCGACCTACCGGCTGGACGGCATCGACCCGGAAATGAGTCTCGAAGACGTCGACCCGGGTGCCGGCGAGTTCCTCTACGGGCGGCTCTCGAACCCGACGAGACACGCCGTCGAGGAACAACTCGCAGACCTGGCCGGCGGCGAGCTGGCGTTTGCCTTCGCGTCCGGCACCGCCGCGATTGCGACGGCGGTGCTCTCGGTGGTCGAACAGGGCGACCGTATCGTCGCCTTCGACGACCTCTATGCGGGAACGCGCCGGATGTTCGAACAGTTGTTCCGCGACAGACTGGGCTTCGACGTGGCGTTTGTCGACGCTCGCGAGACCGACATCGTCGCCGACGCGGTCGACGGCGAGACGGGACTGGTCTGGATGGAGACGCCCACGAACCCGCTGATTCAGCTCTGTGATATCGGGGCTATCGCCGAAATCGCCGCCGACCACGACGCCGTCTTCGGCGTCGACAACACGTTCGCGAGCCCGTACTTCCAGCAGCCACTGGAGCTAGGTGCCGACGTCGTCGCCCACAGCACGACCAAGTATCTCAACGGCCACAGCGACGGCATCGGCGGTGCGCTCGTCACCGACGACCCCCACGTCGCGGAGGCAATCGGCTTCAATCAGCAGGTCGGGCTGGGGAACCAGATGCCGCCGTTCGACGCCTATCTCCTCTCGCGGGGGCTGAAGACGCTGGGCGCTCGCATGCGCATTCACGAGGGGAACGCCATGGAACTGGCGTCGTATCTCGACGGTCACGAGGAGGTGAGCGCGGTCTACTATCCGGGGCTGGAGAGTCATCCCCAGCACGACCTCGCTTGCGAGCAGATGGACGGCTTCGGCGGCGTCCTCTCATTCGAACTCGCCGGCGGCATGGCGGAGTCACAGCGGTTCGTCGAGGGCATCGAGACGATGAATCTAGCGGTCAGCCTCGGCGGCGTCGAGACGCTTGTCAACCACCCGGCGACGATGACACACGAACCAATCGGCGCCGAGCGCCGCGCCGAGTTGGGTATCTCTGACTCGCTGTTCCGTATATCGGTCGGTATCGAAGACGTGACTGACCTGAAGGCGGACTTCGAGCGGGGCTTCCGTGCGCTCGAAGCGACGACCACGCCCTGAGGCTACTCGAAGACGATTCCCTCGCCGGGGCCGAGCGTAACTCTCCCCCCAACCGGGACGGCGACTCCCGGATTGGTATGTCCGAAATCCACGTCGAAGACGACCGTCGCGTCGGGGTTGTAACGCTGGAGCTGTGACAGAATCGTCTCACGCTGGTCCTGTCGATACCGCTTGCGTTCGTCCTCGTCTCGGCGGTCGAACCAGGATTCGGTCGCCGGACGGCCGACCATCACCCCGTCGAAGCGCCCGAGTAGTTCCCGCTCGCCCATCGCCGTCAGGAACCATTTGACCCTGTCGGCGTCGGGGAGTGTCTCGGCCGTCTCCAGAGCGAGTACGGCACCGTCGAGGCGGTCCGGTTCGGGCAGGTAGCGCTCGGTCATCAGGTGCCAGCGGACGATACTGAGACAGCCACCCCACAGCCGCCCCGTGACGGGGTCGTCGCTGCCGGCCCAGGTCCATCCGTCGGTGTCGTGGCGCTCGGGCTCGGCGGCCGCGAACTCGGCTTTGGACTGGTTCCATCCTTCCGTCATATCGAACCACTGCTCGGTGGGTTCGAGTTCGCCCAGCGAGTCCTCGAACAGCGCCCGCCGGAGATACCGCTCGGTGTACTCCGGGAACGGCCCCGGCGTGGCGACCTCGCTCAGCAGCGAAACGCCGTTGTACGAGATGATGCCGTGGTTGTAGAGATACAACGAGAGGTTCGTGTTGTCGCTGAGGCCGAAAAACCGCGTGGGGTTCTCGCGCAGTACGGCTGGGTCGAGGTGTTCCAGTACGCGGAGCTGGTCGTCGCCGCCGATTGTCGCCATCACGGCACCGACGTCGGGGTCTTTGAAGGTCTCGTGGATGGCCGCGGCGCGTGCCGCTGGATGCTCGCGCAAGTAGCTGTCCGACTGTCGGGCGCTCGGGTGTACCGTGACGTCGACGCCGAGACGAGACTCCAGTCGCTCGAGTCCCAGTTCCAAGATGTGTGGTGCCTCTGCTGCGCCACCGCTTGAGGGAGCGATAACCGCGAGCTCGTCGTCTGACTGCAGGCTCGGAGGTGTGACAAATTCCGACATGTGTCGCTGTTGATGGAGTCGTCGTGTAAGTTTTTGCATCCATTGACATATCATCACAGACGGTCTCTTCTCTAGTGACGAACTACGGCACCCTGAAAGGACAAGATTCGACCCGCCTAATGCAAATATTCAAGCATAGCGTCACGGTAGTGGAGGTATGGAGAGTGCCACGAAGCGGCGTCGGTTTGCACTCGCTTCGTGGGCAAACGTCCTGGGAAACGTCGCGAAAATCGTCGCCGAGGGTATCGCAGGGTTTCTGTTCGGAAGTGTCGCACTGCTCGCCGACGCTGCCCACTCGCTGGGCGACCTCGTCGCCAGCGTCGTGGTCCTGATATGGGGAGACAGCCGCTTCGAGGGAGCAGATGCCGACCACCCACACGGGCACGCACGAATCGAACCACTGACCGCGCTGTTCGTCGGCGCAGTCATCGTTATTCTCGGAGCGAACCTCCTGTACGAGTCCGGGCAGAGCCTGTTGGTCGGCGGCCACGTCGAGTTCAGCTACCTGCTCGTCGTGGCGTTGGGATTCTCGATGGCCGATATGTACCTGGTCTACTGGTACACGATGCGGATGAACGCGACCCTCGGCTCGACCGCGCTGAAAGCGCTCGCGGTCGATTGCCTCAACGACATGTACACCACGGTCGCCGCACTCGTGGGAGTCATCGGTATCGGGCTCGGATTCCCCGTTCTCGACGCCCTGGCCGGGCTGTTTGTCAGTCTGCTGGTCATCTACCAGGGGGTCGAAATCGGCAGAGAGAACCTCTCGTATCTGGCAGGCAAGGCCGCATCAGATGCACGCAGAGCGGAAATCCGGGAGACGATCCTCGCTCACCCACAGACACACGGCGTCCACGACCTCGCGGTCTTTTACGACGGGCCGACGCTCGAAGTCGAGGCCCACGTGGAGGTAGACGGTTCACTCACGCTCGCCCAGGCCCACGACATCGAGAGCGACCTGGTCCGGTCAGTCCTCGAATACGACGACGTGGGAGATGCCCACCTCCACCTCGACCCCGCCGGAATGGGCGAGTGGAAAGATGCCGACGAGCAGGTGACCGGTACCCACTGATAGTGATTCTTGCGAGTCGTTACCGCCGTGGTAACAGCAGACGGAGTTCACAGGATGTGACACGACGATTCCTGTCACGTGGTCACGAAAATTACCGCAAAATCACTACGAGAGTATCACGCCACAGACACGGAACGTCTGTCCTGATACTGCAACGGCAGTGACCACACTGGAGACAGTACACCAATTACGGAGCGACGGCGGGTGCGCAAGGCACATCTTATTCAAGGCTGCGAGTCAATTGTCAGTCTGAACGAGCCGTGAGCGTCTATCTCACCTGGCCCGTCCTCCTGTCGCTGTTTGCGGGGGTCGCCACCCTGGGGCTGTTCGCCTATCTCGTCAGCTACAGGGCGAAACCGGGTGCGTCGTGGTTCGCGGCGACGATGGTCGCTCAGGCGGTGTTCGTCTTCGCATACGGTATTGGCCTGACCGTGTTCAGCGAGGAACTGCGCCTGGTGTTCGAGGTGATTGCGCTTATCGGGCTTACCTGGCTCGGCCCGCCGTTTGTTGGCTTTGCGCTCGAATACACCGGCCGCGGTGCCATTCGGCGCTCTTGGTACTACTGGCTATTGTATCTGGTGCCGGTGATGACCCTCGTCTTGTTACCGGTAAACCACAGTCACGGACTGTTCTGGACGAACTTTACCGTTGACCCAGTGTTTGGTGTCGCCGCGGCCTCGTACGATTTCGGCCCACTGTTCTATGTAATGCTCATCGGCGGGACCGGCTGGTCAGTCGTCGGTGTCTTGCTGCTTGTCGATACCGTCTGGGATTACGGGTCGCTGTTCCGGTCGGAAGCGCTCGCTGTCGTCGCCAGCGCCATCCTACCTGCGGTTGGGCTGCTCATCTGGATGCTCGAACTAACGCCAAACTCACATTTCATCTGGGCTGCCCCGCTGTTTGCAGGCCACGTCATCTTCGATTACTACGCCTTCGTCGGAAAGGGGATGTTCGAGATTTACCCGGCGACCAACCGCGCGGCCAAACAGTCCGCGCTCGACGATTTCCGGGCCCCGGTGTTGGTGCTCGAAGAACAGCACCGCATCGTCGACCTGAATCCGGCAGCAGTGACACAGCTCGAACTCGACCGCGAGGCGACTGTCTTCGAACCGGTTGGGTCGGTCGTCGAATCGCTTGACCCCGACGGCTGGGACGGTCCCGAAACCTTCGGTCGGTATCTGGAGGGTGACGACGAGTGGCGAATCACCGCACAGGTCGGCACCCGACGCCGAGAGTACGTCATCCAGCCCTCGCCGCTGACCGCTGGCGGCCGCGAACGGGTCGGATACACGCTGCTCTTTCAGGACATCACCGAGGAGGTCAGGCGCGAGGAGCGTCTCGCTGTTCTCAACCGAATACTGCGCCACAACCTCCGTAACGACCTCTCTATCGTCTCGGGATACGTCGCCGCAGCAGACAGCCACACCGACGACGAGATGGTCGAGCAGATGCTCACGAAGGTCTCCGTCACAGTCGACGAACTCATCGATACGGGCGAGATGGCACGCGAGTTCGAGCAACTGCTGGCTGCGCCAAACAGCTACTCCCGAACCATCGCCACCGATGAACTAACCGAGAGGCTGGCCGACCGACTCGCCGAAGACCACCCCGACGCCGCGCTGTCCGTCCAGACGACCGAGACAGTGTTCGAAACCAACCCTGATGTACTCGAAGCCGTCCTCTGGCAACTGCTCGAAAACGCGGCGACACACACAGACGAGCCGACTATCTCACTGTCCGTAACGTCCACCGAGGAGACTATCGACATCGAGGTATCTGACGACGGCGACGGTATTCCCGACCACGAGCTACAGTCCCTCGAAACGGGCGAGGAGACGAGCCTGAAACACGGCAGCGGCTTTGGGCTCTGGCTTGCCAAGTGGGGGACAGTCAGAGTCGGCGGAAATATCGATTTCGACGCCAGTGACGCGGGAACGACGGTGACGGTATCACTGCCGCGTGAAAACCAGGAGACGGCCGGTCAGACGAGTTCGGCGAGCGCGTAAACAGTGTTGTGGCCGGTTATCCGGCAGGCGACGGTATCACCGAGCTCGACACCCGCAGACTCCGCGCCGGGAATCGCCACCTTGCGATGGGACTGGTCGTAGCCGACCATCGAGTCGTCGGTGCCGTTCTCGACGACCAGCACCGAGCGTTCGGTGCCGACCATCGAGTCGTAGGCCTCACCGACGACAGACATCTTCAGGTCGGTCATCTCCGAGGACCGGTCCTTTTTGACCTGTCCGCCGTGGCCTTTCATCGCCGCGGCGTCGGTGCCGGGCCGCTTCGAGAACCGAGTGATGTTGATTTTCTCCGGACGCGTCCGTTCGAGCAGTTCGAGTGACTCCTGGTAGTCGGCTGCGGTCTCGCTGGGGAAGCCGACGATAAAGTCTGTTGCGAGCGTCCACTCATCCAGATAGTCGTCGAATGTTTCGACAACATCGAGATACTCCTCGACCGTGTGCTGGCGGCGCATATCGCCCAGCACGTCGTTGCTGCCAGACTGGACCGGCGCGTGCAGGAAGTTATAAAGTTGGTCGTGCTCGGCGAAAACCGCCGCCAACTCCTCGCGGATGCCGTGGACGCCTTTGGGGTTTGCCATCCCGACGCGAACCCGGAACTCGCCGTCGATTTCCGTACAGATGCGGTCGAGCAGGACGTGGAGCTTCCGTTCGCCCTCGTCCCAGCCGTAGACGCCCGTGTCTTGGCCGGTGATGCGTATTTCCCTCGCGCCAGCGTGGACGAGCGCGCGGGCTTTCCGGACGTTTTCCTCGACCGACGGCGAATCGATTTTGCCCGTCGCTTCTTTCGTGATGCAATACGAGCAGTCGCTCATACAGCCCCGGGCAATCGGCAGGATACCGACGACACCGTCGATGACGGGGTCGGTGTCTGGCGTGTGTGTCGGGCACTCGCCGTTTCTGACGTGTTCGGGGACCTCGTCCCAGTGGAGCACTTCGGCGTCGATGCCGGCCTCAGCGAAGGCGTCGCCCTGTGCAATCGCCATACAGCCAGTGACGACGAGGTCGCCCGGTGTCTCCTGGTCTAACTCTTTTGCCCGGGTAAGCATATTCCGCTCTGTCTTCTCGACGACCGTACAGGTGTTGAGGATAGCGACATCGGCGTCCTCGGGTGACTCGACCGGGTGGTGGCCGCCGTCGCGGAGCGTTCGCTCTATCTGGCGACTCTCACCTCGGTTCGAGGTGCACCCGTAGGTCTCGATATGGTACCGGGCCATCTACTACGTTGTCGGGGAAGCACAGACTAAAACCCGGCGCTTTGGCCCGTTATCGTGGGTCCTGACAGGCGCCACAGCGCCGCCCCGGTCAGCTCTCTCGGTACTCCTCGACGATGGCCGTTCCGCTGGATGCGCCGATTCGCTGTGCGCCGGCCTCGAATAGCTCCTCGGCGAACGACCACGAGCCGACGCCGCCGCTCGCTTTGACCGGCCGGTACTCGCTCATCAGGCGCACGTCGTCGACTGTCGCGCCTCCGTCGGTGAACCCGGTCGAGGTTTTCAGATAGTCGATATCTGCCTCCACGGCTGCCTCCGACGCGCCCCGCAGTTCGGCGTCGGTGAGCAGCGGCGCTTCGACGATGACTTTCACCGGAAGAGGCACGGCCGCCACGACCTCGCCCAGTTCGCTCGCCACGTCCTCAAAGTCGCCGGACTTGATAGCGCCGATGTTGGCGACCACATCGATTTCCGCCGCGCCAGCCTTCCAGGCGTGTCGTGCCTCCTCGCATTTTGTTTCTGTGAGGTGTTGGCCGTGCGGGAAGCCGACCACAGTCGTCAACTCGACAGTCGGGGCATACTCCACAGCCTGTTCGAGATAGCAGGGCGGAATACAGGCCCGCATACCGTACTCATCGGCCTCGTCGAGGACCGTCTGCACGTCGTCCCACGTCGTCTCTGGGCCGAGAACCGTGTGCTCGATTCGGTCTGGAATGTCCTCCATACCTCGAACTGTACTGCCACAGGTAAAATTCCCTTCGAGTTTCGGAACAATTTTCACCTGACGGAGTGGACCAATTCGACATGACTGCACCGTTTGGAGACCTTGTCTTTCCGCCACTGGCGCAATCTCTGCTGTTGCTCGTCGGGGCTGGCGTCCTCGTGGCGCTGCTCTATGTGATACGACCACCGGTCAATCAGCGGACCGTACTGGCCTTTATCCCCTGGATGGTTGCCGGGAGTGTCCTCCACGTGTTCTACCAGATTGGCGAGATTTTCCAGGTGGAGATTTACCCGCCTGGGATTGCGCCCCTTTTTGCGGCGCCGTCGGTGTACATCTCGACGTTCGTCGCGATGGGAATCGTGTGGGTCATTTCGGCGATGGTCGTCCCGGGTAAGCGGTTGCGCCAGAAAGTGCCCCAGTATCTCGCGGCAACTGGCATCGGCATCGCGACGCCGCTAGTCGCGCTCGTGTTCTGGCAGGGTCTCGACCCTGAAGTCGCGCCGATGGAACCCATCTGGCCGGTTTTCGGGCTTCTCATCTCGCTCGTCTTGACCGCCATCGTCTACTTCGGTATCGGTGCTTGGCGGACCTACATCATCGCCCGCGCGAAATACGTCGGTGCGCTGGTCATCTTCGCACATATGTTCGACGGTGTCACCACCGCTATCGGCGTCGACGTGCTCGAAGCGGGAGAGCGCTCGCAACTGCCTCGAATTATCATGGATTTCGCCGCCGACCTCCCGACCGCCGACCTCCTCGGCCAGGGGTGGCTGTTCGTCGTCTTCAAAGTGGTTCTGGCATCTGCTATCGTGGCGTATTTCTCCGCCGACCTGACCGAACACGAGTCACAGACGAACCTCCTGTTTGCCTTCGTCATCGCGCTCGGGTTCGGCCCGGCGATTCACAACTTCTTCCTGTTCGTGCTCGCGCCATAGCCGGCGCAGCCCAACTGTACGGTTTTTTGTACCCGACGGCTAACGTTCGCGTATGGCAAAACAGCCGCATCTACTCGTCGAGGACGGTGACCTGACAGACATCGCGCTCGTTCCGGGCGACCCCGGGCGCGTCGACCGTATCGCAAACCACTGTTCGGACGTCGAAACGGTTGCAGAGAACCGCGAGTACAAAGTCGTCAACGCGAGCTACGAGGGGCGACCGCTGACGATCTGCTCGACCGGTATCGGTGCCCCGTCGGCAGCAATCGCCGCCGAGGAACTCGACAGCGTCGGCGTCGAAACCGTACTGCGAGTCGGGACCTGCGGTGCGCTTCAGCGCGGTATCGAAATCGGTGATATGATCGTTGCGACCGGGGCGGCCAAAGACGAGGGGACGAGCAAGCGCTACGAGAGTCCGACACTGCCTGCCGTTGCCCACCACGAGGTGCTGACGGAACTGACGAACGTCGCTCGAGGCCGTGACGAACCCGTCCACGTGGGGCCGATTGCGACCGACGACGCATTCTACGCCGAGACAGAGGAGTACATCGCGGAGTGGGAACAGGCAGGGATGCTCGCCGTCGAGATGGAGGCCGCCGCACTGTTCACGCTCGCACGGCGCAAGGGCATGCGCGCCGGGGCCATCTGTACCGTCGATGGCAATCTCGTCGAGGGGACCCAGAAGGGTGAGACTGAAGCGGATGAACTCCCCGAAAAGGCCAAAAACAACGTCGAACGCGCAATCGAACTGGCGCTCGAAGCGACGACGGCGCTCTGACCCGGTACAGCCCCAGTGTTTTTAACGAGGCCGTTGTACAGGAAGTCATGAAGTTCATTATCGTTGGGTTCGGTCGTGTCGGAATGCGAAACGCCCGGACACTCCGCAACGAAGGCCACGAGGTTACTATCGTCGATAACGACAGAGAGCGGGTCGAACGGGCCGAAGAAGAAGGGTTCACCGTCGTCGAAGGAGACGGTGGCGAGGAGAGCGTCCTCGAATCAGCAGGCGTCACGGAAGCCGACAGCCTCGGCGCGCTGACCGGCGACCTCAACACCAACTTCTCGGCCTGTGTCGTCGGCGATGCACACGGCTGTCGGACGGTGTTACGCGTCAGCGAGGACTTCAGTGAACAGCTCTACGAGCGCTACACCGACAGCGTCGACGAGGTTATCTACCCCGAGCGCCTCGGCGCTGCAGGCGCGAAGACGGCGCTGCTTGGCGGCGATTTCACCGTCATCGCCGACCTGACTGAGCGACTCTCGGTGGCGAGTGTAGAGATTCCCGACGAGTCGCCGGTCATCGGTGACCGGGTTATCGACGTCGAGTTGCCCGGCGACGCACGTATCTATGCCCACGGCCGCGAGGACGAGTCGATGACGATTCCACTCCCACAGACCAGAGTGGAGGCCGGGGACTCGCTTGCGGTCATGGCAGACCCGGACCTGCTCGAGGAGGTTCGCGGGACGCTCCGGGGCGAGGAAGTCTCGGCCTGACCCAAAAGGGTGGGTTCAGGTATTCGGGCGCGCCGTGGAAGGATGGGAGTTGTGGGTGTGTGAGGTCGTCGGTGCGCGCCCACCTGGTAGCTCTCGTCTCTCGTATATAAACCTCCGTCAGACAGAGGTGTGACGGTGCGGTCGGTTGCTTTTTGTGGGTCGATTGCCTGGGTTTCGGTATGTCCTGGGCAGAGCTGTTCGAGCGAGCCACGACGTGTGACGCGACGACACAGGCGATTCAGGACAGGCGCGGGAACCTCCAGGCGACCGAGCTGGCCTCGGATAACAGCGCGAGTGACGCCGACGAGGCAGGGTTCCGCGTCGTCGCAGACGCGGACGTTCTCGCGGCAGACCTGCTCGTCGGTGGAGCAACACGGGATGCGCTCGACCACGTGCGCCGGCACTCCTGGGTCCATCTCGTCGCTAGCGACCACCTATTGGGGCAGGCGCGAGCACTGATTGCCGAGTTCGCGCCATCGGAGTTAGCGGCAGACTGGGAGACGACAATCGTAGACCAGCGTCTCCGTGTCGAGCATCCATCCGAAGACCACCCGGCGCTTGCCTCTGCCTACCGCAGCGGCGCAACGCAGTTGCTGACTCTCGACGGGTCGTTGACCGCAACGGGCGCGAATCTCTCGCTCCAGTCACACATGTCAGTCAGCATCCGCACACCAGACGCCTTCGCGACAGTGTTCGACCCCGCGCCGGTGTACGAACGCGAGTTCGGCAACTCCTATCCCGGCCCGGACAGCGACCCGCGGCAGTGACTACCGGTCTGTCTGTCCGTACCAGTCGGCGAACTTCGCGAGCGCGCGGCCGCGGTGTGAGATGGCGTTTTTCTCTTCGGTCCCCATCTCGGCGAAGGTGGCTCCGTCGTACTCGAAAATCGGGTCATAGCCGAAGCCGTCCTCGCCGCGTGGCTCGACAATCTGTCCGCGGACGACGCCCTCGAACAGTTTTACTGGGAGTGAGCCGTCGTCGACCTGGTCGTCAGTCGTCGCGCTTGCGCGCTCGTCGGCGGCGAGGTCTTGCCCGCGCCGCTGTGTGTCGACGGGTTCTGGCGTGGCTTCGAAGGGTTGCCCGTCACAGTAGGCGACCACGCCCCGGAACGCTGCGCGCTGTGAGTCTTCGGCGCGCGCGAGGTCGGCGACCCGCTCGATGCCGAGTTTGTCCTCGACGTACGACGAGAACGGTCCCGGGAAGCCGTCGAACGCCTCGATAGTGAGCCCCGAGTCGTCGACGATGACCGGCTCACCGAGGTGTTCGTAGGCGGCACGGGCACCGTAGGCTGCGACCGTCGCGAGGTCGTCTGCCTGTGGCTCGGGGTAGTCGAAGTCGACCTGTTCGACTGGGTCGGCGAGGTATTCGCGAGCCTCCGCGACTTTGCCGGGGTTCGTCGTGACGAAGGTGACCATACCCCCTCTCTGGTATGGCGCTGAAAATAGGCGTCGATTAGTCGACGACAACCTCGACAGGTTCGTCTTCCTCCCCGTCGCCTTCCTCGTCGTCGCTGCGCTCTTGCTGGAACAGGAGTGCGCCAGCGACCGCGAGGACAACCCAGGAGCGCCAGTTCGCCATATTCAGGGTGTAGCCGATGCCGAACTCCTTCTCGACGAGCATCCCCTCGTCGGGTTGCCAGTGACCGGAGAGCAGCCGTTTGAGGTTCGGCTGCTCGAAGTTGTACGGGATACCGAACAGTTCGCCAGAGGTCGGTTTGTCAGGCATGTCCGGAGATACGTCAGCCGGCGTTAAGATGGTTACTATGGGAGTGCCGTCGCGTTGACCTCGTAGATGGTGACTGCGCCGTTCGAGAAGGCCTCGTCGACGCCGGGTAGTTCATCGAAGTCGTTGATGTTTTCGTAGTTCTCGCGCTCGGTCGGACCGACGTAGATGTACTCGACACCGTACCGGTCGAGGATAGCCGTGGCATTGGCCATCGGTCCCGTGTAGAGCGCGTCGATGGCTGTGGCCCGGCGGTCGAAGGCGGCCTCTCCACGGTACCCCTCCTGGTGGTCCCAGCCGACGACAGTCGCGGCCCCGGTAAACACCGATGCCGAGGAACTCCAGCTATAGGTTCGCCGTGTCGGAGATTCCGCGATTGTCGGCTGTCCGCGGTCGTCGAGCCAGTACAGCCCTTCCATCTCCGCTTCCTTGAACTGGTCGTGGACGGCCAATCCGTCGAGTGAGCCGTCACTCGGCGTGAGGATGTCTGCGTTTTTGTGTATCGCGAGCGCAGCAAAGGGGAGGCTCGTCGCGACCAGCGCGACGACCAGTGCGACGGCGAGCGCCGCCGGCACGCCCCTCGAAACTGCGGCCTCCGTCGAGATATCATCGGCATCGACCGCCTGACGGACAGCACGGAGTCGCTCGACGCCGCCGGAGACGAGCAACGCGCTGGCTCCACCGGCGGCCAGACCTGCGAGCGTCCAGCCCTGGACTGCCACTTTCAGCGTGGTGTTCCACCGGACCCGGTCGAAGGGGTACACCCTGGCGTGGACGACTTCGAGTGCGAGCAACAACCCGAGACCAGCGACCAGCAACACGGCGGTAAAGCCGGCCCGCTCTGTGCGGACGAGCCACCACGCCACCAGCAGGAATGCGACGAGGAGCGAAGCCACGGCGAACGAGGCGAGAAAGCCGACGAGAACGCCGACGACGAGCGCGACGCCCGCCCCGAGATGGACTGCCGACACCCCGGAGCGCTGGCGACTCCGGGACCCGAGGTAACCGGCGAACAGGGCGAGAATCCCGCCGTAGAGGACCAGAAACGTATCGAGTGGTGTCCGGGGCGGCAAGAAGCCGATACCCTCGTTTGTCGGCACCTGTCCGAAGACGAGAAACGGCGAGGCGATAGCGACACCGACGATGCCGACGGGGACTGCGAGCGCGGCGGCGAGGACGACACGCCAGGCTTCGGCAGAGAGGCGGTTCCAGAGCCCTCTCTCTGGCAGGACCAACGAGTCAGCAACCGCCGAAGGCAACAGCGTCGCCGGATGTGCGTCGGCGGCCGCGACAGCGAGCCACGCGAGTCCGACAGCCGTCGGCAGCGCCCACGTGTTCATGAAGCCGAACACGCCCGCGACCAGGCCGAGCCCGCCATAGAGCAGCCCGAGGCGGCGATAGCGTTCCTCTGAAGGCGTCAGGTAGTAGCTGAAGGCAACTGCGGCTGCCAGGACGATATACCCCGTCGAGAGCGTATGGCCGTGGAGGTCTGCCTTGATAAACGAGTAGAACGGAAACTCGTGAAGACCGCCCTCGATGGCATACCGCTCGTAGAACCAGAGCCAGTCACCGGTGCCACCCTGGGAGGCGAGTGCCTCTGACAGTGACATGCCGCGCTCCTCGATGAGCCCACGGAAGACAGGTTCGCCGTACTGTCGTGCGGTCTCCGCTGGGAGCCGGCCGAACAGCTGTCGGAGGAACGTGACCGATGTGCCGGCGAGTGCAACAAACACAGCGCCGAACAGCCCGCCGAGGTGAAACGGCCGGCCGCGCTCCTCGACGACGGCACCGACGAGCCCGTACGCGCTCACGAACAGGACGGCATAGAACGTCGCAAGGCCGAGATAGTAGCCGTACCGGAGTTCGGTTCCGGTCAGCATCGACAGCGTCGCGACCTGAAGCTGGGTGCCGTAGTAGTATCGCAGCGGTTCGCCGGCAAACCAGAAGTCTTCGGGCGGCAGGCTCCCGGCGTCGACGAGGGCGTTGGTCAGCCCGTAGTGGAGGAACTGCTCGCCTCCCTGTGGCGTTATCGCCGCGGTGTGAGCGACGTAGAACGCAAACAGGAGAAAGCCACCGAGAAAGACGCCGTAGGCACTCGCCACCGTCTTCCACTCGGGGACGTAGCCGGCACTGTACGCGAGCGCCGACAGCCCCCAGAGGACGAGGATTCCGAGGACAATCGTGTGCAGGCCGAAGGTCACCTGACCGAGAAGGAAAACTACCGTCGCGAGGACGGCAAGCGCGACGGGCAGTGAAAACGCCGCGCCGCGTCTGGGGAGGCGGGCGAAGACAGCCGTCGAAAGGGGAGCGCCGATTGCGGTCAGCAGAGCGAGAACGAGACTCCACGTGACCAGAAGAACGTACTCCATGCTCGGATGGGCACAGTGCCGGGAGTAAATATTTTGCCGTACTGCTCTCCGTGTTACTGGTATCTTCCCCGACCCTCTATCTCGTCGAGTTGGTCGATAACGGCAGCGTCGCCTACTGTGCCGTACGCACGGGTCGCGGCCTCGGTGAGTCGGTTCGCGTCGTCGGTCGTCCCCGCCAGACTCTGTGCGAGAACGTGGAGGTCCATGGCGTGGTCTTCGGGAGCGTCTGTGTGATACCCGAGACCGAAGTCGATGAGAAAGACCGTCTCGGACGCGTCGTCGACCCTGACGTTTCGCGTCGTCGGGTCGCCGTGGACGAACCCGTGCTGGTGGATACGCGCGAGGTGGCGGGCGGTCGTCTCGACGGTGTCGGTCCCCAGCGCTGCCCGGAGGTCTCGGTCGCCGACGTGCTGGAAGACGAGCGTCGTCTTCGCGAGGTCGACATCCCGGACAAGTGGCGTCGGAACGCCCGCCTTGCGGGCCGCCTGTGTCAGGCGCGCCTCCTGTCTCGTCCGGCGTTTGCGGAGTTGCTCGTCGAGCGTGGGGTGTCGGTACTCGCGGGGGTTCCGGCGCTTGATTATCTTGTCGCCGTCTTGCCGCACTGTCGCTTCGGCTCCGGTGACTGTCTCAGCCGTCTGTATCGGGGCGACGGCGACCGTTTCGTCGTCGTCTCGCCAGGTGACGGGCACCTCGTCGGGGCGGAAATTCGAGTCGATACCGGAGTCGTCGATTGCGACCGTGTCGCCGGCGGCGTACATCTTCGCGCCGAGGACGGCAATCATGCCGGCGTTGTCCCGGAGAAATCGATTTTCCGGCGCGAAGAAGTCGGCCCCGCGCTGCTCACACATCGACGCCAGCATCGATTGCAGACGCTGGTTCTGCCCGACGCCACCCCCGAGGACGAGTTCGGAACTCCCCGTCAGCGAGAGTGCGCGCTCGGCGACCTCTGTCAGCATCGCGAAGATGTTCTCCTGTAGGCCGTGACAGACATCTTCGACTGGAGCGCCGCTTTGGCCGTCGGTGTCGACGGCGTCTTTCGCCGCAGACATGATGCCCGAAAACGAGAAGTCCATCCCCTTGACGACGTACGGTAAATCGACGTACGAACCGTTAGCAGCGGCTTCCTCGACTTTCGGCCCGCCGGGGTGTGACCACCCGACGTGGCGGGTGAACTTGTCGATGGCGTTGCCGACGCCGGTATCCATCGTCTCGCCGAGTACGCGGTAGCGCCCGTTTCGGTAGCCGAGAATGTGGGCGTTTGCGCCGCTGGCGTTGAGACAGACCGGCGACGAGAAGCCAGACAGGTGGCGGCCGATTTCCAGATGGGCGACCATGTGGTTGACGCCGACGAGCGGGACGTCGAGGCGCTGGGCCAGCGCGCGTGCGGTCGTTCCAGCGAGTCGGAGACAGGGGCCGAGGCCGGGGCCGCGCGAAAACGCGACGGCGTCGATTGGCTGGTCTCTCTCGTTGCGCGCTCGTTCGAGGACGGATTCGGCGACCTTTGGGAGGTGTTCGGCCATGTGCTCGGCGGCTTCGCGCGGGTGGAGACCGCCGCTCTCGGGCTGGTAGGCCTCCGTCTCGATGTGGACCGAGTCCGTCGCGCCGTCGTACAGCGCCGCGCTCGCGGCCCACGCTGTTCCCTCGATGCCAAGCACACGAACGTCACTTGCCGAACCCATGCTCTATGCGTACTGGTGTGGGCACCGAAAAGACGACTTCGATATCAGTACGACCGGACCAGATGGAGGTCGTAGCTCTCGTCGGTCGTAATCTCCCCGAACGGCGTGCGATACTCGGTGTCCGTCTCCTCGGCAGCACCGACGTAGACCGTACTCGCCTCGACCTCGTGTGCGGCCTGGCGAATGTGGTCGCCGACGCCGTTCTCGACGGTCGCGCCCGAATCGAGGAAGTTGCGCTCGGACTCGTCGGTCGTCTCGTCGATTTTACGCTTGAGTTCCGCCCGTGCCGAGTCGATAGCGAAATCTTCCTCAGGCTGAATCCACTTGCGGCGCTGAGCGTATTCGGCCCCGGTCGGGATGAACGTGACAGCGACAACCTCCGTTTCCAGCGCCTTGCCGTGTTCGACCGCACGGTCGAGTGCTGCTTCCGAAACGGGTGAGCCGTCGTACGGAACTAGAAAGACCATGCCCGCATCTATGATACTGGAGGTATATCAATCTATCCAGGGGTAACCCTCAGTACTTAACTGGGTTGGCAGGAAAGCCAAACTATGTTCGAAAAATCGACGTGGATTCGGTTACCCCGGAACGTAGTCGTCGGCCACGGGGTACTCGACCAGACGGGGGACGCTATCTCTGACCTCCATCTCGGCGGGACGCCGCTCGTGGTGACCAGTCCAACGCCGAGAGAGGTGGCCGGAGAGCGCGTTCGTCGAGAGCTGTCTGCCCTCGGCGAGACCCCCGAGATGGTCGTCGTCGAGGAGGCCAGCTTCGACGAGATAGAGCGCGTCATCGAGGTTGTCGAGGGAATGAACCCCGGCTATCTCGTCGGCGTCGGCGGCGGGAAAGCAATCGACATCGCCAAGATGGCCGCCGCAGACCAGGGGCTCGGATTCATCTCGGTGCCGACGGCCGCCAGCCACGACGGTATCGTCTCGGGGCGTGGTTCGGTCCCCGACGGCGGCACGCGCCACAGCGTCGCCGCTGACCCGCCGCTTGCAGTTATCGCAGATACGGAGATTCTCGCGGACGCGCCCTGGCGGCTGACGACCGCCGGCTGTGCCGACATCATTTCGAACTACACCGCAGTCCGGGACTGGCAACTCGCCAACCGCCTCCAGAACGCCGAATACTCGCGATACGCCGGGGCACTCTCGCGGATGACTGCTGAAATGCTCGTCGAGAACGCGTCGTCGCTGAAGCCGGGACTCGAACAGTCCGCCTGGGTCGTCGTCAAAGCGCTGGTCTCCTCAGGGGTTGCGATGTCGATTGCGGACTCCTCCCGGCCGGCCAGCGGCGCCGAACACCTGTTCTCTCACCAGCTCGACCGGCTCGCACCGGGCGAGGCGTTACACGGCCATCAGGTCGGCGTCGGTTCGATACTGACCGCATACCTTCAGGACGGCGACCACGGCGAATTCCAGAACATCCGGAGCGCACTCGCCACCATCGGTGCACCGACGACTGCGGAGGAACTGGGTATCGATGGGGAGACGATACTCGAAGCGCTCTCGACGGCCCACGAGATACGGGACCGGTACACGATTTTGGGCAACGGTATCGATAGAGACGCCGCTCGGGAGGCCGCAACAGCAACGGGCGTTCTCTGAGTCAGGAAACGACTATTTCTGGAATCTCGGCTGTCGAGTGCCAGACCGCATCGGCGTTCGGTGAGCCGGCCTGACGGGTTGCCTCGAAGATGACGGCGAGACGAAAGACCGTCTCGTGGGCGGACCCGGTGTCGTGGATACCCAAAATCGTGGCCTGCTCGATGCCATCGATTCGGGGAGTGACACCGGTCGAGTGCTCGACAGCGTCGACCGTCGCACGCCCAATTTCGCCGTCGCTCGTCCGCGCAGACGGCAAACGTAGGTCTCCGTCCTCTTCGAGGTGCAAAACGTCGTCGGCCTCGTTTGTCACCTTCGCGTAGCTGTCGACGCTGCCGGCCACAGCACGCTCGCGCTCGCGCTGGTATTTCTCGACAGCGACGGCCACTGTCGTCTGGTTTACCGGGAACGACCGATATGATTCCTCGAGTGCCGAGAGGTATTCCTCGACGGTTTCCTGGGACTGCTCCACCACTCCCATGGGCCAACCTATCTCCACTGTAAGATAAATGCAGTGACGAGTATCGGAATCTAAAACTGGGCGGCAGTCACTTATCGGGACTGGTTTGGGTGTCCGTTGCCCGATAGTACGTTTTTTGAGCGTCGGTATCACAGACACACACAATGAGTGAACTCGATTACGCGGAACTGGGTCTGGTTGCGGGGCTGGAAATCCACCAGCAACTCGACACCGAGACGAAGCTGTTCTGTGCCTGCCCGACGGAGTTGCGCGAGCCCGAAGAGGCGAGCCGACGGTTCACGCGCTATCTCCACCCGACGAAAAGCGAACTCGGCGAACTCGATGAGGCTGCCCTTGAGGAGAGCCGTGTCGACCGCGAGTTCCAGTACCTCGCGTACGACTCGACCTGTCTCGTCGAGGAAGACGACGAACCGCCGGCACGGGTCGACGACGAGGCGCTCGGGACCGCGCTCGAAATCGCACAGCTGCTGGAGATGCGAGCGGTCGACCAGATTCACGTTATGCGAAAAATCGTGGTCGACGGGTCGAACACCTCCGGCTTCCAGCGGACGATGCAAGTCGCTGTCGACGGCGAAATCGACACTTCTGAGGGCGCTGTCGGTATCGAAGACCTGATGCTCGAAGAAGAGAGCGCACAGCGTGTCGAAGAAACCGACGACGGAGTCCGGTACAGCCTCGACCGCCTCGGTATCCCGCTGGTCGAAATCGGCACCCGGCCCGACATCCGGACGCCCGCACAGGCCAGAGAGGCCGCCGAGCAAATCGGGATGTACCTCCGCTCGACGGGGCAGGTCAAACGCGGCCTCGGCACTATCCGACAGGACGTCAACGTCTCTATCGCGGACGGCGCACGGGTCGAAATTAAGGGCGTCCAGAGTCTCGACGACATCGACGATATCGTCCGAAACGAGGCGCGCCGCCAGGTCGAACTCCTCGATATCGCCGAAACGCTGAACGAGCGCGACGCGAGCGTCGGCGACGTGGCGGACGTGTCTGCAGTGCTTGCAGACAGCGACAGCAGCGTCATCCAGGGCGCGCTCTCGGGCGACGGCGCGGTCAAGGCAGTGGTACTGCACGGGTTCGACGGCATCGTGGGACGTGAACTGTTGCCCGACAGGCGGCTCGGCACCGAGCTAGCTGACCACGCCAAGCGTCACGGGGCCGGAGGCATCTTCCACACCGACGAACTCCCCGCCTACGGCATCACCGACGAGGAGGTAACGGCGGTTGCCGAGGTCGTCGGCGCAGGCCCGGACGACGCGGTGGCGCTGGTCGCCGACGCCGAGGAGACCGCGAGTCTCGCCATCGACGCCGTCGCCGAGCGTGCCAAAACCGCAATCGAAGGCGTGCCAGAGGAGACCCGCGGGGCAAACGAGGACGGGACGACCCGGTATCTCCGCCCGCTCCCCGGAGCGGCCCGGATGTATCCCGAGACAGACGTGCCGCCCGTCGAACCGGACCCGGCCGCGGTAGAGACCCCGGAGCTGTTGACCGAGCGCGTGACGCGGTATCAAGAGGAGTTCGGCCTCGACGAGACGCTGGCGGAGCAGGTTGCCTATGGCCGACGGATGGGTCAGTTCGAGCGCGCGGTCGAGATGGGGGTCGACCCGACGCTTGCGGCAGGCACACTCGAATCCACAGTCACCGAACTCCGGCGCGACGACGTGCCCGTCGAACGGCTGACCGACAGCCATTTCGAGGAAGTCTTCGCGCTCCTTGCCGACGGCGAACTCGCGAAAGAAGGCGTACCGGACCTGCTCGCCGCCCTGGCAGAACAGCCCGGCCTCTCGGCGACAGAGGCCGCCGAGCAGGAAGGACTCGGGAGTGCAGGTGAAGACGAGGTTCGGGAGGCTGTCGTCGAAGTGGTCGAGCGAAACGCCGAACAAATCGACGCCGAGGGGATGGGTGCGTTCTCTGCCCTGATGGGCGAGTGTATGGGCGCACTCCGGGGGAAAGCCGACGGCGACGTTGTCAGTGACGTCCTTCGCGAGGAGATTCAGCGTCGAGCGTAGGCTACTGGTCCCACGCGACTCGTTTCGAGGTGAATCCACCGACGAGAAACGCCAGTGGGCCACCGAAAACGACGAAACACAGAGCCAACACAACAGACGCGAACATCGCTTCCAGTGAGCGAACTGCACCGCCTGCGGCCGCCCAAGAGAGAATGCCAAACAGGAGACCGCCAACAGCGCAGGCACCTCCCTTCACGAACGGGTCGTAGTACCTCCGGTCGTCGTTCGCATAGACGAGGCCACCAACAATCCCGCCGACGACCGGCGCACCAAACGCGATCGTACACACAATCCACCACAACTGGCTGGCATTTCGGGGGTCCAGTTGCTCTGTCGTGGCCCAGACTGCCGAAACGGGATTACTGAGCAGTACGACCACACTCAGACCAGCAGAGACAAGAATTGCCTTAGCAACTGACCGAATCGGAGCCATACAGGCAATATACAAGAAGTTTGTATTAAATGTAATGTAAGAGAACAGATAGCGTCGTCAGTCTTCGTCGTCTTCGGGTGTCCAGTCGGCGCTTCGCTCGGCTCCACGCCGGAGCAGCCCTTGCAACGTGCTGGCTTCTCGCGGCGTCGGCTGTGCTCTACCGAGCAATCGACGGAACATTCTGGCTGCTTTGTCGCGCTTTGGCTCAGGGTGGTCGATGGCAGCAACGTAGTTCTCGAACTGGCCGTAGAGCCGTTCGATTTCAGCCTCGGCCGCTCGCTCGTGGAGGGTCTCGGGGTGCTGTGACTCCCCGACGGTCAACTCGCGTAGTTCGTACAGCGTGACAGTCGCCGCCTGTCCGAGGTTGAGCGAAGGGTACTCCGCACTCGCCGGAATCGAGCAGAGCGCGTCGATGCGAGCGAGTTCGTCGTTTGTCAGGCCAACCCGCTCTCGCCCGAAGACGAGTGCCGCGTCGGCGTCTAGGCCGTCGAGATGCCCCGATAGCTCGTCGGGAGTCATCGCCGGATACCGGACGTGACTCCTGGCGTCTTCGTTCGTGGTGGCTGTACAGCCAACCGTATAGTAGTTTTCGACCAGTTCGTTGAACGTTATCTCGGTCGCTTCCGGAAGGATATCTTCGCGAGCGCGGCCGGCAAAGCCGTAGGCCTCTCCCTCGGGGTTGAGCGCTGGCGGGTCTACGAGCACCAACTCGGAGAGCCCGAAGTTCTTCATCGCGCGGGCAATCGTTCCGACGTTTCCTGGTGTCTCAGCGTCGACGACGGCCACCGCAAGCTCCCCCTCGAAAGATGGTGTCATTGCGCTGTTCTGGGATAGCTGTAACCAAAAGTAACGTGATACGTCTATCGGGGTTCGCCACCGTACCCGGTGTCAGGCGACCGTGGTGGCCGTGTATTGGTACACGTTAACATAATTCACTATCCTGCTGTTCGGTAAGAAAGCTTATACCGGAAGAGCATAAAACGACGGATGACGGCCGAAAGGGCACACGGGCAGGGGTGTCTTGTGCCATTTCGGCTCAACCCGGTTTATATGGCATTACGTGAGTAGCGACAGCTACAACAGCGTGCCGGACCAGTGACCCAACAGTACATGGACTTCGAGACGTGGGAACCGGTCTACGAGCAGATTCTCGACGACTTCGGATACGGGAGAGCAGGAGACAAGCGGGCACGCGACGTGTTGCGCGAGCTATTCGAGACACGGACAGACGGCGACGCGACGGCCACGGTCGAGCAAACGCTCGCTGGACTTTCCTTCGAGGGCGAGACGGTCGCGGTTGCAGGCGGTGCCCCGGGGCTCGAAGACGACATCGAAACGGTCGAACGGGCGTCTGCCGTCGTCGCGGCGTCAAACGCCGCCGAGACGCTCCGGACAGTCGGAGTGAGCATCGACTGCATGGTGACTGACCTCGACAAGGTCCCCGCGACGGCCGAGGCGTTGACCACGGAGGGCGTTCCGGTCGCCGTCCACGCACACGGCGACAACGTCGACGTGGTCGAAGCGACCGTGCCGGCATTCAATCTCGATGCGGTAATTCCGACGACACAGGCGCGACCGGCCGGGTCGGTCTGTAACCTCGGCGGCTTTACTGACGGCGACCGGGCGGCATTTCTCGCAGACGCGCTGGGTGCCGAGTGCCTCCTGTTCCCCGGCTGGGCCTTCGACGACGACAGCGTGACTCCCGAGAAGCGACAGAAGCTATCTTGGGCCGCACGGCTGCTTCACTGGCTCGAACGCCGACGAAACGAGCGGTTCGACGTACTCGACGGAAGACGCACAGGGCTCGATATCTCCTCGTTCGCGTAGTCAGTCAGAGAATCGCTCGCGGACGGCCCCTCTCTCGACGGTACCGGAGCCGGTTCGCGGTATCGACTCCCGGAAGATAATCTCCTTGGGGACCTTGTGGCGAGCCAGGTCCTCACGACAGGCTTCCCGGAGTGACTCGGCGTCGAGGTCGGCTCCGTCTGCCGGGACGACGACGGCGACCACTCGCTGTCCCCACTCCTCGTCGTCGACGCCGACGACCGCGGCATCCGCGACGCGGGGCTGCGCCGAGAGCACGTCGGCGACCTCCGCGGGCGAGACGAGTTCGCCACCGGTGTTAATCACCTCGTCGACGCGGCCGACGACCCAGAGCCGCCCATCCCGGTCGCGGTAGCCGAGGTCACCCGTGTAAAAGCCGTACTCGCCGAAGGCGTCAGCCGTTTGTGCGTCGTCGAGATATCCTGGCGTGACAGTGGGACCGTCGACGACGAGTTCGCCATCTGTGCCCGGCTCGACCGGCTCGCCCGACGCGAGGACCGTCACCGTAGTCCCCTGCAACGGCTGGCCGACGCTTCCTCGATGCTGTCGGACTGTCTCGGGCCGCGCCGTCGCTATCTGTGAGGCTGTCTCGGTCATCCCGTACGTCGGATAGACTGGGACGTTCGCGTCGCTTGCCCTGTCGAGCAGGTCGTCGGTCGCCGGTGCGCCACCCAAGAGAACCGTATCGAGCGTCTCGGGTGGGGTCCAGTCTGTACCGAGCAGGCGTTTGAGCTGGGTGGGGACCAGCGAGACGCCAGTTATCCCTTCGGTGGCGAGACAACGTGCCGCCTCCGTGGCTCCGAACTTCCGCTGGACGACCAGCGTCGTCCCGTAGTAGACGGTACGCACCGCCGGCGCGAGCCCGCCCATGTGCGAGACCGGGAGACAACACAGCCACCGGTCGTCCGGGTCGACGCCGAGCCGAAACGCCGATGCAGTTGCACTCGCGAGCAGGTTCCTGAACGTCAGCCTGACGCCTTTCGGCTGGCCCGTCGTTCCCGAGGTAAACAGAACGAGCGCCGTCTCGTCGGGCCCCCAGCGTGGCTGTGGGTTCCCCGGGTCGGTTTCGGGCGATGACTCGACCACAGAAGACATGCCGACAGTCGGACACGGCAGGTTCTCCGCTGGAGCGTCGTGATTCTCACCGACGACGAGGGTATCCAGTTCTGCGAGTTCGGCGTTGCGTGCCAGTTCCCCGTCGGTGAGGTCCGTGTGGAGACCGACAGCGGTCCAGCCCAGTTCCCAGAGTGCGTACAGCGTCGTAACGAAGCTCGCTGTCGGCGAGGAGAGATAGCCGACCCGCGGTCGGTCGTGCGGGGTATCGTCCCACGCCGTGCTGTGGGCAGACAGCGCATCGGCCGTCCGAGCGACCGCTTCAGCGAGGTCGCGGTAGGTCAAACGCACATCCTGCTCGGGGTCACGCACTGCTACCCTGTCCGGGGTGGTCTGCGTTCGCACTCGGAGCGGACTCCGTATCGGCCAGTCGACAGACGGTGTCATCACAGTCGTTCCGGGAGCCCGAGGCCCGTCCGCTGTGGGACGACAATCTCGCCGTCCTCGACCGGTGCGGGGTCGGGACCGAGGTCAGTGTCCAGAAGCGATGCCGTCGCGAGGCCACAGGCGGAGATATCGGGAATTGCGGCGGCGATGTGGACTGCGCCGGTGCGTGCCACCACCGCGTCGACGGTGTTCGAGACGACGGGTTCGATGCCGGCCTCGCGGGCGCGTCGGGCCGCCGCCATCGTCAGGTCAGGACCACCAAGTACCATCGGCTTCAGGACGACGACATCCGCAGCGTCTGCCGCGGCAATGTCGTCGACTCCGTAGGCGGCAAGCGACTCGTCGAGTGCGATATCCACGGGCCCCGAGAGCTCCGCGTGAGCGTCGAGTGCGGTCTTCGGCAGTGGTTGTTCCACGTAGGATACGTCGAGCGCCGCAAGCGAGTCGAGAGCGGCCTGTGCCTGGTCGGGCGTCCAGGCCCCGTTTGCGTCGACACGGAGGGTCACCTCCTCGCCGACTGCGTCTCTGATGGCACGCACTCGCTCGATATCCTCCTCGATACCGTTTGTCCCGACTTTGAGCTTGAGCGTCTCGAACCCGTCGTCGACGGCCTCTTGGGCCCGTTTGCCGACGGCCTCGGGAGCCAAGCCGGCGCCAATCGTCGCGTTGACCGGAACCGTCTCGACGAACTCGCGGCCGCCAAGCGCCCGGTACAGGGACCAGTCTTCGGCTCTGGCGCGAGCCTCCGCGAGAGCGAGCGAGAGACCGTGGCGGGCGGCCGGCGCGTCGGTTTTCGCGAGAGCGATTCCCCAGTCGAGTTCGTCTGCCACCGACTTCGCCGTCTCCAGTGCCTCGCGGCAAGCGTCGTAGGACTCGGTCCACCCCGGTAGCGGCGTCGCCTCGCCGACACCGTAATGACCGTCGTACTCGACGGTGACCAACAGCCCTTCGCGCTTCCGAATCGACCCTCTCGCGGTGTCGAGGGAATCCGAGAGTCTGACGTGGAACGGTTTGATAGTCGTCATGCAATCACCTGGCTCGCGACCAGTGCGCCCGTCAACAGGACCGAATAGAGAGCAAACAGCTTCCCAGTCTGTTCAAGCGCCGGGTTGAGCGCATCGCCATCGGTCCGGGTACAGACCACTCTGGCGACACGAACCGCGAGCGGTAGCGACAGGAACACCGCAAGCACGGCCGGTGTATACCCGAGACCGACCCAGAGGACGACCGGGACGAGGTAGGCAGCCCCGAGCAAAGTGAGATATTCGAGGCGCGACCAGCGATACCCCAGCATGACCGCGAGCGTCCGTTTGCCAGCCTTTTTGTCGGTCTCGCGGTCGCGGATGTTGTTGACGACGAGTATCGTCGTCGAGAGGCCACCGGCCGCGACTCCAGCCAGAACAGCTCCTACCGTCACCGTCTCCGGGGGAACCCAGAACACCAGCGGCGCCTCGCCAAGGGCGACCACCGCTTGGACGTAGTAGGTCCCTGTGACGGCGACCAGCCCGAAATAGAGGAAGACGAACAAATCCCCGAGTCCGTAGTAGCCGTACGGATACGGGCCACCGGTGTACAGCAGACCGGCGAGAATGCTCGACAGGCCAACGGCGACGATAGGGAGACCGCCGACGTACACGAGCGAGACGCCGACGACGAGGGCCAGCGCGTACGTTCCGGCCATCGCTTGCTTGACACGAGAGGGTTCGATGAGACCGCCCGCGGTGACGCGGGTGAACCCCTCACGCTCGTCGGTATCAGCGCCGTTTACGGCGTCGTAGTAGTCGTTGGCGAAGTTCGTCCCGACCTGGATGAGGAGTGCGCCGACGAGTGCACCGACCGCTGGCCAGGGCTTGAACACCCCATCGGCGACGGCCAGCCCGATTCCGATGAGTACGGGTGCCCCGCCGGCCGGAAGCGTCTGTGGCCGCATCGCGGCCACCCAGGCGTCCCGCCGGGACATCTCGACGGTCGCTGTCATTGCTATTATCTCTGTACGCGAGACTCAAAGCCACTACGGTTGGTACTACGGCTAACGGCGTCACACGATGTCGTTTTCGCGTAGCGTCTCGATGTCTGCCGGCGAGTAGCCGAACTCGTCGAGAACGTCCGCAGTCTGCTCACCGAGAAGCGGCGGGTGGCGGTCGAAGGCCGTCGCCATGTCGGCGAAATTCATCGGTGTGTCGGGCATCTCGACCTCGCCGACCGTGGGATGGGCGATACTCCGGCGCATGTTCCGGGCCTCGACCTGCTGGTGTGTAAATACGTCTTCCATGTCGTTGACCGCCGTCGCGGGCACGTCGTGGTCGTGGAGTATCTCGACGATGTCGTCGGTGGTGTACGTCTCGATTTCGGCTGTGAGTATCGCTTCGAGTTCCTCCCGGTTGTTTACCCGCTGTTCGTTGGTCGCAAATTGCTCGTCGTCGACGAGGTCCTCGCGGTCGAGCGCGGCACAGAATCGCGGCCAGATGTGTTCCGACGCACAGGCGACGACCACCCAGTCGTCTCTGGTCGGGAACGCCTGATAGGGAGCAATTGTTGGGTGACGGCTCCCCATCCGTTCCGGGGGCTCGCCGTCGGCGAAGTAGTACGACGCCATGTAAGTCTGCCAGGCCACCATCGTATCGAAGAGACTCACCTCGATGCGTTCGCCGCCCGTATCGGCGAACTCTCGACGGAAGAGGCTGGCCAGAATCGCCTGCGTCGCGTACATGCCGGCCCCGATATCGGCGATGGCGACGCCGACCCGGACCGGCTCCGAGCCGGGTTCACCGGTAATCGACATCATCCCGCCCTCGGCCTGCATGATGAGGTCGTACGCCGGTCGGTGTTTATCTGGTCCCGTCTCCCCGTAGCCGCTAATCTTGCAGTAGACCAGGTCGGGATTGGCTTCACTGAGGTCCTCGTAGCCGAGTCCCCATTCGGCCATCTTACCGACCCGGAAGTTCTCGACGAGCACGTCGGCCTCGCGTGCGAGGTCACGGAACACCTCGCGGCCCTCCTCGCTGGCGAGATTGAGCGTCATCGAACGCTTGTTCCGGTTGATACTGAGGTAGTATGCGGCCTCTTGGGAGTCGCCGTAGGTCGGGGGCGTCCAGCCACGCGTCTGGTCGCCGGTGTCCGGTCGTTCGACTTTGATAACGTCTGCGCCGAGGTCGCCGAGTTGCATCGTACAGAACGGCCCTGAGAGAACACGCGAGGCATCGAGGACGGTCACTCCCTCCAGCGGTTCCGCCCCGTCTGCTGTCGTCTGTGCTGTCATAGTTCCTCCTCCGTCGTTCTCCCTAATCAAATGCGGGTGTCTGGGTCAGCCGGTTACAGCTGTGGTGCTATCGCGGGCGCGACACTGACCTCGCTCACGGGGTCCTCGATGGTGTCGGTGCCGATGACTGCCTCGACGCCTGCGCGTGCGAGCTTGAGACGAGCATTTTCGGCCAGCAGCGGGTGTACACAGGTCACTGTTACGCGGTTTGCGCCGTGCTCGTTTAGAACAGCGACCGATTCGCTCATCGTCGTGCCGGTGGCGACGATGTCGTCGACAAGCACCACGTCTCGACCCTCGACGCTCGCGTCGCGTGGCTCGATATCGACGGCTGAGCCGGAGTGACGGGTCTTCTCGAAATGGTCTGTCTCGCCGGTGCCGTATGCGTCACGGACCGTCTCGGCGAGGTCGATTGCCCCGCTGTCGGGTGCCAGAAAGAGCGGCTCCGTCAGCCCCGAAAGCGGTGCTGCAAGCTGTGCCGACGCGTCGACTGATTCGGCAGGCACGTCGAAGAAGTCACAGACGGCTTGCTCGTGTGGGTTGACCGTCAGTACTCTATCGGCCCCCGTCGAGATAGCGCGGGCCATCGCACGCGCCGAGACGGGTTCACCGGTCTCGAAGGCCTCGTCTTGGCGGGCGTATCCCATGTAGGGAATGACCGTCGTTACTTCTGTTGCACCGGCCTCACGGGCCGCGTCCTGTAGCTGGAGGAGTTCGACGTGACTGGTGTTCGACACTGTCGATGCCACGATGACCGTGTGGTCGGCCACGTCGCCGACTCGGACGGTCCGTTCGCCGTCGGGAAACGTATCGAACGAGACCGGAGCCAACTCCATCCCGGTCTCGGCGGCCAGCGCGACGGCGAGCGACTGGCTTCTCGACCCAGAGACAATCATGTGATAGCACTCGCTGTCCTCGGTAAATGACCTTTCGGTCTGTATTACCGGTCAGGCGTCGTCGAGGACGAACCCGTGAACGGTGCGGACACCGAGGGGCTCGGACTGCCAGCCGCCAACGCCGTCGGTCGCAGCCGTCGGGTCGGCCGAAATGAGCACGTCACCCGCCTCTGTCACGACGTACAGGCTCTGTGTCGCCGCGACGGCCGTTGCCGTCGTCCCTTCTGGTACCGAAATCACGTCCCAGGCGGCGTCTGTCCGGCGGAGCACGGCCCCGTCTGCAGTCACCGCACAGACGGCGTCGTCGCCAGCAGTGACCCGTGTAATCGGCCTGTCGAAGAGGCCAACCCAGTTGCCGTCAGCGTACTCGAAGAGACCGTTTTCGCCCCCGGCGAGGAGGTGGTCGCCGCTCGCAACGTCTGCCACGTCGTCCAGTCCGAGCGTCTCGAACGTCGGAGCGACGCGGACCACGCCGCTGGCCGTCGCGAGCACTGGCCCCTCGAAGGCCCGAGGGCCGGATACGTCACCCAGGGTTTCCCACTCGGTCGTGTCACCGTCGGCCGCCGCGATACTGGCCCGTGCGACCGTCCCGTCCGGGCTCGCCGCGTAGAGTGTCGTTTCGTCGATTCCGACTGCCGCGGCCGGCCCGAAGCCCAGCGGTGTGAACTCCGTACGGTCGTCGCCAGCAGTCATTACATCGTCTTCGGTTGCGACGGCCAGTTGCTTCCCGGCGGCGATATCTGTCGCGCGACGGCGTTCGACGATACCGAACTCGCCGAGCCGGTCGGGGGCGAGTTCGACGCGCAACACCCCCATGTCGCTCGCCAGAAAGCCCGTCGTCGTCTGGCGTCGCTCGCCGAACAGGTGGCGCTCGTCGCTGGCGTCTTCGCCGTCACCCATTACAGTGCCTCCTTGTAGGCTTCGAGGGCCTGCTCGATATCTTCCGCTGTGTGTGCGTCACAGATGAACTGGGACTCGTACTGATTGGCCGTGAGGAAGATGCCCTGCTCTTTCATCGCCGGCCAGAAGAGACGCTCCCAGCGCTCGGTCTCTCCGTCCATCACGTCGGCCCCGCGCTTCGGGCAGTGGTCGTGTCGCGAACACGACGCACGCTGGCGACAGCCGGCCTCACAGTGGTCTGTCATTTCGTCGGGCCCCTCACGGGTGAACAGAATCTTGAACATGCTGTCGGTCCCGGCCACGGTGTACTCCGGGGCCTGGTCGGCGACGATATCGGTCAGCCCCGAGCGGAGCTGTTCGCCCAGCGCGTTAACGTGGTCGTACACATCGTTTTTCGCGGCGTATCGCAACGTCTCCAGCCCCGCGGCCATCGTCACCGGATGGCCGGAGAACGTCCCCGACTGGAAGACCTCGCCGGCTGGCGTGAACTCCTTGACGATGTCGGCACGTCCGCCGATTGCGCCGACAGGGAACCCCCCGCCGACAATCTTTCCAAAGGTGGTGATATCCGGCGTGACACCGAATTTCCCCTGCGCACACTGGAGTCCACCGACTCGGAAGCCGGTGATAACCTCGTCGAAGATGAGCAACGCGCCGTGGTCGTCGGTCAGTTCGCGGAGCGTCTCGTGATACCCCTCGACCGGATGGACGATACCGTAGTTCCCCAGAATCGGCTCTGTCAGAACGGCCGCAATCTCCTCGCCGTGGGCGTCGAAAACATCGTGAATCGCCTCCTCGTCGTTGAACGGAACCGTAATCGTGTGCTCGGCGAAAGAGTCCGGAATCCCGGGACTGGAGGGCTGTGTCTCGGAACCTTCCCCCTCGACCAGGGTTGACTCCTGAGCGCCGTGATAGCCGCTCTCCATGACGACAATCTTGTCCCGGCCGGTGTAGCCGCGGGCGAGTCTGACCGCCGAGACGGTCGCTTCGGTGCCGCTGTTCACGAAGCGTATCATCTCGACGCTCGGGACGTGACGGGCGACGAACTCGGCGAGTTCGACTTCTACTTCGGTCGGTGCGCCGTACATCGGTCCCTCGCTCGCTCGCTGCTGGACGGCCGACTGGACCTCCTCGGGCATGTCGTGCCCGAGCAACAGCGGTCCGTACCCCATCACGAAATCGAGGTATTTGTTTCCATCGGCGTCGATGACGTGTCCGCCGTCGCCTTTCTCGATGAAGAACGGATACGGCCGAATCGCCCGGACCGAGGAGTTGACCCCACCCGGCAGCACTGACAGTGCCCTGTCGTACAGTGACCGCGACTGCTCGTGGTTCATATCGGCACTTCGGCGCGGGACAGAAAGAATGTACTGTCTCACATCTTTGGGCGACCCGCGTCAGCTTTGTGTGGGCCAGGCTCGAAGGCGCTGGTATGCGAGCCTACGCCGCGCTGGACGACCGACTCGTGGCCGTCTCGAATATCCGAACCGGTCCGTCTTCTCGGGAGGTCCTCGTTGGTTTCGAGTTCGAGTGTCTCGCCGCGTCTCGGTCTCGGCCCGAACAGGTCTTGGCGGGCACGGTCGAATCGGGGCTGCAGCGCAGCACCGACGGCGGAACGACCTGGGACACGCTCGGTGTCTTCGACGACCGCGTGACGGCGGCGACGGTCAGCCCGCACGACCCTGACGTGGTCTGGGTCGGGACCGAGCCGAGCGCGGTGTATCGGTCGACCGACGGCGGCGACACCTGGAGCGAGCGCGGCGACCTGACAGACCTGCCCTCGGCCGAGGAGTGGGCATTCCCGCCCCGACCACACACCCATCACGTCCGCTGGCTCGCGGTCGACCCACAGGATTCGGCGACGGTGTACGCCGCAATCGAGGCGGGCGCGTTCCTCCGCTCGACCGACGCCGGCCAGGCGTGGGAACCACGACCAGCGGGTGCACGACTGGACAACCACACACTTGCGACTCACCCCGACGCACCGGGCCGGGTGTATGCGGCCGCTGGCGACGGCTACGCCGAGTCGGCCGACGGCGGCAGGACGTGGCAGTACCCCGAGGCGGGACTCGACCACGGCTACGTCTGGGGACTGGCGGTCGACTCCGCCGACCCGGAGCGCGTCGTCGTCTCGGCGGCAGACGGCGCACGGTCAGCGCACACGCCTGCGAGGGCGGAGACATATCTCTACCGACGGACACCGGACGGCGGGTGGGAGCGAGCAATGGACGGCTACCCCGAGGGAACGGTGCGGGCGGTCCTCGCCGCGGGAGTGCGCGCGGGCGAGTTCGCCGCACTGACCAACCGGGGGGTGTACTGGAGCGACGACGGGGGCGACTCGTGGTCGCGGCTGGCAGTCGAGTGGCCCGAGGAAGACCTCGTCGGGCGGGGGCTTGCCCTCGTCGAAGACGAGGAGCCAAGCACTTAGGACCGCCGACCGAACACAGGCGTGATGGATTCACGCGTTAGAGAGCACGCCGAAACGCTCGTCGACTGGAGCGCACGTATCGAGTCCGGTGATACTGTCGTCGTCAGCGTCGGTGAAGGCGCTCACGACCTCGCGGTCGCCGTCGCCGAGAAGGTAGGAGAGCGCGGCGCGAGCTACCACCCGGTCTATGCCTCCTCCGAGATGGGGAGAGCCTATCTCCGTGCCCACGACGGCGATTTCTCGGAGAGTGCCGACCTCGAACGGGTGCTGTACGAACAGGCCGACAGCGTCCTCTCGCTGCGTGGCACGCGGAACACGAGCGCGAGCGCAGACGTGAGCGAGGAGACGCGACAGGCCTACAGAAAGAGCCGACAGGATAGCAGAGAGGCCCGGATGGACACCGACTGGGTTTCGACCGTTCACCCGACGCGGGCGCTGGCCCAGCAGGCGGGGATGAGCTACGAGGAGTACCGTGATTTCGTCTACGACGCAATCCTCCGGGACTGGGAGTCGCTGGCCGAGGAGATGTCTCGGCTCAAGGAGATTCTCGACGACGGAAGCGAGGTCCAGATTTACAAAGACTCCGACGAGACCGACCTGACAATGTCGATAGCGGGACACACAGCAGTCAACAGCGCCGCGAGCGTCGCCTACGACTCGCATAACCTCCCCAGCGGAGAGGTGTTCACCGCGCCGACAGCAACAGCGGGAGAGGTCCGCTTCGATGTGCCGATGACAATTCGCGGGACACAGCTACAGAACGCCCGACTCGCCTTCGAAGACGGCGAAGTGGTCGACTGGTCGGCCGACCAGGGCGAGGAGACACTGGAGAGTATCATCGAAACCGACGACGGCGCGCGACGGCTCGGCGAACTCGGCGTCGGCATGAACCGCGGCATCGACCGCGTAACCGACCAGATTCTGTTCGACGAAAAGATGGGCGGAACGGTTCACCTGGCGCTTGGCCGAGCCTACGACGCGAACCTACCCGACGGCGAGTCCGGGAACGACAGCGCCGTCCACACGGACCTTATCACGGACATGCGCACGGCAGGAACAGAGCTGCGAGTCGATGGTGAGGTTATCCAGCGCGACGGCGTCTTCCGCTGGGAAGACGACTTCGAGTAGTCAGTCGTCGCTGGCCGGGACCGTTCCGTCGGGTGTGTTTCCGGGGTTGCCACCAGTCGGCAGGTAGCCGCTGCGGTGACACAGTGCCATTCCGGTGACGACTATCCCTGCAAGTACCGAGAGCGTCTGGAAGGTGCGGTCGTAGCTGAAGCCACGGGTGACAGCGGTACCGACCGCGCCAGAGCCAAGCGCCTGAATGAGCATCATCGTCGCCGAGAACAGCGCGTAGGCGCTTCCTCTGTGTTCGTCGGGAAGTGAGGAGAGCATGTAGGTGTCCATCGCCGGGAACAGCGAGTGGATGGCGTAGCCGATGAGGACACTCAGCACGGCGACGGCGACCAGCCCCTCGACCAGCGTGAGAACGAACACGAAAAGCGAGAAGCTAGAGATGATGCCGATAATCAACGGCACGTTCGGCACCCGGTCGGCGAGTCGCCCCGTAACCAGAAAGGCCGGAATCCCGGCCGCGAACATGAGCGAGAGCAACAGCCGCCCCGTGCCGGCGTCGATGCCTTTCGCGACATCGAGATAGTCACCGTAAAGATTGAACAGTCCGTTCCAGAGAAACCCGGTCACGCCGATGAAGACGACACCGGTCAAAACGAGTCGCCACTGCGCTTTCCCGGCGGTAACTAGGCTCCTGTCGGCGGCCCCGGCCTCGGGCATCTCAGTTCGTCGCGTGGCGACGACCAGCCCGAGCGTCGACGCGCCTGCCAGCCCGGAGATGAGGAGAAAGGTGGTTCGCCAGTCGCCGACGACCAGGATTGCACTCACGAAAAGCGGCGCACCCACTGCGGCTACCTGCGCGGCAGTCCCGTGGACACCGAGTGCGGTACCGACTCGGTCTGGGAACAGTTCGCTGATGAGTGGGTTCACTGAGATGTAGTACATCCCGCTGGACAGCCCCATCAGGAATGCACCGGCTGTCAGGTGGACGACCGACTGCGAGTAGGCGGTGAACAGCGACGTACAGACCAGCAACATCCCCGTCGCGATAGCGATATAATGGCGAGGGTACCGCGTCAGCAGGTACCCCGTCGGCAGCCGCGGCGATGCGCTGCCGAGCCACGCGGCGCTGGTGACGACTCCCAGTGACGCCGCGGTCACCTCGAACTCAGAGGCCGCAGGCTGGACAAGCGGGGCGAAGATGAGCCGTGCGAGGTTGATGAAAAAGACCATCGCACAGAGCGACCCGAATAGTTCCCGTCGTGACACTGGGAAATAGTTCGCGCGGGACGGTATGAAGGAATCGAAACGGTTGACGTTTTCTCCTGTAGTAACAGGTTTCTGGCGGCGTTACTCCTCGTCGCCGGTCGTCACTGTCACCGGGCCGTCGAAGTTGAGAATGATAGCCTGGGCGGTGTCGCCAAACACTGCCTTGCCCGTCGGCGACCGCTGTTGGCCGTGGATGAAGATGTGGTCGATGTCCTCCTCGGATGCGGTGTTCATAATCGTGTCCTGTGGGTCACCGATACGGCCCATTGCGGTGAAGTCCACGTTGTCGAGGACCTCGTTCCCGATTTTCTCCGCGAACTGTTCGGCCCCAGACCGCGCGCTCTCGACGTTGTAGCCGGCATTGAGTCCTGCGACGCTCTCTATCGAGGAGCGTCGGTTCTGGAACTCCTCTTCTGTCGTGACGTGTAACAGCGTCAGCTCTGCGCCGACGGCGTTGGCGAGTTCGCCGGCCTCGGCGACGAGGTCTTTTGTCGCTTCTTTCGGTTCGACGACTGCAAGTGCTCGGTCCATGTCGAACCGTTCACGACCCTCTGTGAAAGTATCTACGACTTTCCCCGGACGACGAAACCCTTTGGCCGTTCGAGCCCAAGCATATGATATGCGAGACGAGGAAGAAATCCGCGAGCAGTACGAATTCCTGGCAGAAGAACTCGATTCCGAAGAGATGAACCACGAAGGTGTTCGACAGATGTTCACTTACTACAAGCGAGCGCTCGGGTGGGTACTCGAAGAAGAGTACATGTAGCGAGAAACTGGGAATGGTCCATTACATTTATTACCTTCTACCCGGTTAGAGGTAAGTGACGCTTCGTCTGGAGGGCCGAAGCGTCAGCGGGGACCAATTCAGGGCGGCAAGCGCCGTGCGCTTTTTCACGCACGGTTGCTTTCCTTTCCGTTTTCACACGCGACAGCCACAGATACGTGCGACAGCAGTCAGTACACTCCTCAGCCACAGCGCTGTTGCGTATCAGAGTATCGTCGGGAGGAACGTCGCGCGCTCAGTCGTCTGCCATCGCGACGACGTCGTCGAAAAACGACAGCGAATCGTGCGGGCCGGGATTTGCTTCGGGGTGGTACTGTCGAGTGATGATGTCGAGGTCGTCGTTGTCGAGTCCTTCTGGCGTGTCGTCGTTGACGTTCACCTGGGTCACTTCGAGGGTATCGCCGGGGTCGGCGACCGTGTAGCCGTGGTTTTGGGTCGTCATCACGACCTGTCCGCTGCGCAGGTCGCGAACCGGCTGATTGACGCCGCGGTGACCGAACTCCATCTTCTCGGTGCGGCCACCGAGCGCGTTCGCGACGACCTGCTGGCCGAGACAGATACCGGCGAGCGGAACGTCACCTACCAGAGCGTCGACGACCTCGCCGGCCTGCTCGAAGTTCTCCGGGTCACCCGGTCCGTTCGAGATAAAGAGAACGTCCGGGTCGACAGATTCCACGTCGGCGACAGAAGCGTTGTAGGGAAGCGCGTAGACGGTGGCGTCGCGTTCGACCAGTGAGTCGATGATAGAACCCTTCGCGCCACAGTCGACCAGTGCCACGCGGGGACCGTCACCTGCCTCGTTGTGGACGGTTGGACCGTCGACAGAGACCTGTGCGCCAATCTCCGTGTGGTCGGACATGTGCTCACACTGGTCTAACTGTTCGAGGGCGTCTTCGCGCGTCGCGTCCGGCCCGGCAGCGATGCCCGCTCGCATCGCCCCCTCGTCACGAATCTCGGTGACGATATCTCGCGTGTCGAGGTGGTCGATTGCCGGAACGTCTTCTTCGTGGAGCCACGACGCCACGTCTTCGGTCATCTCTCTTGCCAGGACGCCACGTGGATGGACCCTGTCAGATTCGAACCGCTCTTTGCGGACGCCGTAGTTCCCGATAAGCGGATACGAGAACGTCAGCAACTGTTCCTCGTAACTCGGGTCGGTGAGGCTCTCCTCATAACCCGTGTACGCTGTCGTGAACACCAGTTCACCGCGTGTCGTTCCCGGCGAACGCGCACGCGCTTCGATTACGCGGTCCCCCTCGATGGCGACGAACGCATCAGTCATTACGAGATGCGTACGAAAGACCCGTTCATAAACGTTGCTTTCGAAATTCAGTTACGAAATTCGTAGCGTTGAAGTGCCGGCTCACAGAAGGTACACATCTCGATGGACGAACTCGACCGCGAGATTCTGGATATCCTCCGCCGAGACGCACGAACACCGTATACGGAGATAGCCGAACAGGTCGGTACGTCGGAGGGAACGATTCGCAACCGCGTCGAGGGGATGGTCGAATCTGGGGTCATCGAACGGTTCACCGTGGCGACGCGGACGGGGAACGTCAAAGCAATGATAGAGATTACCGTCGACGTTGACGTACACACCGGCGGATTGACAGAGCAGATGGCCAAATGGGAGGAAGTCGATTTCGTCTGGCAGGTTTCGGGTGAGGAGGATATCGTTCTCGTCGTCGATACGACGGACACACGGGGACTCAACGACCTGATTTCACGCGCCCGCGAGATGGAAGAGGTCATGAGTACCACGACACAGCTGATTCTCGACGAGTGGCGCGGCTAGGGTCTTACCGGGCACGTTCGCGCTGCCCGTCGACGACCTCGTAGGTGACGTTGTGTTCCCGGAGCGTGTCGGTGTGTGCTGAGAGGCGGTCGGCCACCGTGAGGAGGAGAACATCCAGACCCTTCTGTGCCGCTTCACGGACGGCGTCGACGGTCCCGAACTGAATGTCTGGCGAGTGGTCGGCCCTGTGAGCCACGGCGACGGCTTCGATGCCGGCGGTCGCCACCAGGTCGTGTGCGTCTGCGTGCTCGGCGACGATGTCTGTGGCGACCTGCCCGCTCCCGCCGTTCTGGACGGTTGGGACCGAGACGACCGTCACCGTTCCGAGTTCGTAGTCGACGACTCCCTCGAAGTCGGTGAGGCCAACGTCTTCGTCGGCACTGGCGTCCGTTACCGCGACCGCGGTTGCGTCACCTACCTCGCCTGGGGTCGCGTGGAGGTAGCCGTCTCGCATCGTCAGCGAGACTCGCTCGCCCTCCTCGATAGCGCCGGTGGCGATGGCCGTCTCCACGTCCACCCTGCCGATTATCTCCTCAGACACGTGACTGGCAAACGCCTCCAGTGCGTCGGTCTCGGAGATGAGCCAGTCGACGCCCTCCTTTGTGACCTCGTAGCGGCCCCGACCGCGCTTGTCGACGTAGTCGTCGTCGACGAGTTCCTGCAGATAGTTGCTCACGGCCTGTGAAGTAACGCCAATTGTGTCGGCGATTTCCTGCTGGCTGACCGCCGGCTGACGCTCGGCAATCTCGACGAGAATCTGATACTTCGTCGCGTTTCGCTTGCTCTGGAGGACTGCCGAGTGGCGGTCCGCAGGGATATCGTCGACCATCATCTCGATAGTTCGAGAGAGCTGTACAAGTGTGTTTTCCTACTGTCGGCAGAACTGGATGCTACAGAGGCGATGCGGCGACGACAACAAGCCAGGTTTCTACGTTGCAACCTCGGTTTGGTCTGATTGCCACTCAGATTGTGTACGCCGTATAATACTGTAAACAGAATCAGTCGGGTTCGTCGAACATACCGGTAGTCATATATCGCTCGCCAGAGTCCCAGAAGACGGTGACGACGAGGGGGTTCGTTCGCTCCTGGCGGAGTCGGCGCGCCACGCGTTTGGCACCGAGTAGAGACGCACCGGAGGACTGTCCGACGAGGATGCCCTCCTCTCTGGCGAGTCTGCGACACTCGGCCTCTGCGCGCTCGATTCCGACGGTCTCGACGCCGTCGAGTAGGTCCGTGTCGAGGTTCTCGCTCACGAACCCAGGACCCATTCCCTGGAAGTCGTCATCACCCGGCTCGTCGCCCGACAACACGGCGTTTTCCACAGGCTCGACGCCGACAACAGTCGCGTCCGGATATGCCTCGGTAATGCGCCGCCCGATGCCGGTTATCGTGCCACCCGTTCCGACTCCGGCGACGAGTGCATCGACCGGACGGTCGACCTGTTCGAGTACTTCGATGCCGGTGGTCTGGTAGTGTATCTCCGGGTTCGCCGGGTTCTCGAACTGGTGCATGCCGACGTATCCGTCACGGCTCTCCAGTTTTGCCACACGCTCTCGCGCCGCGGAGATGTCGCCCTCCACGAGTTCGATATCTGCGCCGTATGCCGTCATCAGCTGCCGGCGCTCGGGCGACCGCGACTCGGGCATCACGAGCCGAATGTCGTATCCCTTCGCTGCGGCGACCATAGCCAGCCCGATGCCGGTGTTACCGCTGGTCGGTTCGACGATAGTGTCCCCGGGACTCAGTTCGCCGCGCTCTTCTGCACGCTCTATCATCGCGATTGCCGGTCTGGCTTTGGCCGAGCCGCCCGGATTGAGTGACTCGATTTTTGCCGCAATCGTCGTCTCTTCCGGGCTGTCGACGCTCACCAGTGGCGAGCCGAGCGTCTCCAGTATCGATTTGTTCACTAGTCTGTACTCCGTTACTCACGGTTAAATACGCGGTGGCTGCGGTAGGTACTGACGCCGCCCCGAAGGTGTTACCGACAAGCGACAGCATAAGGACTGTCGAACTGAAAGAACAGCTATGGCACTCACCACACTCGAACCCAATCCGGCCTGGGCGGAAGGCGCACACGAGGAGACTGTCGACGTGCTCGCTGCACACGCCGAGGACCTCGATTTCAAGGTCTGGGCTGGCGACTGGTGTCCCGACTGCCGGTCACAGCTTCCCGACTTCGCCGCGGCGCTGGCGGCTGCATCGGTTCCCGAAGACAGCGTCCACCAGTACGAACTCGACACCGACAAGCAAGGGCCTGGCGTCGAGGAGTACGATATCGAGTTGATTCCGACGGTCGTGGTCGAACACGACGGCGAGGAGGTGTGTCGGTTCGTCGAGAGCGAAGGGACGCCGATTGCGGTCTATCTGGCAGAACAGCTCAAGGTAAAACTGGGCGACTGAGTTTAGAGCATGTGCTCCGACCACGCCAGCGCCGTCGAGAGCTGATTTCGCGGCGGCGAGCAGGTCCGAGCCCGACAGACGTAGGCGGTCTTGTGGTCCAGTCGGGCGTCGCGGTCGGCCCAGATTGGCGGGTCCTCGTCGAGTCCGAGCTCGTCGAGCCACGTCCCGTACTCTTCCTCGTCGATTGGCCGCCAGGCGATAATTCGTGACCCGAGATACCGCTCCTCGAACTCGTCGAGCCACGCCTCGGGCCTGTCGTCGGTGACGAGTGTCGCCTCCAGGGTCCCGGAGGTCACTGTGTCGGCCGCCAGCGTCAGCGAGGCGTGCTGCAGGGGATTCGCTTTGACGTTGTTGCCTTGCGTCTCGACGACCGCCGTCGCGATGTCCGCGAACCGATTGTCGGTCCGGAAGTGGTCGAGTTTGGCGAGCAGTTCCGTGGCGACGCCGATACTCGACGGGGTCGACTGGTCGGTCAGCTCCTGTGGCCGAGTAATCAGCGACTCGCCGTCGCTGGGGGTATAATAAATCGTCTCGGTCTCAGGGTCGTAGAACTCGCGTTCGATAGCTTCCGCGAGGTCCATCGTCACTGAGAGCCACCGGGGGTCTCTGGTCGCCTGGAACAGCTCGAAGGTGCCAGCGGCCAAAAACGCGTAGTCGTCGAGATAGCCGTCTATCTTGGTCACGCCGTCTTTATATCGGCGCGTAAGCCGTTTCGCATCGTCGTCCCAGAGGGTATCGAGGACGAACTCCGCGGCCGCGATTGCCGGCTCGGCGTATGCCTCATCGAGGACGAGTGCCGTGGTTCCGAAAGCCCGAATCATCAGGCCGTTCCAGCTCGCCAGCACCTTCTCGTCGCGGCGCGGTCGGGCCCGCTCGTCACGTCGCTGTGCGACCTGCTGGCGCGCTCTGTCGAGGGCCTCTTTTACCGCCTCGTCCGTCATCTCGTATTTGTCTGCCAGCGAGTCGAGCGAGCGGTCGAACGTCAGGACGGTCGACCCCTCGAAGTTGCCACGCTCGGTGACGCCGTAGCGGGCACAGAACAGTTCGGCGTCTGTGTCGTCGTCGACTGCGGCGCGGACCTCCTCGGGGGTCCAGACGTAGTACGCCCCCTCCTCGCGGTCGCCGTCCTCGTTCTCGCTCTGTGCATCGAGCGTGGCGAAAAAGCCACCGTCGTCGTGTGTTAGCTCGCGCTCGACGAAATCGAGTGTCTCCCGTGTGACGGTCGCGTACCGCTCTTTACCCGTCGCCTGATAGCCCGCCAGGTACGCTCGGGAGAGTTCGGCGTTGTCGTACAGCATCTTCTCGAAGTGTGGCACCGTCCAGTCGCGGTCAGTCGCGTACCGGTGGAACCCACCGCCGATGTGGTCGTACATCCCGCCGTTCGCCATCGCGTCCAGCGTCTCCTCGACGACATCGAGATAGGCGTCGCGGTCGGTCCGCTGGTGGGCTCGCAACAGGTGGTGGAGTCTGCCCGCCTGTGGGAACTTCGGCCCTGACCCCCAGCCGCCGTACTCGCGGTCGGCGGCTCTGACCGCCGCCTTCGCCGCCTGTTCGACGACATCCTCATCGGGTTCGTGGGGCTGGTCCGGAACGGTTTCGAGTTCGCCCTCGACTGCCTCGGTCCACTGCTCTGCGCGGTCTTCCATCTCGGTGCGCTCCTCGGGGTCGTTCCAGGAGGTCGTGATGTCTTCGAGCAGTTCGAGAAAACCGGGGGTACCACGGCGTGATTCTCGCGGGAAGTAGGTCCCGACGTAGAATGGCTTCTGGTCGGGCGTCAGCCAGACCGACAGCGGCCAACCACCTCGTCCGCTGACCTGCTGGCAGAGCGTCTGGTAGATGCGGTCGACGTCGGGTCTCTCCTCGCGGTCGACTTTGATTGGGACGAAGTTCTCGTTGAGCACGTCGGCGACGGCTTCGTCGTCGAAGCTCTCGTCGGCCATCACGTGACACCAGTGACAGGCCGAGTACCCCACCGAGAGAAAGATGGGTACGTCGCGTTCTCTGGCCTCCTCCAGGGCCCGGTCGTCCCAGGGCTGCCAGTGCACTGGGTTGTCGGCGTGAGCGCGGAGGTAGGGGCTCTCTTCGTCGTCCAGCCGATTCCTGCCCGCTGTTTCTGTCATAGCCTGTGTTTGACGCCACGAACAAGTAAACCTTCGACTATCGGCTCCGGAACGGCGCGGTCGGTGACAGGTTACGATACAATCTCGGCGGAGGGAACCGGCGATTTGGCGCGGCTGGCGTTCAGGAAACGCCGTCTTCGGCTTCGCCGTCTATTTCGGCGACGACGCGCTGGTGGAACTCCTGGAGCACGGCCGACTCGTCCTCCGCGAGAACGACATCTGAGGCCATCAGCGTCGCCAGGCCAAAGGCTTTCGGCGTCGGCGAGTCGACCCGGGTCGTTTCCACGGTCACGTCACCGGCCTGAATCGCCTGCAACACCTCGACGATGCCCGCTATGTTGAGTTTGTCTTCGAGAATCTCCCGGTAGGTTTCCTCGATGACCGCGAACTCGGCGAGGTCCTCGGCGAAGCCGAGCAACATCTCGCTGTTTACCTGCTGTTCGCTCGCGGATTTCTCGTAGCCTTTGTACCGTTTCAGAATCATCAGCGCCCGCGTGGCGTTGATGCGGAAATACCGCTGGAGCAGGTCGGTCCCTTCCAGACTCGACCGAAGGGTACCCCGGGCTTCCCAGGGGTCGATATTCTCCAGCAGACCGGCGAGGTCGACTTTCCGGTTCAGTGGCAGCGACAGCGTAAAGCCGTGGTCGGCGACGGCGACTGTCACGTTCGCGTTGACCTGCTGGGCGCACTCGTAGGCGAGCAGGCGAGAGAAGCCGTCGTTGAACCGCCGGCCGTAGTTCGAGTGGACGTAGTAACGGCGCTCGTATTCCTCGTGGTCCATCTCCTCCTCGATGACGAGCCGGCGGTCCGTGCTCACGCTCTCGGCACCGGCGTACCGTCGCTGCTGGTCGAACATCTGCGTGATTGCCTGGACGCTGTTCTCGTCGAGGGGGAACTCCCGGAGCCACAGGCGGGCCGCCGACCGGCCTCCCTCCGCGAGCCTGTCGAGCAGGTCGCGCTGGAAGGCGAGAATCTCTCTGCCGAGGTCGTACGACAGCGGCAGACGCTCGGAGAACCACGAGGGCACCGTCGGCCGTGCGCTCGTCCGGTCGACGTACACCTTCGACCCGCGGCGGTAGCGGTACTCGAATCGGTTCCCGCCGAGGACGAACACGTCGCCGGATTCGAGCGTGTCGAGGTATTCCTCGTCGAGGTTGCCGACCCACTCCTCGCCCTGCCGGGTGAACACGTCGCAGGTAAACGAGTCCGGAATGGTTCCGATGTTAGTCATGTAGATGACCCGCGCGAGCCGACCCCGTTTGCCGATGAGCGGCTCTCCGACCGGGTACTCGTCGTAGTGATACTCGCCGTCTGGCGGGTCGTTTGTGTCTCGCCAGATTTTCGCGTAGACGTTCTTGTCCTCCATTCCCTCGTAGTCGGCGGTGAGATACCGACAGAGTTGCTCCCAGTCTTCGTCGTCGTAGGTCCGGAACGGGTACGCTGACTGCAAAATACGGCGTATCTCTGTCTCCGGGCGCGGCCCGTTGATTGCCATGCCGTAGACCTGCTGTGTGGCCACGTCTTGGGCGTTCTCGGGGACGAACACCCGGTCGACGAAACCCTCCTCTGCTTTCTTCAGCATGACGGCACACTCGACGAGTTCGTCGCGGTCGAGCGCGACGACCCGGCCGGTGACGGTCTCGCCGAGCTGGTGGCCCGCGCGGCCGACCCGCTGGAGCAACGCGGCGACGGATTTCGGCGAGCCGACCTGGACGACGAGGTCGAGGTGTGGCATGTCGATGCCGAGTTCGAGCGACGTGGAGGTGGTCACGACATCGAGCGTGCCCGCCTTCAGCGACTCCTCGATTTCCTGGCGGCGCTCTTTCGAGAGACTGCCGTGGTGACAGCCGGAGTTCGACTCGTCGTAGTCGTCGTAGCGCTCACGAAGGTTGTGGAGGACGCGCTCTGCGCCCGAGCGCGTGTTCGTGAACACGAGCGTGTTCGTGTGGTCCTGTATCAGCTCGTGGAGTTCGGTGTAAAACCGCTCGTTGACCACGCCAGACGGCGTGTTGACGAGGTCGTCGGTCGGACAGGAGAGTTCGATATCGAACTCCCGGACGAAGCGCGTGTCGACCAGTTCGTACTCCCGTGGCGTCCATCCATCTCCGTTGAGGGCCGCCTGCTCGTGGTCACAGCCGACGAGGAACTCGGCCACCGTCTCCAGTGGCTCGACCGTCGCGGAACACCCGATTCGTGTCGGCGAGCCGTTGGCCAGTGCCTCCAGTCGTTCGAGCGAGACCGACAGGTGCGTCCCGCGTTTGTTTTCGGCGAGGCTGTGAATCTCGTCGACGATGACGTACTCCACGGTGCGGAGTTTCTCGCGGAACTTCGGCGAGTTCAGCAGGATAGCGAGCGTCTCCGGGGTCGTATTCAGGATATGCGGCGTCTCTTCGAGCATCGCCTGTCGCTCGCTGTCGTCGGTATCGCCGTGTCTGATAGCGTGGCGAATGTCCACGTTCTCGCCCCGTTCGTCGAGTTTCTCTGTGATGCCCGCGAGTGGAACGTCGAGATTCCGGTGGATGTCGTTTGCCAGTGACTTCAGCGGCGACACGTAGAGACAATAGACACTGTTTTCGAGCCCGTCGCCGGTCCGGTCGCGCTCGAACAGTTCGTTGATGATGCCTGTAAACGCCGATAGCGTCTTGCCGCTGCCGGTCGGCGAGCAGATGAGTGCGTTCGTCCCCTCGTCGATGAGTGGGATGGCTTCTTTCTGTGGCGGCGTAAAGAATCCCCTGTTCTGGGCGACGAACTCGCCGAACTGCTCGACCCACCACTCCTGGACGACGGGTTCGAGCAAAGAGAGAACGTATCCGTCGTCGATATCAGCCGTCGGGTCGACGCCGGCCGCCGCGAGGTCGACGGCCAGTTCGGCCGAGTCGAACGGCTCCTCGTCTCCGAGTTTTTCTGCGTCTCCCATCCTCTGGTCGAGAGGTAGGACTGGAGTGCCTTGGTCGTTTGGGAGCCAGCCGTCGACTCAAGCTGTGGCCCGACAGAGTGGCGATTTCACGGTTCGCGGTGCGAAACAGAGTCGGGTAGTTATTTGCGTGGAACTCCTATGGCTGGATATGAGACAACGCTACAGCTGGGGGCTTGGCGTTCGGATGGCCCTGACGCTGCTCGCGCTGGGCGGACTGTACATCGGCCTGGGGTACGGCGTGGCGCTGCTGTTCGGCGTGTTCGTCGGGTCGACGGGCATTGGCCACTTCGTCGGAATCGCGCTGGCTGTCCTGTTGCTCGTCGGTGGACAGTACTACTACGGAGCCAACCTCGCCTTACGGAGTCTCGGCGGGCGCGTCGTCGAGCGCGAGGAGTATCCCGACCTTCATAGCCGCGTAACGGCCCTAGCCCGGCAGGCAGACGTTCCGAAACCCCGGGTCGCGGTCGCCGAAAACAAGACGCCGAACGCCTTCGCGGCGGGGCGCAAGCAGAGTGACGCCGTCATCTGTGTCACTACCGGACTGCTCTCGGAGTTAGACGACGAGGAAATCGACGCAGTCCTCGCACACGAACTCTCGCACGTCGTCAACCGCGATTTCCAGCTCATGACGGGAATCACCGCGCTATCGATTATGGCCGGCTGGATTGTGCGCTGGGGCTTTCTGTTCGGCGACGGTGGCGGTGGCGGCGAGGGCGGCGGCGCGCAGATGCTGGCCGGCTACGTGGCCGCGCTGTTCGTCTGGGTGGGTGCCTTCTTCGTCGGTCGACTCGTCTCGCGGTATCGAGAATACGCCGCCGACCGCGGCGCTGCGACGCTGACGGGAGACCCGACAGCGATGATTAGCGCGCTCGAAACCATCTCGGACGAACTCGAATCGGTTCCAGAAGACGACCTCCGTGAGGCCGAGCAGGCGAACGCACTGTTGGCCGCAGAGGTCCGGGAAACCCGGCTCGGCAGCCTGTTCCGAACGCATCCGGCCGTCGAGGACCGCGTCGAGAAGCTTCGGGACCTCGCTGTCGATATGAACTAATGCGTTCTTAGTTTTCCAGTCGCTGGAGAAACGTCTGTAACTCCGCGTATGCGGCATCGTACGCGTCGCGAAAGACGTAGTGACCGGTACCCGGTACGTGGACCAGGCGGCCGTCAGCCAACTGCTCGACGGCCCGATGGTCAGCCACGCGCTCGGAGACATCGACATCGCGGCGCAAGACGAGGGTCGGGCACGAAACCTCGTCGAAGGCATCCACCACGGGGCGATGTTCCTGCGCGATGCGAGCGATGTGTGTGCTGCACTCGTCAGTGGCGGCGACGAGACGGCGCGCGTGGGCAGGGTCGATATCGTGGTCGTCGACCTGCTCGTCGACGCGCTCCTCAACGGGCCGTTCCCGTGCCTGTGAGAGTCGCTGTCGGGTCATCTCCTCGGCACGCTCTATACTCACCTCGGGAGCTTCGCGAAACCGCGCCGGGTCTTCGAGAACGATACCCCCCGGCAGGTCCGGACGCTCTGCCCCCGCCCACGCGACGGTCGCCCCACCCATCGAGTGTCCCAGTAGAACTGGGTCAGTGAGGTCGAGACACTCGATGAGACCGAGAACGTCGGCCACGCGATTGTCGATATCGTACCCTTCCGCAGGCGCGTCAGAGCGCCCATGTCCCCTCGCGTCGTATGTGATAACATCGTAGTCGTCCGCGAGGTCCTCAGCCAGAGGAATCCACCGTCGCCCGCTGTCGTACATCCCGTGAGCCATCACGACCGGTCGGCCGTTGCCGGACCGATAGTACCGGAGGTCGATACCGTTCGTTGTGACCGTGTCGGTAGCCCACTGGTCGGGAATATCCATACGTTGGCGGTATCGCCAGCGCTTGTATTAATCCTTGGTCTACCGACGGACTCGCCCGCCACGCGGCCGAGTGACAGCGACCTGTCGGCTCCAGCCGTCTCGTGAGCGACACAAGACAGCCATTATTACACCGGAACGCCAACGCTCAGGTATGGATTTCAGCCTCACGACCGAGCAACGACAGATACAGGAGATGGTCGCGGAGTTTGCCGACGAGGAAATCAAGCCACGGGCGGCCGAAATCGACGAGACCGACGAGTTCCCCTGGGACCTCGTCGACGAGATGGCCGAGCTTGGCCTGATGGGAATGCCGATTCCCGAGGAGTACGGCGGTGCCGGCCTCGACTATCACTCCTACGCGATGGCGCTCGAAGAGATTTCCCGCGGCAGCGGCGGGCTGGGCACTATCGTGGCCGCCCACATCTCGCTTGCCTGTAACATGGTCTACGACTTTGGCGACGAAGACCAGAAATCCGAGTACCTGACGCCACTCGCTGAGGGGGAAGAAATCGGCGCGTTCGCGCTCTCCGAGGCGGGGGCGGGAAGTGACGTTCCGTCGATGGAGACGACCGCCGAGAAAGAGGGCGAAGAGTACGTCATCAACGGCGACAAGCTCTGGATTTCTAACGGCTCGGTCGCTGACACCGTCATCGTCTTCGCCAAGACCGACCCCGACGCCGGCGGGAAAGGTATCTCGTCGTTCATCGTCCGGCCCGAGGAGGACGACGGCTTCATCGTCGAAGGGACCGAACACAAGCTCGGCGACAAGGGGTGTCCGACCGCAGAACTCCGGTTCGACAACCTCACTGTTCACGAGGACCGCCGGCTCGGCGAGGAAGGCCGTGGGCTGGTGCAGGCGCTCAAGACGCTCAACGGCGGCCGCATCACTATCGCGGCCCGTGGCGTCGGTATCGCACAGGCCGCACTCGACGAGGCGCTCACGTACTCACAGGACCGCGAGCAGTTCGACCAGCCGGTCAGTGACTTTCAGGCAATCCAGCACAAGCTCGCGGACATGGACACGAAAGTCCAGGCCGCGCGCATGCTCATGCACAAGGCCGCCGACAAGAAGATGCGCGGCGAGAGCTACGTCAAAGACGCTGCACAGGCCAAGCTGTACGCCTCGGAGGTCTCCCGTGAGGTCGCAAACGAGGGGATTCAGATTCACGGCGGCTACGGCTATACGAAAGATTTCCCCGCCGAGCGGTTCTACCGCGACGCCAAGCTCAACGAAATCTACGAGGGGACCAGCGAAATCCTCCGCAACACTATCGCCGACGAACTGCTCGACTGAGGCGACACCCGGCGTCGACGCTACGATACGCGCGAACCGAAATATCCGCCAGCGGTTAGGCACCTCCTTTATAATCGCTCCGGCGTAACCATCTCGTGATGACTCTTGCAGACACGGACGTGACCGTCATCGGTAGCGGATTCGCAGGCCTCTCCTCGGCGTGTTATCTGGCCGACGCGGGTGCCGACGTTCGGGTTCTCGAAAAGAACGAGAGCCTCGGGGGCCGCGCCTCGGTACTCGAACGCGACGGGTTCAAGTTCGATATGGGGCCGTCGTGGTACATGATGCCGGACGTGTTCGAGCGGTTTTTCGACCACTTCGACAGAGACGTCGACGACTACTACGACCTCCAGCGTCTCGACCCCCACTATCGCATCTTCTACAAAGACGGAGACACCGTCGACGCTCGCGGTGACCCCGACGCGATGGCAGAGGTCTTCGAGTCATACGAGGACGGCGCCGGCGAGGCGTTCCGCGAGTATCTCGAGACCTCGGAGACACACTACGAGACAGCGATGGAGAAGTTCGTCTACGAGGACCGCTCGAAGCTGACAGACTGGGTCGACACCGACGTGATGACGGCCGCACCGATTGGCCTCCAACTCGTCGGCTCGATGGAAAATCACGTCGAGAAATACGTCGACCACCCAAAGCTCAAGCAGTTGCTCCAGTACACGCTTGTCTTCCTCGGTGGGTCGCCCAAGAACACCCCCGCGCTGTACAACATCATGAGCCACGTCGATTTCAACCTCGGCGTCTGGTACCCCGACGGCGGCATGAGCAGCGTCGTCGACGGTATCGTCGAACTCGGCGACGAACTCGGCGTCGAGTACGTCACCGACAGCGAGGTGACGGGACTCACGCGCGGCCACGACGAGTTCATCCTCGACACGGAACAGGGCCAACGCCGGGCCGATACGGTCGTCGCCAACGCCGACTACGCCCACGTCGAGCGCGACCTCCTGCCCGAACACGAGCGCCAGTACGACGACGACTACTGGGACTCGAAAACGTACGCGCCGTCTGCGTTCTTGCTCTATCTCGGCGTCGAGGGCGACGTCGAGCCACTCGACCACCACACACTGGTCCTGCCCGAGGACTGGGACGAGCACTTCGAGCAGATTTTCGAGTTGCCGTCCTGGCCCGACGAGCCGGCATACTACATCTGTGCGCCGTCGGTAACGGACGACTCAGTCGCACCCGACGGCCACAGCAATCTGTTCGTGCTCGTCCCGCTCGCACCCGGACTCCCGGATACCGACGCGCTCCGGGAGCGGTACCGCGAGAAGATTCTCGACGACATTGCCGAAAACACCGGTGTCGAACTGCGCGACCGCATCGTCCTCGAGGAGTCCTTCTGCGTGCGAGACTTCACAGAGCGGTACAACGCCACCCGTGGCACCGCGCTCGGACTGGCACACACGCTACGACAGACCGCACTGCTCCGGCCCTCGAACCGGTCTAAGGCCGTCGACGGGCTGTACTATACCGGCGCGTTCACCACGCCAGGTATCGGTGTCCCGATGTGTCTCATTAGCGGCCAACACACCGCAGACGCGCTCATCGAAGAACAGGCGTAGCCCCTTACAGCGAGAGACCGAGGTGTCGGGGTGGCACCTCGTCGTCGCCGTCCAGGCCGTGACAGTCGGCCAGTAGGGCTGTCCCGACGCCGTTGACGAACTCTGTCGCGTCGCCGCCGTCGGTCACTTCTGCGATGTCAGCTTCCAGCGAGAACGTCTCTTCGCGGACTTCTTCGGAGAGCGCTGAACGCCCTGACGCGTCTATCGTCTCAGCCATCGCTGACAGTTCGAGCGCGAACGAGACACCAGCCGCGAGATAGTCGAGTGCCTGTCTCTCGGGCTGTGGGACGTCGGTAATCGTCGAGAGATAGCGAGCGGCACTCGTCTCTGCGACCGTCACAGCCTCTGCTATCCAGTCTCGGACCGCGTCGACTTCGGCAGGCCCGCCGAATTCGTCACGGGCTCTCTCGAACAGGTCTGCCTCCTCGGTCGCGATGTCGTGGAAGATGTCACCGACGACGACGGCGTCGGCCCCGGCATCGAGGACAGCCTGTGCGTTCTCCCGGTTGTCCAGTCCGCCGCCGTACCAGAGACGCGACCACGTGATACTGTCGCTGATGGCCTCAAGGATATCGGCGGCCTCCTCGCCGCCGTAGGTACCCGAATACTCCAGGTAGATGACCTCGCTTTCGAGGTGGTGTTCGGCGGCGAGCGCGCGCTGTTTGGCCTCCTGTGGCGTCAGCAGGTCGTCTTCGGTGACCGCGGCCTCTCGTGCGGCTGCGCTGTCGGGGTTCATGATGATGTACGCCTCGAAGACAGCGTCCTGAAGCATGTAGCCAGCAGCGAAGTTGCCGATGCGGTCGCCGAACATCCCATCGGGCGAGAAGCCGAGTTTGTCTGCCAGCATCGACGGGCCGAGGTCCTCTTTGACGTACTCGATACCGAGTCCGAGGGTGCCGACGAGCGCCTCGCTATCGCCGTTGAGTACCTCGGGAATGGCGAGAAACGTCGACTCCGAGCGCGTCTCGTCGGTCACGTGCGTCGCGTCGCTGGGTTCGTGGAACGCGGGTGCCGGCGAGTACTCGAGTAGACCGAACGTCTCTTCGGTGTTCTCGCTGGTCACGTCCCGCGAGCCACCGACGGAGATAGCGCTCGTATGAGAGAGATACAGCGGATAACACAGCGGTAGTCGTTTCTCACCCTCCGGGTCGACCTTCGTAATATGGCTCCATTCCGCGGCAACCGGATTGGTGTCCAGTCCGAGCAGCGTGCGGCCAGCTATCGTGGCCGTCGACGTGACCCGTTCTAGCCGTGTTGCGATGTCCGGTAGCGACATGGTTCTAGGCTAAACGACTCCACAGGAGCTTAAAAGCGTATCTTCTCGGTACTCTCAGGACGGCAGTACAGACGGGTTTCCGTCCCGAAGGATGTACTCGGCTGCGATACCTGTCAGTGTTGAGTCTGCCGCCGTTGCCTGTGCCTTGGCACGGTCGAGGTACTCGTGGCTGATGTCGACGACTTCCTCGCGTGCCGCCGTCTCGTCCTCGTTGAGGAGGTATTCGGCAGTCACTGGGGTGAGCTGCCCGTCGGCCATATCGTCCGGGTAGTCGTCTACGTCGTCGAGCCAGAGCTGTGCGCCGATTATCGCCAGCACTATCGACCGGTGAAAGTCGTTGTCGATGGCGAGCCCGCTCCGGCGATACATCTGAATCATGGCGTCGTAGATGACACCGACACGGTCGTACTGGGTTTTCAGATACGGCAACGCGAGTTCGTCCTCGGTAAACAGTGCCGGTTCCTCGTCGAACGTCGCAAACTTGTACTCGGCGGTGATGGCATCGAGGGCCTCGTCGTCGCCACCGGTAGCGCTGTCCATCAGCGCCCTGAAATGTTGGTCCTCCTCCTGATGGTGCTCGGAGATACCGACAGCCCAGTCGTACACGTCACGAACCTCTGCCGGGTACTCGGTGAACTGCTGTTCGACTCGCGACTGCATGACCCCCTGTGCAATCTCGGCGACACGACCCCGGTCCGGGTCGTCGGCTTCGAAATCGACCTCGAAGTCGTCGTACTCGTCGTCGTTGATGGCGTCACGCATATCACCGTCGAGCAACGCATCAACCGCGAGCCGAGTGACCTGTTCGGCCGTGCGGTGGTCGCTCTCGTCTGCGTGTCGATAGAGATATCCGAGCGTGAGATTCGCCGGCAACAGGAGTTTGGTCCCGTACTCAAAGGAGACATAATCGTACCCGAACTCGTCGGCTATCGCCTCCTCGACTTCCCCGAACGCGTCCGCGACGTACTGCTCGATGCGGGCGTCGACGCGGCGCTTGAGCCGCAGACTCGCGACATCGAAGACACCGGACTGGGCGTAGTAGCCAAAGACAGCGCGTGCCGAGGTCGGCAGACCGTCGTGTCGGGCGAGCCATCCTGCACTCCGTTCGAACATTGTCACAACGTGTGAAATCGCACCTGTTTATCCTGTCGGTCTCGGGCTGGTAATCTGAGGTTTTTTAATAGTCCCGCGTGAACAAATGTGCCGATGACAACGGAAACCCGCGATATCGTGATTGTCGGCGGCGGGACGGCGGGCTGTTTCGCGGCGGCGACCGCAGCCCAAAACGGGCTCGACGTGACTCTCCTCGAACGTAAAAGCGAGGACGAAGGCGGCCACATCGCCTGTGGTGACGCCATCAAGGGAAAGAGCACGTTCCCCGACGTTATCGACCGAGACTATCTCCGAGAGGAGTCGTTCACCAACGAGAACATCCAGCGAGCGATGTTCATGAACCCCGACGGGGAGAACTACGACATCCCGTTCGAAAGCGGCAGCGGTGCCGTCGTCGACCGGAAGCGTTACGGCGAGGTGTTACTGGAGGAAGCCGACCGCGTGGGCGCGGAAATCGAGTACGATACCGTTGTCAAAGATGTCGTCCAGAACGGCAGAGTCACCGGGGTCGAAGCGGTCAGACGGGGCGACCCAGTCCAGTACGACGCAGACGTCGTCATCGACGCCGCCGGCGCGCTCTCACTGCTACAGGACAAGGTCGACTTCGACGGAACGACATACGACACGAACGTCAACTACCAGCAGTTCTGTTCTGCCTACCGCGAGGTCATCGAGGTACCCGAACCCGTCGAGTACGACGACGCTATCGTCTTCAAGCCGACCGACGAGCTCGGCTATCTGTGGTATTTCCCGCGCACTGGGACCGAAATCAACGCCGGACTGGGTTTCCAGATGAACAAGCCGTCGATGGAACTGGTCTCGGTTCTCAAAGACGACCTCGAAGAACGCCCCGAGTTCGAGGGAGCCGAAGTAAAAGACAAGCTCGGCGCGGCGTTGCCGACCCGTCGCCCCTACGACTCTGCTGTCGCTCCAGGGTTCATGTCCGTGGGCGACGCCGCAGGCCACGTCAATCCCACGACTGGCGGCGGTATCCCCGGCGCAGCGAAAGCCGGCCACTGGGCCGCCGAGGTGGCGACCGAGGCAATCAGTGACGGGACCCTCGGGGAGTCGGCGCTCTGGGAGTACAACCACCGCGTGCAGACCGACTTCGGCAAGAAATTTGCCGCGATGGACCTCTACAACATCTTCGGCGGTGCCCACGATGTCGACGAACTCACTGAAGTCGTCACGGCGCTGCCCGGTGAGATGATTATCGACCTGATGGGCAAGAAAGGGTCGGTCTCGCTGTCGCTCCCAGAGAAGGTCAAAGCCGCCGTCGTGACGGCTCTGGAGACGCGGGGCCACTGGAGTACGCTCCGGGAGGCGTACCAAGTGAACCGACTCGCCGCCGAACTCAAGAAGATATACGACGACTACCCGACGACACCAGACCAGTTCGAGAGCTGGAAGACGAGTCGGGACGACATTATGGACCGTGTCTACGACGTGACCGGCGCAGAGCCGAAGTACTGACCCACAGTTACGCGTACGCTTCGAGCTCTCGGCCGAAGAGAACGAAATATCCGACACCGACCAGACCGATTACCGTCGCCAGCGTGAACGCCAGGGTCGGACTCCCACTGACCCGGACCGTCGTCAGCGGGACCGAGAACCCATCGTACAGTGCACCACCGACCACCGCGCTCGGGATAACGAGGGCGTTTCGCAGGAGATAGTACGAGCCAGAGACGCGCCCGCCAGCCGCGTCCTCAGCAGGCCCGACGATGAGTGCCTTGTGTGCGGGCAACCCGGCAAAGCGTAGCCCCGAAAACCCAAACAAGGCGACGACCAGTGCGGCGGTATACGGCGCGTCGGCTGGGACTGAGATAAGCAACGTCGGAAACAGCGCATATACCGCGAACCCGAGTGCGACCACCGGTTTGAGTCCCACTCGCTCGGCGACGCTCGCGGCGACCGGCATCGACACGAGGGCGACCGCCATCTCGATTGCGAGCAAGAGGCCAAAGAAGACGCTCGGTTCGAGTTCGAGCACACCCAGGTCGAGGCCCACGTCCAGAAACTCCGTGACGACGATGATGAAAAAGACGTAGACCATCCCGTTGGCGAACCTGACCAGCGTGTCAGCGACCAGCAACGGCTTCAACTCCTCGGGCATCGACCGAATGTCCCCGACGAGTTCGCCAACGCCGTCAAAGTCCTTGCCGAGTGCCGAATCGCCGGGTTCGTAGAGAACGTGCTGGGTGAGCGTGGCGACGACACCGAACGCGACTGCCACTGCGAGAATTATCTGAAAGCCGGCCTGAAAGTCGGCGACGGTGTACAGGACTCCAGCGGCCACCAGCGGGCCGAACAGGAAGGCAGTCCGGCGGAACACTTCGGTACTGGCGAACCCTCGGGCCAACTGTGATGGCGGCACCGACTGTTTGACGATTGCAAAACTCGCACCGAGGCCGAACGATTTCCAGGCCTGTGCGAGAAAGAGGCCGACGAAAATCCAGAGCCACGGCTCGACTGTGACTCCGGCGAAGGTAAGCGTCCCGAGTGCGGGTGCGACGAACCAGAACAGAAATCCCAGGCTCGACACCAATCCAAACAGCGTAAGCGCGTACCGGGAACCGAGTCGGTCCGAGATGGCGCCACCGGGGTACGGATAGACAGCGCTGATGACGTTGCCGACGGTTCCGTAGAGGCCGACGACGAAGTTGCTGGCACCGAGTACGTTCAGATACTTCGGGATGTACCGCCCCGTCATCTGAAAGCCGAGGCTGAAGGCAAACATCGCCACTGAGAGAACCAACACGTCGCGTCGAAACGAGAAGAACTGCCTGAACGGGTCGAGTAGTGACGGTGGGGCGTCGTCGCCTGGATTCGCGCCGGTCATGAGAGGAGAAGGGCTGGTGAGACCGTCGCTCGCATCGGTCTAATAGCTTCCGCACGCGCCGGGTTGTCTCGGTACGGCTGTGACTCTCGGTTGTTGGTTGCTGGAAAATGGATGCTCGGTCAGGGATTTGAACCCTGGTCTTCGGCTCGAAAGGCCAAAATGATTGGCCGGACTACACCAACCGAGCGAACGCATCCATAGGTGAGAATCAGTCGGTAATAAACCCTGTCTTTTTATCGTCTCTTGTGACAGTGACACACAGAAATCGGTGACTCAAATCGTCGTTTGTGCCTGCGTCGTTTATAATACCAACTCAGGTGAACAGGTTCGTGTATGCAACGGAACTATACAACTGCCGCGGTAGTCGGGCTGACGGTGCTTGCAGTCGCGCTCTTCGGAGCGATGGCTGTCTCGGGCGCTGTCGGAGCCGACTCGGTTCAGGAATCGTCCGCAGACGAACGCATTTCAGTGAGTGCAACCGGCTCAGCAGAGACACAGCCGGATTTGGCGAAGTTACAGGTCGTCATTAAGTCCGAAGGAGAAGACCCGGCGACCATTCGCGAGGAGTTGGCAGACAGTTCGAGTGAACTCGAAGAGGCGCTGAACGAAGCAGATGTCGATTACAAGACGGTGGATTACGAGATTCGGGAGCCATACCGGAACGAGCCCGATTCACCAAACTACGTCGGACGACACGCGTTCCAGATTACCGTCAACAATCCCGACAACGTCGGTGACATAGTCGACGTGGCGACGAGCGCCGGTGCGGAAATCCAGCGCCTCGACATGACGCTCTCTGACGAGAAACGCCAGGAACTGCGCGACCAGGCTATCGAGAACGCGATGGACGACGCCCGTCATCAGGCAGAGACCATCGCCACCGCCGGTGACCTTGTCGTGAACGACGTCATCACCGTCGACGCCTCACAGCGCGGTTACCGTCCGCTCACGTTCAATTCGACGCCGCAAGCTGATGGTGGCGACGGTGCCGCGACCAGCATCCAGACTGGACAGGTCTCGGTCAGTTACTCTGTCAGCGTCACGTACGACGCAGCGTCCTGACGCTCACACGGTCTTTTTTTTTGACCGCCGGTCGAGACTGCGTTACTTCCCCTTGAACTCGGGGTCTTCGTCGCTCTGGATTTTCGAGACGCCCTCCATCACGTCTTCGGTCGCGATGAGGTGACCGAACGCGAAGGATTCGGTTTCGAGGCCCGCCTCGGTGTCGTCCCGGCCGGCGAGCATCGCCTTTTTGGCGTACTCCATTGCCAGGGGTGGCCCGGCTGCGAGGTCTGCCGCAAGGTCGAGTGCCGCCTCTTCGAGTTCGTCGTTGTCGACGAGACGGTTGACAAAGCCCCAGTCGTGCATCGTCTCGGCGTCGTAGTGGTCTGCGGTAAAGATGATTTCCTTGGCGCGGCTCTCGCCCAGCAGGTGTTTCAGGCGCTGTGTGCCGCCCCAGCCAGGGAGGAGTCCGAGGTTAAACTCCGGCTGGCCGAACGTCGAGCGTTCGGTCGCGACGCGCATATCTGCACAGGTAGCCAGTTCCATACCGCCACCGAGACAGTAGCCGTCGATACCGACGACCGTCGGCATCGAGCTGGATTCGAGTTTCCCCCAGGCGTCCTGGCCGGCACGGGAGAGTTCGACGGCGTCGATGGGGTTTGCCTTGCTCGCCATCCCCATCGCGTCGGCACCGGCGCTGAAGGCGCGGTCGCCCGCGCCCGTGACTAAAATTGCACGCACGTCCTCGTCGTCTTCGAGCACGTCGATTGCCGCGCTGAACTCTTCGATCATCTCGAGGTTGACCGTGTTGAGCTGGTGGGGCCGGTCGAGTACGATGTGGCCTACCATCTCCTCGGGGTACTCGATGCGGACGTTCTCGAAGTCCTGTCCCTCGCTTTCCTCGTCCTCACCGTAGAAGCCACCCTCTTCGGCGGCCTCGCGGAGACCATCGGCAACCTCGTAGCGGCCGTGGCCGGTCTCCTCGTGACGCGATTCGAGTGTCTCGACGAGCGTGTCGAGTCCGGCGTCGTCACAGAGCTTTCCGGGGCCGTCCGGCCACCGGCCGCCCAGTTTGACCGCTTCGTCGATGTCCTCGATTGGCGCGACCTCAGCTTCGAGCAGTTTGCCGGTCTCGTTTGCCAGGACGGCGTTGAGGCGGTTGCGAACGTCCTCGCGGCCCTCGTCGGCCGGGACCTCCGCGCCGTCACCGTCCTCGTAGTCGTAGAAGCCAGCGCCGGTCTTGCGACCGAGGTCCTCGCTCTCGACTTTCTCCTCGAGCAGCGGGCAAGGCTCGTAGGGCTCACCGAGTACCTCGTGCATGTATTCGAGAACGTGGTAGGTCACGTCGATACCGACCTGGTCGCCCAGTTCGAACGCGCCCATCGGGAGGCCGATATCGTATTTCGTCGTCGAGTCTACCTCGGCGACGGTCGCGTCGCCTTCCTCGACGAGCCAGCACGCCTCGTTCATCAGCGGAACAAGAATGCGGTTGACGATGAAGCCGGGTACGTCCTTACGGACCCGGACCGGCGTCTTGTCGAGGTCCTCCGCGAGCGCCTCGATGGCATCCATCGTCTCGTCGTCGGTGTGTTCGCCGCGGATGACCTCGACGAGGTCCATCCGGACTGGCGGATTGAAAAAGTGCATCCCACAGAACTGCTCGGGCCGGTCGGTCGCCTCGGAGAGTTCGGTGATAGAGAGACTGGACGTGTTCGACGCGAAGATAGTGTGGTCGGGGCAGTGTTCGGACACTTCTTCGTAGACATCCTTCTTGATGTCCATGTTCTCGACGATAGCCTCGATGACGACGTCAGTGTCCTCGACGGCGTCGCTCATCTCGACAACAGGGGTGACACTCGCAACAGCGTCGTCTCGCAAGTCCTCGCTGATGCGGTCTTTCTCTGCGAGTTTGTTCAGACTCCACTCGATCTGGTCGTACCCTTCTTCAACCAGCTCCTCGTTTATATCACGGAGCCGAACATCGTAGCCGGCCAGTGCGGCGACCTCTGCGATGCCGTGGCCCATCGTTCCTGCGCCGAGAACGGTTATTGTCTCGATATCTTCGGGTTGCATAGTTCGTCCGGCTAGACTCGCGCCCGCGGCTTCAACGTTTTCGTTCGCTCACTGAAAAACAGCTAGCGAGTTTATTAGGGTATGGAAACGGTTATTTGGTATGGTGTGTAACACTTCCTCATGGAGTTTGGACTATCACAGGAGCAACAACAAATCAAGAAGACGGTACGGGAGTTCGCCGAAAACGAGGTCAAGCCGGTCGCCGGCGAGTACGACCGCGAGGAGAAATACCCCTACGAGATTGTCGAGAAAGCAGCCGAGATGGGACTGACGGGGTCGAATATCCCCCTAGAGTACGGCGGCGCAGGCTACTCCTCGTTGGAGACGATGCTCATCATCGAAGAGCTGTTCGCTGCCGACCCAGGTATCGCGCTCTGTATCGTCTCGACGTCTTTCGGGACAGAGAACATCGTCGAGTTCGGCACTGAGGAACAGAAAGAAGAGTTCCTCCCGCCAGTCGCGAAAGGCGAGGCGGTCGCTGGCGCGGCCATCAGCGAACCCCACGCCGGCTCTGACGTATCATCTATCTCCACGCACGCGGAGAAAGACGGCGACGAGTTCGTCATCAACGGCAACAAGATGTGGATTACCAACGGGACTATCGCCGACTACGTCGTCGCGCTCTGTGAGACCGACCCCGACGCAGAGGGACGGTACAACGGCTTTTCCCAGATTATCATCGAGACAGACCGAGACGGCTTCTCTGCGGAGAAGATTACGGGTAAGCTGGGGATTCGCGCCTCGGACACCGCCGAACTCATCTTCGACGACGTGCGCGTCCCCGAGGAGAATCTCGTGGGCACGCGCGGTGCCGGCTTCCTCCAGCAGATGCAGTTCTTCGACGAGACCCGGACCGCCGTCGCCGCACAGGGAGTCGGTATCGCGAAGGGTGCCGCAGAGCGCGCACTCCAGTACGCCGACGAGCGCGAGCAGTTCGGCCGCTCTATCGGTGAGTTCCAGGCCATCCAGCACAAGCTCTCGGACATGTTCACCAAGACAGAGGCCGCGCGGATGCTGACCTACAAGTCGGCCTGGTGTCAGGACAACGACAACGAGGAGGACCTGACGATGCTCGCCTCGATGGCAAAGGAGTATGGCTCCCGGGTCGCGGTGGATGTCGTCGACGAGGCGCTCCAGATTCACGGCGGTGCGGGCTACGTCGACGACTTCGACGTCGAGCGACTCTACCGCGACGCCAAAATCACCCAGATTTACGAGGGAACGACCGAGATTCAGAAAAACATCATCGCCCGTGAACTGCAGGGCAAGGGCATGGTGTGAGTGCCGGTCACTCGCTGTCGACCATCGAACTCTGTCCCGGCGGCAGGAACTCCTGAATGAGGTCGGGGCTGGCGATTTTTCGCACGAACGTTTCGTCGTCAAAGCGCCCCTTGAACTCTCGGTAGAGCCGTTTTGCGATGTCGTTTTGTGCGTATTTGCCGGGCTCGACTGCGATACTCGTCTCGGCTCGTTCCGTGATAGCAGCGGGCGGACCGCCGATGACACGCGTCTCTGGCTCACAGGTGATGCCGACGGCCACGCCGACCGGCGTATCGTCGAAATACGTCCGGTCGCCGCGGATGGCGAAACCGCCTTTCTCCAGGTACTCCCCGCTCTCGGGCGTCTTCGAGACCTGGTCGTCGCCGACCATGTACACGTCGGCCCCGAATTTGCCTTCTTTCCAAATCGAGGAGTACGAGGCCGCGAACTGCGCGGCTTCCTCCTTCGAGCGGTCGGGTATCTCGATGTCCTCGTCGTAGGACTCGCTGGGTCCCGTTGCTTTCAGTATCGTGGCCGGGCCGCCGTGGGCCTGCGTGTGAAAAAAGCGGTCGCCACGCGAGAGATACTTCTTGACGAGGTCTTCGTTCTGGTCGGCGTTGCGGCCGCCGATGACGAGAAAGCCGTCGCTCGTGTGGAACCAGCGATACGATTCGTACCACTTTTCCGAAGACCTGAGCGGAATCGAGGGTCGGTCGAGCCAGTCGACGTCCTCGCGCTCCTGGGCTGGTTCGTCGTCTGTGTCGTCGGCGTCGTACTCCTCGCGCCGCTTTTGTATCTCTTCGAGTTCCTCACGCGTGTTCTCGATGGCTGCCTGTGCGCCCTCTTTTTTCTCTTCGATGCGCTTTGCCTCCTGATAGATGCGGTCGGCGTTTTTCTCGACGCCGTCACTGACTCGGAGTGTCACGTCGTGGCCACCGACTGTGAGACTTACCGTCCCTTCGCTGCCGTCCAGTGAGTTGACCGCCTCGGCCGCCTCGATGCCACGCTCTTTTCCTTCCTCGAATCTGGCCTCGATATCGTCCCACGGAGTCCCCTCTTGGCGGGCCTGTCGGACCGTCGAGAGAACGTCGTCGGCCAGGTCATAGTGGGCGTACAGCGCCTCGGCTTTCTCGCGTTCTGCGTCGGCCTGTCGGTCGAAGTTCTCGATTGCGCCCTCCTGCTGTTCGATGATGCGTCGTTTCTTCTCGATTTCGGCCTCGAAGTCCGGGCGCTGTGGCGTGCTATCGGCAGGCACGTCGTCGTCCTCGTCTCCGAGGGTTGCGAAGTAGGCGTCGAGGGCGTCGGTGAACTGGTCGTAGCTGTCTCGTGCCAGGTGTGCGTGTTCCTCCAGCGGAACCGGGGTCACGTCGACGGCGTGGCTCTGGTCGTCGTCCTCGAAGTAGACGTTAGCGTCGAGGTCGCCACGCCCGAGGCGTGCCGACATGTCTTGAACCACCTCGTAGATGCGTTCGTACTCCTCGCGGTCGGCCTCGTCGATGTCGAGTGTCTTCTCGACCCCGGCGCGGGTACAGAGTTCCTCGGCCCAGAGACCGCCGAAATTCAGCTGTGTCGCAAGCGTCCGCACGACGTCGGTATCAGACTGTGCCATTCTGGCGACGAAACCGTCGATGTCGACGGCGAGGGGGTTGAATCTGGCGTCCGGGAACTCGTAAACCGAGCCCGGCGCGACGGTTCGAGATTTCAGCCTGACCGTATCGAGGCAGTCGACCACCTCGCCGTTGCCGTCGAGAACCGCGATGTTGCCGTCACCGAACAACTCAGCGACAATCGTCGTCCTGGCGTCGTCGCGCTCGAAGTGAATCTGGACGATACGGTCGAACTCGAACTGCTCGATGCCGACGAGTTCGGCCCCCTCCATACGATTTCGGAGCATCATCGCGAAGTTCGGCGGCCGCTCGGGGGCAGGCGGCACTCGCTCGGGTGTGGCTACTCGAACGTGTTTCGTCTCGCCCGTATCGAGCAGTAACTCGACGCGTCCGCGGTCGTAATGCCGTAACTTCAGCCGGACCAATCCGTCGTCGTAGAGGTACGCCTTGTCCAGGCGTGCACCCTCGTATGCCGCAAACTCACCGGCAAAGGCCGCAATATCGACGCTCGTCAGCTCCCGCTTTGAGTCCATAATCGTTGTTCCGGAAGGGGACTCAAAGAGGTGTCGCTCCGCCGAGCGGCGCTAAAACGGGGCAGCGGAGGAGCTTTCGTCTTGCTCGCTCGTAGTCGGCCCGTCCCAGCCGGTGATGCCACACGCAAGGCTGTCGACACGCCCCTCGAATCCCTCGAAGGAAGCGATGAGCCGGGCCGCCCGGACGCTTGCTTTCCCGTGGGGACAGACCGTCACCACGCGGTCGGCGTCGCGGAGTTGCTCGACCTCTCGGGGCAGGGACTCCAGCGGGATATTGAGGCTATCCGGGATGTGGCCGTGACTGAATGCCATCGGATTTCGGATATCGACAACCGTCGCGGCGTCGTCTTCGAGGAGCGACTGCAGTTCGTCAGCAGAGATTTCGCCGTCCATAACTGCCGTTGCGTTGCCGTGAGTAAACGCCTGACGTTTCGTGATACCAGAGTGGGAACGATTATAAGATACTGCGACCACGAGGAAATGCATGCTAGCCGCTGACGCACTCTACGATATCACACGGATACGCGACGCCGCCGTCTCGCCGACCGGCGAGCGCGTCGCCTTTCTCACACAGGAGTACGACCCCGACGAGGAGGAGTCGGTCAACTCGTTGTGGGTCGCCCCGACCGACGGCTCGCGGGAGCCACACCGACTGACGCGTGCCTCGGATGGGTCGAGCCCCGCTTGGAGTCCAGACGGGTCGATGCTCGCGTTCGTCGCGACCCGCGAGCGTGACCCCGACCTCCGTGTCGGCCACAACGAAGACGAGAGTGACGACCCCGACGAGACGGCTGACGCGGAGGGTGACACAGACGAGGAAGACAGTGCAGGTGCCGGCGACCCGAAGCCGCAGGTCTGGGCATTCGATATGGAACTCGGCGGGGACGCGAGCCAGCTCACCGACCACGAAGAAGGCGTCTCCGCGTTCGACTGGGGACCAGACGGTGACCGGCTCGTCGTCGCCGCCCGGGACCCGACCGAGGAGGAACAGGCGTATCTCGACCAGCGCGAGGACAACGGCCCAATCGAGGTCGAGCGTCTCCAGCACAAATACGACGGCACAGGCTATCTCGACGAGGTGACCAGCTACCTCTTCGTCGTCGACGTCACGAGCCGAGAGACTGAACGCATCGACGAGGCAAACGACGGCGGCCACGGCAGTCCCGGCGGCCTCCAGCCCGCCTGGGGGCCCGGCGACCGCATCGCCTACGTCGCCAGCCACACAGAGTGGCCCGACGACAGCTACGTCACGGACATCTACACAATCGACCCCGCGGGCGAGGACCGCCGCAAGCTGACCGAAAGCGACCACGCGGCCGCCAGCCCGGTCTGGAGTCCCGACGGAGAGCACCTCGCCTTCACCGCCCGACGGCCGGACAACTGGTACGTGCCGACGGAGCTGTGTGTCACAGACGGCACGGAGTTCTGGACCGTCACAGACGGGATAGATAGAACGCTCGGCCGCGTCGCCCCGCAGTGGGTCGACGAGGAGACGCTGGTAACGCTCATCGGCGACGAGGGGCAGACACGCTTTCTCCGGTGTGACAGAGAGGGCGGCCCAGAGCGGGTCTACGAGCGCCAGGACAGCCTCGAAACGGTGGGGACGATGGACCTTGGCGGTGGAACGCTCGTCTTCCAGGTGTCTGTGCCGACGGCGGGGGCGGACCTGTTCGCCCTCGGAGTTGACGAGTTGACCGCCGGTGATGCCGAGCGGACGCGACTCACCGGCGTCAACGACGAGTTTCTCGACGACCACCAGGTTCCCGACTGTCGACGGCTCCGCTTCGAGGGAGCACGCGGCGACGAGGTCGAAGGACTGCTGTACTACCCCGACGACTTCGACCCCGAGGACCCCGACGAGCGCGGCCTGATACTCAACATTCACGGCGGGCCGATGACCTACGACGCGCCCGGATTCCGCTTCCAGAACGCCTACTTCACCTCCCGCGGGTATCTGGTGTTCAGGGTGAACTACCACGGCTCGACCTCCTACGGCCGGGCGTTCTGTGAGTCGCTCAACGGCGAGTGGGGGATCCACGAGGTCACCGACCTGCTCGCGGGCGTCGACGAACTCCTCGACCGGGGGTGGGCCGACCCAGACCGACTCTTCCCGACGGGCTTTTCTCAGGGCGGTGTCAACACCGGCTACCTCGTCACCCAGGACGACCGGTGGGCCGCCGCCGCGGCGGAACACGGCATCTACGACCTGCGGTCGTCGTTTGGCACCGACGACTCACAGAACTGGCTCGAAGCCGACTTCGGACTCCCCTGGGAGAACCCCGAGGCATACGACGAGGCCTCGGCTATCACCGAGGTCGAGAACGTCGAGACGCCGCTTTTGGTGACTGCCGGCGAGAACGACCATCGGTGTCCCCCGAGCCAGTCCGAACAGCTCTACGTGAGCGTCCGCAAGCAGGGCATCGACGCGAAACTGGTCATCTATCCCGACGAACACCACAACGTCGGCGACCCGGACCGGGCAATCCACCGGCTGGAAACCCTCGATTCGTGGTTCGCGAGCTACGACCCCGAACGCGAGAGCGAAAAATAGCGTCCCGGTCTAGTCGTCAGGAGTGACCGTCGGCGCTGTCTCTGGTGTCTTCGCCTCCGTCGAGAGCGGCGTCCACTCGAGGTTAGCAGTGTACTCGAACGCCCGGTGGTCTTGCTCGGGGTCGACGACAGTCAGCGAGAGCCAGTCGTTGTCAAGCAGCGACTGGAGCCGTTCGTTCGCCGCGAGTATCTCGGTCACGCGCTCGACCGGCGCGTGAATAACCGTCGAGAGTCGGAGGGGCTGGTGGTATGGCTCGTCGTCTGCACTCATCAGCGACTGCGAGGGCAGTCCCGTCATCAGGTCGCCGCCGTTGCCCTGGTAGACGCCGATGTTACCGACGGCGTTGTGTGTGACTTTCGACCCGCTGCCGTAGGCCGCATTGTCGACGGTCGCAAAGTAGTACTGCGTGTTAATCCACTGCGTGACAACCATCGGGCCGGCCATGATGGCTTCGAGGGCGTTGCCGTCGGGGTCGGTCGACCAGTCGTACGAGTGGAGGAACGACCGGCCGTCGAGGTCGATGCCGTCGGTGAGGTCCCGAGGACCGACGACGAACCCGGCGTTTCCTGCCAGCCCCCACTCCGGGCGCGTCTCGGCCCAGTCGGCCGCCCGGCGCTCGGTTTCGCGGATGCCCGCTTCTCCGTCAGCACCCATGTCACGGGCGCGTTCTGTGGCGGCATCTGCCCGGGCGCTCGCGAGGTCCGTGCGGAGTTGCTCGATGGCGTCCTCGTGAGAGGCGGGAACGTCGTCGGCGTACAACTCGACCTCGTCGGTCGTCGTATTGTGTTCACCGGCGACGAAGACGGTGTCCTCTGGAATCTCGATGCCGCGTTCTCTGAGTGTTGACTGGACGGCCTCGTCGTTGCAGATGGCCGCGAGCACGCGGGCGTTCGGTCCCCCGGGATTGCCGGCACAGGCGCCACAGTCGAGGCTCGAATCGAACGGGTTGTTCGCGGTCTGGCTGGCGTGCCCGGTGAAGACGACGACACGAGCGAACTCCTCCCAGCCCATGAGCTCGAAGGCCGTGGCGGCGTATTCGACTTTCTGCTGGTGGGTGAGGCCGGCAGGCAGCGCGTGGTCTGTGTCTGGGTCGTAGTCGACGGTCGGCTCACAGAACTCGTGGCCGTCGGGGACGCGCTCGTCGGCACCCGAAACCAGGTCGTAGACACGACGGGGGAGCAGTGTCCGCGCCGCGAGAGCGACCCCATATCCCGGACCGGCGCTCTCGACGAAGCTGAACGCGGTCGCGGCGTTCGATTCGAGGCGTTTGATTGCCTGTTTCGTGGTACGAAGCGTCGCCTGCCACCGGTCGTAGACGCCTTTCGTCTCTTGGGTCGTCGCAGGCCGGTCGACGATACGGTGCTCTGCGTCGAGAATCGGCGGACAGGCATCGACGGTCACATCGGTGCCGTACCCGTCATAGCGCATCGGAACGCCGAAAAAGCCGGCGTAGCCGTGTGTCTCGTAGTCGCCAGCCGCTTCGATATGCCGGCGGAGTATCTCAGAGCGTGTGTCGATACAGAAGACCAACTGGGCGTCCGGGCGCGTGCCCGTGTCGTCGCCAAGAGTGGCACTTGCGTCGGTCAGGGGGTCGACGAGTTCGTCGCGGTAGCTGCGCTCCCAGGCGCGCAGCCAGCACTCGGGACGGGGCACGTCGCGTTCGTCCTCGGCGTCGTCGGATACCGCTTCGGGAACGACCGGCGCGTCGAAGCAGTCGACCAGCGTCAGCCGGACTGCGAGATAGCCGGCCAACGTTATCGGATAGGCCGACTGCCAGGCGTCGTCGTCGGCGACGCGCTGTTTGATGAAGCCGGTCCAGCCCGGAAGCGCGGCCAACTGGGCGCGAAAGACCGTCTCCCACTCGCCAACGGGGCTCTCGGCCAGCGCGTCCTGAATTGCCTCGACTGGCTCGTCGGGCAGGTCGGCGGCCGCGTCGGGAATCGCGCTGTCGTGTGGTGCGACACTCCGGAACGCTTGATAAAAGCCCGCCTCGCGGTCGGGCATCGACCAGTCGGCCTGGCCCTGGTCGAGAAACGCCGCCAGCCACTTCGTCACCACGGCGTCGACCCGCTCTGTCTCGAGAGCCGCCTCCGCCGTGTCGGCTGCCGTCGTGTCGGCCATCCGTTCGAGTGAGTTCTCGGGGTCGCTCTCGTATCCGTGTGCCGCGAGTTCCTCTCGGAGTATCTCGGTGTCGATGCGGTCGGCCTCAAGTGCCGCCCGGAAGAGGGCTGGGTCAGGGTACCCGTCACCGCCGAGCAGTCGCTCGGCGTCGTCGACGGCCGCATGGAACGGCCGGTCCTCGAAGCCGGCCAGCGGGTTCGCCGTCACAAACGAGTGAAGCGGCCAGACCGAGCCGACTGTCTGTGCTGCCCGCTCGATACTCTCGTGGATTGCGGACTCAGTACTCATTGTATTCCTCCGTCGAGGTGAGAAGCGTCTCCGCCGGGGGTTGGCTGGCGTTTACCAGCCAGACGTACAGCCGTTGGCTGCGCTGATAGAGGCCGCGTTCGATGGCCACGTACGCGACGACGAAGGCGAGGGCGACGACGACGTGAACGGCCGTCAGCTCCGCCGGCTCTCCGGTCGCGGGAAGGTCTGAGAGCAGGGCCGTGGTGGCCTCGTACACGGCCGCATAGAGTGCGATTGCAGGGAGCGCGACGAGCGGAACGCCACCGTAGCGAATCCAGGAGGGGAGTGCCGGGTCACGGGCGAGTTCGCGGGCCGCGTGCAGGACAGTCAGTACGACCAGCAGCGTGAGCAGGAGTCCGCTGTCGAGTTTCGTCCCTTTGCCGGTCAGGAACGCAAAGAGCACACCGCCAGCGAGTGCCGTCGCAACGACCACGAGGCCCCCAGCGACTCCCGCCGCGCCGCGTCCGTCTTTTGTCGGGCTTTTGTGTTCGAGTTGACTCCCCGAAGAGAGGAACTGATACGCCTTGTAGAACCCGTGCAAGAGGAGATGTGCGAGCGCGGCACCGAAGAAGCCAAGCCCCGCCTGCACAATCATAAAGCCCATCTGACCGACTGTCGAGCAGCCGAGCTTCGTTTTGACGTCCGTTTGGACGGTCTTCAACAGCTTTCCGAACAGTGCGCTGGCCGCGCCGACGAGAACGACCACGAGCATGAATCCCGGCTCGACGGTCACGACCGGCGCGAACCGGACGAGCAAAATCCCGCCCGCGTTGACGAAGCCGGCGTGCATCAACGCCGACGCGGGCGTCGGGGCCGTCATCGAGGAGAGGAGCCACGTATGAAACGGGACCAGTGCAGACTGCGCCATCGCCGCGACCAGAAAGCCACCCGCGGCGAACAACACGACGGGGGTCGAGATACTCTCGACGGACGACGCCAGTTCCGAGACAGTGGTCGAGCCGGTGTGATACCAGAGCGTTCCCAGAGCAACGGCCAGTGCGGCCGTACCGCCGAGGAAGTACCGTCGCGCGACCGATGCCGCGGCCTGTGCCTGTGGCCATCCCCGGCTGTTGCCGATTAGCTCGGCCATGACGAGCCCCATCAGCGCCCAGCACAGAGCAAAGAGGACGAGACTGTCGGCCGCGACCAGCGCCATCACCACGAGCGTGAACGCGAACACGCGGGCGAAGAAGCCGTCTATCGTCTTGCTCCCGGCCATGTACCGCCGGGAGTAGCTGTGGACGATGCCACTGAAAAATGTGACCGTGACCCACATCGCGACGGTCAACCCATCGACCGCAGCCAGTCCGCCGACCTCCCACGGTCCGCCGCGCCGGACGTACAACCCCAATACACCCAGACTGGCCGCCCAGAGGAGCCAGACCAGCCGCGTCAGCGTTGCCGAAACCGGCGAGCGTGAGCCATCCGGCCTCGGAAGCTGTGCCACCGTCGTCGTCGTCTCTGATTTGCCTGTCATCGTTTGTCTGTCACGACCGAGTGCCGTGTCCCCCGGTGTGTTTGACCTGCAGCCACGAACTCGGTCATCGTTATTACTCTATACGAACATTATGTGTATTAAATCTATCTATATTACCAAATTGTTCACTTTAGAGCTTTAATCGAACATATTAGTTATACTGAAGAGTCTCGGCGCTGTGAGCTAAGAGGAGAAGGCGAACAGACATCTGCGTCGACAGCGGGCCGCCAGACCACACGAGTGCAGTCAGCCGGCGACTGTGCCACTGCGGTCGGCGACAGTGGCCATCACTACTGAATCACTTGCTCGTGTCGGGTATAAATATACCGAATCGTTCGTGAGTATAGAATATAAAGACATATTGTTACCTACATCCCGCTTCTAGTATGGAGACGGTAGAGGGGACGATTCTGGCTGGGTCCGGTTTCGAGGCCGTAGAGGGTCGCGTCGTCGTCGAAGACGGTCGTATTACCGCTGTCGAGCCGACAGACACGGCGTCGAACAACATCGTGGTTCCTGCGTTCGTCAACGCGCACACACACCTGGGAGACTCTGTCGCTAAAGAGGCGGCCGTCGGTCTCTCGCTGGAGGAGGCGGTTGTGCCGCCAGATAGCCTGAAACACCGCCGACTCTCCGAGGTAGACCGCGACCAACTCGTCCAGGCGATGGAGCAGACGCTCCGGTTCATGCAACAGACCGGCACTGTTTCGACGCTCGATTTCCGAGAGTTCGGGACCACGGGCACTCGTGCACTCCGTGATGCCGCAGAGTCGCTGGCTATCGACCCGTTCATTTTCGGGAGCGACGAGACCGAAGTCCTCGACATCGCAGACGGTTACGGGGCCAGCGGCGCGAACGACGACGATTTCGGGGACGAGCGGGCCACATGCAGGGACCGCGGCGTTCCGTTTGCCATCCACGCCGGCGAACCAGACGCGACTGATATTCACCCGGCGCTCGATTTAGAGCCCGACCTCCTGGTCCACATGGTCCACGCTCGCCAGGAACACCTCGACCGCGTCGCCGCCCAGTCGGTTCCGATTGCCGTCTGCCCGCGTGCGAACGCTGTTCTCGGCGTCGGGAAGCCTCCGATTCGGGACCTTCTGGACTACACGACAGTCGCACTGGGAACGGACAACGTGATGTTGAACCCGCCGTCGATGTTCCGTGAGATGGCCTACACTTCGAACGTGTTCGACGTAACGCCGACAGAGGTGCTGCGGATGGCGACGACTGCCGGTGCAAAGATTGCAGGGCTGGACTGTGGCGTTATCGAACCCGGAAAGCGGGCGGCACTGACCGTCATCGACGGCGGTTCGGACAACCTTGCGGGCGCTGTCGACCCCGTCGCGGCGGTCGTCCGCCGCGCGGGTGCGATGGATGTCGAACGCGTACTCTGTTAGCTGTCGGTGGCGTTGAATCCGCCGAACGGCGTCGTCTCGTGGCTCCGGACGAGGACTTCGTCGGCGACGGTGAGCCCCATCTCGAGGAGTTCCTGTGCAACAGGCGTGATGTCGTCGTCGGTTTCTCCGACGGCCGTCACGAGGAGGTTCTGCTCGCCGGTGACCAGTTCCTGTACAGAGACAACGCCGTCGATGGCGAGTATCTCTGGAATGAGGTCGCCACGTTCGGGAATCGACGCAGTGCAGTAGAGCAACATCCGGAGCGGATACCCCGACCGCTGATAGTCGACCTCGGCGCTGTAGCCCTTGATTACGCCGTCGGTTTCGAGGCGCTGGATACGCTTGCGGACAGTGCTGTCCGAAGTCCCGGTTCGCTCTGCGATGTCGCCGGAGGACATGTTTCGGGCGTTCTCCTGAAGCGCGTACAGAATCGCCCGGTCCACGTCGTCGATGTCCGTCTCGCTCATACCGGTATGTCGGCGGCATGGACACTTTACTGTTGCACGTTCGCGGAGGGTCAGGCTGTCGTGGCAAGCTCGTCGAACAGGGCAGCGACGCGCTGTTCGGCTTCGTCGCGGATTTCGCGGACACGGCCGAGGTCGGTACCATCCGGGTCCTCGAGCGCCCATTCACGAATTTCGACCGCTTCACTGACATCGCTAACGTCGAGTGTCGAACAGCCCATCGTCGCGACGTAGTCACAGGTCTCGAGTTCCGCGGTCGTAATCTGTCGTGGCGTCCGGTCGGCGATATCAATCCCGGCCTCGTCCATCACCTCGACGACAGGCTCGTGAACGCTCTCTGCGGGGCTGGTTCCGCCGGTCAGAATCTCAATGCGGTCTGTGAGGCCGCGCCGCTCCCGCTCGTGTTCCGCGAAGGCCACAGACATCTGCGACCGGCCGGCGTTTTGGACACAGACGAAAGCGATGCGTGTCGGCTCGTCGTCGCTGTGTTGTGTCATGGTTGTCAATCGTCTTCCAGTGTCGCGTCTGTCTCGGTGGAGAGCTGTCCAGTCGTGGCACCGCTCCAGTCGAATCTGCGCTGGAAGAACAGGGCGACGTTGACCAACGCGAGCAGGACCGGCACCTCGATGAGCGGCCCGACCACCGTGGTAAAAGCCACCCCGGAGCCGACGCCGAACACCGCGACCGCGACCGCGATTGCTAGCTCGAAGTTGTTCGAAGCAGCGGTGAACCCGATGGCAGTCGTCGTCGAGTAATCCGCACCGATTCCTTTCCCCATCCCGAAGCTGACGAGGAACATCACGACGAAATAAATCGTCAGCGGGACCGCAATCAGGAGCACATCGCCGGGCGCAGCGACGATGTTCTCGCCCTGTGTGGCGAACATTACGATGACGGTGAACAACAGCGCGACCAGCGTGAGCGGGTCGACCGTCGGGACGAACTGGTCCTCGTACCACTCCGTACCCTTCGAGCGCGTCCCGACATATCGCGTGAGAAAGCCGCCGACAAACGGGATACCGAGAAAGATAACGATTGCCTCGAAGACCTGCATCGGCGTCACGTCGAACGTCTCGATGCCGGCCACGAGCGTCTCCATCCCGAGCAGCGGCGGCAGAAACAGCCCGAAAAACCAGACGTAGGCCCCGTACGTAACAATCTGGAAGAGGCTGTTGAACGCGACCAGCCCGGTCACGTACTCGGTCGACCCCTCGGCGAGTTCGTTCCAGACTAACACCATCGCGATACAGCGCGCCATCCCGATGAAGACCAGCCCGAGGAAGTACTCCGGTCGTGCCGGAAGCCCGGGGACGAGCCCGCTGAAAAAGAAGACGGCGAGCCCGAACATCAGCGTCGGGCCGATGAGCCAGTTCTGGACGAGACTCAGCCCGAGGACGCGCCAGTTGCTGAACACGGCCCGAAGCTGCGAGTAATCGGCTTTCGCAAGCGGCGGGTACATCATGGCGACGAGTCCGACTTCGACGAGGTGGAGGTCCTGAATCGGCTGGGTCACCGACGGCGCGAGATAGCCCAGCCCGACACCGACCGCCATCGCGCCGAAAATCCAGACGGTGAGGTACTTGTCGAGAACGTCCATCGACCGGGGGTCGCCACAGCTCTCACAGCCGCAGTTCGGTCCGTGTTCGTGGACCTCACTCATCGCTCACACACCCGTCGAGTACCGTCACGAGCGCGACTGCGCGGTTTGTCGCTCGGTACTTCTTCCAGCGCCCCTCTTTGCGTCCGTCGACAAGGCCTGCCTCGGCGAGCGCCGAGAGCGCGTGACTCAGCCCGCTCTCGGTCACGTCGACGACGGACTGTAGCTCACAGACACAGAGTTCTTCCCCCGCAGCGACGAGTGTCCGGACCAGCCTGTACCGCGTCTCGTTTGCAAGCGCCGAGAGGACGTCCAGTTCGGCCCCCAGGTGGGCCTCCCCGAGCGCTGTGTCGAGGGTCTCTAGTTCGTCGAGTCGCCGCTCGACATCTTCGCTGCGACACCCCTCGATTTCGTCGTCGAGATACCGGCGAAGCCGGTCTGTCTCTCGTGCCATTGCTAATTAGTTGAAGAAGTCTTCAATTAATTATTCCGGAATACGTCGTAGTAGCGATTAAAACGCACTTGCGCGGGCTCAGAGACCAAAATACTTGAACGTTTCTAGAACCGCATAATGGTCGCGAAAGCATTGGTCTTTAGCTAAGCCTCACCTCTAGGTTGTGTAGCGGTAACGAGTCTCTCTTGTAAGATCGGTCGTTGCTGGTGAATCTTCTGCGCATCTTCGATCAGTCGTTCTAACAGCGGTGGCGGCGAGTAACCGAGGTACTCACCCAACTCGTGGAGGAGGAGCTGGGCGTGCGACCGGAAGGTCGCCGCCCAGCGTTCTGGTGGAAACACGATCTCGTCATCTGCGACAACGGTGAGCAGATCCAACAAATCACGGCTCACTAACAGCGACAGCAACGCTGCGTACAGCAGAATCTCGACAACATGGGATTTGCTCGTAGTGAACTCATCCAGTTCGTACTGCGTC
>NZ_FNFC01000038.1 GCF_900100385.1 Halovenus aranensis
AAGACGCAGTACGAACTGGATGAGTTCACTACGAGCAAATCCCATGTTGTCGAGATTCTGCTGTACGCAGCGTTGCTGTCGCTGTTAGTGAGCCGTGATTTGTTGGATCTGCTCACCGTTGTCGCAGATGACGAGATCGTGTTTCCACCAGAACGCTGGGCGGCGACCTTCCGGTCGCACGCCCAACTCCTCCTCCACGAGTTGGGTGAGTACCTCGGTTACTCGCCGCCACCGCTGTTAGAACGACTGATCGAAGATGCGCAGAAGATTCACCAGCAACGACCGATCTTACAAGAGAGACTCGTTACCGCTACACAACCTAGAGGTGAGGCTTAGCTAAAGACCAATGCACTCGTGTTGGACCCCATTGGAATCGCTGCCGTCCCAACGAGTCGCCTCGTCTGCAGCGACGAACCGCCCTCGGCATCGGCACTCGAGTTGCTGCTCAGAGCGATTATCACGCACAATCACACCCGCAATGTGCCGACGGTCGGTCAGATCTTGATACACCCAGTCTCGACGGATCAGTTCCGGGTCACGACGCGCGCCGCGGAAGTGGGACTGGGGGGCCGACCGTTCGGTCGGGATGGTCTCGCAGCCTCGATCGATTCTTCGCCGGTCTGTCCAATCGATCGCACGACTCCAAACAGAATCACGTCAAGCCGATGTGTCGCAGGCAACTACTGGGCAACCGATAGGACGGGGGCCGAAAGCAGTCGGGTTGCTAAGCTGATCACCAGCGAGAAGACGGAGGTCGCCGCAAACCCGGCCCTGCGATCGTTAAGACTCCGAGACAGTACCCACGAGTACGCTGGCCTGCTGCAGGGCCGCCCGGCAACCGACCCGTACGACGCGCTCCCAGTCGAGCCGACGATGACACTGTCGACCACTAAACTCGAAGCGTTGCTTGACGTAACACCACACTACGAGCCGTGTCGCTGGCCAGCAAAGCCGACTCGTCACGCGCCACGATTCATTCGTGAGACCGTTCGGACGCAGGCGGCTGGGACAGACCATGAGACGCTTCTGGCCGGCCCACATCCCGTAATGACACAACTCGGTGTGCAGGGCAGTGGGTCGTTGAGGGAGTTTGTCAGCGGTTGGTTAGCTGAAACCGGCATTCACGCCGACTCGGTCGATGACCGGTCGTACGGGGACTCACACCTTCGGGGACATCCTCACGATGAGACTGGCCCTGTTGTGGTGGTCGCCCCCGACGCAGATAACTCCGAGACAGTCGTTGAGACCGCAGGCGAACTCATCATGGCAGCAAACCGTGCAGGACAAACGGGCTCGCACCTGCTGGTCGTGACGCCGTCACAAGAGGCTGCTCGGTGGGCCCGAGATATCCTGGAGGTCCCGTATGCGAATCGCCGTGCTCCGGATCGCCACCAGTTGTACAGCATTCCAACGTACGTCTATACGAGCGCTGGCGATATTGTCGTCACCAAGCGCGACGCACCGTCGCCATACTGGACGGTCTCCGGTGATGGACGCCGAGCCCTGTATAGCGGGGGCCAATGTCTCGCAGCAGGACCGATTACAGCACCGATCACGTCGTATTCGTTCGAAACACCGCGGGTCACTACTCACGGGGACTCACTGGCCGTAACAGATCCCGATGGTGACATCCGCGAGACGAATCGCTCGCTGGCGGACTGTGCAGACGAGTACCAAGCTGTGCGCCGTCCGATCGTACCGAGGCTCCCGCTGTTCTGCGCGAAGGAGACAATCGCATATCGCGACGGGAGTTCGCTCGTCGAACCGATCCGCTCCCAAAGCTGGGCCGAGAACTCTACTCGGTTATCATGGGAGGAACACTGTGAGCGCGCAGTCAATACCTTCCTCGAGACGTATACGATCCCCGACGACACGAGAGACAGCAGTGAGACAGGACGGTTCATCGAGTACTTTCTAGCTTGGTACGATAAACAGACGACTTGTCGTCGTCCCGCTCAGATGACGGTCGCTTGCATACTGTCGGATCGTCTTCCCTCGGTTGAAGACATTCCACCAACGATGCCCGACGATCGCTCGTGGTGGCTCCCGACCATCGATCTCTCGCTCGAGATTGCCCATAGCTGTTCGTCAGCGGAAGCGCCCCACGAGGACATCTCAGACCACAACTAAGCAACGTATGGACAACCCACAACGACTCACCACAAATGCGGTTTGGCGACCCAGTCTGCTCTGGACCGCTACAGCACTAGTCGACGACCAGTACGGGACGTCGAACCAGAGCAGGACACAGACGAAGCGACAGCGTCGAGCCATATGTGGCCGTCTGCAGTCGCCGTTCCGATTGTATCGCACCCAGATCAAGAGATAAAATAACAACTTCACGACAAATGGGACAAACACCCAAACCAAACGGACCGATACGATACATCGACGAGGAGGGCAGCTTCAGGTACTGTCGGTTTGGTGCCGTTCGATTGATGCTCCCCGGTCACGCCGACGAGGATCGCCGGCTTGAGCGACTGCTACAGTTTGATGATGTTGCCGAAGACATCCTCAAAGAGAACGGCATCGATATGCTTGAACTGTTGACCTATCCAGGAAAGGTCCAACAGGAGTACTTTATTATTGGTCACAGTAATCGGCTAACGCACAACGAGAGTCTCGAGAAGGCCGCTGAAGCGGACTCAGCGGATCAAGACGAGGCTACTGGGGCCGGCACGTCGGCTGAGCGGTCGAATAATACATCACTCACAGCCTATACCGACGGCGGATCCGACGATGCCGGAGAATCTGAACCAACATCAGCGATCAGCGCGGAGCAGCCAGTCTCGAACAATACTGCGGATCGCGGAGATACGCGAGCCCAGCGGATCAAGGCAATCATCGACGACCACTTCGGGGAGATAATCGGGGCCCAGATCTGTACGCTTGATCTCACACCGTTGGGGAAGATTCCCATCCCGACGACCCGACTGCTGCAACCGGAGAATCTGTCGTTTGACCCCGTCGAAACGGCAGGGAAGGCTATGGCGGTAGAACTCGTCCGTGAACTGAAAAGAGATCGTATGCCCGGCGTCCATCAGACGCTGTTAGAGCCGGCTGGGTCGTCGAAATCGTACGATTACCTTGTCACGTCACGGCTCGCGCCGTTCGGCGCGGGACACGGAATCGTCACCGAAGCGGATCTCAAACGTCATCTCGAAGCGGACAACGAGTATCGGATCTCGTCGTATATGTCCGGCCCATCGACGGATAACTGGGCATTACCCATCGACTCACACAAGCGATACGCCAGCCGACAAAGTACCCATCCATCACGACTTGAACAACTCGACGAGATGAGCCTTCGCGATGGGCCGATCGAGGCAGTCGCAGCGGGCTTCCCGGAGTATCGGGCACTACTGGCTGGCCGAGTCCACAATGAGGATCGCTACCAGGAACTCTTCGGCGTCCACGGCCGCATCCCGATTCACAAAGCCGAACTACTGCATTTCCTCACCCTAAACACTGTGTATTTCGACGTGAGTTCGTTCGGGAGGCTAACGACAGCAGCCGAACCGACATTCACGACCGAAGAATTGGGGAGTGCCAGCCCAGGTACCCGGCAATCCTACGGCGTCGAGGAAGTCGGCGATTCGACGGCTGTGGCCGACGACTCGGATGAAGAATCGGATCGACACAAAGAACTAGTTATCGAACGAATCAGATTCTTGCTCCGGCATGGCCACGAAATTATTGCCGTCGATCAGGACGTGATCGACGTGGAGATTCCGGATCACGACCCAACGACGACACAGTACCTCGATGGCGAATCGCGTCCGGATATCGTGAGTAAAGCCGATGACGTTATTCATTTCCATGAAATCGAAGTCGAAAACAAAACGAAGCCAGCAGCGCTGCTCACGAACCTCGCACGGGCCGACTATCACGACCATCAAGTACACGTAGTCACCGAGTCACGGACGGAGGCAAAGCAGACACTGTGGACATCAAATCCGGAGGCCAAGGAGGGCCCCATCAGTATGGCGTTCAAATATACTGACGAGGAAGGGACAATCATCTACAATCAACGCAAGGATGTGCATACGGGCGATGTCTGGTATCTGTTGCCCCGTGATATCTCCGAAGCGACATGGCGAGTAACACCCGAGGATAGGCTACAGTTGGTCGCCCCCGATGGGACCGTACTCGCAGACGGTGCTGCGGACCAGTCAGTTGACACCTTCGAGTTTCAGACACCACAGGTCCGCAAAGACGGGACCGAATGGGTACTTGAGTCGGCCTCAGGTGAAGAGCTTCGACGGCGAGCGACGAAGGGTGCAGCCGCAAGCGGCTATACGTTCATCCGGAAGCCGCTTGTCCCAACACGATACGAGTACCTAGAGAACACGGTCGTCGAATTTCAGGAAAACGATGCGTTTACCATCTTCAAAAAGCCGCCGCTGTGGGAGAACCCCCACCAAAGCGCCTCGATTCGGTACGAAGAAGCCGCCAAAGCCTTCGTCGAGTTGGTCACGATAGAGTCCGACGGCGATACAACCCCGATTCCAGAACTACGCCGGCGATTCAAGACGTGGTATACGGAACAAACGGATCTCAAAGAACCAAACGAAACGTGGTTTGGACGGGCACTCCGGGCTTACTTCGAGGTTGACGACTCCGATGACCATAACAAGAAACTGGTCGGTCGGACGTTCCGATTCTCGGAAGGTCTGTTGTCACCAGATCTACCATTCATGGACTAGCGTGTAGTACGTGTTTAGCCCCAGACTGATTTCGATAGTCTCTCGTAAGAGCCACCCAATTGGTGCCGTAGATCGATGCAGCAGGCAAATGAATGCACCTTCGAGGGATGGTCTCCAGCCGGAGACCATCCCGTCTTGCCTGCTCATGACTTCTTCCGACCCTACCAAAGAGGAAATCCTCGCACGCCTTGCTTCGCTTGAGGAAGAGGTCGAACAGCTCCGCGAAGAAAACCAAGAGCTTCGAGAAGAGAACAAACAGTTACGACAGGAGAACAAGCGCCTCAGAGCAAAGCTCAGGTGGTACGAGGGACCGCATACACCACCGAGCAAGGACCAATCCGAGCA
>NZ_FNFC01000012.1 GCF_900100385.1 Halovenus aranensis
GGTGAGATGTCCGGCGTTGAGTCCAATTAAACCGCAGGCTCCTCCGGTTGTAGTGCTCCCCCGCCAATTCCTTTAAGTTTCATCCTTGCAGACGTACTTCCCAGGCGGTCTGCTTCACGGCTTCCCTACGGCACAGCGCAGGCTCGTAGCCTGCGCCACACCTAGCAGACATCGTTTACGGCCAGGACTACCCGGGTATCTAATCCGGTTCGAGACCCTGGCTTTCGTTCCTCACCGTCGGGTCCGTCTTCTCGAGGCGCTTTCGCCACCGGTGGTCCGTCCAGGATTACGGGATTTCACTCCTACCCCGGACGTACCCCTCGAGTCTTCCGGCCCCAAGCCAGACAGTTTCCGCTGGACGCCCACGCGTTGGGCGCGTGGATTTCCCAACAGACTTGTCTGGCCGGCTACGAACGCTTTAGGCCCAATAATATCGGCCATCACTCGTGCTGCCGGTATTACCGCGGCGGCTGGCACCGGTCTTGCCCAGCACTTGTTCCTGCACCACCTTACGGTGCAGAAAAGCGAGGACTGTATGCCCTCGCACTCGGAGTCCCCCTATCGCACTGTCGTGCAGTGTAAAGGTTTCGCGCCTGCTGCGCCCCGTAGGGCCCGGTATCTTGTCTCAGATACCGTCTCCGGGCTCTGACTCTCATCACCCGTACCGATTACTGGCACGGTGGGCCGTTACCCCACCGTCTACCTAATCGGCCGCAGCCACATCCTATGGCGCCGGAGCGTTTCTAGCTTCCTGCACTCCAGCATGGAAGCTGTATTGAGAATTAGCCTCAGTTTCCCGAGAGTATTCTCATCCATAGGGTAGTTTGGCCACGTGTTACTGAGCTATCCGCCACGAGTATGAACTCGTACGACTAGCATGGCTAAATCGGACTCCGATAGCAATGGCCTCCGGCAGGATCAACCGGAATGTGCCTCCACGAGGGAGGCGGTTAGGCGGGAAACACACATAATGTGTGTTGCTATATTGCTATCGACTCGGGACACTCGATAACCGACCGAGTGTCACCGAACTACCAGGGCTAACATCAGATCCCATCTATACGGCGGACCGCAGGGGTGGAATCCTCATGTCTTCCGGACCTAATCGTACACCACAAAGGGACTTAAACCCTTCGAGATGGCGTAGATTTGGTCCAACGCAGCCGGGTTTCGCTCGCCCCCGACCGAACCTCGTTTGCATTCACCCGAAACACCCGTTTACACTTAAGGGCATCGGATTTCTTTTCTCCGGACCGAACCGGAGTAAGGCGGTTTGCATTCAGTCATCAACGCCCTGTTTCACTTAAGGGCATCGGATGACTATCGGGTTCGGCGGGGAACGTCTCCCCGCGCTGCTTCGTATTCACCCGAAACGCCCGTTTACACTTAAGGGCATCGGATTTCTTTTCTCCGAATCGGTTCGGAGTATAGCGATTTGCATTCAGTCATCAACGCCCTGTTTCACTTAAGGGCATCGAACGACTGTCGGGTTTAGCGGGAATCATCGTCCCGCGCTTCTTTGCATTCAGTCGCAGGGGGTGGGACTAGTTAAGACCGTCGAACGAGCGGTGCTTCGCCATGAAGTCACACCACAGGAATTGGATGAGAACATGCCACATCTCTGTGAGCACGTAACCAGCTCTCGGCTCGATACAGCGATATCGCGCGGCCGGAGGCCAGCCCGTCATCCCACGCAGCGTGCGTCCGGTCGGGCCGGGTGAGAGCCACGCGTTCGAGGCCTGGGGCCTGTGCCACCTAAATGTCTCGTCCTGCTACGCGAGCGTACGTGGAAACGGTAAAGACTGGGGGTACTGAGTCTAGTACTCGGAGCCTGAAAAAATACGGTCTCTCGCGACAGGTCGTCTGCTCAGCGCGTCAGATCTCGTCGAGGTGCTCGACGCCTTCTTTGGAGACGTTGCCTTTCGTAATCTCCTCGGGCATCCAGTCCGGCTTGTCGTCGGGCGCGTGTTCTTCCCAAGCCCACCCCTCGTATACGTGGACCTTCTTTTCACCCTTCTCTCGGAGCCGCAGTTCCTCCGGATCGGCATCGTCTTCGGATGGTGCTGGGTCGAGACGCCGCGCCGCCTTGAGCGCCGCCTGTCGAGGCGTCCGTCCCGAAAAGACGCTTGTCTCTTCACCGCCTGTTTGTCGCAGCGCAAAGTTGCGCTTGTCGTTGTCTGGTGCCATGGTTATCACCGCTCCATGCCAAACCAGCACATGCCCCGTAATAAATATATCCCCAAAACCGGGTGCCGTCGGCGAGTCTTTTATAAAGGAACGTGCGGTCTGATATATTTCCAGACGGCGGAGTTGTTAAAATACTGTATTTGCCCAGGGAATCTGGCTCGCGCGCACCGCAAATCCACCCGATGACGGCGTCGAGAAGCCACGTACAGAGACAGTCGCACCCGCGCACACACGCAGGCATACGAGGACGTAGTCCGCGATTTAGGCGTCAGCCGCCGGTCGTCCGAGGCGCGGTAGACTTAAGTACATGCTCCAGTGAACCACTGTATACGATAGCCCGATGGTACGGAAAAAGAAGCTGAGTCCGAGTGGTGCAAAAGACGAAGACGGCGAGTACCACAACGTTCACATCAACCTGCACGAAGACGAACTCGCCGTTGCAGGGATGGAAATCGGTGACGAGGTGTTCGTGCGTGTGCGCGACAGTAAAATCGTCATCCAGAAGGCAGACCCAGACGAGCTCGACCACGAGTTCTGAGCCCGCCTCGCCGTGCCGTCACGAGGCCAAACACACGGTTCACTATCGGTCACAGAACATGAACGTTTACCGCCTCGCTAAACCGCTGTTGTTTCGACTCTCCCCGGAGACTGCCCACCGAGCGATTCACGAGTTACTCGGCGGTGTCCAGCGGACGCCGCTTTTGTCGCTGCTGTCGAACCGATTCACGGTCAGCGACGAGCGACTCGAAGTATCCGCGTTCGAACAGGAGTTTCCGAACCCGGTTGGACTCGCCGCGGGCTTCGATAAAAACGCCGAGATTCCACGCGCGATGGCCGCGCTTGGCTTTGGCTTCGTCGAAGTCGGCGGTGTCACCGCCAATCCACAGACAGGTAATCCACGTCCGCGCATGTTCCGGCTCCGCGAGGACGAAGGGGTAATCAACCGGATGGGCTTAAACAACCACGGCGCAACAACCGTCGGTAACCGCCTCGCCGAGACAGATGTCGGCGTTCCGCTGGGTGTCAACATCGCCAAGAGCGAACACGTCGACCCGGCCGATGCACCGGAGGACTACTGTCAGACCTACGACGAACTCGGTGCAGCCGACTTCTTCGTCGTCAATATCTCATGTCCCAACTCACAGGGGTTCACAGAGCTCCAGAACCGCGAGTCGATGGCTGAAATTATCGGTGCACTCAACGACCGCGGCGCATCACCGTTGCTGGTGAAGCTCTCGCCAGACCTGCCAGAGCCAGCAGTCGACGACGCACTCGAGATTGTCGATGAGTTCGACCTCGACGGCATCGTCGCCACGAACACGACGACAGACCGGCCGGCCTCACTCGACTCCCCGTACCGGAGCGAAACCGGTGGCCTCTCGGGTAAACCAATCGAATCGAGTGCCACAGAGATGGTGCGCTATGTCGCCCGTCGGAGTGACGTGCCGGTAGTGGGCGTCGGCGGCGTCTCGACTGCGGCCGATGCCTACCGAAAAATCCGTGCGGGCGCGAGTGTCGTCCAACTCTACACCGGACTCATCTACCGCGGTCCCACAATCGCACGAGACATTAACCGCGGGTTGCTCACACTGCTCGAACGTGACGGATTCGAGAGCGTCGAAGACGCAGTGGGCGCGGACCTCTAGCTGCTCTGGTGGAGGTCGGCCAACGTCTCTTTGACCATTTCGTTGTCGAAGGCGTCGACGGTGTTTTCCAACCGCTGTTTGAGTGTCTCGCGGCGCTCGGTGAGTTCGCGGAGTTCCTCGTCGTCGACATCCTGTGCAGCGAGCAGTGCGTGTTTTCTCGTCGCAGTCTGGTAGCGCTCGAACAGCGTCTGGTAGCGCTCGAATAGGACCTGCTGTTTGACCGTGCTCAGAAGTTCGGACTTCGAAACTGGCTTGGTGAGATAGCCATCGAATTCCATCTCGATGATGCTCGTGTCGGGGTTGACCGCCGTCACCATGATAACCCGGCAGTCGAGGTTCCAGTCTCTGATAAATTCGAGGACTTCGTCCCCGGAAACCTCCGGCATCCGGCGGTCGAGCAAGACGATGTCGACATCGTCGTCGACTTTCAACAACGCCTCTGGCCCGCCCTGTGCGACCCGAGTACGGAACCGCTCGCCTCGGAAGTACATCTCGTAGGTGTTACACACTTCTGTGTCGTCGTCGACGATAAGAACAGTAATCGGCCCTTCGGTTATCATGAACAAAGGTTAGGATTCAAGCATCAAATGTTCCACCCCAAAAGCGGGCCTGTGGAACCGAGCTATCTTGTAGGAGGGCAACAGAACAGCCAGCTATGCAACTGCGTTCACCAGGACCGACCGTCGGCATCGTCGGCGGCGGCCAGCTCGGCCGGATGCTCGGCGAAGCCGCCGCGCCGCTGGGTATAGACCTCGTGGTCTCGGACCCGACACCACAGGCCCCGGCGTCGCCAGTCGCGCGCGACCAGGTCGTCGGCGCGTTCGACGACGAAGCGACCATCCGAGAACTCGCCGAACGGGCAGACTATCTCACCTTCGAGATAGAGCTCACGGACCCAGCAGCACTCGAACGTGTCCGCGAGGAGACCGGGACGCCGGTCCACCCGGACCCGGCGACGCTACGGACCATCCAAGACAAGCTCGTTCAGAAGCGACGACTGTCCGAAGCTGGCGTGCCGGTGCCGGCCTTCCGCGCAGTCGACTCCGCCACGGAACTCCGGGAGGCCCTCGACGACCTGGGCTATCCGGCGATGCTCAAGGCCCGGAAAGGCGGCTACGACGGACGCGGGAACGTTCCCGTCGAATCTCCCGAGGACGTAGAGACCGCGTTCGCGGCAATCGAGGGACCGGCGATGGTCGAGGAGTTCGTCGACTTCGAGCGCGAACTGGCGGTAATGGCCTGCCAGGGAGACGGCGAGGTCGACACCTTCCCCGTGACAGAGACGATACACGAAGCGGAGATTCTCCGCCAGATGGTCTCACCGCCGCGGACCACGGAAACAGTACGGGAACACGCCACCGAGGTGGCACTGGAGGTACTCGACGTCCTCGACGGCAGAGGCGTGTTCGGCATCGAGCTGTTCGAGACGGTCGACGGCGAGATTCTGCTCAACGAGATTGCACCGCGTCCACACAACTCCGGACACTGGACGATAGAGGGCTGTCACACCTCACAGTTCGAACAGCACCTCCGGGCAGTCACCGGACGACCGCTGGGAACGACAGCGCGGCGGTGTCCGACGGCCTCGGCGAACATTCTCGGCGATGTCGACGACCGTCGGTCTGCCCGGCTGCGTGGCGTCGAGAACGTTCTCGGACGGGAGCGAGCCGCGTTACACTGGTACGGGAAACAGGAGGTCTATCGCCTCCGAAAGATGGGACACGTCACACTTCCCGGCGAGGACACTGCCAACAGTGCCGCCCTGCTCGACGACGTCGAGGCGTGTGTGACGCCGCTGACCTTCGATTAACACTCCTCGAGCAGGTCGTCGATTGTCGCCGACACGTCTCGGTCTTCCTCGAGGCCGAGTGTCTCCGTGAGCCCGGCGCGTTCGATTTCGTCTTCGAGCTCCCAGGGCGATACCCCTGCCGCCTCGGCAGCCTCGTGGATGCTGGCGTCACTGAGTACGAACAGACCGAATGCAGTTGCCAGCTCTGTGTGGACGTCCTCGGGCCGGACTCCGTTCCCCCCAGCAGTGCCGTCGTCAGGCATATCACGTAGTAGCTAACAGATGCTATTGAAACTAATGTTCATAATATGAGAGGACAGGGAGCGCTAGCTTGATTGTACTGCCACACTGAAGACGGATATGGACGACTTGGACGTGCTGTTGACGAACGATGACGGTATCGACGCGACCGGGCTGCAGGTGCTCTATGAGGAGCTATCGACGGTGGCCGACGTGACGGTAGTTGCCCCCGACAGCGACCAGAGTGCAATCGGCCGGGCTATCTCACACTCGGTGACTGTCCGTGACCACGAGCGAGGTTACGCCATCGAGGGCACACCCGTCGACTGCGTCGTCGCCGGCCTCTCGACGCTGGTCCCTGAGACGGATATCGTCGTCTCGGGCTGTAATCGCGGCGCGAACCTCGGCCATCACACGCTCGGGCGGTCGGGAACCATCAGCGCAGCGGTCGAGGCGGCATTTTTCGGCGTCCCTGCTATCGCGGTCTCGACGTACGTCCCCGCCGACGAGTTCGCATACGGCACGGACTTCGGCGAGGTCGAGGTCCCCGCACACCAGTACTCCGAGGCGGTCCAAGCAGCGCGATTCCTGCTCGAACGCACCCGCGACCAGCCAGTCTTCGAGCACGCCGACTACCTCAACGTCAACGCACCGATAACCGACCGGGCGACCGGCGAGATGACACTGACGCGACCCTCTCACACCTACCGAATGGATGCCACACGCGAGGGCGACACCGTCGAACTCGAAGACAACATCTGGGAGATGATGTCGAACGGGTCAGTGCCGGACGAAGACGGAACCGACAGGCGAGCAATTTTGAACAACAAGGTCAGTGTCTCGCCGCTGACGGCACCGCATACGACCGAACACCACGACGAACTCGACGCAATCGTCGGCGAGTACCCCCCGGCCGAGTAGCCGGCCTCGTGTACCGTCTGACGGGGATATCTGCCCAGAAGAACAATACTTATCCCCCGTTAATTTTTAGGTTTGCCTAAAATGGCCGACCACGCCGAGCAACTTGTCGGGACGCTGTTTCGCGTACTATCTGAGCAGGGCCACCCGGAGGTCCAGCAGGCGTTGCTCGAGCGGTACCAGTCACAGGCGACCGCGGACCGGGGAGAACTCACGGAGAACCTCTTCTCTGAGCTCGTCGCGATACTACACGAGCAGGTCAAAACACAGGAGCAGATAGCAGTGCTCACGACTGCAATCGAACGACTGCTGAGTCGTCTCACCGCCGTCATCGACGCCGCGCCCGTGGCGATGCTCGTCGTCGACAGCGACAACGAGATTCAGGTCTGGAACGACGGCGCCGAGCGGATATTCGGCTGGAGCGACACCGAGGTTCGTCGCCAGCCGTACTCGAAAGTACTCGCGGCATCCTCCGAGACGACAGAGATACTCGCTCGCCTTCAGGAGGGCGAGCAGCTCCACGGCGTCGAAACACGGCACGTCGACAAACACGGAACCCGACTCGACGTGCGAATCTGGGCCGCCCCGGTCCAGACACACGGCACGGAGTCGACGGGTGGAGTGTGTATTATAAGTGATATTACATCTCAGAAGCAGCGTGAACAGCGCCTCGCGGTACTCAACCGTGTGTTACGACACAATATCCGAAACGACGTGAACATCATTCAGGCACACCTCGAGATGCTGGCCGAGGAGTACGAGGACGAAAACGAGCACGTCCAGATAATGGACGAGCGACTCACCAATATCGTCGAGTTGAGCCAGGCGGCACGGAATATCGAGCAACTCCAGGACGCCAGCGAGACAGAGCAGACGACGATCAATCTGGGGGTGATGCTGCGCGAGCGCGTCGAACAGCTCCGTGCCGAGTCCCCGGCAGCACGCGTCTCGTGTGAGTTACCCGACTCGCTCCTGGTCGTGGCACACGAGCTACTCCCCTACGCCTTCGACAACGTCCTCGATAACGCAATCGAACACAACAGTTCGAAGCGCCCAGAAGTGTCGGTCTCGGCATCGAGCGAGCCCTCGACAAACCACGTCACGGTCAGCGTCACCGACAACGGCCCGGGACTGCCACAGATAGAGCGAGAGGTACTCACGGCTGAGACCGAGTCGGCCCTCACACACAGCAGTGGCCTCGGTCTGTGGCTCACCCGCTGGATAGTACGAAGCTCTGACGGGTCGATAACGGTAGAGGAGAGTGCCACCGGTGGAACAGCTATCTCGGTCCGGCTCCGACAGCCCGGCCGAGAGCGACACTGAATCGGACAGTTGCCGACACCCGGCTACGGCCCTGTGGGTTCGTCGCGCTCTGCCGCGGCCCCCGTGCCGCCTCCGAGAAACCGTGCCTCGATGTCCGGCCCGGGCACCATACACTGGTCCCGTCTCCCGAACCAGTCGTACCGTCGCTCGGCGACGAAGTCGTACACCCGGTCACGCACCTGACGCGGAACGAAACGTAGCGACCAGAGGAGGCGATACACGCCGCCCAAGTGAGCCGCGGCACGGAGGGCCGCAGTAGACCCTGTATAACAACGGTCCTCCTCGACGAGCACGACCGAGTCGAGGTGGTCGGGGTCGAGGCCGTGTCTGGCGAGTAACGTTCCGGCCGCTGCAGACTGTAACGGCGCAAAGCTGAACACGCCCTCGGGGTCGCGTTCGATGATAAACTGGACAGACCAGTTACAGAGGTTACAGACGCCGTCAAACAGGAGAACCGGCCCCTCGTCGACGCGGTTGCTCATTGTCGAATAGAAGGGCCGAGAGGGATTGAGCGTTGTGGCCACAGCAAACGGGAACAGCCGAAGGAACGGGCTGTGTGTCACCGCTATGTACGTACTCGATAGTTTCCAATCATTTATGCATCCTGCTACAGAGGTACTAGTTACATGAGCCAAAGGGTGGAGACGTCCCGGTTACGAGGCGAGTTTCCGGACCCGGAAACAGCGCCCAACGTCGTGTACAATCCCACATTCGACCAACTGCGAGCGTTCGCGGACGGGGACGAGACGACGACCGAGTACGGCAGTCCACGGTACGTAAGCGAGCAAAAATCCAGGAGCGCAGACCGCACGAAGAACCTGGTCGACGACGAGTTCTCGGAAGCGGACTGGAACGCAATCGAGGACTCGCTCACCGCGCTGGACGACCGCGAGTTCGTCTGTCTCGACAGGCAGGTCGGTCGTCATCAGGAGACGGCCTTTACCTGTCGGCTGTTCGTACCACGGGAGTACGCCCGCATCGCACTCGCGTGGGGCAAGCTGCTCGAACCCGCAGAGGGTGAGCCCGACTTCCAGACCCTCCAGTTGCCCGAGTGGGACGAACGAGAGGACAACGAGCGTCGGATTCGCGTCCTTCCGGACGCGGGGCTGACCTTCGTGCTGGGGAGTGACTACACAGGCGAGGCAAAAAAGTCGTTCTTGCGCCTGTTCATGTACTACGCCAAAGAACAGGGCGGGCTCGGCATCCACGCCGGCAGCAAGCGCGTCACTATCGAAGACGACGGCGAGCTTGAGACGGTCGGGCAGGCGTTTCTCGGCCTGAGCGCCACCGGCAAGTCGACGCTGACCGGCCACGGCTGCTGGCTCGACGAGCCCGAGGGCGCGGAGATGCTCCAAGACGACGTCTGTGCGCTGTTGCCCGACGGTCAGGTGACCGGCAGCGAGGGCGGCGGCCTCTACATCAAGACCGACGGTCTCGACCGCGACGAACAGCCAGCGCTGTACGACGCCGCGACACACGAAAGCGCCGTCTTCGAGAACGTCTGGGTCGACGACGACACGGTCGATTTCGACAACACGTCGCTGACGAGCAACGGGCGGGCAGTCATCCAGCGCGACCAGCTCGACTCTGCGGCAGAAGATATCGACCTGGAGGGCGTCGACCAGGTGTTTTTCATCACCCGGAACCCGATGATGCCCCCGATTGCTCGGCTCGACGACCGGCAGGCCGCCGTCGCCTTCATGCTCGGTGAGTCCATCCAGACGAGCGCCGGCGACCCGAACGCGGCCGGCGAATCGATTCGCGTCGTCGGCACCAACCCGTTCATCATCGGTCCCGAAGGCGAGGAGGGCAACCGCTTTCGGGACCTCATTGCCGAGAACGATGTCGAGTGCTTCGTCATCAACACCGGCCACATCGGTCCGGCGAAAGCCGACATCGGCGTCCGCGAGTCCGTGAACATCCTCGTCGCCGCCGCACGCGGTGACATCGAGTGGGAGTACGACGAGCGCATGGACCTCGAACTACCGAGCGAGGTGCCCGGCATCAGCATCGACGCGTTCTACCCGCCCAAACATTACGACGACTTCGACCGCAAGCTCCACGACCTCCGCGAGGAGCGACTCGACTACCTCCAGCAGTTCGAGACGCTCCGTGACGACATCGTCAACGCCGTCTACTGAACCCAGCGCCGACGGTTCTTCGAGTGAACCTCGGGGCTTTCTCCTCGATTCTCCCTAAGGGGCCGAGTAGTCATAGACCTACGCGGCTAAAGACCCTACAGCGCGGAATGACAGACGACAGACAGGGCCGAGACAAGCAAGCAATAGACGCCGAGAACCGCCAGCGAGAGCGCGACCTTGCGACCGAGCTAGAGCGGGGTGACCAACCGGAGCCACCGAGAGAAGACGGAACACTCGGCGAGATAGAGACAGCGCTCGAATCGGTCTCGTTCCCGGCGACGGGGAGTGCAGTCGTCGCCGCCGTCGGCGACCGCGAAGTCGAATCGGCCACGGACAGCTACAGTGTCGAGGAACTCGTCCCGGACGAGGAGCGGTTCGATTCGCCCGCCGCGGTCACGGTACACCTCCTGTGGCCGACCGTCGCCGCGGCCACCAAACAGGTCCTCGAAGCGATCAAGACGGTTCCGCATGCGGAGCTCCCGTGGTCACGGCGCAAGGCCTACGAGAAGACGTTCAAAGAGCTGAACGACGTCGACGCCGACGACGACAACGAGGGCATCGGGGCCATCAGCGACTGGATTGTCGAGTACAGCCACGAGAGAGAACAGCTCCCGGGCTCGCGTGCAGTTCGCCGACAGGCGGCGACGTTCTGCCGAGAGAACGGCTATCAGGTTCGCGTCGACGAGTGGCTCGGCATCTAGTCAGAATCCCGAGACCTGTCCGTCCTTGCGCGGTTCGGTCGCACCCGAGAGCGTCCCGTCGTTGTTCCGGACCGCCTGTGCGCCGCCGAACAGCCCCGGGTACAGCACCCGCACGTCGTGGCCCCGGCGGGCGAGTTTCGTCGGGACGCCCTCGTGCATATGCTCCTCGACGGCCAGCGTCCCCTCCTCGCGGTACCGCCAGCGCGGGGCGTCGAGGGCAGCCTGGAGCGGCATCTCGTAGTCGACGAGATTCGAGATAAGCTGGACGTGGCCCTGGGGCTGCATGTAGCCACCCATCACGCCAAAGGCCAGCCAGTCGTCTTCGCCCAGCTGTGCGAGGCCGGGGACGAGCGTGTGGAACGGGCGCTTGCCGCCGTCGAGTCGGTTGGGATGCTCGGGGTCGAGCGAGAACGAGGCCCCGCGGTTCTGGAGCGCGATACCCGTCTCGCCGGCGACGAGGCCGCTCCCAAAGCCCGCAAACCGGGAGTTGATATACGAGACGACGTTGCCCTCGTCGTCGGCGACACACAACAGGACGGTGTCGGCGTCTTCGCCGGTCGCTTCCGGCGTCCCCACGTCGACGTCCGAAATCGGCTCGTCGCCAATCTCTTTGGCACGGTCTTGTGCGTAGACCTTCGAGTGCAGCGGGGGCACGTCCTCGTATGCGGGGTCGGTGACGTGGTAGTGGCCGTCGTGGAAGGCGAGTTTCATCGCCTCGGAAAAATCGTGGACGCGGTCGGGCGAGTCGTAGGGGTGGTCGCCGGCCCCGATTTCCTCGGCGATGTTGAGCGCTTCGAGCGCGAGTTGGCCCTGATTGTGTGGTCCGAGTTCGTAGATTGTGCGGCCGTTGTAGGTCGTCGAGAGAGGGTCGGGCCACTCGACCTCGAAGTCGGCGAGATCCTCGGTCGTCATGAACCCGCCCTTGTCCTGTATCTCCTCGACGATTGCCTCGCCGATAGCGCCCTCGTAGACGGCGTCTGCTCCCTCCTCGGCAATCTGTTGCATCGACTCGCCGAGCCGGGGGAGTCGGGCGGTCTGTCCCACGTCGGGCGCCTCGCCGTCGAAGAGGTAGGCCTCTCGGGCGTGGTCGTCCTCGAAGAGGCCCTCGGCGTGTTGCCACTGTGCCGAGACGACCTCCGTGACCGGGTATCCATCGATTGCGTAGGCGATTGCGGGGTCGAGTACGTCAGCCAGAGAGAGCCGGCCGAGTTCCTCGACGGTCGCCTCCCAGCCGCGAGCCGTGCCGGGGACTGTGACCGTGTGGGGACCGTGCATCGGCATCGACGCCTCCTCAGGGTCGCCGTCGGCGACGCGCTCGCGGACGCCCTCGATTGTGGCGTCCTGTGGCGCGCCACCGGAGGCTCGCATCGCCCCGACCTCGCCGTCTGCGGTCCGATAACAGGCGAACACGTCGCCCCCGAGGCCGGTGCTCGTGGGCTCGACGACGTTCAGCGCGGCCGCGGTAGCGACGGCGGCGTCGAAGGCATTGCCCCCCGTCCGCAGTATCTCGACGCCAGCCTCTGCCGCGAGTGGCTGACTGGTGGCGACGACACCGTTCGGTGCGTAAACGGTCGACCGACGCGACTCGAAGCTGTCGATGTCTGGGTCCATAGACCGAGTTGGAGCTTCGCGGTCAAAGATGTTGAGTTACCTCCAGAACAGCCAACAGGTCGCGGCGACGCAGTAGAACGGCCACACCAGCGCCCTCAGTCCTCTCTGTCGTTGCCGTCGAAGCGTTCGGTGGCGGTTTCGAAGGCGAGTTCGTCCTGCTGGCGGGCCCGTCGTGATTCACGCTCGGCGATGGCCTCCGGGTCAGGGTTGGCGTCGTCGTCGAGACGCGCCCAGGAGTTGTGGACTTTCGCGTGACACCACCGACAGAGATAGACCGTAATCTCGTGGCTCGTCTCGCCGGAGCCGTGTCCAGAGTCGTCGGCGTACGAGAGGTGGTGTTCTTCCAGCAGCGGCCGCTCGTCGTCGTGTGCCATCCGCTGTTCGGCGAGGCCACACCGGACACACTCGCGGTCGTGGGTACGACACCGGAAATGCGGGCAGTCGGCCCACTCCCAGGGGCCGGTCGGGCCCGGTTCGTCGGGGTCGCCCGCGACCGGACACCGGAACTCCTCGCTCCGGCGCTGGGCGGCGAACTCGGGGTCGCGGTCGCCGTACTCGACAGCGTACCGGCAGTTTCCCTCCGAGGTGAGGTAGTCACAGCGGTCGACGACAGCGTACGGGTCGTCGACGCCGACGGAGGTGCCCGCCTCGGTTTTCTCCATACAGAGGCGTGGCGGGCCAGCGGCTTGAGGGTTTTGCGGGCCACGTGAAACAGGGAAGCTATACCCCTCCGGGCCACACGTTTCGGCCAATGACAGTTCGGGTTCGCGGCATCTACACGACGGCGCTGACGGCGCTGTTGGACGACGTGGTCCAAGCCTCGCCGCCCATCCAGCGGCGCTTCGACGAGGAGTTTCCCCTCGAACCGGCCGCGGCGTCGGTCACGACGACCGACGACAGACAGGGCGTGTGTGTCACCGGCGCGAGCGAGCGAGTCACCGAGATAGTCAAGCAACTGGAGGAACTCGGCCGTGACGCGTTCGTCTGGCGGGCCGCACTTCCACGGGGCGCGGTCTTTGCCGGCGAGGTCGTCGAGACGCTGGGTAGCGGCGCGCTCGTCGAGTGTGACGGCGTGGCCGACGGCGAGCCAGATGGCGTGCCGGCCGCCGGCGACACGCAGGGCTTTCTCCCGTATTCGAAGACGAGCCGCCGTATCGAGGAGGGCGAGACGCTTCGGGTGCAGGTCGACGAGCCACGTGCACCCTGGAGCGGTAGTCGGCCGGTACTGGAGACGACCGTCCGCGTCCACGGCGAACTCGCCTCGCTCGTCAGAGGCAAATCCTCGGGGAGCGGCCAGCCCGAGCTGGCCGAGATTCTGCCGGTCGACCCGCCCGAGGGATGGGGCACAAGCTGGGCGGACGCGGCCGACGACGCCGGACTGGATGCGCTTGGCGATACGCTGGAGGGACTGCGCGACCGCGCCCTCGCGTTCGACGATTCCCTCGCCGACGCCGGGGCGGTCGAGGATGTCGCGCCGGGCCCCTACTGGCCGGGCGAGACGACCTGCTGGGTCTGGTTCGGCCGCGAGTCACGGTTCGCGCTCGATGCCGTTCGCCGGGATGCCGTCCCGACGATGCCGGGCCACCACCGAACCAAGGCCGGGACGAACGCGGCAAGCGCGGCCGTCGACTTCGTCGAGGCGCTGTGTGACGACCTCGGCGACACAGAGGCGGAATTTCCGTTCGGCGTCGTGACCGACCAGTTCGGGCCACAGGCGGGTGATTCGGTTCGCATCGACCACGGTAAGCCCGACGGCAGGCTGTTCGACCTCGGGACCGGTGAGGTGACAGAGCGCGACGCAGACGGGCAGGTGACCGTCAGGCGAGAGATGTCGCCGGGTGGCACCTACGACGCGCTGGGCGTCGAGCGCCAGGCTGGGGATGTGGCTATCACGAAATTCAAGGAGGGCCGGTGGTGGTATCCGACGGTGTACCGGGGCGAGGACGGGCAGACGCGGGGGACGTACGTCAACGTCTGTACGCCGGTCGAGGTGTTCCCCGACGCGGTCCGGTACGTCGACCTCCACGTCGACGTGGTCAAACACGCAGACGGGACCGTCGAGCGCGTCGACGACGACGAACTGGACGCCGCCACGGAGGTAGGCCACATTTCGCCAGCCCTCGCAGAGAAGGCACGTGCTGTCGCCGACGCGATTGCGAAGTCGCTGTGAGCGAGACACTACTGCAGGGGCCAGGCTACAACAGCGCCTGACGGCTGCCGAAAGTATTTACTCGACCCACCGCCAGCCACGCACGTCATGCGCCAAACCGCCCTCCTCGTGGCCGTCCTCGCCCTCGTCGCGGCTGGTGGCTGTCTCTCGGCAGGCAGTGGTCCGTTGTCGGACGAGTCTGGAGAGAACGTCACGGTCGAGTACGGTATCACTGCCAGTAGTCTCCCGTCGGAAATCGCGTCAGCGAACCTGACGATGCAGGTGGTCTTCGTCGAGAACGGCGACGATTTCAGCGACAACGCCTGCTGGCGAGACACCTACTTCGGTCCGTTCAAACCGACGCCAACACCAATCGGAGAGCCAAGCGGAGACTGTCTCCGCTCACAGGAAGTCACTGTCGACGTCACGGAACTGAACGAGACGCGGACCGTGACCGCAACGGCACCCGAGCGGTTCGACGCCGGCCACGGTCTCGTCGTCACCGACGTGGTCGCAACCTACCAGAACGGGACGTCAGTGTCGAGAATCCACGGCTTCGGGGGCCACCGGGCCAACATCGTCGAGGGGACTCCCGAGGACCGATACACCGTCGACCTCGGTATCGGGACGGCCGAGACGCCTGCGTACGCCTACTACCTCTCCGCCGAGGAGAACAGTTCCGGCCGATAGACCTGGCGGCCCGAGGAGTGTCGCTTTTCACTGCGGGTCCCGAGTACACGGCATGGTCCGATGACTGAGGAGACAGAGAGTTCGTTGCCGATAGCGAGGGGGACGCTGCGGGTCGTCTATCTCGTCGGCATCGCGCTCAACGTGGTGGCACTGACTGTCGCGGCGGCGGCAGGTGAGACCGTCGGCGCGCTGACGCTTGGGCTCATTATCGTCTATCTCGGCGTTCGCTACCGAATGCTCGACGTGTCGTGACGGGGTTATGCCCCCGCTGCGAGAAAGGCGAGCCAGGAGACGACCCCGATTGCACCCGTGACGGCGATGACCGCGCCACCGGTCGTGCTCGTCTCGTCGTCGTACAGTCTGTACCCGGCGTAGACGGCCGCGAGCCCGAACAGTGGAATCAGCACCCACGAGATAATGGCTGACGCGATACCGCCCCAGAAGTAGAGCGTGCCGTCCTCGTTCCAGGCTCGGACCGTCGCGCTGACGCCAGTTGGGTCGTCCATCGTTGTGCCGTACACGCACTTGGTGTAGTGCTACTTATCCGTTGGCCCAAAGAGGCGCAGTATTTAACCGCACCTGCGTGGTAGCTACGAGTAGTAGTGAATGAAGCTCCTGTCGTGTAATGCCGGTTATCTCCTCGATTACGAAGGTGCCTACCACGAGTACATGCTCCGGCCACACCGGGGGCTCGTAGGGAGCAAGCGCGCCGAGGAGAACGCCATCGGACAGCTAGTCGAACTCATCAGCGACGAGCGGCCAGATATCGTCGGCCTCGTCGAGGTTGACCAGGGTTCGGTACGCACTCGAACCGACGGCCAGGTCACAGACCTCGCCAGCCGACTCGACCAGCGCGGACTCGTCTACCAGCCATACGCGGCGACGAAATACGGTGACGGTGGTGTTATTCCCTCGATGCCCGTCTTGCAACACCTCGCCAACGGCGTCCTTGTCGGCGACGACTACAGGATGTCGACACACTACCTCGAAACGGGGCCGAAACGGCTCGTCATCGAGGTCTCGACGCCCGAGGTCGACATTTTCAACACACACCTGGCGATGAGCGGCCGGGCGCGGCGCAGCCAACTCGGCGAACTCGCCGACCTGGTAGCCAAGCGCGAGAACCCCGTCGTCGCCGGCGATTTCAACACCTACAACGGGCTCGACGAGGTGCGGGCCATCTTCGAGGACACCGACCTGACCGTCTACAACCCCGGCGAGACGGTGCCGCCGCGCCCGCTGGACGGCGTCGTCACGGACACTCGGACGCTGGATTTCTTCATCGCGCCGGAGACGATGCCCGTCTCGCGGTGTGAGGTACTCGACGTACAGATATCGGACCACCGGCCAATCGTCATGGAGTTCGACCCGACTCAGTAGGCCACGTCGTCGGCGAATCGGTCGTCGTATCGGGAGGGGTTCGTCGGCTCGTCGCCTTCGAGGACGACGCGGGCGAACTTGTCCCAGGAGTTCTCTTTCGAGAGGTGTGCGAACTCGGCGCGACGCTTGAGCAGGTGAGCGAGGCCGTCGTTGCGGTAACACTGCGGGTCCGCGCCGTCAGCGAGTGCGCCAGCGAGGTCCCCCGCAGTTGTGATATCGCGCTCGAACTCGACCCAGGCCTCGCCGATGGTGGTAGGAAGGTGGCTGTACGAGGAGACGTACGTCGGCAAGTCGAGCTCGCCCGCTATCGACTGCATCCGACGGGTGTGGAACCACCAGTTTTTCGGGCAGAACACCTCGACGGCGTCGAACACCTCCTGATACTCCCGAACGTCCTCGGCGGCGAGGCTCATCGTGAGAAACTCGGGATGGGGAGCGAGGACCGTCTCGCCACGACGGTCGATTTCGGCCATCGTCGCCTCGAAGGTGAGAAAGTCCGGAATCGGGTCGTCGGGGTCGATGACGAGCACGTGCCGCCGGCGGTTCCAGCGGTCGGCAAAACACTCACGCGCGGGGACGACGAGCAGGTCTTCGTCGGAATACCGCCGGGCGCGGTCCCGGATATCCGAGAGATGCGTGAAGTGTGGGGCGTAGACGAGAACGTCGAGACCGGCCTGTTTCGCCCGCCGGACGACCTCGTCGTCGAGTATCTTGACGTGGAGGTCGACCCGCGTCGACACAGCAGCTGTCATTGCACGTGGATTTGGCAGACGGCGTATAGTGCATTTCGGACTGGCCGCGTCCCGGAGAGCAAAACAGAGCCGCGAGTCTCAGGCGAACGTCCGGGAGACCTCGTCGTCGGTCTCTTCTTGCTGAATCTTCGCGTGGGCGTTCTCGAAGTCTTCCATCTTGACCTCCGTCCGGTCGTCGCGGATAGCGAACATCCCCGCCTCCGTACAGATAGCCTTGATATCGGCACCCGACGCCTCCTCGACCATATCGGCAAGCGCCCCGAAGTCCACGTCGTCGGTGACGTTCATCGACCGCGTGTGAATCTTGAAAATCTGCTCGCGGCCGTCGCCGTTTGGCTTTGGCACCTCGATGAGGCGGTCGAAGCGGCCGGGCCGAAGAATGGCGCGGTCGAGCATGTCGAAGCGGTTGGTCGCGGCGATGATACGGATATCGCCCCGGTCCTCGAAGCCGTCCATCTCGGCGAGCAGTTGCATCATCGTCCGCTGGACCTCCGCGTCGCCCGAGGTTTTCGAGTCGGTCCGCTTGGCGGCGATAGCGTCGATTTCGTCGATGAAGATGACCGCCGGCTGGTGCTGGCGGGCGAGCTCGAAGAGGTCCCGGACCAGCTTCGCGCCCTCGCCGATGAACTTATGCACCAGTTCGGAGCCGGCCATCTTGATGAACGTGGCGTCGGTCTGGTTGGCGACGGCCTTGGCGAGCATCGTCTTCCCCGTGCCCGGCGGCCCGTACAGCAAGACGCCGGCGGGTGGCTCGATACCCACGTCGCCGAACATCTCGGGACTTTTCAGCGGCATCTCGACGGTCTCACGGACCTCCTCTATCTGGTCGGTGATGCCGCCGATATCCGAGTACGTGACCGACGGGCTCCTGTCGACCTGCATCACGCGGGCACGCACGTCCGTCTCGTCGTCGAGCGTCTGCACGATAGACAGCGAGTTGTTCACGGCAACGCGGGCGTCCGGTTCGAGGTCTTCGCGCATCTCGTCGGTGACCTCGGTAAGCGCCTCCTGATTGTTGCCGTGCTGTTTGATGATGACCCCGTCGTCGGTTATCTCCTGAACCGTGGCGACAAACAGCGGCGACTGCTTGAGCTTCTTGTTCTCGTGGGTGAGCCGCTCCAGCTTCTGCTGGTATTTGTTGTTCTCGGCGTTCGCGTCGAGTAGCTTGTCCCGCATCTCCTCGTTTTGGGACTCGAGTACTTCCACGCGCTCTTCGAGCGATTCTATCTTCTCCTGTTTGGACGTGTCCTCGTCGTACGGCAGATCGACATCGTCCACGGTGTCGGTCATTACAGTACTATAGCGGTTTCATTACCAAGAGGTTTCGGGTACTGTGCAATTTCTGAGAGCGCCGAAACATCTCGTCAAATACCTATTGGTAATATATCTATGTAGTAAATATTATTAACTTGCATTCCCCAGTCAGTGATACGATGAGCACATCAGAGACGGTCCACAGTCCGGCAGAGTCCGACACAGAAACGCTACAGGAACTGCCACCGAGCGCGAAACTCGTCGCGAAGGTACTGGAGTACAACGACACGCTCACACAGAGCGAACTCGCCGAGGAGACGCTGTTGCCGTCCCGGACGGTCCGGTACGCCCTGACGAGGCTGGAAGACGCCGGCGTCGTCGAGTCGCGGTTCTCCTTTGTCGACGCCCGCAAGCGCGTCTACACGCTGGCGGCGAACTGACCGGTCGCTACTGTCGAGCGGACCGCGGGCCGTCCCGCTGCCCGCGCCATTTGTGACCAGTCAGTGTCCTTGTACGTTCGGAGTTTGAAAGTCTGACAAATCGCAGGAACGACGACACCCTCGGTCGAGTGGCCACGCGTCGCCGACACAAAGGAGGGTCTTGCCATACAAAAGTTCCAGAGACACACCGTCGCTCAGTGCGGTGTAGCTTCGAAAGCGTGTCTGCCAAATGTCGAGAGACGGAGCTTTCGGGACAATGCGAGACGATGGCGATCAATCTCTCACTCAGGAGCGGTTCACAGTCTACTATTGGGTAGTCGAGACAGTGTTACGCTGTCTGATTGTCCGTCTCACACTTCGGATACGTCGTCGTGGCCAAGTCCCACGGTGGTTTATCCATGTATAGTGTAAGAGAAATGGTTCGACAGTCACTATCCACATCGGTCTGTGGCTTATAATCCAGTGCAGGCTCTGCTCTGGCTTGGTCTTTATGAGACGTAATTGAGCCTATGAGATGGTATTTACCCTGCTCTTCGGGTAAATCACGAATGATGGTTGTATCTGATCCATCCTCCGCTTCGAACGGTCCAAGTGTATGGACATTGTCGTAGACCGGTGTCCCGTCACGTTCTATGTGTAATTCGACGCTATTGCCCTCATCAGCCCAATTGATGATTCCAACGTTGGCGAGCGCTATCTCTGTGTCAGAATCTAAGCAGCCAGCGGCCAGTATCGACCCTGCCACGGGACAGACAGACTTTAGATACGTACGACGGCGCATAGTATGAAACACCCGAGCCAAAATCAATAAAATTGTTTAATAAAATTCATCCGTGAATCCAAACGACACGGTGAACAGAGCAGACAGTTATCGCAATTGCTCAAAGTTGGAGTTATCAGAGAGAGTCCTGTGTGGGCGTCACGTTTGTCGACGCCCGCAGGCGCGTCTACACGCTGGCCGAGTAAGACCACCACCGTTAAGCCGCGTCTCGCCGATTCGTTACCCATGACCCGGCGGGTCCTGGCCGGCTGTACGGTCGTCGCCGTCGTCGCGACGCTTGGTAGCCTCTATTTCAGCGAGGTGGCGAACTACCTCCCGTGTGAGCTGTGCTGGTACCAGCGTATCCTCATGTATCCGCTGGTCGTCGTCCTCGGCGTCGCTGCCTACGAAGGAAATGCAGGTGTCTGGAAGACCGGACTCCCGCTGTCGGTGCTCGGTCTCGGTGTCGCGGGCTATCACACGGTCATCCAGTTCGCGCCGGATACGGTCTCCTCGACGTGTACGGTCGGTGGCTGTACCGGGACCGTCTGGCGCGGACTGGGTGTGTTCACGATTCCCCGGCTCTCGCTGGTGGCGTTCGCGCTGGTGACTGCCGGGCTGGTCGCCGTCGCCTGGCTTGACCGGTTTTAACCGCGTTCACACGACGTTTCACTTTCGGGGCGCTCACCGAATCCATTTAGGATGGCCACCCCTACCGGCAGGCAATGACGAGAATACTCCATACGGGTGATACGCACCTGGGTTACCAGCAGTATCACCGGCCTGCTCGCCGGGAGGATTTCAGAGCGGCCTTCGAGCAGGTCGCAGAGGACGCCGTCGGCGACGGCGTGGACGCGGTCGTCCACGCGGGCGACCTCTTTCACGACCGCACGCCGACGCTGTCTGACATCATGGGCGCGATGTCGGTGTTGCGGATTCTCGACGACGCCGGCGTGCCGTTTCTGGCCATCGTCGGCAACCACGAATCGAAACGCAACCGACAGTGGCTCGACCTCTTCGAGTCGATGGGGCTGGCGACGCGGCTGGGTCCCGAGCCAGTCCGAATCGGAAACACCGCTTTCTACGGGCTGGATTTCGTGCCACGCTCTCGTCGGGAGAGCTACGACTACGAGTTTGTCGGTCACGAGGCCGAACACGCCGCGCTCGTCTCACACGGCCTGTTCGAGCCGTTCGAACACGGCGACTGGGACGCCCGGCGGGTCCTCGCGGAATCGCCGGTCGAGTTCGACGCGATGTTGCTCGGTGACGACCACACGCCACAGACCAAACAGCTCGACGAACCGACCGAGACGTGGCTGACCTACTGCGGGTCGACCGAGCGCGCGAGCGCGAGCGAGCGCGACGAGCGGGGCTACAATCTCGTCACGTTCGAGGACGGCGTCGACATCCGCCGACGCGGGCTCGACACCCGGTCGTTCGTCTTCGTCGACCTCGAACTCAAAGACGGCGAAGGGAGCAGCGTCGTCCGCGAGCGCATCGAGGAACACGATATCGCGGACGCGGTCGTCATCGTCACCATCACCGGGGAGGGCGAAGAGGTGATGCCCGCCGGTATCGAAGAGTTCGCCGAGGAACAGGGCGCTCTCGTCACCCGAGTCAACGACCAGCGCGAACTGAGCGAGGAGGCCGACGTCGAGGTGAGCTTCGCCGACCCCGACGAGGCGGTCCGCGAGCGAGTCCAGGAACTCGGCCTCAGCACACTCGCCCGCGAACTCGACGAGACGGTCCGGGCCGGCAAAGTCGCCGACTCGAACGTCGCCGACGCCGTCGAGCGCCGTGTCACGGAGGCAATCGAATCGAGGGATGACGCCGAGGCAGACGAAACAGACAGCCAGGTCACGATGGAGGAGTACCGATGAGGTTCGACCGCATCTCCCTGCGGAATTTCAAGTGCTACGAGGACGCACAGCTCCGGTTCGACAGCGGCGTGACAGTCATCCACGGGCTGAACGGCAGCGGGAAGTCCTCGCTACTCGAAGCCTGTTTCTTTGCGCTGTACGGGTCACGCGCGCTCGATACGACCCTCGACGAAGTCGTTACCATCGGGGCCGAGGAGACAATCGTCGAACTCGATTTCACCCACGGCGGCGAGTCCTACCGCGTCAGGCGACGAATCCGGGTCAGCAACGGCGACGCCCGAACCGCCGAGTGCGTACTCGACGGCCCCGGGGGCACCACCGAAGGGGCGACCGATGTCCGGGGCCGCGTCACCTCGATGCTCCGGATGGACACCGAGGCCTTCGTCAACTGCGCGTACGTCCGTCAGGGCGAGGTCAACAAGCTCATCAACGCCTCGCCGTCGGTCCGTCAGGACACGCTCGACGACCTCCTCCAGCTCGGGAAGCTGGAGGAGTACCGCGACCGGGCGAGCGATGCCCGTGTCGGCGTCGGCCGCGTCCGCGACGACAAACGGGGCGCGCTCACCGAAGTCGAGGAACAGCTCGAGGCCAAAGAGGCAAAAGACCTCCACGAGCGACACAACGCGGTCGCGTCCGAGCTATCCGAGACCGAAGCACAAATCGAGCGCTACGAAGAGAACCAGGCTGACGCCGAGCAGAGCCGCGAAGCGGCCATCGAGGTCATCGAAGCCTACGAGGAGAAACGCGAGGAACTGACCGAAATCGAGGACGACATCGAACAGCTCCGCGAGCGGATTCAAGAGACCGAGCGCAAGCGAGAGAGTCTCGCCGACCGTGCAAGCGAGTGTCGAGAGGAGCTGGCCGACGCACGCGATGAGCGCGACGAGTCACTCGGCGCGCTCGGCATCGATGCCGGCGACGACCTCGATAGCCGCGTCAGCGAGCGTATCGACAGCGTCGAGGCCGAAATCGACGACCTGACCAACGAGATTCGCGAGCTGAGCGTCACGAAGACCGAACACGACAACGAAGCCGAACGCCTCGCCTCCGAGGCCGACGAGCTCGAATCGATGGCCGAGGAGAAACGCGAGGAGGCCGACGAGTTGGCCGACGAGCTGGCGGCTTCGAAAGAGAAGCTGGCAGAGCGCCGCGAGCGCCTCGACGAGATGGCAACCGAAATCGAGGAGAAACGGGCGGCGTTTGCCGACGCGCCGGTGGCCGTCGAGGAGGCGAGTGCGTACCGCGAAGAGGTCGCCGAAGAACTCGGAGACATCCGCGAGCGTCGGAGCGAACTGTCGGCCCAACTCGACGGCGAACGCGAGCAGGTCGCGGAGGTAGACGCCCTCCTCGAAGCGGGCAAGTGCCCGGAGTGTGGCCAGCCCGTCGAGGGGTCACCCCACGTCTCTGATATCGACGAGCGCCGCGAGCGGGTCGCGGAACTCGAAGGCGAACTCGCCGACGCCGAGGCCCGCGAGCAGGCACGCAGCGACGACCTCGAACGTGCCCGAGAACTCGAAGAGATAGCGACGGAAGTCCAACGCCTCAACTCAGACCGCGAGAACCTCGAACAGATACTCGAGGAACGCGAGGCCACCATCGAGGACAAAGAGCGCCGCGTCGAGCAGCTCCGCGAGGCGGCAGCGGAACACGAGGCCGACGCCGCGTCCAGCCGGGAAGCGGCCGAACAGGCCCGGGAACAGGCACAGGAGTACAAAGCCGAGATTGCAGAGTGCAACCAACAGAAGGCCGAACTGGACGACCGTCTCGGCACGCTCAACGCGCTGTCGGAGCGACTCGACGAAATCGCGTCCTTAGAGGAGGAGCTGGCGAATCTGCGGAGCCAGCGCGAGGAGAAAGAGACGATGAACGGCGAGCGCCGCGACCGGCTGGGAGAGCTTCGCGAGCGCCGGAGCGACCTGCAGGCGGAGTTCGACGAAGACCGCATCGAGCAGGCGCGCAAACGAAAGCAGAAAGCCGAGACGTATCTCGACGAAGTGGCCGAAACGCTCGCCGAGCTAGAGAGCCAGCGGGCGGACCTCCAAGGGAAACTGGGAGGCATCGAAGCCGAGATAGACGCGATGGCGGAGCTTCGCGAGCGTCACGAACAGCTGCGTGAAACCGTCGAGCGCCTCGATTCACTCTACGAGGAGGCCGAACAGTTAGAGGATATGTACCGCCAGCTTCGGTCGGAGCTGCGACAGCGCAACGTCGAGAGCCTCGAACGAATGCTGAACGAGACCTTCGATTTGGTCTACGAGAACGATACCTACTCGCGCATCGAGGTCGACGGCGAGTACCGGCTGACGGTCTACCAGAAAGACGGCGAGGAACTCGACCCCGAACAGCTCTCGGGCGGCGAACGCGCCCTGTTCAACCTCAGTCTCCGGTGTGCCATCTATCAGCTTCTGGCCGAGGGTATCGAGGGGACCGCGCCGATGCCGCCGCTCATCCTCGACGAGCCGACAGTCTTCCTGGACTCGGGACACGTCTCACAGCTGGTCGAGCTCATCGACGCGATGTACGACCTCGGCGTCGAGCAGATTCTGGTCGTCAGCCACGACGACGAACTGGTCGATGCGGCCGACACGCTCGTCACCGTCAGGAAGGACTCGACGACCAACCGCTCGACTGTCGACCGACTGGACGACGTGCAGGGCATCGACAAACAGGCACTGGCCGCGAGCGGCGACTAGGCGAGGGCGGCGAGTGCCTCGCTCGTGCGTTGCGTTACCTCGTAGCCGCGTTCGCCAGCGACGCGCGTCTCGGCGACCAGCCCGCCGGCCCGCAGTTCGGCCACCATCCCGTGCAGGTCACTCTCGCAGAAGTCGTAGGCAGATAGCAGTTGTCGGACGCTCATCGGACCCTCCTCGTCGAGTTCGACCAGGAGCGCGAGCGCTCGCTCGTCGTGGACCGCAGTGAGCAAGCCGACGACCTCGTCCGGAATCCCGGCCAGCGCCGTCTCGGTCGTCGTGACATCCTCGACGACAGAGAGTTCCGCGTTCGGGAGGTGGTGGCGCTCACCGGTCTCGGGGTGCCGGACCAGACTGGCCTCCTCCGAGCGCTTGAGCAAGAGATACCGCGTGCCGTCGCTGTCCTCGACAGTCCGGCGCGTCATGTCGACTCCTCCGTTCCCTCGAACTCGCCGTCGTCGAGGCGTGCCTTCCCTCGTCGGGTGAGCACCAGCGCGTAGACGAACAGCACCGTCCCCCCGACGACGAGCGCCGGGCCGCGTGTCGGATGTGAGCCAAACACCCAGAACAGGACTCCCAGAACGAACCCGAGGATAGCGACCTTGTACAGGGCAATGAGCTTCCAGAACAGCCGTCTGACCCCGGGGTCGACGTCGGCCGACTTAGCGCGCAACTCCTTACTTCGGGGCGTTGGCACCTCTGTCGTCGGCCGCTTCGGTCGCGGCGTCTCGACCTCGACTGCACTTTTCCCCTCGGACTGGCGGTCCTCTGGGAGTGGCTCGTCGAGGTCGCTGAGACGGTCGTCGTCGGTCACGCCCGTTCGTAGGGTGGCGAGGGGCAAATCCGTTCGGATTCAGGGTTCGTGACCCATCGTCAGGTCACCGAGAATCGTGTGACACTCCGCACAGCGGTACAGTTTGACCAGCCCGTCCGGCTTCTCGTCGACGTACTCGCAGCCACAGGAACACGACTGCAACTGTGACGGCGGCGTCACGCGTTTCCACTCCATTACCGGAAGCCAGGCCCCCAATCAAAAAAGCCTGCTCATAGCTGTCACTCGGTCTGGTTAAAATGAGATAATATCTCGCCGACCGGTCAGACGGTTCCAGCGTCGGCAAAGCCAGAGGATATACAATGGTAGCCAGTCACACAGAGCCTATGGACGCAGTCAGACTCCACACCCACGGCGGTACCGAGGTACTGGACGTCGAGACGGTCGACCGGCCATCGCCCGACAGCGACGAGGTGCTCGTCGAGGTGGCAGCCGCCGGTGTCAACCCCGTCGACACCTACTTTCGCGACGGCTCGTACGCGCCGGTCGCGGTGCCGTTTACCCCCGGTGTCGATTTCGCCGGCACCGTCGCCGCGGTCGGCGGGGGCGTCGACCGGCTGGCGGTAGGCGACCGCGTGTTCGGAACTGGCATCGGCAACGGCTCGCATCAGGGTGCCTACGCCGAGTACGCGACTGCGCCCGCGAGACAGGTCGTCACCGTCCCCGAGCCAGTCGGCATGGACGAGGCAGGTGCGGCGGGCGTCGCCGCGGGAACGGCCTGGCGGGCACTGTTTGGTCACGCTGGACTCGGCCCGGCCGAGTACTGTCTCGTCCACGGCGGCTCGGGCGGCGTCGGTCACGCGGCCGTCCAGCTCGGGGACGCTGTCAGCGCGCGCGTCGTCACGACCGCAGCCCCCGGGTACCACGACGCACTCGCCAGTCTCGGGGCAGAGACGGTCCTCGATTACGGGCGTGAAGACCTCGAAAAGGCCGTGCTTGAGGCCTCCGACGGCGGCGTCGACGTTGCTCTCGACCACCGGCTCGACGACTACCTCCAGTTCGACGCCGCGGTCGCCGCCGAGGGCTGTCGCGTCGTCGGTATCGGCGAGAACGACCCCAGCCCGGGGTTCGAGGCCGTGGGTACCGCCCGCTCGAAGGACGTGCGCTATCAGTTCATGAGCCTGTTCAACGCCCCTGACCTGCGGGAGGTGCTATCGGGCGTTGCCCACCTGATGGCGAGTGACGAACTTTCGGTCGAACTCGCCCGCCGCTACGACCTCGCCGAGGCCGGCGAGGCACAGCGCGCGGTGATGGAAGACTCGTTTCTGGGGAAGCTGGTGGTCGAGCCGTAGCGAGAGGAAAGCGACTATTTCGTCTGTTCTCAGGGCGCGTAGTAGTACTCGCCGGCGTTTTTCTGCTCGCGGTCGAGCTGGCTGCCGGGCTTGTTGATACGAGGCCGCCCGGTGCGTTCGTCCCGGCGGAACGTGATATCCAGATTCGAGAGGAACTCATTCATTCCTTCGCGCATCCCCTGGGGTGGGGCGGCGCGACCCTCGATGGCCGGCTCGCCGTCGAAGACGAGCAGGCGGTCCGCGAGCAGGTCTATCATGTAGATGTCGTGGTCGATGACCATCGCCGTCGCGTCGTTGTGCTCGGCGTACCGGCGGATGGCCGAGGTGGCCCGGACCCGCTGTTCGACGTCGAGGTGTGCCGAGGGCTCGTCGAGCAGGTAGAGGTCGGCGTCCTCGGAGAGACAGGCCGCGATAGCGACCCGCTGGCGCTCCCCGCCCGAGAGGTCGGTCAGGCTCTGTTCCATGATGGCCTCGAGCTGGAGGGGCTGAGCGATTTCGGTGTTCCAGTACGACGAGCCAAACTCGTTCGTAATCGACGAGAGGAAGGCATCGACGCGCATCGGCTGGTCGATGTCGATGTACTGTGGCTTGTAGGCAATATCGAGCCCGGCGTCGACCGCGCCAGCGTCGGGGTCGAGCTGGCCCGCGAGCAGCTTGGCGAAGGTGGATTTCCCGATACCGTTGGGGCCGACGACACCGAGCACTTCGCCCTCGCGTATCTCGCCGGCGTCGACCGACAGCGAGAACTCGCCGTCGCCGTAGCTCTTTCCGAGCGCGGGGTACTCGATGACCGTCTTGCCCGTCGAGTTCGAGGCCGGTGCGTGTTCCTCGAACTCGATGTCCGTCTCCCGGATGCGCATGTTCTCGTTTTCGAGATAGCCCGAGAGATACTCGTTGATGCCGTTTTTGACCGACTTGGGTGGCGTGATGATACCGAAGGCACCGGGCTGACCGTAGCCGATGTGGATGGCGTCGGCGAGCAAATCGAGGATGGCGAGGTCGTGCTCGACGACGAGCATCGAGCGCCCCTCGTTCTCGGCGAGGTCGCGGATGAGCCGTGCGGCGGTCATCCGCTGGCTGATGTCGAGATACGGCGTCACTTCGTCGAGGAAGTAGAAGTCGGCGTCGCGAGCGAGCGTGGCCGCGAGCGCGACCCGCTGGAGTTCGCCGCCAGAGAGTGTGTCGATATCCTGGTCGACGACGGGGCCGATACCGAGTCGCTCGACAAGCTCGTCGAGGACGCCTCGCTCGTCGGTCTGTTCGAGCAGGGTCCGGGTCGCGCCGTCGAACTGGTCGGGAATCTGGTCGACGTACTGCGGTTTGCGCGCGACAGTCATCTCCTCGTCGCGCATCGCCTCGAGGTACTCCTGGAGGGCGGTCCCGCGGTAGGCTTCGAGGACCGCGTCCCAGTCGGATTCGGTGCCGACCTCGCCGAGGTTCGGCGTGAGTTCGTCGGCGAGGATGTGAACTGCCGTCGTCTTCCCGATACCGTTGGGGCCGAGGATGCCGGTGACACGACCCTCTTCGGGGGCAGGAAGCCCGTAGAGAGCGAAACTGTTCTCCCCGTAGCGGTGGACCGGTTCCTCGTCGAGTTCCTGGGGGAGGTTCAGAATCTGAATCGCGTCGAAGGGGCATTTCTCGACGCAGATACCACAGGACTCGCCGAGACAGATTTCCTCGGAAATCCACACCTGGTCTTCGGTGCCCTGGAAGGGTTCGCCCTCCTCGTAGCGCTCGTCGCGCGTGGTGATACACTCCTTGCCCGTCCGGTTTGGCGGACAGAAGTTCGCACACTCGTAGTTACACCTATCGGGCTGACACTGTTCGAGGTCGACGACCGCGATACTATCATCTGCCATGGTTACAGTGCATCAACTGCGCCAGTCGTCAGGATGATACCCCACGTCAGGAACCACAGAATGAACGTCATCAACGCGATGTAGAGGTTGCCCTTGATGCCGAAATCGTCGACATCGAGTCCGATGAGACGGTACAGCGGGAACTGAACGAACACCGCAGCGGCGACCAGCAACAGCGCCGTGCGGCTCTGTGGGTCGCCGATGTAGAGTTCAGAGGCGAACGCGGCGACGATACCGCCGAGCGTCGCGCCGGTGGTCACGATGGCGCTGCGCTCGTAGTCGCTGAAGGCGCTCGTCTCGTCTGTCGTGTCCTCACCGGACACGTCTTCGGTTGGTCCCTCGCCCGTCTCTGTCGCCATACACAATCGTCTGCCACCCGGCGTAAAAAGCCGTTCGTTCCGGCTCCGGCCCCACCGGCGGGCAGACCGCCACTCTCGTCGACGACCAATTTATCACCCATCGGCGTGGAAATACGACGATGGCAGAGTCGACTGACGGTGCGTCGCCGTGGCTGTTCCTGTTCGGGGTTGTGCTCTTTTTGGGCACGGTGGTACTGTTCGTCATGGACCTGGTACGCGGAGCCGACCTCTTCCGGGCGATACTGGGCAACGCGGTGGGGGCAGTCGTCCTCATCGGCTGGGCGGCACTGGACACGATACGAGACCCCGAGTCGACAGTCACGAGCGCGAGCGGAGCGAGTGGCACTGCTCTCCTGTTGTATGCGCTGTATCTGGCCGGCACGGGCGCGGTCGTCGCGGCCACCGCCCTGCTGGGCCACGACTACTTCGCCGTTGGCCTGCTGTACGCTGTACTCGCAGTCGTGGCCGCCGGCCTCGGATACAGTATCTTTCCGACAGGTACCGTCGTCGATGATGAGGACGGTGAACAGACAGAGAGTAACCCAGAGTGAACGCGGTATCGGCGGGTGAGACGGGCGCTCGAAGCTAGTCCCTCAATCTTTATACAGCGCGCGCCAGTACAATGAGCCGATGACAGAATCCGACGAGGAGGGCATCGCGGACCTGCCTCCGAGCGCGAAGCTCGTCTATAAGGTGCTCGAATACAACGGGCCGCTGACACAGAAAGGAATCGTCCAGGAGTCGATGCTATCGGCCCGGACCGTTCGATACGCGCTCGAACGCCTCGACGAAATCGGTGTTATCGAGGAAGATGTCTACTTTGCTGACGCGCGCCAGAACCTCTACGAGATTACCGACGAGGTTGTCGAGCCCGAGGCCGCTGTCTCGGACTGACCTACGACGGTACCACGGTAATCGTCCGCCCGTGGTCGATTGCCTTCTCCAGTTCTTCGGCGATTGCACTCCCCCGGGAGACCTGAATCTCACCGCCGCGTGAGACCGTCGCGGTAAACAGATACTCGCTGTCTGCCTGGACCTCGACGGTGTCGCCGGCGTGGCCCTCCATCGGGATGATGACGTGACGAGACGTGATTTCTGGCGTGACGGCCATCCCACCCCCACCGGTGTCGGTGTCGGTGGTGTTCGGTCGCTCGTCGAGGGTCCGCACGTCGATGTCGATACCCAGGCGGTTCTCGATATCCGAGATGCGGCCGCCGCCCTTGCCGATGACCGCCGAGATATCGTCGTCCTCGACCCAGACGATAGCCGTATCCGGTCCCCGGAGGTCGACCTCGACGTGGCCGTGGGCGACCGAGCGAATCTCGCGTTCTATCTCCTGTTTCGCGATGCGGTCGACGCCCGAGTCGGCCGACTGACCGCCCTCCTCGCCGACGGGGACGGTGACGACCTGCCGGTTGAAGGTGTAGATTTCGTACTCGGTGCGGTCGGTCTCGAAGTCCCGAATCATGATGACCGGCCGAGCGAGGTCTTCTTCCATCAGCCCCTCGGGGACTTTCACCTCGGTCTGAACGTCGTAGACTTTCGTCACGCGGCCGGCCTCGATGTAGACGACGGTGTCGACGACCTGTGGAATCAGCCCCAACTCGACGCGGCCGATGAGTCGCTGCAGGGCATCGATAGCCCGCGTAGCGTGAACGACGCCGACCATCCCGACGCCGGCCAGGCGCATGTCCGCGAAGACCTCGAAGTCGTCGGTCTTGCGCACCTCGTCGTAAATCGTGTAGTCGGGACGGACCATCAACAGCGAGTCCGCAGTCTTGGACATCTGGCCGCCGAGTTCGGTGTACTGCGTGATTTCGGGACCGACCTGGAGGTCACGCGGCTTCTCCATCGTCTTGACCGCGAAGTCGGCGTCGGTCAGAAACTCCGCGACAGCCTGTGCGAACGTCGACTTGCCGGCGCCGGGCGACCCAGAGATGAGGACACCCCGCTGGCGTTCGAGCAGGCGCTCGCGGAGGTCGTCGGCGTACTCGTAGTCGTCGAGTGTCGTCTTGACAATCGGCCGGACAGCGGTAATCTCCATCCCGTCGCTAAAGGGCGGGCGAGCCATCGCGATGCGGTAGTCCCGGAACTGGACGATGGTCATCCCCGGCTCGTCGAGTTCGACGAAGCCGTCGGGGCTGATGCGAGCGGCGTCCTCGATATCGGCGGCGTACTCGTGGAGGTCACTCTCGGTGAGTGGCGCATCTCCGATAGTCTCGTAGGCCATCTCGCCGACATCGCCGCGCTTTGCCATCGGCTCGACGCCGACCTTGAGGTGGACGCTCATCGTCGTCTCGTCGAAGAACTTCTCGATAGCGAGCGTCTCGAACTCGCGTTCGCGAGGTTCGATGTAAGCTACCTCGAACCCTTTGGCGCGGGCGACTTCGGCCTGTACCTCGTCGCTGGTGACGAGCTGTGCGTCCCGCTCGGCGGCGATATCGCGGATGAGGGCATCGATATCGCCCTCGTCGGCGTCGCGTTTCTCGGACTGGGCCGCGCGGCGGCCGACGTACTCGACGGTGATAGTGCCGTCGTCGTCGAACTCGACGAGGCGCTGGAGTTCTTCGAGCCCCTCCCACCCGGTCTCGCGGCCGTCGTTTGCTTGCGATTCGAGCTCGCCCACGACCGCCTCCGGAACGGCGACGGTCGCGCCCGCGAACTCGCCCTCTTCGACGCGCTCGGACACCCGGCCGTCGATGACGACGCTCGTATCCGGGACAATTTCCATACAGTAGCTTGCCCGCGGTGATTGATAAGCCTCCGGATAAGAGGAAGTGTGTCTCGTGGGGTGGCCACGAGGTCGATAGACATTTTCACCACCTCTGCGTATGGGTCGTATGGAGATTCTCGTCATCCGCCAGAAGATACACGGCATGGACGGCAGCGGCTACGCCGAACTGCTGAGCGAGACGTTCCCAGAACACACGGTCCGAGAGGCGACGACGCCGGCCGAGGAACAGGAGGGCCTCCGAACCGCCGATGTCGTCACCGGGTTCGAACTCTCGCCGGCCGACCTCGAAATCGCAGAGAACCTGAAGCTGTTTGGCTGTGTCTTCGCGGGTACGGGCCACCTCGACCTCGAGGCCTTCGAGGAACACGGTGTCGCCGTAACCAACGCATCGGGCGTTCACGGGCCGAACATCTCAGAGTACATCGTCGGCGCGATGATACACCACGCAAAGCGCTTTGGCCGGGCGCGCCGCCAGCAAGAACGCCGGGAGTGGCGGAGCTACAAGACCCGAGACCTGTACGGCTCGCGGGTCGCCATCGTCGGGATGGGTGCCATCGGCACGGCCGCCGCCGAACGCCTCGACGCCTTCGGGATGGAGACCGTCGGCGTCCGGTACACCCCCGAGAAGGGCGGCCCGACCGAGGAGGTCTACGGCTTCGAGGAGATCCACGAGGCCGTCGACGGCGCGGAGTACGTCGTCCTGGCGTGTCCGCTGACCGACGCGACCGAGGGACTCATCGACGAAGACGTCTTCCAGACGATGCACACCGACGCAATCCTGGTGAACATCGCCCGCGGGCCGGTCGTCGACACCGAGGCGCTGGTGGACGCGCTGCGCTGGAACCGCATCGGCGGCGCGGCACTCGACGTGTTCGACCCCGAACCCCTGCCCGAAGACCACGCGCTGTGGGGGATGGACAACGTCACCATCACGCCACACAACGCCGGCTACTCGCCGGAGTACTTCGAGCGCCGCAGCGCGATTCTCGAACGGAACATCGACCGACTCCGCGAGGGCGAGCTGGACGACCTCGAGAACAGGGTCGTATAAACCGGCCACGGAACGCGGGGGAGTAAAATACATTATCGCGTTCTGTGATATGCCAACTGATGGCGTACGTACGACAGACAGTCGAGCGGCAGTTGCGAGTAGGTGCTGTAGAGCGGCAGGGAGACTCGATACGGCGACGCCACGGGCCTGACCAACGGCGGAGGCGTTCGACATGACTGGAGCGGTCCCACTGGAGGCAGTGCTGACGGCGACCGGGGGCGAGGCGATTCCCGGCGCGGGCGCGGCGGGCGGCGTCGAGTTGCTTCTGGCGGCGTTACCGTTGCTGGCGACGGCCGGCTTGCTCGTTGGCTTGCTGTGGTCGGCGACGCGTGCGATGCCGGTCGCGTGGGTCATCGCGCTCCTCGTCGGCTTCGTCGTCTGGGGGCTTCCCGTCGACTGGCTGGCGGCCTCGTCGCTGGTGGGCGTGATTACCGCGCTCGAAATCCTCTTTATCGTCGCCGGCGCGCTGGTGTTACTGTACACGATGTTACAGGCCGGCGCGCTCGACCGCATCAACAAGGGATTCGCGGCGGTGTCGGCCGACCGCCGCGTCCAGATTATCCTGCTTGGCTTTTTCATGGCGACGTTCATCGAGGGCGCGGCAGGGTTCGGGACGCCCGCGGCGGTCGTCGCACCCCTGTTGCTCGGACTGGGCTTTCCCGCGCTCGCGGCGGTCATCGCGGCGCTCATCGGTCACGTCATCGCCGTCACCTACGGCGCGGTCGGAACCCCTATTATCGTCGGTATCGAGGCCCCCTTCGGAGAGGGTCGCTATCCCGATGCAATCGCCGAGGGTGGGTTCGAGGTGACCGAGTTCTCACAGGAGGTTGCCGCCTGGGCGGCGACCTATCACGCGCTCGTCGGCTTTGTGATGCCGCTGATAGCGGTCGCGATGGTGACCTACTTCTTCGGCGAGGAGAAGTCACTGCAGCCGACCCGCGAGGTGGTCCCACTCGCGCTCGTCGCCGGCATCTCCTTTGTCGTCCCCTACTGGGTGTCGGCGTGGTTCATCACCGCCGAGTTCCCCTCGCTTATCGGCTCGATGGTCGGCGGCACCGTGACCGTTGGCCTGCTCAACGCGGGCTATCTGGTGCCCGACGAGGAGTGGGAGTTCCCCGACCGCGACCGCTGGGCAGACCACTGGGTCGGCGACATCGAACCCGGCGGCGAGGAGATGGTCCGCGGCGAGCGAGAGATGTCGCTGCTGAAGGCGTGGTCGCCCTATATCATCCTCGTCGTGTTGCTCGTCGTGACTCGGGCAGTCGACCCGATTTCTGACGTGATAACCGACGGCGACAACACCGTCTCGGTCGCGGTCGACGGCGTCGGCGAGTTCGCCTTCGGCGTCATCCTCGAATGGGACGCGATTCTGGGCTACGAGTCCCTCGGCTCGGACATCGGTCTGGTCAACGTCCCCGGCTTCTGGCTGTTTCTGACCGCTATCGCCGCCATCTTCATCTTCGGGATGTCCGGCGACGAGGTCGGGGCGGCCTGGAGAGAGGCCGGCCAGAAGCTCGTCGCGCCGCTGATTGCGCTGGTGTTCGTCATCTCGATGGTCCAGGTGATGCTCAACGCCGGCACCTACTACGGCATCGAGGGGATGATAGACGGGACGGAACCGCCGGCGGTCCTCGCGTCGGGAGCGGCCGACATCTGGAAGAACGCCAACATGATAGAGGTGCTCGCGGTGGCGACCGCCGAGGCGTTGGGCAACGTCTATCCGGCAATCGCCTCGCTTGTCGGCGCACTCGGCGCGGCGATGACGGGCTCGAACACCGTCTCGAATCTCACCTTCTCGCAGTTCCAGTTCACCGCCGCCCAGCAGATCGGCGTGCCCACACAGCTCGTCGTCGGCGCACAGGCCGTCGGCGGCGCGATGGGGAACCTGGTCGCGATTCACAACGTCGTCGCGGCGCTGGCGACGGTCGGGCTGGTCGGCCAGGAGGGTCGTATCATGCGGCTGAACCTGATTCCGCTGTTGTATTACGCCGCTGCGGTCGGCCTGCTGACGATGGTGTTCTCGTTTGTCGTCTTCACCGGGGTGTTCTGAGACGGCCGGGGCGGTGTAAGAGTTACGTGTACCGGCACCCAACCGTGAACGACCAGCAACCCCACGCATGACACAGGCAACCCCTACAGCCGACGGTTACGACCGGTTCGCGGCCGTCGCCGGCGAGTACGGCATCGAACCGAAACGAGTCCCCCCCGACGAGGTCGCCGAGACCATCGATGAGCTCGCGACACAGCCGGCGGTCGGGACCCCGCTTCCGTGGGATGGCGTGACCTTACCCGAGAGCGTCACCGCAGAGCCGACGATGGGAGCACTCGAAGAGGCCAGTACCGGCGTCACGGCGGCCTCCTTCGCGGTCGCCTCGTATGGCAGTCTCGTCTTGGAGACAGACCACGCGGGGAGCGAGCCGGTCAGTCTGTTCAACGACCTGCATATCGCCGTCGTCCGCGAGGACGACATCGTCCCCGACATGGCGGCGGCAATCGACCGGCTCGGTGACGACCTGCGGGCGGGTCGCTCCTCGGCGGTCATCGCCACCGGTCCCTCGGCGACGGCCGATATGGGTGCGCTCGTCCAGGGCGCACACGGCCCCAGACGCGTGGAGGTGCTCGTCGTCACATGAGCAAGTCGAAAGCCGAACACATCCGCCACCTGATGGCGACCGAAGGCGACGCAATCGGCGAGAACACCCGCGGATTCAACGCGGGCCGGTACGAGTCGGTGGCGAAGCTAGAGGACTACGAGGGGCTGAAAGACCGGGCCCGCGCCATCAAGGAGGACGCCATCGAGAACCTCCCGGCACTCATCGAGGAGGTCCGCGAGACTGTCGAGGCAAACGGCGGCACCGTCTACGTCGCCGACGACGCGGCCGACGCGAACCGCTACGTCCGGGAGGTGTGTGACGACGCAGACGCCGACCGACTCGTCAAGAGCAAGTCGATGACCAGCGAGGAAATCGAGGTCAACGAGGCCCTGGAGGCCGCCGGCGTCGATGTCGTCGAGACCGACCTCGGCGAGTGGGTGCTCCAGGTCGCCGAGGAGGCACCGAGTCACATCGTCGCGCCGGCAATCCACAAGTCCCGCGAGGAGATTGCCCGGCTGTTCAACGCCCACTTCGACCCCGAGGCGGAGCTCGAAAGCGCCGCGGAGCTGACCGCCTTCGCCCGCGAGCGGCTCGGCGACCTCATCGCCGACGCAGACGTGGGGATGACGGGGGCGAACTTCGTCACCGCCGACTCGGGGACGATTGCGCTGGTCACCAGCGAGGGCAACGCCCGCAAGACGGTGACGGTGCCGGAGACACAGATTGCCGTCGCCGGCGTCGAAAAAATCGTCCCGACCGTCGAGGACCTTCAGCCTTTCATCGAACTCATCGGCCGCTCGGGGACCGGTCAGGACATCACGAGCTACGTCTCGCTGTTTACCCCGCCGCTCGACTCCCCGACCGTCGATTTCGACGAGCCGACAGAGCCGCTTGCCGACGACGGGAGCGACCGGGAGTTCCATCTCGTCCTCATCGACAACGGCCGGCTGTCGATGCGTGAAGACGACGATTTGCGGGAGACGCTGTACTGCATCAGGTGTTCTGCCTGTGCGAACACGTGTGCGAACTTCCAGTCCGTCGGCGGCCACGCCTTCGGCGGCGAGACCTACTCCGGCGGAATCGCCACGGGCTGGGAGGCCGGCGTCCACGGCCTCGATTCGGCGGCGGCGTTCAACGACCTCTGTACCGGCTGTTCGCGGTGTGTCCCCGCCTGTCCGGTCGGCATCGACATCCCCTGGATTAACACGGTCGTCCGCGACCGCATCAACGGCGGCGAGGACCTGCCCCGGGAGTTCCTCGTCGACGGACTCACCCCCGACGCCGAAAGCGACGGCCCGGGCGTCCAGAAGCGGCTGTTTGGCAACGTCGAGACGCTGGCGAAACTCGGGAGCGCGTTCGCGCCAGTCTCGAACTGGGTGGCGAACTCGACGCCGGCCGCGGCAGTCCTCGAACGGGTCGCCGGCGTCGCCCGCGAGCGGACGTTCCCCGCCTTCCAGCAGACGACACTCGTCGAGTGGATGCGCGAGCGCGACGCGGTGCCGCCCGTCTCCCCCGACCGGAAGGTCGTGTTGTACCCGGACCTCTATACCAACTACATGCTCGTCGACCGCGGGAAAGCCGCCGTCAGGGCGCTCGAAGCGCTGGGCGTCGAGGTGCTCGTCCCGGAGGCCCCGGGGTCGGGACGCGCGCCCTTGTCCCAGGGGATGATAGACACGGCCCGCCAGCAGGCCGAGGGCGTCGCCGAGGTACTCGGCCCGTATCTCGAGGAGGGGTACGACGTGGTCGTCATCGAGCCCAGCGACGTGGCGATGTTCCGGTCTGACTACGAGCGCCTCCTGCCCGACGCCGAGGCCGAGCGCCTGGCCGACAACAGCTACGAGATACTCGAATACGTCTACGGCCTGCTCTCGAACGGTGCCGAGGCCGAGGCGCTGGCGACGACCGACGGCGAGAGCGTCGCCTACCACAGCCACTGCCAGCAGCGCACGCTCGGGCTGGAACCGTACAGTATCGAGACCATGGAGGCCTGTGGCTACGAGGTGACGACGACCGACGCCGAGTGCTGTGGGATGGCCGGCTCCTTTGGCTACAAACAGCAGTACTACGAGCTGTCGATGGACGTCGGCGAGTCACTGGAGACCCAACTGGAAGCCGCCGAGGCCGACCAAATCGTCGCCAGCGGCACCTCCTGTACCGACCAGATTGGCGACCTGCTCGACGACGAGCCGCCACACGTAATCGAACTACTCGCCCCCGAGACAGAGACACGATGAGCGACACACAACAGCCAGACAACGAGAGCATAGACCCCGCAGACGCCGCGCGGAGCAACTACGACTACGCGAGCGAGGCGGTCGAAGACCCCGCGCTGTTTGCCGCACTCGACGCCCGCGTCGAGGGAGAGGTCCGCTTCGACAGCTACACGCGAAACCTCTACGCGACCGACGCCAGCGCCTACCAGCAACTCCCAATCGGTGTCATCGCCCCGACCTCGACGGCAGATGTACAGGCGGTCATGTCCTACTGTGCCGAGGAGGGGATTCCGGTCCTCCCACGTGGCGGCGGGACCAGCCTCGCCGGCCAGGCCGTCAACGAGGCTGTCGTTCTCGACTTCAAAAAGGAGATGGACGCCGTTCTGGATGTCGACCCCGAAGCGGAGACGGCCCGGGCACAGCCCGGCGTGACGCTGGCCCGGCTGAACGACCGTCTGGCTCCCCACGACCTGAAATACGCCCCCGACCCAGCCTGGGGCGACAAGAGCGTCCTCGGGGGCTGTATCGGCAACAACTCGACGGGCGCACACTCCCTGAAATACGAGAAGGCCGACGGCTACATCGAATCCGTCGAGGCGGTGCTGGCCGACGGCACCGTGACCGAACTCGGCTGGGTCGACGTCGATGACCTGCACGAACGCGCAGACGCCGTCCGGGCCGAGGCCGACGACCTGAGCGCGGTCTCCGACATCGAGGACCGCATCTACGCCGAGGTATCACGAATTTTACGCGACGAGCGAGAGGAAATCGAACGCCGGTATCCCGACCTCACGCGGAACGTCTCGGGCTATAACCTCGACAAACTCGTCGAGGATGCCGAGGAACGCAACGCGGTGAACCTCGGCAGACTGCTCGCCGGCAGCGAGGGCACGCTCGCGGTCGTCACCGAGGCGACGGTCTCGCTGGAGCCGGTTCCCGAGACGAAGGCGGTCGTCCTGTTGACATACGACGACGTACTCGACGCGGTGGGTGACGTGGCCCCAATCCTGGAACACGACCCGGCGGCCGTCGAGGTGATGGACGACGTGTTCCTGGAGTTGGCGGCCGAGCGCCCCGAGTTCGCGCCGGTTGTCGACCTCCTCCCCGAGGGGACGGATTCGACGCTCCTCGTCGAGTTTTACGCCGACTCGCCCGCGGACGGCAGACAGCAGGTCGCCGACCTGCTCGCCGACCGCCTCCCCGATGCCGAGCGGCCAGTCGAGCCACGCGAGGGCCGAGCAAAAACGGATGCACCGCTCCGTGCGGTCGACGCACTGGAGGCCTACGACGCCGACAGACGCGCCACGTTCTGGAAGATGCGCAAGGCGGGGCTTCCCATTTTGCTCTCACGGACCGGCGACGACAAACACTGGCCGTTCGTCGAGGACACGGCGATTCCGGCCGAACACCTCGAAGCGTACGTCGCCGACCTCCAGGCGCTGTTCGAGGAACACGACACCTTCTCGTCGTACTACGCCCACGCCGGGCCGGGCGTGCTCCACGTCCGCCCGCTGTTGGACTTGAAAAGCGAGGACGGCGTCGAGACGATGACCGCCATCTCCGACGGCGTCACGGACCTCGTCCTCGAGTACGGCGGGTCGGTGTCGGGCGAACACGGCGACGGCCGGGCGCGGACGAAGTACAACCGCAAGCTGTACGGCGACCGCATCTGGGAGACCTTCGAGCGGCTGAAAACCGCCTTCGACCCCGACTGGCGGCTCAACCCCGGCAGCGTCTGTGGCGAGTTCGACCCCGCCGAGAACCTCCGATTCGACCCCGAGTACAGCTTCGAGGCCGGCTTCGAGCCCGCGATGGAGTGGGACAACGAGAACGGCTTTCAGGGGATGGTCGAACTCTGTCACGGCTGTGGCGGCTGTACCGGCCACCAGGAGACCACCGGCGGCGTGATGTGCCCGACCTACCGCGCCGAGGACGAGGAGATGCTCTCGACGCGTGGCCGGGCGAACGCGCTGCGGCGGGCGATGAGCGGTGACCTCCCGGAGGACCCGACCGACGACGAGTTCGTCGAGGAGGTGCTCGACCTCTGTATCGGCTGCAAGGGCTGTCGGGTCGACTGCCCCAGCGGCGTCGACATGGCCAAGATGAAAGCCGAACTCAAACACGCCCACCATCAAGAGGAAGGGATTCCCCTCCGGGACCGCGCCTTCGCGAACGTCGAACGGCTGTACGCGCTCGGCAGTGCGTTCGCGCCGCTGTCGAACATCGCGACGCGGCTTCCGGGCAGCGGTCTCGCCGCCGAGAAGCTGCTGGGTATCGCCCGCGAGCGCGACCTGCCGACCTTCGAGCGCGAGACGCTCCAGGACTGGGCGAACGCACGCACGCCGGCGGTCTCGGCGGCCGAAGCCGACCGGAAGGTGTTGTTGATTGCGGACCCCTACACCAACTACACCCAGCCCGAGGTCGGGAAAGCGGCAGTGCGGGCCCTCGAAGCGGCGGGCGTCCACGTGACCGTGCCCGAGGACGTGACCGACAGCGGCCGGCCGGCACACTCGAAAAGCATGCTCGACAAGGCCCGCGCCACCGCCCGCGAGAACGTCGCCGCGCTCGCGCCGCGAGTCCGGGAAGGGTGGGACGTGGTGACCGTCGAACCCTCGGACGCGGTGATGTACCAGCTCGATTATCTCGATTTGCTCGACGGCGATGAGGCTGAGACCGTCGCGGCAAACGCCTACGGCGTCATGGAGTACATCGACACCTACCGGCTCGACGAAACGCTTAGATTCGACGCCGGCGAGACGGTCACCTACCACGGCCACTGCCAGCAGAAGGCGACGGCCAAAGACCACCACGCCGAGAACGTCCTCGACCGGGCGGGGTACACCGTCGACGCGCTCGATTCGACCTGCTGTGGGATGGCCGGCTCGTTTGGCTACGAGGCCGAGCATTACTCGATGAGCCAGGCCATCGGCGACCTGCTGTTCGACCAGGTCGACGACTCACCCGGGGAGACGGTGGTCGCGCCGGGGACCTCCTGTCGAACGCAGTTGGACGACCACGACGGCGTCGACGGCAAACCACCCCATCCCATCGAGGCGTTCGCGGACGCGATACGGCAGCCGTGATTCGAAACCGCGACGCTCTCGCGCGGACGCCGACACACGGCGTCGCTCTCGATGCCATCGAGGCGGGCATCGAGGCCGCCCATCCCGAGACCGTCGTCACCGAGACCGTCTCGCTCAGCGGCGATACCCTCTCGATAGCCGACGAACGCTACGACCTCGACAGCTTCGAGCGAGTGTTGGTCCTCGGCGGCGGCAAGCCTGCGGGCGCGGTCGCGGCTGCACTCGAAGCCGTCCTCGGCGAGCGCATCGACGGCGGCGCGGTCGTGACCGCCACACCGGTCGAAACCAACCGAGTCACCGTCCACGAGGGGACGCATCCGCTCCCTTCTGAGGCGAACGTTCGCGCCACGTCGGACGTGCTCGACCGGGCGAGACGCGCCGACGAGGACACCCTCGTGCTGGCCGTGATTACCGGCGGCGCGAGCGCGCTGCTGTCCGCGCCGGCCGAGGGCGTCACCATCGAGGACCTCTGTGCTGTGACCGACGGCCTCCTCGACGCCGGGGCGACCATCGCGGAACTCAACGCGGTCAGGAAACACCTCTCTCGACTCAAGGGCGGCCAGCTCGCCCGCGAGCTCGCGCCCGCGATGACCGTCGGCGTCGTCTTCAGCGACGTGGTCGGCAACCCTCTGGCAGTGGTTGCCAGTGGGCCGACAGCCCCGGATAGCTCGACGTACGCCGAGGCAGTCGCCGTCCTCGACCGGTACGATATCGACCCGCCTGCCGCGGTGTGTGAGCGACTCGGCGCCGGCACAGCGGGAGACCGACCGGAGACGCCCGACCCGGACAGCGCGGTGTTCGACGGCGTCGACAACCACGTCCTCGCAGACGGCCAGACGGCAGTCGATGCCGCGGCCGCGGTCTGTGCAGACGCCGGCTACGAGCCGGTCGTGCTCTCGACACGAGTCGAGGGCGAGGCACGCGAGGCGGGCAGGCGACAGGCCGCCATCGCCAGAGAGTGTCTCGTGACTGACGACCCAGTAGCGCCGCCGGTCGGACTGCTGTCGGGCGGTGAGACGACGGTAACCGTCACCGGCGATGGAGACGGCGGCCCGAACCAGGAGTTCGCGCTCGCTGCGGGGTGTAACCTCGACGAGACGGCCGGCCGAGTCGTCGTCGGAAGCGTCGACACCGACGGCGTCGACGGGGCGAGCGAGGCCGCCGGCGCGCTCGTCGAGGAGACGGTCGGCGGGCAAGCGGCACGCGAGGCGCTCGCGGACAACGACAGCGAGACGTTTCTCCGCGGGCAAGACCGGCTTATCGAGACCGGGCCGACGGGAACGAACGTGAACGACTTGCGCGTGCTACTAGTGGGCGAGTGACCGGTCAAGCCTGCAGGCCAACCTCCTGCATCAGATACTCGACATCGGTCTGGATGTCGCCGTCGTTCAGACCCGCATCGAGCGTCTGGCGGTGCTGTGCAATCCGGTCGGGATAGTGGTCGGCGAGTGCAGTGAGCATCGTGACGGCGTCCTCGCGGACCGACGGGTCGGCGTGAGTGAGCAGGTCGCAGGCGTCGTCGACGGTATCGGCGAAATGTCGCGGACTGTTCTGTGCTGCACGGACGAGCACGTCGGTCGCCTCGTCCCTGAACTGTGGGTCTTCTGACTCCCGAACGGCGCTAAAAAGCGGCGCTACCAGCTGCTCGAAGGCCTCGATATCAGTTCGGTAGGACGTGGCAATCACCAGGCCGAGCTGTCGCTCGCTGGGGTCAGGGCTGTACAGCTTTGCCACGTACGTCGAGAGCAAGTCATCGAGCACCGCCCGCAGGTCCGAGCGAATCTCCTCGTCGAGGTCGGTCTCGATGTCGTCGACTGGCTGTGTGTCCGCGAGTTCCCGGTCGAGTGTTTGACGAATCTGTGCCGGCGTGTCGGGATTATCGACGAGTTCGGCGGCTATCTCGACGGCGTGACCACGGACCTCCGGGTCCGGGTGCGAGAGGAGGTCTGTCAGTCGGTCGGTCGACTCATCGAAGTGATGGGGTGCCCGGCGTGCGACACGCTGAAGTATCGAGCCGATGAGTGACCGAAACTGGACGTGGGCTGTGTCGGTCAACAGCGACAACAGTGGTCCGACTGCTTCCCGGTATTCGGGGATGTCAACCCGGAAGGGGTACATTGCGGCGACCCCGAACTCGCGCTCTCCGGGGTCGTCGCTCCGGAGAGAGGCGGCGTTCTCGGAGATGAGGTTCCCAACGGTCCGCTCTCTGAACTCGGTTAGTGCCGCCCGTGTCTGCTCGTCGTCGAAGTCGGGCGTCGTATCGAACGCGTCGTCTTCATCCAGACCCGTCCCAACGGTGACCTGCCCGCCCTGAGGGTCCTTGAACGCGGTGACGAACTCCGTCGCGTCGGGTGAGGTCATCTCGAAGGTTGCCTCTTCGCCGGTCCCGTACTCGACAGTGAGTTCGTCGGGCCGGGGAATCGAGTCGGTGTAGACCGCGAGCCCGAGGCCGATAGCACCGAGTACGGCACCCTGGGCCAGTAGGTCCGCCCAAACACCCAAGAGGACGGCGGCGACGCCGAGCACGGCCAGAATTGCTGGCAGCGGAAACGGGTCGGTCGGCTTGTGGTCGACGCTGACGACGTTGGGTGGGACGACGTGGTATCGGTAGCGGTACTCGTTGTATCTGGAACTGTTCGAGCCCTCGACGGTGATGACCTCGTCTGCGGCGTTCAGAAACTGTGATTCGATACCTTCGACATCCTCTTCGAGGTCGTACGTGTCAGTCACCGTCGCGACACGCATCTCGTCTGGAACGAACAGCATAGCGCTGAGTGCGACCCACAGCGCCCCGCTTGCCAGCAACGCCACAATCGTGTTCGTCTCGCGCACGAGAAGGACTAACGTCACCACTGGTATCCCCCAGATGAGCGCGTGTGCAAGCCTGGTGAGTTCGCTGTACTGCGCCTGGACGAACGAGATGTTTTCTGCGTTGAAGTGTTTCCGTTTCGTCCCGGTGTCGGTGTCGACGGCGATGGAAACTGTGCGGTCTACCATCGTTTGCCCCACTGTATATACAATAGTTACTTATATTACAATTTTGTAAGATTATTGGTAACAATTGCCACTAGCGAGGCGTAGCGCTGCATAGAGCATCTGGAACAGAAAATCAGTCAACGACCGGTCGTCACTCGAAGGGGTGTTCGAGGACGACGGACTGGTCGCGACCGGGGCCGACGCCGACCGCGTAGATGGGGGTGTCGAGTTCGTCGCTGATATACGAGAGGTACTCGCGGGCGTTCTCTGGCAGGGCGTCGTAGCCGTCGGCCGCGACGGCGTCCCAGTCGGCGTCTTCCCAGCCCTCGAAGCTCCGGAAGTTGGGCTCGCAGTCGCCCCACCGCTCGGTCGTGGCGGGGACCGAGAGCCGTGTGTCGCCGTCGAGCGTGTAGGAGTGACCGACCTTCACCTCGTCGAGGCCGGCGAGCGTGTCGACGTGGTTGATTGCGAGGCCCGTGAAGCCACTGGCTCGCGTCGCGTGACGCAACACGGGCATATCGAGCCAGCCGACCCGCCGGGGACGGCCGGTGACGGTGCCGTACTCGCCGCCCTCCTCGCGGATGACGGTCGCCAGTTTCTCCTCGTCTTCACCCGCGTCGCCGTCGTAGCCCGGCGTGTCGCCCTCGACGCCGGCGAGTTCGGTCGGCATCGGACCGCTTCCCACCCGCGAGAGGTAGGCTTTGACAATGCCGATAACTTCTCCGTCGCCGACGACGCCGGGACCGAGCCCAGTGCCGGTCGCCGCGCCGCCTGCGGTCGGATTCGAAGACGTGACGTAGGGGAAGTTGCCGTGGTCGATATCTATCATCGTTCCCTGTGCTCCCTCGAAGACGACGTTCGCGCCATCGTCTAGACGGTTCCGGAGGTGTTCGCCTGCCTCGACAAGCATCCCCTCGCTCTCGAGGCGGTCGCCGTACTCGCTGAACTCCTCGTGGAGTGTGTCGATGTCGAAGTTCTCCTCGTCGACGGCCACGCCGAAGATATCCTCGGCGACGGCGCGTTTCTGTGGGACGACGTACTCCAGGCGCTCGCGGAGCGTCTGAGAGTCGGTCAAGTCACCCACCCGAATCCCGCGGCGGGCGGCCTTGTCCTCGTAGGTCGGGCCGATGCCGCGCCCGGTCGTGCCGACTTCCTGGTCCGAGTCGCTTTTTGCCTCTTCCTCGATGCCGTCGAGGACACGGTGATACGGGAAGATAACGTGTGCGCGCCGGGCCACCCGAACGTCGGGTTCGAGACCCCGGTCACGGAGCATCTCGATTTCGTCGAACAGCGTGCGCGGGTTGACGACACAGCCGTTGCCCAGAACGCCGGTCTTGCCGCGGACGACGCCGCTGGGGACAAGCGAGAGTTTGTACTCCTCTCCCTCGTGGACGACGGTGTGTCCGGCGTTGTCACCGCCCTGATACCGGGCGACAACATCGGCAGGTTCGCCGAACAGGTCGACGATACCCCCCTTGCCTTCGTCTCCGAGCTGTGCGCCGACGATTGTTACGGTCATCACGGCCACATTCCGTCCACCGGGCTAAACAGATTACGGTCCTGTATTGCGTGCGCGACGGGTGTGTCTGTGCTCCCATTGACGCCAACATGGTGGGTAAAAACCGAACCCGAGCGACGACAAACACAACGCATGGGACACGGAGAGCAACACACAGTCGACGCCACGTCGAGACGAGAAGCTACGGTCGCCGGGCTAGCAGTCTGTTCGGCAGTATCGCGGGCGTTCGACAGGAGCGTGAGAGGATGAACGCCGATAGCTCCCGACCGTCGGCGTTTGGGGACCACTCGGAGGCCGTCCACTCCCTCGCGTCGCTGGTCGTCTCGACGGTGACGATGCTCACGCTGGTCGTCGCGTTCGGCCTGCTTGCCCTGGGCGTCGAGGAGTTCTGGGTGGTGTTCGTCGTCGGCTTCGGCGGCGTGCTCCCGATGGCAGTCGGCGCTCTGGCGACTCTCGACAGACTGGACGACCGCCGCGCTGGCGGCGAGAGTCAGACACACGACGAGCGTACCGAAGACGAGAGCGCACCCCGGGAGCTTCGGAGACAGTACGCACGCGGAGAGTTCACCGACGAGGAGTTCGAGCGCCGCGTCGAGCGGTTGCTCGAAACACCAACCACGGACGACAGCCGCGACCCCACGCGCCGTAAACGTTGATGATGCTGTCGCCCGTACAGTCGGTATGGAGCGAGATTCTGTCCGCGAGGCGTGGGACGCGGTGGCGGAGACCTACGCCGAGCGGCGCGACCCTGACGGGTCAGACGCAGACCTGCTCGACGAGCTTCGCGAGGAGTGTCCGCCGGACCCGACGATAGTCGACATCGGCTGTGGCGACGGCGCGCGGACGCTCGCGAATCTCCCAGACGGCAGCGTCGGCATCGACTTCTCCAGAGAAGGGCTCGACCTGGCCAGCGAAACGGTGCCGGCGGCGAGGCTGGTTCAGGCCGACATGTGTGCCCTGCCCCTGGCGACAGACAGCGCCGACGCGGTGACGGCCTACCACGCCGTCTTTCACGTGTCGCGAACCGACCACCCGACAGTCTACCGCGAGTTCGCCCGCGTTCTGAAGACGAGAGGGACGCTGTTGATGACACTGCCAGGCGGACGGTTCGAAACGGTGCGACGCGGCTGGATGGGCGGTGAGATGTTCTTTTCGGCACCCGGCCGAGAGCAGACACTCGACCAGTTGGCCGCGGCCGGCTTCGAGAACGTCCGGACGAGAACGGTCACCGACCCGCTGGGAAGTAGCAGCGAGTTCGTCTTCGCCGACCTGGGTGGGGACTGACCACGTGGGTGACGGCAGGACGGGCGATTTCAGACGGTCTGAGCGTCTATCCAGTCGAGATACTCGTCGCTGGCGTCGATTTCGTTGTACGTGACGCCGGGGAGGTCGTCGTCGGATATCGCCTCGACGAGGTCGTAGATGGCCGCCAGATTGGCGGCGGTCGTAAACGCGTGGACCGTCCAGTACCGGCGTTCGTGAACGGTCCCCTCCCACCGGTAGTGGCTGGTCCCCGGGACGATGCGCGTCCCGGCGGCGAGTCGCTCTTCGACGAGTGTCCGAGACAGTTCTGTGGCGTCGGCTTCAGTCGGGAGACCAGCACTGACTGCGAGGGAGGGCATACCCCCGATACGACCGGACTACAAATAGGTGCACCGCCTCGGCGGTGGGTTAGGGTGTCTCCTCTGGTGCGATGGTCTCCTCGGCGATGACCGACGTGAACCCTTCACGCTGGTAGACGACTCTGATACTGTCTCCCGGTTCGATAACGTCGTAGCTACGTGTGTCGTTTCGCTCCTGAATCGTGAGTCGCTGGCCGGCCGAAACCTCGTCCTCCCACTCGAAGACGACGCTCGGGTCCGCGCCGTCCCCGTCACCCGGCGGGTCCGAGGGCGAGCAGTCCGTGGGCTTGAACCGACAGGGTTTGTTCAGGTCGTTGAAATCGTCGTCGTCAACTTCGAGAATCAGCCCCGGGACTTTCGAACCAGCGCCGACGTTGCTCTCGCTGTTTTCAGTCTCGTTGTAGACGAGAGTCCCGTCGATATAGACCGCGATATCGTCCCGCTGCAGTACGTCGCCGCTGATGTGTGTAATCGTCACCGAGTCGTTGAGCGGAACGCCATCACCGAAGTACTCCCACTCGAACTCCAGATACGCGTTCGTCCGCGGTTCGGACTGTGTCTCGGCCAAATCGAGCGCGAATACCGTCACCGTCGCCCCGAGAAGCACCGTAACGGCAACCAGCAACACGACACCCACCACCGAAGCGACACCGGTGTCGTCGCTGACGGGACGTATCATGCGATATTACTACCAGTCTCGCGATACATAAACCTGGTCGATAACCGCACCAGCAGGGAGACACTGCTCGGAGGAGAGCAATCGCACAGAAAGTGTGCCAGCAGCGAGGGAGTCCGTCAGTGCTGGCGGACCGACCGGGCGACTCGGTAGGCGACACCGTAGCTGAGCAGGCCAATGCCGGCTGCGAGAATCAGATTTCCGAGGAACACCCGTACGAGGACAGCCGTGCCGGTGTCAAGCCCGAGTTCGAACGAGGAGATACCCGGGGCCGGGCCGAGCAGGAAGACGCCGATTGCGAAGCTCAGGCTGTACACGCCGCCTTTCACGATAGGGTTCAGGATTGCGACCGCGGCGAAGAACGCGATATTGCTGGCCCAGGCGAACCGTCGGCCGACCCAGACGAGTGCAAACACAGCGGCCCCGAAGTTGGGGAGTGCGATAGCGAACATGCCGAGTGAGAAACTCAGTGCGACCGAGTGTGGCGGGAGGTCATCCGAGAACGCTTCGCGGAGCGTACTCTGTACCCGTTGGGTGTACCCGGTCACGTAACCACCGGCCATCACTACCCCGTATGTACTGGGGCGTGAAGAATTACCGGGTCGCGCCAAATTCTGACACGACACCGTGACCGGGAACTGCAACAGTCCGTTCAGCCGCCACGCACCCGGAACCAGACGCGCTCGCCGACAGGTGACTCGTCGTCGTCGATGTCCAGTCTGCTGACGAACAGGTCCCGGATAGCGACTGTCACGGTGAGTTCGACCGTCCGGTCGTCGACCTCGACTGTGACGACACAGTGCCCGTCCCGTCGGTCGAGTGCCTGGATTGTCCCGACCGACCAGCGCTCGATATCGTGGGTCGGCTTCCGGGCGTGAATGCGGTCGTGGTCCATACCCACGCCTGGGTCGCCGTCGGTGTCTGCCTTTCGTCCCTGTTTGGGGTCTGTATAGCTAGTATTCCGAGGAGCGACGCTCACAGCTACTAGCATCAGAACTCAGGGTGATGGGGGACATCAGTAGAGATAGAGATGTTGCAATCAGCACAGCCCTCCGCTGACACGACGACGGAGGAGGCCGACCGGCGCGTCGCCCGACGGAGCGAGGAGCTACACCTCCGGAACTTCGACCTGAACCGCGAGTACACCCTCACAGTACAGGTTTCAGACGGCGACGGACTCGTCTTCGCCAATCGGTATTACCTCACACCCGGCAAGACGGTCAGCGAACTCGGCCGGATTCCACCCGGCGAGTACGAGGTCCGTGTCGAACTCGACGGTCGCCGCCAGCAGACGGCCACCTGCGAAATCGACCGGACCCCGAGAGAGACCGCACTGGTCGAGGTCGGTAACGGGACCGTCTCGCTCACCCAGGGACTCTACCGCTAGTCGGTGTCGAGCACGGTATCGAGTAGCTCACGGGCCAATCCCTTATCGAGCGGGTCGTTCCCGTTGCCACAGTGTGGCGACTGGACACAGGCCGGACACCCATCAGAACAAGAGCAGTCTGCGAGCATCGACGCCGTCTCGGCCATCAGCCCCTCGATGTCGTCGTACCCGGTACGCGAGAGGCCGACCCCGCCGGGATAGCCGTCGTAGATGAAGACGGTACTCCGGTCGGTGTGTGGATGTATCGGTGTCGAGAGCCCCCCGATGTCGCGGCGGTCACAGACCACCAGCAGCGGGAACAGCGCAATCATCGCGTGTTCGGCGGCGTGAATCGCGCCGGGGAAACTCCCGTCGGCCGCCAGTAACCGCTGTTTCAGGTCGGTCGGGACGGTGAAATACAGCGCCCGCGTCTCCAGGCTCGTTTCGGGAACGTCAAGTGCTTCCTGGCCGAGTACCTCGCCGCTACGGCTGTCTCGGCGCTCGAACCCTGTAATCTGTTTGTTCATCGTCACGTCGGCAAAGCGGACGGTCACGTCCTCGCAGGTCGACAGCCGCTTCTCCTCGCGGTCGTCGTCGACGACCATGGACTTCTCGTGGCGAACCTGCGTGTAGTACTCGGCGCGGGTCGGCCGCAGCGTCGCTCGGTCCCGGCGCAAGTCGAGGTTGGCAACCTCGTAGGTCGTCCCCTGATGGTGATAGATTGCGCCGGTGTGGGCGTCACGGAGCGCGTCACCGAGCGAGAGACCGCCGATGCGTTCGTCCCGGCTCGTGTCGACGAGCGTAATCTCGCGGTCGTCGACGCTCCGGAGGCTCATCTCGTGTTGGGGGCTGCCGTCGCCGGCGTCGAGCCAGCGGAGGCCGTCGCTGGTCTGTCGCCGGTCCAGGCTACCCTGGTCTGTGAGCGTGGCGACGTGGCCCGGAAAGGAGTCGCCGAAGTGGGCCTCGTCGCTCGGGCGGAGCCAGGACTCGGTCGCCGCGGCTCTGATGTGCGCGGGCAGGAGCTGGTCGTTGTGTGGGTTGGCGACGGCGCGTTCGGGACTGCCCTCGAAAAAGCTCTCGGGGTGGTTCATCACGTACTGGTCGAGCTGGTCTTCGCCCGCGACCAGTACCACGAGACTCGGCTCCTGGCCCCGGCCGGCGCGACCCGCCTGCTGGTAGGTCGCCATCCGCGTCCCCGGGTAGCCATCCAGCACCACGGCATCGAGTCCCCCGATGTCGACCCCGAGTTCGAGCGCGTTCGTGCTCCAGACGCCCCGGACCGTCCCGTCGTGGAGGCCCGATTCGAGCTCCTGCCGACGCTCGTTCGAGAGCGCGGCCTGGTAGGCAGCAATCCCGTCGGCGAGGTCGTGTTCACCGCGTTCACGCAGGTCTCGCGCGCTGTCGGTCGCGTATCTCTCTGCGGTCTGGCGTGCCCGGGTGAACACCGCCGTCTGGTAACCACGGTCCACCAGGTCGACAAACAGCCGCTTCGTCTCGGTATGGCTAGAGCGGCGTGCACCGTGGCCGCCGCTCTGTTCGGGCGGATTCCAGAACAGCCAGTGTGTCGGGCCGGTGGCGCTGGCGTCGTCGTCGACGAGCGTAAACGAGTCCGGCGACCGGCCGGTGACGGTGGCGGCGTGCTGGATAGGGTTGTCGATAGTCGCCGAACAGCAGACGTACTGGGGGTCGGCCCCGAACTCCCGGCACATGCGCCCGAGGCGGCGCATCACCAGCCCGACGTGGCTGCCGAAGACGCCGCGGTACTCGTGAACCTCGTCGAGGACGACCATCGAGAGGTTCTCGAACAGCCAGTCCCAGAGCCGACGGGAGTGGGCGAGCAGGCCGTAGTGCAACATATCCGGCGTCGTGAGCACGAGCGTCGGCCGGCGGTCCCGGACAGCCTGTTTTTCCTGTTTGGTAAGTCGTCCGGTGTACTGGTCGACGGTGACGGTCGTCCCGAACCCGAGCGAGCGGGCAACAGCCGACAGCGTCTCCTCCTGGTCGTTGATGAGCGCGACCTGTGGCGCGACATACAGCGTCGTCGCCCCCTGTGAGAGCGCGCGCTCGAAGGCCGGGACGGTGTAGGCGAGGCTTTTCCCGCTCGCCGTCGGGGTGGCAAGCACGACATTGTCGCCGTCCCTGACCGCGTCGATGGCCGCGGCCTGATGGTCGTACAGCGCTGTGATACCCTGGTCTTCCAGCGCGCGGTCGAGGCGGTCCGGGAGGTCGACGGTCCGTGTGCTCGCGTCGCTCCCGGGCGCGACGCGGTGTGTCTCGACCTGTCCGCTGTAGTACGGCCGGTCTTGGAGCCACGCGATAGTCTCGTCCACACGCCGGGTTGGGGCCGGAGCGTCCAGAACGTTTCCATCGACCACGACACGCCGGTCAGGCGTCCGACTCGAGTGACGGCACCGAGAGGGTGACACGGGTGCCGGCCGCCAGCGACTCGAAACTCACGTCGCCACGGACAGCGTTGGTCGCCCAGTAGATGAGCCAGATGCCGATGCCGCTCCCGTGGGTGAGCGATGTCTCTTCACCGTCTTCCAGTACCGCGAGCTCTGGCTCGGGAATGCCTGGGCCGCTGTCCTCGACGGCGATATCGACACCACCGCCGCTCTCCTCGGGATGGACTGTGATACAGACCGGTGAGTCGTCTGTCGTGCCGTGCTCGACGGCGTTTTCGAGTGTCTCGCGGAGCGCAATCGTGACCGCGTTCCGGTCGGTCAACACCGTAACTGGGTCCGAGAGTGCGGTCTGTATCTCGGCGTCGGGGTACGTCTCTGTGATATCGGCGACGACCTCGTCGACGACCCCCCGGACCGACACCTGTGTCGCCTGTGTCTCGTCGACGGCAGTAATCCTGGCGGCCAGTCGCGCCTTCTCGCCGAGGGCGGTCAGGTCGCGGGCCGACTCCCGGATTTGTCGGACGTTGTCGCTGGCCTCCCCGGACAGGCGCTCGTCGAGCACCTCTGCCAGTCCCGTGATGACCGAGACCTCGTTCCGGAGGTTGTGTCGGAGCAGTCGATTGAGGACCTGTGTTCGTTGCTCGCGGCGTCGCTGTGCGGATACGTCCCGGTAGATGGAGACAAGCGCCGACCGCTCGGCGAGTGTCACCACCTGTGCGCTAATCTCGACGGGGACGCGTGACCCGTCCTCGCGGACGAGTTCGATGTCGCTGCCATCGTCGAACGTCTCGACGGAGACGGCCGACTTGCGGGCCATCTCGACGGCCTCGCTGAACAGTCCGTCGTAGCGCTGAGTCGAGGGATGGAGTGCCATCTGGTGTGTCCCGATAATCTCGTCTCGGGGCCGCTCGACGAGTGACTCCATCGCCGAGTTCGTTTCGAGGACACAGCCGGTGTCGGGGTCGGTAATTACAATCGGGTCCGGTGCCGTCTCGATGAGCGTCTGGTACCCCTCAATCGAGAGTTCGATGCCGAGCTGTGTGAACAGGCCGAAGTCGTCGCCCTGGATGCTCGCGTGGACGATTTCGTCACCTTCGACTACGAAACGCCCCCAGAGTTCGTAGGTGACCTCGTTGCCCGACGGCGGGACACCACGGTACTCCGACAGGTGTGTGCCCTCCCAGGTCTGAATCGAGAGAACAGTGTTCCCCTCCGCATACAGCGAGCGCGAGACGACGGTCGTGTCGGGAAACGCCGTGAAAATCTCTTGGAGAACGTCGGCCAGCCCGTTCCGACCCAGACTCTCGATGTTAGAGCGAGCAATGTCGTACTCTGCGGTGAACTCGTCGGCGACCACCTCGTCTATTACGTCGAGATTTCCCGCTTCGAGTTCCTCGAAGTAGTGGCGAACGAGAGCTTTGTTCTCCGCTGTAGATGCCATCGTCTCTATCACAGCGGTTGGTGAGCAATCATGAAATCAGTTTGCCCTATGGCCCGACCGTCGCCCCCGCGTCACGCAGGCAGTATTCTGGCGCTGTATCCTTTCCCGACTGCGTCCTCAAAACGCAGCGTTCTGACGTGCGAACGAGAGCTTGCTCTCGTTACTACTCGGTCGCTTCGCTCCCTGCGTTGCGCCTAAAGGAAGCTGGCTTCGCGCCTGGAATCAGTTACACAGCGTCAAGCCGTGGGATTTCGACGCGGAGCGAGTGAGGTGCTTGCTCGTCGTCGAGCAGCAGGATATCGCCACCGAGTCCCGTCACCGTCAGATAGGTGCGGGCGACATCGAGGCCGCTGCCGTGTCTGAGGTCGGTCTCGGTGCCGTTTCTGATGAGTTCGGCGTCCCCACCCGCGAGTAACGCGGCCTCGCCGCGAATGTCGAGGGCGACATAGCTATCCCGAACGTCGACAGTCAGGTCGACGGTCGGCGTTTCCATGTAATCGAGGCTGTGTGTGAGAAGCCGCGAGAGGGCCTCACACAGCGGTTCCGAGATAGCAACCGTGTCGTCGACCGTCGGCACAGTGACCGTCCCGTCGGCGACGGACGCATCGACATCGCGCAGGTCTGTGAGGAGGGTGGGGAGCGTCGTCCGGGCCGAGTTACTGGCCGCGCCAAGCGTGCGGGAGGCGACCGCGTGGGCGCTCAGCTCAGACAGTTCCCCGGTGGCGGCGAGTATTTTCTCCGTCATCTCCTGTATCGTTTCCCCGTCGGCCGAGGGGTCGGCCCGGAGCATCGACGCGTACCCCTGGATGACAGTGAGCTTGTTGCGCAGATTGTGCCGCAGGAGTCGATGCAGGACATCGAGTTGCTGGCTCCGTCGCTTTCGGTCTGTGATGTCGATAGCTGACCCGATGATACCGGTCATTTCGCCGTCCTCGTACAGTGGGCGTGCGTAGATTTCGACATCGATGCGCGACCCGTCTCTGGCGCGGTGAACCGTCTCGTAGCCAGCGAGTGTCTCGCCGTCTGTGATACGTTCGAACAGGGCGGCAAACTGGTCGTCGTCGACGAAAAACGGGTACTGGCTGCCGACCAGTTCCTCGGCGGCATAGCCGAACGTCTGCTCGGCCGCCTGATTCCACATCTGGATGGTCCCGTCGAGGTCAAGCACAGCGACCGGGAACGGCGTCGCATCGACGAGTGTATTCAGCCGGGAGGTCGTCTGTCTGAGCTGGTTCTCTCGCTCGATGCGGGTGCTGATGTCTCGAAACACGCCCAGGACCAGCAGTTGTTCGCCTGCCTCGATGCGCTGTGCGTTGATTTCGACCGGCGTTCGCTCACCGCGGCGAGTCTCGATGTAGAGCGGGCTACCGTCGGCCAGCCGCTCGACTTTGTTGTTCTCGAACCCCCGATGAAATGCCTCCTCGTATGCCTCGGTGTCAGTGCCGGGGTGAAGCTCTCGACGGTCGAGCCCGACGAGGTCCTCGGTCCGACAGTCGAACAGCGCCGCCGCGGCATCGTTGGCTGCGACAATTTCGTTCGACGAGAACTCCGCGATGATGACCGCATCCGGAATGCTCTCGATGACAGTCGTGACCGAAACCTCGGGCACTTCCGCCAGCGACGAGGATTCGGTTGTTTCGGACATACTGTATGGTGTCCTATACGTGTCTGTGGTAAATAACCCCAAACCCAACGCTGTTAGGGAGCGTTCGACAGCAGCTGACACATAGTCACAGGTGGTAGCTGGGACGGTTCCGTCGAGTTGCCGAGGGACAGGCCTTAGTCATCCGGGTCCTGAGAGCCGGATATGGAGACCACAGAGGGACTGGCTGGGCTCGACTGTCTGTCCTGTGCAACGACGACCGACGCGACCACAGACCGCTGTCCGGACTGCGGAGGCATCCTCGACCCGGTCTACGACGACGCGACGCTCGAACGTGTCCACCAGACCGTCCGCGAGGACGGCGAGCAGGCGCATGTGCTGCCGTTCGACGACCCCGTGACCCTCGGAGAGGGGGGCGTGACGCTGGTGGACGCTCCGGAACTGGCCACGGAGATTGGTGCTGGTCGCGTGCTGGTCGCCGACGAGGGACACAACCCCACCGGCGGGCTGGTCGACCGCGAGCTTTCGGTCGCGGTCACTGCCGCACGCGAAGCCGGGGTCGAGACGGTCGCGCTGCCGACGAGCGGTAACGGCGGCCAGGCGGCCGCGGCCTACGCCGCCCGTGCCGGACTCGACGCGGAGTGTTTCGTCCCCTCGCGGTCGGTGTTCGCCAACAAGGCGATGATAAACGTCCACGGCGGCGAGATGTCCGTCGTCGGCGGCCGGTACCCCGACGCCACGGAAGTCTTCGCCGAGGCCAGCGCCGACGAGGACTGGTACTCGCTTGCGCCCTTCGAGACACCGTACCGCCACGAGGGCGCGAAAACACTCGCCTACGACCTGCTGGCCGACCTCGACGATGCACCCGACGCGGTCGTCCACCCGACGAGTCACGGCACGGGGTTATACGGCCTCACGAAGGGGTTTCGCGAGTTCGTCGACACCGGACACCTTGATGCCGCGCCACGGCTCTACGCCGCCCAGCCCGAGGGCTGTGCGCCACTGGTCGACGCCGACGAGGATGAGGCGGCAAAACCCACGCCAGTCGAACACCCCGATACCATCTGTGGCGCGCTGGAAGTGCCCGACCCTTCGGGCGGCCACCTCGTGCTCGATGCGCTCGCCGAGACCGGCGGTGCCGCGGTGGCGGTCGAGGACGACGCAATATTAGAGGGTGCGGCCTCGCTCGCAGCGGCGGGCATTCCCCTGAGCGCGACCGGCGGTGCCGCGGCCGCCGGGGCGCAGACCCTGGCCGACGACGGCGCGTTTGACGGCGACGAGACGGTCGTTCTGGTCAACCCGGCGACGGCGAACCGCGAGGCCGACATCCTGCGGAGCCACCTGATGAAACAGGGCATCTGACCGCGTTTTAGTCAGTCCGCCGTCACATTCAAGGGCTGTGATGCCGAGTCACCACTCATGACTAGTCCAGCGTTCGTCTCCGAGGTCCAGGAGGTGCTGTCAGTCGACCCGGACGCCTTCTGTGAACAGGTACGCGCCGACGCAGAGGCCATCACCGAGGCAATCGAAGAGGGTGTCTTCGACAACCCACAGGCGATTATCGGGCTGGAGTATGAGTTCTACGCAATCGCCAGAGACGCCGGGCCGGAGGCATCCGCGGGCACAGTCGGGTCGCTCCAGCGTGTCCCGCGCCAACTCCTGAATTTCATCCGCTTCGAGCAGGAGCTTGGCCTGCACAACGCCGAGTTGTCGACGAGCCCGCTGCCGCTGAACGCCGACGGCTTGCGCGCACAGGAGGCGACCGTCGCCGCACAGCTCCGGACTGCAAACGAGTATATCCACAACGAGGGGCTGATGCTGGTCAGTGACGGGATCTGGACGATTCCCTCCGAAGGAGAAACTGCGACGGACTATCTCACCGACAGCACCGCAATCGACGGCATCGAGATAGCGGCGAACATGTCCACGGAGCCGCGCTATCACGCGATGGCGAACACGAGCTGTGAGGTGACCCCGGCGCTGGAACTGGACGCGCCACACGTCTCGCTGTCGGCGCAGACGGCAATGCCCGAGAGCCTCATCACGTCGACACAGCCACATTATCAGGTGCCCCGGGCGAAGACCCTACCCGAGCGGTTCCGATACGCGCTCCGAGTTGCTGGCCCGCTGCTCGCGCTCGGGGTCAACTCCCCGGTGTTCCCGCCGGACCTGTACGACGACGCGCCGCCTGCGAAGATTCTCGACGAGGCGCGCATGGGGAACCGCATCGGTGTCTTCGAGTCGGTGTTGAATCCCCGAGACGGCCCCGACAAGGTGCGGTTTCCCCGCGATATCGGCTCCATCGAGGAGGCAATCGACCGTATCGTCGAGGACGACCTGCTGGTCCCGATGCCGGTCGAAGACGGCGAGTACGGCGCGTTCCAGACGAAACACGGGACCTACTGGCGGTGGGTTCGTCCGGTCTTTGGCGGGGCCTCGGGGTCACGGGCGAACGCCCGAATCGAGTTCCGTCCTATCGCCGCACAGCCGACCGTCCGGGACACCATCGCCTTCCAGGCCGCCTTCGCCGGACTGATGGAGTCGCTGCCGGCGACAGACCACCCGGTCGCGGACCTGGACTGGGAGACGGCCCGCGACAACTTCTATCGTGCCGCCGACGACGGCCTCTGTGCCACGCTGACCTGGATTACCGGCGACGGCGAACGAACGACGGACACGGAGACGATGTTCGCCGACCTGTTCGAACACGCCGCCGAAGGGCTGCGGAGTTGTGGTATCTCCGAAGAGACCATCGGGCGATACGTCGGACCGCTCCGACGGCGCGTCCGGCATGAGCTGACACCGGCCCGCTGGAAGCTCCAGCAGGTTCAGAGAGGACTCGAGGACGGCGCGTCTTTCGGGGACGCTATCACCGCGATGCAGCGGCGATACTTCCGGCGACAGTCCGAGACGCTGCTCGACAGCGACTTCGGCGCGTGGATTGAGGACTACAGCTATCGCGTGCAGTAGCTGTCGACCGGTTCGAAAGAGCTATGATAACAGACACCAGGACCGTCATTAATTCAAAGCCTTTGTATCCTCGGATACCCGAACCGACTGTATGACGGAGCAGGTCGTCGTACTCGGGTCCGGGTACGCGGGCGCTGGCGCAGTACGGAGTCTCGAAGATGAACTCGACGGCGAGGCGGACATCCGCTGGATTTCCGATACGGATTACCACCTCGTCTTGCACGAGTCACACCGCTGTATCAGCGACCCCAACGTCGCAGACAAGATTACGATTCCTGTCGAGGACATCAAGTCCCCACGGACGGAGTTCGTCCAGGGCAGGGCCGAAGACATCGACGTGGAGGACCGGACGGTTCACCTCGAAGACGGGAGCGAACACGACTACGATTACCTCCTCGTCGCAGTCGGCTCACAGACAGCCTTCTTCGGCATCGACGGCCTCGAAGAACACGCACACACGCTCAAGAGCCTCGACGACGCACTCGCCATTCACGAGGATATCAAAGAAACGGCTCACGAGGCAACCAAGTCCGACCCCGCACAGATTGTCATCGGCGGGGCGGGTCTCTCTGGTATCCAGACCGCTGGCGAGGTCGCCGAGTTCCGCGACGAGCACAACGCCCCGCTCGACATCCATCTCGTCGAAGGGCTCGACGAGATTTTCCCCGGCAACGACGAGAGCATCCAGCAGGCACTTCGGACCCGCCTAGAAGCACGCGACGTGAACATCCTGACCGGCGACTTCATCAGCGAAGTCGACGAGGAGCGTGCCTACCTCGGCGAAGACGACGAACTCGACTACGACGTACTCGTCTGGACGGGCGGTATCACGGGTCAGGATACCGTTTCAGATACCGACGTCGAGAAAGACGACCGCAACCACCGGCTCAACACCGGCATGACCTTCCAGACCTCAGACGAGCGCGTGTTCGCACTCGGCGACTGTGCACTCATCGAGCAACACGACGACCCCGCGCCGCCGACCGCACAGGCCGCCTGGCAGGCCGCCGAGGTCGTCGGCGAGAACATCGCCCGCACTATCCACAACCGTCCGCTCAAAGAGTGGACCTACGACGACAAGGGGACGGTCGTCTCGGTCGGCGAATCCGCCGTTGCCCACGACGTGTCGCTGTTCCCGTTCCTCGATACCTTCGGCGGCTTCCCGGCGAAGACGCTGAAAAAGGCCATCGCTGCCCGCTGGATTGCCTCGGTGACGGGCGTCGGCACGGCGATGAAGGCCTGGCCCGACATGTAACACAGCCCGGTTTACCGCCTCTCACGTCGGTCAGTCAACGAAGCGACGGCCTCGTTCTCTACGTCGACCACCACGGACAGAATACGTTCGTCGGTGGTCGTGTTCCGAACGTAGACGACTGCCCTCCCGTCAACGTACGACGGGTCGCGGTCGACTCGGACGGCGTCGGACCCGTTCGATGTCGACCCGTAGAGCGTGACATCGAACGTCTCGTTTTCGTCGGTAGCGTTGATTGCGGTAGCCAACCCCTCGCTTGCCTGTGCGGTATTTGCTGTGATGTTTGTCATCGTGATATTCACGGTGTTCGTTGCCTCGAGTTTGCGAATCGGCTCCACCGTGAGCATATACCCGTCGAGGTCGTCGAGGACACCGGCCACGGTGTCGTTAGCCCGTGCCACGGCGAGACTGGTGTTGCGCTGGCGGTCGGTCAGTGGGTTGTCCCGGTCGGTTTTGATAACGAACGCGCCGTCTGTTTCCGATATTTCGACCCCGGAGACGTTTGTCATCCGGTCGACCGCGGTGACCTCCGTGCCGTCGGCACTGACCGTGACGTTATCCTCCGAGACGCGAAACGACGCACCAGGGTCGGGGTCAGTCAGTCCCGCGGGGAGGCCAACGGCGTGTCCCGCGAGCGCGAGGACGAGACCAAGCGCGAGTAAGGCACCGAGAACGGCCAGACGAGTGCGAGCGCTCGCGGTCTGGTCGTCCTGCTGGCTGGCCTGTACTTGCATCGTCACATCGTTGGGTGAAAGAGCCAAAGAGTGTTGCGCTGAAACGCGGTTGAAACGCGTTTCAGGCCCGTTTCAGGCTGGTTTTCGTCGGAACAAAAGTCGGTCATTTATGACGGAGGCTCACGCATGGACTCCTGTCAGATGCCCTCCCCTCGTCGCAAACGACTCGTCGCGGCCGTGGTCTTCGTTAGCTCTGTGGTCGTACTCGCAATCCAACTGATAACGCCCTCGCCGGTCGTGGTGACCGCCGGCGAGACTGGCACAGAGGTCGCAGAACTCGGCGATTATTTCCAGTATCGCGATGTGGCAGTTATCGCAACCGCGGCGTGTACGCTCGGCGCGAGCGGAACCTACCTCCTCGCTGCCGGTCCCGTCCGGTCGGCATCAGACAGCGCGACGCGAGTCGACAGCGAGCCAACGCCGCCCAGACCAGCGAGCTCGGACGGCGGCGTCGACGAGTCGCCCTCGCTCGAACCGAGCACCGAGTTACTCGAAGCGCGCAAAGAGGAATGGGAGGAAACCGCCGACCGCCTCGCCAACAAGGAACGCGAGGTCTACGAGGCGCTGCTCGATGCCGACGGCGTCCTCCCACAGAGTGACATCGTCGAGCGGACGGACCTCTCGAAGGCGTCGGTCAGCCGCGCGCTCGACAGCCTCGAAGTGAAAAACCTCGTCGAACGCAAGCGCCGGGGGATGGGTAACGTGATTTTGTTGCAGTGAAACCGTTTCGAAACGGGTTGTGTCGGCGTTTCCAACGGGTCCTCAAGGGGGCTTTCATTCAAGAGTAGCCTGGAGCCACGGTCCCCCGTGACCGTACTCCGGTGATACCGATGAATACGAAGTTACACACAGTTGTTGCCGCCGCCGTCCTTGCGCTGGCGCTCAGTGCGGGCGGCGTCGCTGCGGCCGACCACGTGTACAGTCACTCGGCGGACTCCGCCGACGAACTACCCGAGGAGTACGACCTGACAGTCATCGACCCCGACGACCGCCTGACCGACGGCCAAGCCGAGATGGCTCTCGAACTCGCCTGGAGTCACGACGACATACAAGAGGAGTTCGACGAGAGCGAGTCCTGCGACGTGACCGTCCAGGCGACCGGCGAGGACGTGACCGTCGTCATCAAGGGCGACGCTGGCGAGGCCGCGAGTGCTGACCTCGACCTCGACAGCGAGACGGTGAAGTCGGTCCTCCCGACCGAGCAAATCGGGACCGCAGACGAGAGCAAGTCGATAGCGATTGGAGTCGACGGCAACGAGACCGAGGTCGAGGTCCTCGTGCTGCCGCTGGCAGACGCCTCAGTCGAGGTCGTCGACGAGAACGACGTCCTCACAGGCGACGAAAGTCGGCTCACGGGCCTGCTCGCGAGTAACGCGGCGGTGAACGACCACGTCACTGACCTGCTCGACCGCGAGAACGAGAGCGGCGTCGCGGAGTGGACTGCGACGGTCAGCGAGGTCGACGACAGCATCTTCGTCGACGGCGAGGACGCCGTCGCCGTCGAACTCAGCTACGACGGGACCGAGGACGCCGTCAAGGCCTTCGTCGACCTCGACGACGAGGAAGTCACCCGAGTCGTTCCTGTGCAGACGCTCGACGCCACCGAATCCGTCGGAATCGACAGCGACGATGTCGAGATTGTCGACGACGAGAGCGACGAGTAGCGACACCAGCCCCTGACACGGCCCTCCACCCGAACTCGGTCCGGTTAGAGTCCAAGCATCGCGTGCCAGGCGTCTGCGCCCGCCTCGTCGACGCGGTCGTCCATCTCGGCGAGCAGCGAGACAGCCTTGCTCGCGGTCTTTGCGGCCTTGCTCTCGCCGGTGACCTGGAACTCGCCGGTCGTCCGGTCGGCATAAACCGTACAGACCGCACCCGCTCGGAGGCCGTAAATCTGTGCCAGCGTGAGAATCGCGCTCGCTTCCATTTCGAAGTTGAGCACGCCGGCCTCGCGGAGTTCCTCGATTTTGTCGTCTGCGTCACGAGCGAGAAAGCCCTGGAACCCCTCGCGGCTCTGGCCGGCATAGAAGCTGTCGGTACTCGCGGTCAGGCCGACGTGGTAGTCGTATCCCAGTTCGTCGGCGGCCGCGGCGAGCGCCGCAACGACGGCGTGGTCGGCGACGGCGGGGTACTCCTCGCGGACGTACTCCTTGCTCGTGCCCTCCTGTCGGACCGCGCCGCTCGTGATAATGAGGTCACCCACGTCGGTCTCCTCCTGAATCGCGCCACAGGAGCCCACCCGGATGAGCGTATCTGCGCCGACGCGTGCGAGTTCCTCGACCGCGATTGCGCTGGAGGGTGCGCCGATACCCGTCGACGTGACAGAGATGGGCGTCTCGTCGTAGGTCCCGGTCGCCGTCCGGTACTCGCGGTGGTCGGCGACGACGTCGTGGTCGTCCCAGCAGTCGGTGATTTTCGCGACTCGCTCGGGGTTGCCTGGTAGGAGGACACCCTCGGCTACGTCGCCTTCTGTGACTTCGAGGTGGTACTGTTCGTCGGTCTGTGGGTCCTCGCTGCCGTGTACTGTACTCGCATCGTCGCTGTTGTCTGTTGTCATGCTGAATCCTCCGTATCGAGTGTGTCGGCGGAAATCGTATCCGGGAGCAGGGTGCCAAGACTGTACGTTCGGACGCCGTCCTCGGTGTCACAGTGAACGTCGAAGTCAGCGTCACAGAACTCCGCGAGCGTCTGGCGACACATCCCGCAAGGTGTGACGCCGTCACGGGCCGCCGAGGTGACCGCAAGCGCGGTGAACTCGCGGTGACCCTCTCGGACCGCCGTCCCGACTGCGACCTCCTCGGCGTGGAGACTGTTCGAGTAGTTGGCGTTCTCGATGTTACAGCCGGTGTAGACCGTCCCGTCGGCGGTCAGGAGGGCCGCACCGACCTGATACTCTGAGTAGGGTGCATACGCCGCCGCGAGCGCGTCGCGCGCCTCGGCGATGAGTTGGTCGGCGTCCATGTCACGGGGGTGGAGTCGCGGGGGCAAATACTCTCCGACAGCGAATCGGGGCCGCAAAGTATATAGTTCGCTTGGGGCTTGTCACACACAATGAGCACACGCGTGGTCGACCGCGTCGACGAGTGGCGCGAGCGGCCGTTTTCAGACGGCTACCGCTCGTTACACGAGTTGGCAGACGAGGGGTTCTCGGGAGCCGTCCGGGCCGGCGGAGCGGAACTCTACATGACCAAAGGAGCCGTCGTTGGCATCCACCACGGTGATATCGACGACTTCGATGGCAGCGGGACGGCGTACGAAGCCCCCTCCCCCGCACTCCCGTTGCTCGCGGTCATGCAGGAGGCCAACGACGAGGTGCGCGCGGAGTACTACAGCGAGAAGACGGCTATCGCCGAGGTCGACAGCACGCTCAGCGACGGCGGCTTCACCGGCTACGTCGAACTCGCTGACAACGTCCTGAGCGGCGACTACTACCAGGTGTATCACGCCGGCCAGTCGATGAGCGTCGGCTTCATCGGCGAATCCTCGCGGCTGGTCGACGGCGATGAGGCCTTCGAGACCGCAAACGACGAAGTCGGCATCTATCAGGTCCGTCCGGCAGACATCGACGTTATCGAGCTCCCCGAAGTCGACGAGCCCGAAGACGACTCCACAGATGCGTCGGTCCCCGGAGAGACCGACGAGACCATCGAGGAAGACGACGCCAAAGAGGCCGGCGAGGACGACAGTCAGACCACCTCGACCGACGAGCGCGAGGCCGACGACCACAAGCCCGACGAGACAGTCGAGGAAGACGAGGCCGACGAGGAACCCGAGAGTGACTCCGGTGAGAGCGACGACCCACTCGGCGGTGACGAGTCGGCAGAGACGCCACAGCCGTCGGCCACGCAGGACAACACAGCGACTCGGACCGCCGGACAGCAGGCCGCTACAGCGGCGAGCAGGACCTCAGCCACACAGAGCGCCGCGCAGACAGCAGAGACGAAACAACGTGGGACCGACCAGCAATCCGAGCAGTCACGGAGCCGTCAGCGCTCGCGGTCGACGAACGAACAGCCGAATCTCGCCCTCGAAACGAGGGCGATTCCGTCACTCGACCCGAAAAAGACCGCCGAGCCGGACGAGAACGGCAACAGCGCCCGTGCGGACACGTTCGAGCACACCGCAGACGCCGAGCAGGGCCGCTCACAGGGGTCCACCGAACCGGTCGAAACGAACACCACACCCGAGCAGACCGCCCCAGAGCCGGTACAGTCCAAGACAGAGCCCGAGACACAGAGTCAGCCTGACAGGGACCCATCCGCCACGGAAAACGAGAAGTCGGCCGAGGACGACCAGGCTACAGAGCCAACACAGACAGTCGACCCGGACCGAATCGACGAACTCGAATCGGAGATAGCAGACCGGGACGACGAAATCGAGCGTCTGGAGTCCGAACTCGACCGAAAGACGACAGAGTACGAAGACGCGAAATCACAGCTCGAAACCGTCCGCGAGGAACGCGACGAACTCGCGACGGAGGCCGAGGAACTCCGGCAAGAACTCGAACAATTGGAGACCGAACTGGGGGCGGCCACAGACGCCGAGCGTCGGATAACCCCAGCGGAGGCGCTGGCGGGGACTGACATCTTCCCGCGGTACAAATCCAAAGGCGACGCGACTTTAGAAAAGGCACACGGCGGAAGCCACCGCCGGGAAGACGTTCTCGACAACCTCCGGCTCGAACAGAACACACAGTTCGACGCCGATACAGTTGCGGTCGGCGGACAGGAGTACGGCGAATTCCTCGAAGCGACACTCGAATATCGCTTTGTCAACTGGGTCGTCGGGAATCTCCTGTTCGAGGTGCGCGAAACCGGCCACGAGAAGGCGCTCAAAGACCTCTACGACGCGTTGCCGGTTATCGACTGGGCGGACCTGAAAGGGACCGTCGACGTGGTCTACAAGGAAGACGGCCAAGAGACCCGCTCCGAGGAGTCGTTCGACATCGTTCTCCGGAACCGGATGGGCGAGCCGTTACTCGTCGCAAACGTCAACGACTCCCGAGAGGGGGCGACCCAGTCGATGATGGAAAACCTCGTGCGGGCCGCCGAGCGCGTCGGCCAGACCAGCGACGCCTTCGCCGGGGCCTTCCTCGTCACACGGAGCTTCTTCGAGCCACCTGCCCTCGAAACGGCCGACGACGCGACGAAAAGCGGCCTCCTCAGCCGGAGCAAGCGCAAAAGCTTCGTCAACCTCTCCCGGAAGCGTGGCTATCACCTCTGTCTGGTGGAAGCGCGCAACGAGAACTTCACGATGCTCGTGCCCGAGCTGTAGCTATCGGACCGGCGGGTCAAAAACGAGACAACACTCGGCAGTCAGTTCTCGGCTTCCGGAGCGCTCTCGATTTTCATCCCGTCGAGCTTCTCGACGATGTGGTCGATTTTGCCGTCGAGTTCCTCGACGAAGTCGTGGGTGTCCTCAGTCGTGATTGCCCCCTGGCTCGACGGCTCGATGAGGTTTTCTTCTTCGAGAACCCGAAGCGAGTATCGAACCTTGTGGTGTGGGTAACCGGTCTCGTTGGACATCTTCACGATTCCGATGGGTTCGTTCTCGATGACCATTCGCAAGACCTGCAAGTGACGCTCCAGCATATCGACTTCTTTCTCAAGCCTGTCTATCATGGCACTTGTTAACTAGTATTGCGGTCATTTAAAAGTTATTGTCGCATGAGCGAGTTACCGGTAACAGCCACCATTCATCGGTAACTGATGCCGGTAGACACCAGTAGAGGGGGCATTACAAAGGGCTGTGAAGCGGTACCCTAGACTTGGCGAAACGGGTATAAAAACGCTTGGGAATAGTTGACCTGGCTGGAAGTCACGGACGCGTGACAGGATGGGGATACGTACTCCTCGAAACGGGGTGGTATGCACACCGTGAGTCCGGACGAAAGCCCTTTTAGCCGTCGACAGTCTGACCTTCTGGTAATGGGGCTCGAAGAGGAGATAGCCGAAATCGAGCAGGAGATTCAGGAAACCCCGTACAACAAGTCGACGGAGGCCCACATCGGACGGCTCAAATCCAAGCTCGCCGAAAAAAAGGAGGAGCTCGCCAGACGCCAGTCCTCTTCGAGCGGCGGTCCGGGATACGCCGTCGAGAAACACGGCGACGCAACGGTCGCACTCGTCGGGTTTCCCAGCGTCGGCAAGTCGACGATGCTCAATGCGATGACAAACGCCGACAGCAAGACGGGGTCCTACGAGTTCACGACGCTCGACGTGAACCCCGGTATGTTGCAGTTCCGTGGCGCGAACATCCAGATGCTCGACGTACCCGGTCTCATCGAGGGAGCCGCTGGTGGCCGTGGCGACGGCCAAGAAGTGCTCTCGGTCGTCCGCACCGCCGACCTCGTCGTCTTCGTCCTCTCGGTGTTCGAAATCGACCAGTACGAACGTTTGCACACCGAACTCTACAAAAACGGCATCCGCCTCGACACCGGACCCCCACGCATCTCCGTTCGCCCCAAAGGCAAGGACGGTATCTCGATTAACGCGAGTGTCGACCTCGACCTCGACGAGGGGACGATTACCGAAATCATCCGCGAACACGGCTACGCGAACGCCGACGTGACCATCGGCGAACAGGTCGACATCGACGAACTCATCGACGGTATCCGCGATAACCGTGTCTACCTCCCCTCGCTCGTGAGCGTCAACAAGGCCGACCTCATCGAGCCCGACTACAAGGAGACCGTCGACGACCAGCTTCGCGAACACGACATCGACCCGGAGGAGGCTATCTTCATCAGCGCCGAGAAGGAGAAGGGCCTCGACGCGCTCAAAGAGCGCATCTGGGAGGAACTCGGTCTCATCCGCATCTACATGGACAAGCCGGGCCGTGGTATCGACTACGACGAACCGCTCATGTTGTTCGAGGGCGACACCGTCGAAGATGCCTGTACGAAACTCGGCGGGAGTTTCGACGAGCGCTTCCGGTTTGCCCGTGTCTCCGGTCCGAGCGCGAAACACGACGAACAACAGGTGGGGACCGACCACGAACTCGCCGACGAAGACGTGTTGCGGATCGTGACAAGTAAATAACAGCCCTCTTTTCGGGTATCTACTTCCGTCGGGTGAGCCGTCGCCGTAACGCGTACCCCAGCCCGCCGAGTGCGGCGAGTGAACCGGTGACCCCGAACCCGGGACCGTCGCCGTCTGCGGTTTCGGTCGTCGTCCCGGTCGGCTGTGGTGACCGTCGGGGCGTAGCAGTCGGCGTGTCGGGCGTCGCGGGCGTCTGTGTCGGTGTCACCGTCCGTGTCGGTGTTGTCGTTGCTGTCGGCGTGGGTGTTCCGTCCGTCTGGAAGGTAGCGACGACGCCGGCGTGGTCCGAGGGCCACAGCTCGACCGGGCCGCTGTCGGCATCGAAGCTGATGCGGTCGTCGGGCTCGTGGCCGACGCGGCTGGCCGCTGTCGGGGTTAGTCCCCGGCCGAGGACTGCGTCGACGCGCTTTTCGAGCTGTGACTCCTCGTTGGTGAGGTCGGCCGCCTGACAGCAGGTGAAACCATCCGAATCGGGGTGCTGTGTCGCGTAGGCGTCGGTGAACTCGTCGGTGAGCAGGTCGTAGGCGTCGGTCGACGTGCCGGGGCCGCTGTTGAAATCGCCCGCCAGCACCGCCGGACCCTCTGCCGGAACCACCTCGAGCAACTCCTCGGCCTGCTCGCGGCGGGTCGATTGCGACGAGGATTCGAGGTGTGTTCCGACGGCAGTGAACTCGACGCCCCTGACAGTCACGTCGGCCAGACAGTACCCCCGGCGGATTGCCAGCTCCTCGTCGCCGCCGGGGACCGTGACAGTCTCGGCCGCGTCGTAGCGGTCGGTCACCGTGTTCGTGGTCTCGTGGTCGGCGTGGACGAGCAACACGTCTCTGTTCGCGACCCGGAGCCCGGACTCGTCGCCGGCACCCGGCAGTTCGATGTCTGCCGTTGTCGTCTTTGCGACGGCCTCGTAGGAGAGTTCCGCGGCGTCGAGTGTGGCTTCGAGGGTCGCGAGCACGTCGATAATGGGCTCGTCCTCGCCGACGCGCTCGACCAGCCCGACCTCCTGTAAGGCGAGGACATCCGGCTCGGCGGCGGCGATGGCGTCGGCGATGCCCCGGGCGCGTGCCGCGTAGCGGTCCGGGTCGAGCGTTCCCAGGGCCTCGCTAATCAGTAGCAGCAACTCGCCAAGCGAGTCGGCTCCGGCCAGTTCGAAGAGGTCGACGCCGACGTAGACGTTCTGTGTCATCACCGTCGGCGTGGCGGCGCTCTGTCCTGTAGCGATACCGGGAATGGCGGCTCCTGTGGCTCCTGTGACGACGCTGCCGAGGAGCTGTCGGCGGGTGACTCGCGACCGGCGTTGCCCGTCTGTCATGGCCCGAATGTAAGACAACCAAACATAAAAACGCGACCCCGACCGTGCGGTCACTCCCGCAGTCGCTGCAGGATGGGGATGGCGTCGACTTTTTCCTCGGGAAGGGCCGCCCAGTCGATGCCGGCGGGCTTCTGGCCGGCGGCCGTCCGGATACGTCGGTCAGGCGTCACCAGCACGTCCATCGGCACGTCGTGGGCCCTCGTCTCGATTGGCTCGTCGCGGAGCTGTATCTCGTGGACCGTCGAAACGGTTGTCGTCGCCTCGTCGACGCGGTCGAACGCCCGGAGGATAGCGAACTCGAGGTCGCTGTACCCCTCGCCTTTGCCGACCCGCGCACCCTCGGTGTTGACCGCGACGCTCCCCGAAACGACGAGGTCGATGTTCTCGACCTCGGACGGCACGACCTGTACGCCGGCCGCCGCGGAGCCGCCGATCGTCGCCGCGTCGTCGAGGTCGTCTATCTCTGTGGGGTCGAGCCGGAGAAAGCAGTCCGCATCGCGCAGTCGCGGGACAGCCATGTAGACCGTCTTGCCTGCCTTGAGTGCGCGTCTGCGGACTGGTAACTGCGGCGCGTCGGGATTCGCCTTGATTGCGGTTGCGTCCTGCCAGGCCGGCAACTCAGCGAGGCGGTCAGCGGCCGCCTCCGCGCCTGCGAAGTTCGGAATGCGGTCGTGTGGCGGGTACGGAAACCGTGCTTCCCCGCGCTCTTCGAGGGTATCCCAGACGCGCTCGCGCAGGTCCTGTTTTGACATGGTCGGAGGTCGGTCGCCGGCGAGAAGTATGCGTTGACTTTGTGGGAATGGGTCGAAGGTATTAACACCATTCTGGCAGTCACAGACGAATATGCAGACACCGTCAGCGCAAGCGCTCCCATCTGGCCTGCGTTGACATTCGGCTCCTACTGATAAGACAATGATACGTCATACAACACCTGTCCACCGTGGAGGCGGTATCGGATGAGCGACGAGGAACTCGCAAAAGACCTCGGGCCACTCGCCGCGTTGACCATCGGCGTCGGGACGATGATTGGTGCGGGGATTTTCGTCCTGCCGGGCGATGCGGTCACGACTGCGGGGTCACTAGCGGTGGCCGCGTTCGTCATCGGCGGTGCAATCGCCCTGTTGACGGCGCTGTCGGCAAGCGAACTCGGGACTGCGATGCCGAAGTCGGGCGGCGCGTACTTCTATGTCAACCACGCTCTCGGGCCGCTGTTTGGGTCGATTGCTGGCTGGGCGAACTGGCTGGGGCTTGCCTTCGCCTCGGCGTTTTACATGGTTGGGTTCGGTGAGTATGTCCAGTTGATTGTCGGTGTGTCCGGTACGGTCGGTCTCGGCCCGGTCTCGCTGAACGTTGCAACGCTCATCGCGCTGGTCGGGGGAGCGTTCTTCGTCGGCGTTAATTACATCGGCGCGAAGGAAACGGGCGTACTCCAGAACGTCATCGTCATCATCCTCGTGGCAATTCTAGCGGTGTTCACGTTCGTCGGCGGGCTGCAGGCCGATATCTCGAATCTGCCGGCCAACGAGGGATTCGGCCCGATGTTTACCGCAACCGGGTTCATTTTCGTCTCGTATCTCGGGTTTGTCCAGATTACGAGCGTCGCCGAGGAAATCAAGGAACCGGGTAAAAACCTGCCGCGGGCAGTCATCGGGAGTGTCGTGCTTGTAACCGCCATTTACGCGCTCGTGTTGTTCGTGATGAGCGCCTCGCTGGAACCCGGATTCATCGCAGGTGTTGGTGACAACGAGATTGCCGTCGTGGAGGTCGCAGATGTGTTGCTGGGCCCGGTCGGGGCAGTCGCGATGCTGTTCGGCGGGCTGCTGGCAACGGCCTCCTCGGCGAACGCCTCGATTCTCGCGTCCTCGCGCATCAACTTCGCGATGGGCCGCGACGAAATTGTCAGTCAAAGCCTCAACGAGATTCATCCACGGTTTGCGACCCCGTACAAGTCAATCGCCATCACCGGCGGGATGATTCTGGCCTTTATTCTCGCCGGCGACCTCGTCGGTGGGAACGCCATTCTGACGCTTTCGGGCGCTGCGAGTTTCCTCCATCTGGTCATCTACGGGCTGCTCAACGTCGCGCTCGTCGTGATGCGGACCGCCGACCCCGAGGACTACCAGCCAGACTTTCGCGTGCCGCTGTACCCGATAACGCCGATTGTGGGCTCTGTCGCCTCCTTTGCGCTCATCGCGTATATCGAGCCTGGCGTCCGGCTGTTCGGCACGGCAATTATCGCGGCGTCGGCGCTGTGGTATGTCCTCTATGCCCGGACGCGGACGACCAAACAGGGCATTCTCTCGGAGTACATTCTCGATAGGTCCGAGTCGATGCCAAGCGCAGCCGTCTCGGCCGCAGAGACGGTCAAGCCAGATGGCGGCGAACACCGCGTCATGGTCGCGCTCGCGAACCCGAAACACGAGAAGCACCTCGTGACACTCGCAAGCGGTGTCGCCAACCAGCACGACGGCGTCGTCGACGCCGTCCACATCGTGACCGTCCCCGACCAGACCTCGCTCGAATACGCGGCCGACAACGCCGAGGAGTACGCGCCAGACCACCACGCGGTCCTCGACGACGCAAAAGACCACGCCGAGACCTTCGGCGTCGATATCGAGACGCATACGATTTTCTCCCACCGCGGGTTCGAGGAGATATTCGACGCGGCACAGACACACGACGCCGACACCGTCGTGATGGGGTGGGGGCCCGACTCCCACGGGTCGCCGGGCCGGGCCGAGAGCGCCCTCGACGACCTCACGTCGAGTCTCTCTGCGGATTTCCTCGTCGTGCGCGACCGCGACCTCGAACCGGACAACATCGTCGTACCGACCCGCGGCGGCCCAGGGTCGGCGTACGCCGCGCAGGTAGGGTCACTCATCCAAGACGAGTACGACTCTGAATTGACGCTCTTACACGTCGCCGACTCGGAGGCCAAAGACGCGGACTTCCTCGAAGAGTGGGCCACAGAGCAGGGGCTCTCGGACGCGACACTCCGCGTTGAGTACGGCGATACCGGCGAGGAAATCGTCCGGGCCGCCGAGGACGCCTCGCTGTTGATTCTGGGGGCCTCAGAGCGCGGACTGCTGGTGCGACTGGTCAGTGGGTCACCGGTCCAGGATGTCGTCGACGAGGTCGACTGCTCGGTGATTCTGGCCGAACAGGCAAACGAGCGGTCGCTCCTCCAGCGGCTGCTGGGTCGCTAGTCGCGTGCTCACTCGTCGACCGGGCCCAGATAGTGCCAGTGGAGCTTCGTGTCGCCGTCCGGACGCGTCTCCTCGCGAACGTGATAGAGGAAGGGGCCGTGGGGGCAGTCATCGCACGACTCGCCACAGGGCTCGCGCTTGATGACCTCCGTGTAGCCGGCCCGTTCGTCGATACTGACGATTTCTTCCCCCGGCGCGGGCTCGATGTTGTCCGCGACGCCCGTGTGCAGGAACTCCTGTCGGTCGTGGGCATAATCGATGACGGCCCGTAGTTCGGCCTCGCTCAGGTCGTCGAGCATCTCGATAACAGTCGGAGACAAAAGCGTCGGCGGCTCCGGCTCGGCGTTGTCGTCTGGCATATGTCGACGTTGCCAGGGGACCGATATAAGTCGTCCCCCTGCGCGGCCATCGATAGATTTTCACCGGTTTGCAGAGAACTCCGACCAAGATGTATCTCATTATCGTCGGTGCGGGTGATATCGGGACACCCCTCATCGAGATTGCCACCAGTGCCGGAAACGACGTGGTCGTCATCGAGCGAGACGAGACACGCGCCGACAGCATCGCCAGCGAACACGACTGTCTGGTGCTCAACGCCGACGCGACGACCAAAGACACATTGCAGGACGCCGGTGCCGACCAGGCCGATGCGATTATCTCGACGACCGCACAGGATGCGACGAATATTATGATTAGCCTCCTCGCCAAGGAGCTCGAGATTCCGTCCGTGGTCGCGGTCGTCCACAACCCCGAACACATGGGGCTGTACGAGCAGATTGGCGTCCACACGATGGAGAACCCACAGGAACTCATCGCCCAGTATCTCTATCGCTCGGTCGCGCGCCCGGCCATCGTCGACTACATGCAAATCGGCGAGGAAGCAGAGGTCTTCGAGATAACGGTCACGAAAAGCGCCCCGATTGCTGGGCTGACGATTCAGGAGGCCGCCGAGCAGAGCATCGTCCCCGAAGACGTGCTCGTCGTCGCAATCGAACGCAAGAGTCAAGAGTCGCCGATTACGCCCCGCGGAAACGTCGAAATCAAGCCCGGCGACCTGCTGACGGTGTACTCCGGGTTCGGCGCCGACCCCGAGCTAACGGACCTGTTCGGCCACTTCGAAGACGACCCGCAATGAGAGTCACGAGCCGAACTGTCGGACGCGACGTTGGCCGAATCCTGCGTGTGGTCGCGCTCATGCCCGTAGCGTCGATGGTGGTCGCGGCCCTGAACGGCGAGTTCTTCGCGATTCCCGCATTTGCCGTTACGGCGCTGGTGATTGCCGGCGTCGGGACCGCACTCGCCCGCTGGTACCGCGACGCCGACCCGCCGGGCAAGCTCGAAGCGATGGTCACCGCGGCCCTGTCGTGGGCGGCCACCGGCCTGCTCGGCGCGCTCCCCTTTCTCCTCATCGCGTGGACGATTCACGTCGACCCGTATCCGGGCTGGACCAACACACCGGCGATGACCGAGACGGTCGCGGTCTTCAAGCGGCCGCTCGATTCAGTCTTCGAGAGCATGAGTGGGTTCACTGGGACGGGGCTGACGATGGCCACGATCGAGGAAGACCTGCCCCGCTCGCTGCACTGGTGGCGGTCGTTCATCGAGTGGGTCGGCGGCGTCGGTGTCATCGTCCTGACAGTCGCGATTCTCGCCAGGCCCGGCAGTGGCTCGCTCACCCTCTACGAGAGCGAAGCCCGCTCGGAGAAGATTCACCCGAGCGTCGTCTCGACGGTCCAGGAAATCTGGAAGATATACGCCGGCCTCACGGGCGCGTCGATTTGCCTCTTTCTTGTCGTCGGGATGCCGCTGTGGGACGCCATCAACCACGCGATGACTGGCATCGCGACCGGCGGATTCTCCGTTCACGCCGACTCCATCGGCCACTACGGCGAGCCAATTATCGAGTACGCCGTCGTCCCGGTGATGCTCGCGGGCAGTATCGCCTTCCCGGTTCATTATCTCATCGTCAAAGGCGAACTGGAGAACGTCTACCGCGACCTGCAGACACGCTGGGTGTTCATCTGGTTTGGCGCTGGCTCCCTGCTGTTGACCGGGCTGTTGGTGCGTGCGGGCCAGTACGAGACCCTCGAAGAGAACTTCAGAATCGGCCTCTTCCAGTTCGTCTCGGCCACCTCGAACGCCGGCTTCGGGACGGCGACAATCGGCGACGGGACCGAACAGGTCTGGAACGCGAGTCCGGTGTTACTGGCCTGTCTCGGGATGCTCACGGGAGCCGCGGCGGGGTCGACCGTCAGCGGCCTCAAGCTCATCCGTGTCATCACGCTCGTCAAGGGAACCGTCTGGCAGATACGCGGCGTCTTCGTCCCCGACTCGGCGGTGCGCTATCTCCGGATTGGCGAGCGCCGCCTCAGCGAAGACCAGTTCCAGCGCGAGTACACCGAGGCGACGGTCGTGTTGGTGCTGTGGCTCGCGTTTCTCGCGGTCGGCGTAGCGGTCCTCCTGCAGGTGCTCTCGCCGGAGCACCCGCTCGAATACGTCGTCTTCGAGGTGATGAGCGCACAGAGCAACGTCGGCCTCGACTCGGGCATCACCGGCCCGACGATGCCGGCCCTCTCGAAGGCGATGTTGATTCTCAACATGTGGGTCGGGCGACTGGAAATCATCCCGGTGGCGGTCCTCCTGAGCTCGGTCTTCAGCCGGCTCGACCTCTACCGGTAACGGCGTCGTCGACCCACGCGCCGAGACGACCACACGCCAGTCCGAACAGCGGGGCGAGACAGACGACGACCACGCCCGCAAACAACAGTGAGACGACGCTTGACTGTGTGCCTGTCGGCGCGGTGACTGCCGTCACGAGCGAAGTGATGACGCCAACCACGCCGCCGAGAGCGCCGGCCCGCGCGCCGGCGGCGTCCGGGTCTGTCGAGTACCGGGCGGCGAGCGCACCGGCGACGGCCGCGCCGAATATCATGACACTCCCGGCGAGTGTTGTTGCCGAATACGGTAACAGTTCGAGGACGATACCGACGGGCACAGACACGAGTGCGCCGACGACGGCGAACCGCCAGGCCGCGGACAGCCGACGGAGGGCAACCGGCATGTGCGGGTGAGATGTGCGCGAACGGCTCATAGCTTCGTCGAGCAGCGCGAACAGTTCGAACGGTCTTCTTAAAGCCAGTGAGGCCAAGGTTCGGTATGGACGACAGCGCGGACGAGACACACGTCGAGTGGCGCGAGTGGGGCGAAGACGCCTTCGAGGCAGCCGGGGACGCGGGCAAGCCCGTGTTGCTCGCGCTCGTGACCGAGTGGTCGGAGGAATGTCACAACATGGACCGGGCGACCTACGCCGAGCCGCGCATCGCGGCAAACATCAACGACGGGTTCGTCCCGATTCGGGTCGACGCCGACCGCAACCCACACATCCGCGAGCGGTACAACATGGGCGGATTCCCCTCGACTGTCTTCTGTACGCCCGAGGGGACGATTCTCACCGGCGCGACCGTGCTGGGTATCGACGGCTTTCGCGAGATTCTCGACAGCGTCAGACACACCTGGGACCAGCGCGGCGAGGACGCGGGCTCGTTGCCCCGGGCGCTCCAGGAGGACCCGCCGGCCGGCGAGGTGACCGCGCGAATCGAGGAACACATGGTCGAGCAACTGCTGGCGACGTTCGACGACGAGTTCGGCGGCTGGGGGACCGACGTGAAGTTCCCACTCCCCCGGACCGTCGAGTTCGCCCTCGTCCGGGCGCGCGACCAGGCGACGCGCACCCTCGATGCGATTCAGACACACCTGCTCGACACTTACGACGGCGGCTTCTATCGCTTTAGCCGCAATCGAAACTGGGGGGCGGCCCGCTGTGAGAAGCTCACCGACGAGAACGCCGCCGTCGTGCGAGCGCTCGCACACGGCTACCGCTACACGGGCGAACAGAGCTACCGCGAGTCAGCAGAACGCGGCGTCGAGTTCCTGACGACGACGCTGTGGACCGGCGACGCCTTCGGTGCCAGTCAGGGCGGCGACGAGGAGTACTTCCGACTCGAACCGAGCGAGCGCGCAGACGCCGAGGCACCTGCCGTCGACGAGACGGTCTTTGCCGGTCACAACGGCCTCGCCATCGACGCCTTGCTCCGGTATCACGCCTACACAGACGACGAGACGGCGAGCCAGTACGCCCGGCAGGCCCGAGAGACGCTGACTGAAACCCTCGTCGACGACGGCCGCGTCCAGCGATACGCCGACGCAGATGCCCCGCGAGGACTGCTCGTCGACCAGGCACGGACGCTGCGCGGACTCACGACCTCGTGGTCGGTGCTCGGCGAGCCAGGCCCGGCCGTCGACGTTGCGGAGTGGACGCTGTCGCATCTCAGAGACGACGACGGCTCGTTCCGGGACGCCCCGACCGGCGGTGCCGGACTGCTCTCGGAGCCGCTGTATCCGCTGGATACGACGGTCGAACTCGCCGACTCGTTGCTCGACCTCGCAGGCCTCACCGGCGACAGGCGGTACAGTGAGGCGGCACACGACGCCGTCGCGGCATTCGCCGGAGCGGGTGAACGGATGGGCGTCGAAGTCGCACACTACGCGACAGTCGCCTCGCGGCTGGGCGACCTGCAGGTCATCGCGGTCGGGACAGACGCGGGGAGCGACCTCCACCGGGCCGCGTTGCGCCTGGCCGACCACGAGGCGGTCGTGGCCCCGACAGCCACGGGGAGCCGGACGCTGCCGGAAAACGAGGCACGGCTCGTCGTCGACGGCGAAAAACAGGGGACAGCGGCCACGCCCGAGGCACTCGAAGACCTGCTGACGACGTAGCCGGTCAGTTCGTCGGCGCCTGTGTCAGTTCGTCAGCCAGCGGTGACTCGCTGGCCACACCGGCGTCGCTGTACAGTGAGAGAAGTTCGTCGATGGCGTTGTCGATGTCGTACTGCGCGACGGCACCTCTGGTGTCGCGGTTGCCGTCGAGACAGTGCTCGATTGCTGTGACCATCGCCTCGATATCGCCGTAGGCGAACCGCTCGCCGTTTTCGGGCTGGATCGTCTCGTCGAAGGGAGCAGCGTCAGTCGCCGCGACTGGCGTCCCGCAGGCGTTTGCTTCGAGCGTCGAGAGTCCGAGCGTATCGGCTGTCGAGGCCGTGACGAACGTATCGATAGACGAGTAGAAGATAGGGAGTTCTTCACGGGGGAGGAACTCACTGAACTGGACGTTCGCGGGCGGGTCGCGCTTGAGAACGTCGGCGTGGGGCCCTTCGCCGACGATAACGAAGTCGTATTCGGGGAGGTGGCGGGCGACCCGGAGAATCTCGTCGACGTTTTTCTCCTTGCTGAGCCGGCCGCTGTATCCGATGACGGTGCGGTTCTCGTACCACCGCTCCTGTGTCGGCTCGAAGAACTCCAGGTCGATACCGACCGGGAGCTGGACGTGGTCGACGTTGCGGTCGATGCGCTCGGTCGAGGCCGTCACGGCGTCGAAACTCCCCAGATACGTCTCCTCCATCGGGAGATACAGCCGGGCGAGTGCGTCGGCGACGGACTCGAATTTCACGCCCTGGTCGAAGTACTCCTCGACTGGCGTGTGATGAGTGTACACCGTTGGCAGGTCGTCTCTCCGGGCGTAGTAGCGGCCGAGTAGGCCGACCGGCCCGGGGCCGTGACAGTGGACCACATCGAGCGCCGGAAGCGTCGACGGCCGCCTGAACAGCGGAATCCGGTACCCCTGATAGAAGGGGTTCGGAAGTGAGGATACCGGAAGTTCGCGGTCCCGCGGGTCGTAGTCGCCGTCCGGGTAGACCACGTACACCTCGTGGCCGCGGCGTTCGAGCTCTTCGCGCCAGAGCTTTATCGTGTAGGTGACGCCGTCAATTTCGGGGAAGTAGCTATCGGTGAAAAAACCGATTTTCATCGTATCATCTCCGTCGTGTCCGGTATCGTTACTCGATTTCGAGCCACGGTACCTCCATCAGCGGGGGAATGTACGTCTCGATGTGGTGCTCCCAGACGCCTTCCTCGCCGAAGGCCTCACCGTGGTCGGCGGTGACGACGACATCGCCGTCGAGTTTCGGTATCAGCTCGGCAATCGCTTCGAGCGCGATGCGCAGGTTCTCCTCGTATAGCGCCATCGCCGCGCCACGGGTGCCGTTTTTGACCACGTCTGTCGGGTCGAGTTCGAGCCAGAGGCCGGCTTTCTGAGCGAGTGCGCTCCCGTCGAGTTTGTCCTCGACTTTGGGACGGATAGCGTCACTCAGCGAGGAAAGTGCGCCGCCGTCGGCGACCTCTTCGGCGTCTTCCTGGCTCCGGATGCCCTTCTGAATCTGCTTGAGCTTGCGGCCTTTGCCACGCGAGAGATACGGCGCGTGGGGCTGCATGTAGTGCAGGACTGTCCGGTCGGCCTGCTCGACGGCGTCTTGGTGGTCCCACAGCGACTCGGCGAGGTTCTCGGGGGGAACCGTCGCTAGGTCGTCGTCCCAGCCGTGTTTCCAAACGTCGATAACCTCGGCGAGGTGTTCGGTCGCCGTCCACTCGTAGTCACAGCTGGCGCCCCACTTGAGTTCGTTCAGCGGGATACCGAGGCTGTTGATGAACGGATTGCCCGAGAAGTAGGCGATATCGTGGTCCTCCGTGAGCGTCCGGTAGGCCCATTCCGGGGTCGAAGAGCCCAGGCTCCGGCGCTTTTCCAGCGTCCCGTCGAGATACTCGTCGTAGACATCACTGAACACGTCGTAGCGACACGCGTCGAGAACCAGACAGTAATCCCACTCAGACTCCAGAAACTGCTGGTCTTCCATCGTATTCCGTGGTTTTCGTGGAGCTTGTATAATGCTGTTGGTTGGTACGCGAGGCAGGCCACACAGCACAAAATCGGCAGTCGAAACGTTGATTGCCGACCCGCGGAAGGCACGGACAAGATGGGGAGCGTCGAGAGAGTCCGCTCGTTGCTGTCGGCCCAGCGGCCCGAGCGAGTCACGCTCGTCTTTGGGTTGTTCACTGGTGCCCTCGGTGTTGTCCTCGCCGCAATCGAGTTCATCGAGGGTCAAGAAATCGACTATCAGGCCTACTATTTTGCCGGGCGGGCGGTCATCGAAGGCGAGCCTTTCGTCGGCTGGGCTATCACTGACGGCTCCTTTCTCACCGAGAAAGCCTACGTCTATACGCCGGTGACGGCGCCTGTCTTCTCGGTCTACGGGGCGTTCCCGAAATGGCAGTTCGGGTACGTGCTCAACGTCTTGCTCTTGTTGGGTGTCTTCTATCTCATCGGCAAACTCGTGTTGCAGTTTCTCGACCGCCACGGGGTCGAACTCGAACGCGTCGACCGACTCCTGATTCTCGGCTTTTGTCTGTTCTCGGGCCACAGCATCCTCGGCATCTACCGGGGAAACGTCGACCCGATTGTGCTTCTGGCACTCGGCGTTGGCCTGCTCGCAATCGAGCGCGGCGAGGAGTGGAAAGGCGGCACCCTCTGGGCGGCGACCGCACACTTCAAACTCTTTCCGGCCTTCCTCGGCGTCTGGCTCCTCTACCGTCGCGCTTACCGGGCCATCGGGGCGGCTATCGTCACCGGACTGGGCCTCATTGTGCTCGGGGTTGCCCTCTTTGGTGTCGACGCGCACATCGATTTCGTCGAGTTCATCGTCAACGAGCGAAGCCGAGAAGGCTACTTCCAGGGCGGCCTCGACCCGGAAATTCAGTGGATTACGCTCCGGCGACCGTTCTCACAGTTTGTCTCCCTGTCGGGCAATCAGCTGTTTGCCGTCACGACGACGCTCGTCGCCCCCTTCGTCTATCTCGTCTACCGGGACGCCGACTCGGAACTCGACCGGACCGTCGCGTTTTTCGCGACGATGGTCGCGATGCTCATCACCATCGTCCCCTCGACGCTCAACTACGTCGTCTACCTCTATTTCCCGCTGCTCGGGCTGGTGTACATGACCGAGGACCCAACCGCAAAGCGGCTGTTTCTCGCCGGGCTGGTGTTGGTCAATCTACCGCTGTATCCTCAGCACATCGAGCTGATTGTCGACGCCCTCCCGCTGGGGGTCGTCGGTGACGCCGCCGTCGCCGGGTCACGAGCCGTCTTGACCTACGTCTCGATTCCACTCGTTGGCTTCCTGTGTCTTCTGGCTGGCTGTATCAGGTTCGTCCGGGTGCCGAATGTCACCGGGCAGCCCACAGAGTGACTGTCACAGAAGACCTCGGAGGTGGCGACGAAGCTGTGCCCGTCCACGACTCGACAGCGTGTGCCGGCCCAGGCGCTCGACTGACTGCCCGAGCCAGAGGAGCTTGTAGGCCGTCGCGAGCGTCTCGTAATCCGGTGGGAGAGACCGATACTGTCGGTAGCCCTCGTGGAGTTCCCGGCGGAGTTGCTCTCGTGTCGCTCCCGAGAACGCCCGCCAGAACCAGTCGACAAAGCGCATCTCGGCGCGAGCGAGCGCGTACCCTGCCGTGGTGACGTGGGCGTTCCCCCAGTCCAGAAACGCCGTCACGTCGCCGTCCGTGGCGAGTAGATTCCCCGGAAAGAGGTCCCCGTGTGTGAGAACCGGCTGCCAGTCGCCGGGGTCACAGCCGGTGCGGTCGGCGAGTCGTCGGCCCTGTTCTGGAATCCAGAGGCCGTCCGGCCGCTCGACGGCCAGCTCGTCGCCGTCACGGACGAGGCCGCCTGTCTGGTCGAACTGGTGGGTCGCGTGAACTTCGCCGAGCATCGCGCCAATCTGGCGAACAATTGTGAAGCGACCCTCCCCGAAGGCCGGAAACGGCGTCGGCAGCGAGCCGTCCCGGAACTCGTACAGCGCCCACCGGGTGGTCGGCTCGGTCTGGATGTGACCGGACGCCAGGACAGAGGGCGCGGGGACCGTGGTTGTCTCGGTCACTAACTCGAGTACCAGCGGTTCGATAACGTCGCCGGTCCGGACGCTCGGACCGCCGAGCTTGCAGACTGCCCGGCCGGGGTCACCGTCGAGGTCGAGCAGATACGTCTCCGCGACTCGACCGCCGGTCGGTTGCTCACAGTCCCGGACAGAACACGACAGCGCCCTCTCGACGATGCGTTCGACTCGCTGGGGTGGACCGGCCATCGTAAGATGATAGACCACGGCAAGGATTTGTCTCCGTCGGTCGGCGGATTTCGATACCCTCAAACCGCCGGTGCTCGAACGGCCGACGAGAACTGCGAGTAATAAATCTATGCTAGACAAAAAGCAGGCGCTGACCGGAATTATCCTCTGGGCGCTGGTGGCCGTCGCCTTTGCGACACTCGCTGGCGTCGGCGACTTCGTCGACCGCCTCAGCGGGATTACAGCGCCCGAGTTCGCGGTCATGCTCGTGGCAGTCACCGTCGGTGTCGTCGCGATGGGGTCGTGTCTCTACGTTATCGCCCGCAATCTCGGCCTCGGTGGCTCGCTCATCGAGACCATCTTTCTCAACACGAGTGTGAGTCTCGCACACAACCTCACCCCCTTCGGGCAGGCAAGTGGCGTCCCAATCGGCGCGGCAATCCTCTCGAAGCGATTCGAGGGCAACTACGAGGAGTCACTCGCCGCGCTGTCGATGAAAGACATCGTCAGCTTCGCTCCCGCGATCGTCGTGTTCATCTTTGGCGGTGGCTATCTCGCGCTCTACGAGCAGTCAATTCCAGACCGGATTCGGCCACTCGTGGCCGCCTTCGCCGGGTTCGTCTTTCTCCTCTGTGCCGTGGCGCTCGCGGTCTACCGGTACCCGGAGTATATGCGTGCAGTCATTCGCCGACTTGTCGCGGGTACTAACCGACTCGCCAGCCGACTCCCGTTCGTGCCGAGTCTCTCGCCCGAGGAGGTCGACAGCCGCATCACGAACTTCCTCGACTCTATCGCACAGATCGCCGGCAACAGACGGACCCTCGCGCTCGCAAGCCTCTTTGCAACGTCGTCGTTTGTCGCACAGGGAACACTTCTGTGGCTGACGCTCGCTGCGGTGGGTGTCGAAGTCTCTGTCGTCTTCGCCATTTTCACCGTTCAGGCCTCGCTGCTTGCTTCCGGGCTTCCCTTGCCGGGTGGAAGCGGCGGCGTCGAAGGCGTTCAAGTGCTCATGTTGATTGCCACCGTGGGCGTCTCCAGAGAGGCCGTCATCCCTGCGGTCATCCTCAGCCGTGGCCTCGTCTTCTGGACGCCTATCGTCCTCGGGTCGATTACCCTGCTTGTACTCCAGTTACAGGGCACCTTCGACTGACCGCCCGCGCGGACAAGTCTCTCGGTATGGGCAACAACTGGAAACAGACAGTGAGTTTATGTCTGTCGGCACGAAGACAGATGTAATGGCAAGCCTCAGGGACCTCGGGTTATCGGAGTACGAATCCCGAGCCTACCGGTCGTTACTCGACACGGGGCCGACAACGGCAAAAGAGTTGTCGCGCACCAGCGACGTGCCGATGGGACGGATATACGACGTGTTGAACAGCCTGGAGACACAGAATCTGGCCCGGAGCCAGGCCGCAAGCCGGCCGAAAAAGTACGTCGCCGTCGAGCCCGAAGCGGCGCTCGACCGACTGCTCGAAGACAAAGAACAGGAACTCGAAGAGCAACTCTCACAGTTCGAGAGCATCGCGAGCGAGCTAGAGACACAGCTCGAAGCGAGTGACCCGGTTGACGAGCAGTTCTGGACGGCGGCGCTGGGCGCAGAAGAGACGATTGACCTGCTCGTTGAACGCCTCGCCGCCGCCGACGAGCGCATCATCTTCGTCGCAGCCACCCCCACCTCACGGTTCGACGTAGACGCCGTCGGCGAACGCATCACCGACGAACTCGAGCGTGTACTGGAGCGTGGTATCCCCGTCTCGCTGCTCGAACATCCCGCAGTCGTCGAGACGCTCCCGACGGAGGTAGGCGAGCGATACCGCGAACACCTCCAGGACTACGACCACTTCGAGGTCCGAGTGGTCGAGGATATCGGGAGTACCTTCGCTATCATCGACCACGTGGAAATCTGTATCGAGGTGCCACATCCGCTGAACCGGAAAGAGGCCTTCGCACTCATCAACCTCAAAGACGCCGAGTTCGCCGCCGACGTCGAGTCCACCTTCGAGACGCGGTGGGAACAGGCCCGAGATTTCTCGCTGAGCTAGAGCAGGTCTCCGCGGGCGACGGGAACGACACGGCCGCCGACCCGGACCGCGATTTCCTCGCCGTCGGGCTCGCTGTGTAGCAACAGCAGCGACGGCCGCCCCATCTCGTACCCCTGCTCGACGCGGGCGTCGACCGACGGCGAACCGAAGTACTCCACGTCCGAGAGGTAGGCGGCGAGACAGCCGTTTGCCGACCCCGTGGCCGGGTCCTCGGGGACGCCGTAGTACGGCGAGAACATTCGGACCGCGAGGTCGTTGTCGTCGTCTCGCGGCTCCGGACAGACGGCGTGGACGAGCTTCGCGTCGCGGTCAGCGACTAGTTCGTCGTATGCCTGCCGGTCGAGGTCGATGTCCTCCAGTGCCGCCCGGTCTTCCAGTGGGACAACGATAGTCGGGAGCCCGGTCGAGACGACCCGGACCGGCCAGGCGTCGTCGACCTGTGTGGCCTCGAGGCCGAGGACCGCCGCCAGCTCCCCGTGGTCGAGTTCGTCGCCGAACTCCGGGGGCTGCTGGCTCATCCAGAGGAAGGACTCGTCGCCGTCGCGTCCCACCGTGACCGGAACCGACCCCACCTTCAGGTCGAGGGTGACCGACTCGGGCGTGTCGTCGGCGAGTTTCTGTCGGATGACCGATGCGGTGCCGAGCGTGGGATGGCCGGCGAAAGGGACCTCTTCCTCGGGTGTGAAGATGCGGACAGGCCACCCGCGTTCGGTCGGTTCGCCGGTGACAAACGTCGTCTCGGAGTAATCCATCTCGGCGGCGATTGCCTGCATCTCCTCACCAGAGAGGTCTCCGGCATCGGTGACGACAGCGAGCTGGTTGCCGGCGTATTTCTCCCGTGCGAAGACGTCGACGATGTGGAACGGATGCGTCATACGTCTCCATCGAGGACGGCAACTCTCAAAAGCGGCCGGGACTGGCCGCCAAGGTAAAACCGAGACAGACCGAGAGCTAGCTATGGAGCAACTGGACATCGCCGACGGGTTCGACGTTCACGAGTACCGCCATGGCCTGAAGCTGCTGAGCGAGGACCGTCAAACGATGCACCTCGAAAACCGGGAGGAGTTTACCTGCCCGGCCTGTGACGAGCCTTTCGAGCGGCTGTTTGTCACCGAAAAGCCGACCAACACGTTCGGTAACCCGGGGTCGCCGTTCTGTATCGCACGCACCGACGAGACCGTGTTGCTGTTGACACACTGACGCCGCCACAGCGGGAGTGACCGTGGCTCCTTTTATCCTGCCGACCGATATACGAGTAATGCGAACGTCCCGAAACGCCGTCGTCGGCCTCCTCTTCGTCTGCTTTCTCGGTGCGGTACTGCTCCGGCCGCTCGTTGCGATGCCGGGCGCGGCGGCCGTGCTCTCGGGCGAGTCGGGACTGGTGTTCTGGCTCCCGCTCGCGACAGTCGGGCTCCTCGTTGGCTGGCTGCGAATTCGTTCGGCCGACGACGGTGACAGCCAGCCACGGCGACAACCGGCTGGCAACCACTGGGGGGAGAAACGAGACGGCACAGAGCGCGATTCGACAGACCCCTCGGAGCGAGTGCTAGGCGGCCAGGGTGGTGCCAGAGACCGCTCGTTCGACATCGAAACCAAACCGCCAGCGGCCGAGTTGAGCGACCACCTCGACCACCTCAGGGCGGAACTCGACGGCGAGGAGACAGAACTACGAACGCTCGAAACGGTCGTCGAGGAAGCCGAGAACGAGGAGACAGTTCCCGACCGCTGTCCGGGAGCCCACTGCGACGCGCTGTGGGAGGCACGGACGGTGACGGGCGCCACTGCCGGCCGGTACGAACGGCTCGACGACACGACGGTCTGTTGTCTGGAGTGCGAGGAAACCTTCGAGCTGTAGCGGGTCGTCAGACTTACCCTCGCTACCCACCGAACGGGAGATATGACAGTGCCGTGCGTGCGTGTCGACCGCGAGTCCGGCGAGGAGACGAGACAACGCCTCGCCGAGTCAGACCTCGTGGACCAGGGACGCGAAATCGTCGGCGAAAACGGCTGGCTCTACATCCCAGTGACCGACCCGACGGCCGTCTCCGACGAGGACACCGTCGTCGAGCGCTCGGTCCCGGAACGCGAGACCCAGACGATGCCCGACGACCTAGTCGCGTTCGACGCCTCCTACGAGCGGCTCGGCGAAGTCGTCTTAATCGACGAGGACGACCCCGACCGGGCGCGGGCGTTGGCCGACGCTATCGTCGAGTCGGATATTCCGACGAAGACAGTACTGAACCGCGCCTCGAAGATTCGCGGCGAACAGCGAGTCCGCGACTGGGAGGTACTGGCGGGCGAGGACACCGAGGCCGTCCACCGCGAGTACGGCTGTGCGTTCGCGCTCGACCTCGCGGCAGTGTATTTCTCGCCGCGCCTGGCGACCGAGCGTCACCGCGTCACCGGGCGGGTGGCCGCCGACGAGCAGGCCGTCGACATGTTCGCCGGTGTCGGGCCCTTCGCCGTCCCCTTCGCGAAACGGGGCGCAACTGTCGTCGGAACAGATATCAACGAGACCGCAATCGAGTACCTTCGAGCGAACGCCCAGCGCAACGGCGTCGCCGACCGCGTGACTGCAATCCACGGCGACGTGCGCGCGGTCGCTGCGGACCAGTACGAGGGTTGGGCCGACCGGCTCGTGATGAATCTCCCTCACTCGGCCGACGAGTTTCTCGACACCGCACGGCGACTCGCGAGCGACGAGTGTGTGCTTCACTACTACGACATCCAGCACGAGGACGACCCCTTCGGGCCGGGGATTCGAGCGATACAAGAGGCGATGGAGCCCGAATACGCCGTCGAGGTCGAGACCGAACACGTCGTCAGGTCGTACGCGCCACACGAGGACAACGTGGTACTCGACGTGCGGCTCCTGCGAGAGTGAGTGTCAGTCCTCGGGCGGATTCGCAACGCTTATTGGATGCATCGACACTACATTGAGGTGCGTGCCGGTGTAGCTCAGACTGGCTAGAGCGATTCCTTCGTAAGGAATAGGCCGAGGGTTCAAATCCCTCCACCGGCTCTTTTTTCGAGACAGCAACCGGCCAGCTTACGCTCGGCGTTCGTCGACCGTACCGCAGGCGCTGCATTTCGGAGCACCCGCTTCGTCGTCGTACTGCATCGTTCCCTCGCCACACTCGGGGCAGGGCATGAAGTTCACTGATTCGCCGTACTGCGGTACCTCCGTTGGGTTCATCTCGGCGTTACTCTTGTGGGTTCGCCAGCGACCACGGAGGTAGTTCAACAGCTTCGACAGCATCAATCGACACTATGGCTGGGAGCCACATGTGTCTGTCCCGAAGCACACGACCGGTGGCCTCACACACGAGAGAAACGGACTGGAGCCGTCACGACACTCGGCCACCTGAGAGCCAAAACGTGGGGGCGAGCGTCAACAGAGAGCCTCCTCGTCTGCGTCGCCGTCGTCCCACATCGTTTCGAGTGTGCTCCGGTCCTGGAAGCGACTGCCGAAGGTCTGGTTTGCCATCTGTTCGTAGTCGTTAAACGGCTCACCGGTCGAGAACGTGAGGTCTTCGAGCGGGTAGTTGTAGTTCATGATGCTCTGGTATCGCTCGGCCGAGACTTCGAAGGAGTCGACCCCCAGATACGCGTCGCCGCCGATACCGAGTGAGTGTCCGAGTTCGTGAGCAATCGTGCCCGCCTGATACACCTCGCTGTTGGTCCGCCAGAGCGTCCCGTCGACGACCATCCAGCTCGTGAGGTCGTCGTACTGCGCGTCGTCGACTGGCAGAGTGAGGGTCGCGCCCTGAGTCGCTCCCGCGACGAGGCCGTCGGCCAGCAGGAGATAATGGAATCCAAGGCCCGTGATGTTGCGGTCTTCGAGTGTGTCCCCAATCATGTCCTCAGGCTCTGCAATGTCTGCCTGCTCCGTGTGACAGACGCGGAACTGGACGTTTATCTCCCCGATGTTGTCAGGAGCGCTCTCGAAGAGACTCTGTACGGCCTGCTTTTGCTCTTCACTCGGCGCAGCGACGCCCTCGGCGGTGTCGACCTCGACGAAGACGTTCGGCGAGTCCGGCGACACGTCGAGCCCGAGGTCCTGCATCGGGCCCCAGAGGAGGTGGTCAAGGAATCCGTCGCCGCTGGTATCAGCGACGTTTGGGTCAGTGCCGAACTCGGTTTCTATCCCGTTCAACAGCTTGTCGGTGTCGTTGTTGCCAAGCGCCTGGAGCTGGCTGTCGGTAACGGTACCGTTGGCGAGTTCCTCGCCGAGCAGACCGAGCGCCGTCGCCTGCGACCACCGTTCGTAGTCGTTGCCCCGGTATTCGCGGAGGTCGACGACGCGTTCGACGTACTGGCGCTCTGTCTCGCCGTAGTCGCCGTCGACGAGACGAGTGACGACCCGAGCGATGGCAGGGTCTGCTTTCGCGGCGTCGAGACCGAGTTCGGCCTCCATCGCGTTAATCAGGCCGTCGCCGTCGTCGTCAGCGAGCGCGGCCACGTCGTCCTGTGAGAGTGTCGCCGGCTCGACTGGTTCGAGACGGTCGAGGGCTGCTGCCTGCTGGCGGGCCGCGTCGTCGTCGAGAACGGTCGCGTACTGTTCGAGGTACCGAATCCCAAGCAGCGAGAACGCCTCCTGTCCGAGTGTCTCGGTGGCCGTTGCAAGGCGCTCTCGGCTCGGTGCCGGGTCGAGGCCGAGTTCGGCGACGGTCCCGTCTAGCAACCCGTCGCCGGACGTGTCGTTGAGCAGGTCGAGGTCGTTTGCGGTCACGTCGCCATCAGCGACGTTGTTGACGAGGCCAAACGCCTCGGCCTGTCTCCAGGCAAACGCGTCGAAGTCTGCGAGGCGCTGGATTGCAGTAATCTCGCGCTCCCCGTACCCGTCCTCGCGTGCCCGGCGCGCGATGTCGACCGTGCGGTTGTCAACGTCGGCCGAGTCCAGCCCGAGCGCTGTCGCCTCGCCGTCGAGAATGCCGTCGCCGTTGCTGTCGTCCAGACCAGCGGCGAGTGCTTCGGCCGCGAACGCGTCCGGTGTGGCAAGGAGCGTATCGAGTGTCTCGACGACGCTGCCGATATCTTCTCTGTCGACAACAGACTTGACAACGGCATCGCGCTGTGTGGCCCCCAGTTCGGCGGTAGCGTCGAGCCTGTCGAGCAGACGTTCTCCCTCGTCGGTGAGTTCGCCGTCTTCGTCGGTGACGAGTCGCTCGAAGGTCGCGGCGGTCTCGGCATCAAGGTCGTCGGTCACCGTGCGCACCGCTTGGGGCGTGTCCGGTGTCTGCTCTCCTGTGGTGGTCGGCGTCGCCGCCCCGGCTGTTGGAGAGTCCGTCTCGCCATCGCCGCCGAGGCTGGAACACCCCGCAGTCACGAGTAACACGGCCAAGCCGATAACCACAAGGAAGGTTCGCGCGTCGACCACCACTGCACCCTCGCGTTTCATTAGACAACAGTTGGGAGCTATCGGACTTAAGCTGTCGGCCGCGGGACGAAAACTGATTGTACCCCCGCGAACAACAGGCGGGTAATGTGGCCGATAGGACACGTCGCTGTCGCGTATCTGGTCTCCGCCGGGACACGTCGAATTCGCTCGGCACAGCCCCCACAGGTGGGAGTCGTCGTTGCGGCCTGTGTTGCCGGCCTAGTTCCGGACCTAATCGACAAGCCCCTCTCGTGGCAGGCCGGCGTCCTCCCGACCGGGCGGTCGCTCGCTCATTCGCTGCTCGTCCTCGGGCCGTGTTGTCTGCTGGCCTATCTGATTGCACGGCGGCGTGGCCGTGGCGAACTCGGGATTACCGTCGCGGCCGGGGCCGTCTCTCATCCCCTTGTCGATGCCCTTCCGAGCCTGTGGCAGTCTGGCCCCGCGTCGTTTCTGCTGTGGCCGGTCACCTCGGTCGACCCCTACGAGGGGGCGCCGCCAGGTCTCTTCGAGCTGTTAAGCTCGGCAGCGGCTGAGCCTTACTTCGTGAGCGAGTTTGTCCTGTTTGCACTCGCCGTGTGGGTCTGGCAACGGGAAGGAGCACCGGGTCTCCCCGAACGCGTGGCTGACTGGACAGCATCTATATATCCCTATAGTTGACTCGATTGGGGTACATAGCATCAATAGTATAGTATTTATAGGGGAGCACAAAACAGGGAAATGACAGACGAGTCTGCTCCCCACCGGGAAGCGTGGTGAGTACTGCAGGCGACGTGACGGGGGAACGGTCACAACTGAATACCATGAGCCTCGAAGACACACAGGCGAGCGAGATGGAATCGACAATCGACACCGCCAGCGTGACGAGCGAGAGCACCGGAGGAACCGGTGAGAGCGTCATCGAGACCGAGAACGTTGATGTCTGGTACAGCGACACCCAGGCGCTCGACGACATCACGATGGAGATTCCCGAGCAGCAAGTGACAGCGCTTATCGGCCCCTCGGGCTGTGGGAAGTCGACATTTCTGCGCTGTATCAACCGGATGAACGACCTCATCGAGAGTGCCCGCATCGAGGGCGAGATTCGCCTGCGCGGCAAGAACGTCTACGACGACGACGTCGACCCTGTCGCACTCCGGCGGTCAGTCGGGATGGTGTTTCAGGAACCCAATCCCTTCCCCAAGACCATCTACGACAACGTAGCCTACGGACTGCGCGTTCAGGGGAAAGACGACAACCTCGACGAGAAAGTCGAGGACGCCCTCCGGCGCGCCGCGCTGTGGGAAGAGGTTAACGACCAGCTCGACTCCTCTGGTCTCGACCTCTCTGGCGGGCAACAACAGCGGCTCTGTATCGCGCGGGCAATCGCGCCCGACCCAGACGTGATTTTGATGGACGAGCCGGCCTCGGCGCTCGACCCGGTGGCAACCTCGAAAATCGAAGACCTCATCGAGGACCTGGCATCGGAATACACGGTCGCGATTGTCACCCACAACATGCAACAGGCCGCCCGCATCTCTGACAAGACGGCGGTATTTCTCACCGGCGGCAAGTTGGTCGAGTTCGGTGATACGGAGAAGATTTTCGAGAACCCCGAACACCAGCGCGTCGAGGACTACATCACCGGCAAATTCGGGTAGCATTTACACCGGCCGGCCCGAACGGCAGATATGCTCTCGTTTATTGGCCTTGGCCTCTATGACGAACGCTCGATAACGCTCCGTGGACGCGACGTGCTCGCGGATGCAGACACGGCGTTCGCTGAGTTTTATACCAGCCAGCTCGTCGGCACGACCGTCGACCAGGTTGAATCGACCCACGGAATCGATATCGAGGTCCGAGACCGTGCGGGTATCGAGCGAGACCCCGAGCCGATTCTGACGGCCGCCAACGGAGGCCACGCAGCGATGCTCACAGCCGGCGATACGATGATTTCGACGACACACGTCGACCTCAGAAATCGCGCTCGGGACCGAGGCATCGAGACGCAGGTAATCCACGGGACGACCGCACAGACAGCCGCCAGTTCGCTCACTGGCCTCCAGAACTACCGCTTTGGCAAGGCGACGACACTCCCCTTCGAGGAGACCCACGGCGGTGTCCCCGACAGCGTTATCGAGACGATTCGCGCCAACCGCGAGCGAGACCTGCACACGCTGGTCTACCTGGACATCGACGCCGCGAACGAGCGGTTCATGACCGGCGACACCGCAGCGTCGCTGCTCGCCGAGGAGCTCGATGACCCACTGGGCGTCGTCGTGACACAGGCCGGCAGCGACGACCCAGCGGTTCGGGCGGACAGGCTCTCTGTACTTGCCGAGGAGTCATTTGGGTCGCCACTGCACTTGCTCGTGATGCCAGCGACGTGCCATCCGCTAGAAGAGGAGAGTCTCAAGACACTCGGCGATGCACCCGCCACAGCCTTCAAGTGAGTTACCCTGGCGGTTCGCGGTCGACGTTGAGCGCTTCTGCAAGGTCGAGTTCCTCGCCGAGCAGCAGGTAAAGCACCTCTTCGACGGGTTCTAACACCTCTGGTACCACGCGGACGACCAGCCAGAAGATGGCGACCATCGCGATGACCGACGCAGACTGTGCCATGATGCGGTCTGCCCAGATGTACGACACCCGGAGCGGCGTTTCCAGTGCGAACAGTGTCACCGTCACATCGGGGAAAAAGTGCGCGTACTGGTGACCGAAGCTGATGCCGATGAAGACGTTCCGAACGATATTCAGAACGTAGATAATCGGCAACGCGAGTCCGAGGGCGCGGAGTTTCCGCCGGGCAGGGGCACGGACCGCCAACACGAGCCCGCCGATAACGGCCATGCTGCCGATGCCCGTACACGCGAGGATAATCGTGTAGGTGACTGTGCCGCCTGCGTCGGTGAAGAAGACGAACGTGTTCTCGAAGGCGAGTTCCTTCCCACCGATTTCCCGGTTGAGCCGTGCCGTATCGAACCACGATGGTGCGGCTGACGCGGCTTCGGGAAGCTCTGTTACGACCGGCGGATGGTAGCCGATAAGATTCATCGCCCACTCCGTGTGGTTGGTCACGAGAATTACAAGCTCCTCTGTGAGCGTTTCCGAGGCGAGGAACGGCACGTAGAACAGCCCCATCAGCGGAATCGCCCGCGAAAGCGTGAACAGCCGGTCCTGGCCCGAATAGATGACTCTGGCGACGGCGACCGACAACGGTGTGGCGACGACTGCCCCGACACCGCGGATGATGCTCTGGTCTGTGACGAAAAACGGGTAGATGAGCGCGAACCAGAACGCTCCGAAACACACCCACGCGACGGCAAACACCGGCCTGGCGGTCTCGCGGTCGCGCGTGTCAAGCGCAACTGCGACCAGGAACACGGCGAGCGCAACCCAACCAATGGGACGGGCAACGCCACCAAGGGCGGTGAATATGGCTTCGACCTGGCCAAGCATATCCCAGTGTATCCGACCGGGACCTATAGGCTTTGTCAGTTTGTGCCCACGGCGAGCATCAGCGAGAGCGTTGTCACTCGCCAGGCAGCATCAAAAAAAGGAGTGTGTCGACAGACCGGATGAAATCCGGTGGTTAGTTAGTTATTCGCGCGTCTGGCGGCGGACTGCCAGAAGCGCAGCACCGAGGAACGCCAGCAGTGCCACGACGACACCGAAGCCAGCACCGTCACCGTCGCTGTCTTCAGGCGTGGACGTCGCCGTCTCGTCGGGCGTGTCCGTGGCCGTTTCCGTCGGCGTCGGCTCAGGCGTGGCCGTCGGCGTCGGCTCAGGCGTGGCCGTCGGCGTCGGCTCAGGCGTCGGCTCCGGACCGATCGTCAGCTTGCTGGCAGCGTCGCCATCCTCGCTCGCGATGCTGTGGATGTACGTCGTGCCGAACTCGAGTGCGCTGGTGTCGGCCTCGAAGGTCACCGTCGTCGAATCGCCGCCCGCCAGGGTGACGGACTGCGTGTCGAGCGTCTGACCGTCGATGCGGAGTTCGACGTCCTGAGTTGCCTCTTCGCCACCCTCGTTGGTGATGGTCGCGCTAACCTCGATGACTGCACCGGGCTCATCGAGTTCAGCGTTCTGGGGCGCGAGGTCGCTGACAACGAAGTCAGCGGGCTCGGTATCCTCGACCGTCACCATCGCGGTGCGCGTGATGGCATCGCCGTTATCGTCGGTGTACGGCGCGCCTTCAGCGCGGTAGGCAACTGCGGTCAGTTCCTGGTTCTCCTCGAGGTCTTCGTCGAGGGAGACTGCGATGCGGGTCTGTTCGCCGGTACCGAGCATGCTGCTGGTACCGAGGCGCTCGCCGTCAGCGTTCTCGATGGCGATGAAGCCACCCTGCGTGGTGTTGAACGTGTCAACGACCACGGAAGCGCCGGGCGAGTCCTGATCTTCGAAGGTGAACTCATCGACAGCAGGCGGTGCGGTGACGACACCAGGCACCGTCTCCTCGTTAGCCGTCAGGATGGTGCTGCTGTCTGTCCGCGTAACGCTGATGTCGAATTCAGTTCCAGCCGTCTCGTTACTGAAGTCGAGTGTCACGGACCAAGTGTTGTCGCCACCTTCGACGTACTCGACGGTCGTGGTCGGAGTCTTGACGAAGGCGTCGTCTTCACCGGAGGCCGTGACGAGGTCGAGGCCCAGTTCCGTTCCAGCAGCGAGCGTCGTCGTCCCGCTGATTTCGACGTTGTTCTCCTGCGGAACAGACACTTCGTCACCCTCGAAGTCGATAGTTGCTGCTGCTTCCTGGAAGGTGAATCCAGAGGTTGTTCCCTCAGTAGGATCGAACACTTGCGTGTTGTCACCGTTGTCATCGACGATGTACTCGTACTCACCGGCGATGAAGTCGGTGTTCGTACCGAGCGACGTCTCTTCGGTCATCGTCTGGACCTGGTAGAGAGCGGTGTACTCGGTCTCAGTTTCGAAGTTGCTGCCAGTGTCGTCCATTACGAGGTAGAACGTATCGAGGTTGCCGTCCTCATCAGTACCGGCGAGGACGGTGTCCGGACTCGTCTCGAGGACGGCTCCGGACCCGGCAGTGTTCACATCCGAGTCGCCAGCCACGAAGAGCTGGACGAGAAGCGGCGTGATGCCGGTGTTAACGAGCGATGGGTGCTCCGGTGCGTTCTGGCGGGCAGCGACCTGAGATGCCGCATCGAATGCAGTCGAGACATCGTGGTCATCTTCCCGGTCGAACAGGAGCGTCTCGGCTGCGCTGAAGAAGTCGCCCTGGTCGGCATTGCCGAAGGAGCCCTCGCCATCCGTAACGAGAGCCTCGTGGAGCAGACCTTCAAGACCGGACGATTCCATCTCGAGAACGAAGAGGTCGCCGTCGGCGACAGTGCCGTCAGCAGGCGTGACAAGGTTGTCCTCGACTGCTTCGGAAATGTCGTCGACGGTTTCGAGATCATCTGCGACAGAGCCGGGAGCCGTCCACTGCTGGAAGGACTCCGTGTTCCGTTCGTTGAGACGCACCTTCGTACGTGCGTCCAGTCTGTTTGCCTGTTCGTACGTCTGGTCACCGGTAACGACCGTCAGGTCGTAGCTACCGGCTGCGATGACAGCACCACCCGAGGTGCTGCTGTCGCTTGCGTCAGTGGCACCGCCGAGCGCTGCGTCGGTGGTGTTCGTGACGGCACCCTGTAGTCCAGTGTTCTCACCGGTAACGATCCCGTGATCGCGCTCCGGCGTTCCAATCTGGAACGTGTTCAGGTAGACCGTTGCGGTTCCGTCACCGTCTTCGTCGACAACGGTGGCGTTGACTTCGACGTTCTGACCGGTGCCGCTGTCACCGAAGGTCAGCGTCGCCGTGTCAGCGCCGCCCGTAAGGTCGATTTCGATCGGGACAATGTCGCCACGGACGTACTCGTCAGCCGTCGTCGGCGTGTTGATCGTCGCGCCCGTGTCGAGTGCGTCACCGACCTGCAGCGTGCCGGTCACGGCGAACACTGCGGACGGGTCGTGTCTGATGGCGACCTGGTAGTCACCGTCGTCGGGGATGGCTTCGCCATCGCCCGACGCGAAGTCGATTGCAGCCTGGCCGGAACCGTTCAGGTTCGCGGTCGCAGTCGCAATCGGACTGTCGTTCGTGAAGTCGACAGCGTCCTCGAAGAGGAACGCCGTGACGCTGCTACCCGTGAGGTCGTCAGTGTCGACGTTCACGGTGGCGTCCTGGTTGAGGTTGATTTCGCTGTCGGCGAACTCGGTGCTGAGACCGAGTGGCTGAATGTCCACGACGGTGAGCGAACTGCTGTCGTCACCGTACTGGATGACGTGCAGACCGGAGTCGACACCGCTGGTGTCGAGGTTCGCAGCCTGACCGGGCGTGGTACCAGTACTCGAGACAGTGTCGCCGAGACTAATCGGGTCACTGCTCGCTTCGCCCTGAGTGAATTCGCGAAGTTTGATGACCTCGCGGTCGTTGTTTGCGTCAACCGTCAGCGTCTCGCCTTCGTAGACGCGGAGGTACTCGTCACCCGAGCTTGGGTTGAAGCTATCGACAATGGTTGACGTGTCTCGGTCGGCAGTGGTGGACGACTGAGAGGCAGCCGACGTGCCAACCTCGACAGCGCGGTAGCTGGTTGACTCAGAGTTGTCGAACTCGTCGGAGGCAACGTGGTCGATGCTCGACGTTCCGTCGAAGTCGACATCCTCGTCGATGGTGGCCCAGTTAGACGCGGTAACGCCCGTGTCGAGCGTCACGTCGAACGTGACGGTCGCCGTGGTGCCGTTGTCAGCGTCGCTGACGGAGCCAGCCCAGTCAACGTTCAGGACAGCATCGCCGTCCGATTCGGTGACGGAGACGCTGTTAACGCCGGACGCGAACCCAGTACCTGAGTCACTTCCGGAAACGTAACTGACGCTCACACCGCTTTCGAGCGAGTCCTGAATGTTGATGGTGAAGTCATTACTCTCGTCGAAGACGCCGTTCTCGGCAGTAAGCTCTACATCCACCGTCTGGGTAACAGGTGCGATGTTGTCGCTCTGGAGAACGCCATCGACGTTCTCATCAATTATCGTACGATCCCCGTCGTCGATCGAGATGTCACTGACACCTTGATCGATACTCGAATTCTGCGCAGCGACTGCCCCGCTAAAGGAAGCGGTCATGGCGACTACGGACAGCACCATGATCGCAGCGAGGAATACTGCGCGTAATTTCTCTGTTGTGTCTGTCATGTTTTGTTGTGTTGTTTGCATCCGGCGAGTCCAGTTTTCGACCGGGAATCGTCGTCACCGACCTGCGTGCCAGGTTCCAACGCCGGGTTACTCGCTGCACTCACCATGGGCAGGGGTACAACGGAATGCAACATCGGCTGTTATAAATGTTTTGTGGTCCGGTACGCAGGATGATATACATACACATGGCCAAATTCGGCATCCTCACGTCCGCTACGGAGAGAAATAGAGACTCGCATCAATTGTCTGACGCGTGACTTCCGGGAGGTTGACACTATATAATAAGCTTTGTGGTGCAACAGAGGCGGGTCGGCTCGCGCGCACCAGCAATCTACAGGCGGAACAGGCCGAGTGCCTCGGGGCTGACCCCGAGGCGGTTCACGCGGCAAGTGCGAGCACGCCACCGAGGATAGCGACTCCGCCGAGCCCGAAACAGACCGTCCAGAACGGGACCCGGTCAACGACGCGCATGATGGCGTCGATAGCCAGATAGCCGACGAAGCCGCTCACGACCAGCGCGGCCGCTGCGGCGGTCGGACTGATACCGGGGAGCCCGCCGGCACCGGCAACGGTCAGGACAGCGGCACCCAACGCCGCGGGAATCGACAGCAGAAAGGAGAGCCGGAACGCCTCGGGCGGGTCGTAGTGCCGGAACAGTAACACGCTACTGGTCATCCCGGACCGTGAAATGCCCGGCAGGATAGCCAGCCCCTGGGCTGCACCGACCAGCACCGAATCCCGCACTGTCGGTTCTTCCCGGGATACCCCGTCTGTCGACTCCGCGCGTAGTTGAAAGACTCCGGTGGCGACGAGCAACACGCCGATGACGGCGACGAACGCGCCGCCGGCGAGTTCGCTCGCTACGTCCACGGCGAAGATGTACAACGGGATTCCGACGATGCCTGTCATCGCGCACGCGGTGACAAGGTAAATAATGAGTGCAGACTGCGCCGTCTCGTCCGAGTCGTCCCGCCACCCCCGAAGCGTCTGGACCACGTCGGCGATGTCCGACCGGAAGTAGGTGGCCGCAGAGAGCGTGGTCCCGACCTGGAGGAACAGCGCCAGCTGTAACGCGATATCGGGGTCAGTGCCGACGGTAGTCAGAAAGAGCGCGAGGTTACCCTGGCTCGAGATGGGGAGCCACTCGACGACACCCTGGACGACGCCAGCGAGAATCGCGATTACCAGGTCCACCCAGTTCATTCGAACTGACGGTCTGTGGCCCGACGTTAACTAGCTTACGAGTCGGAAACGGTCGACCTCACTCGGCGGGTGGATGGACGAACAGCCCATCGGCAACGATGAGACAACAGATCACTGCTGCGACCGCCAGCGCGTGTGTACCCGTCTCGACGAAGGCCCGAATCGTCCCGTAGATCCCGAAAAACAACACCGGCAGCGAGAGGAGAATGTAATCTGCCCGCGAGAGCGAAGACAGCACACCCAGTGAATTGTCGGTACTCATTGGCTTACTCCATATACCCCAGATCTCGGAGTTTCTGTGCAATCTGGCGTGCCTCGGCCGTCGAGATCTCCTCGTCTGACTCTATCTCCCGGATGACCAGATGTTTCATGAACTCTTTGACGGAATCGAAGGGCTCGTCCTCGAGATAGGCCTCGACGTCCGCCACGAACTCCTTGCGTAACGAAATCGTCGTATACTCGCTCATATCTACGCTGTGTGCCCGCGCCCGTATAAAATCTAATTATATATAATTAGGCGCTGGCAAAGAGAGAATCCAGCACAGCTCTGGACAACGCGGCGAAGAAAAAAGTTAACACTGCAGCAATGAAATGCCCGGACGTGTCCGACGGGCGACAGTCGAGTGAGCTGTGGCTGCTTGTGCCAGCGCAACTACGGCAGTTGCCTGCTGACCTCGCGGCGGTGCTTATTCTGGTCGTCGCGACCTGCCTGAGCGTGCTGGTTCCAGTGCTCAACGAGACACCACTCCGGGCGCCGCTGGGACTGGCGTTCGTGCTGTTCTTGCCGGGGTACGCGTTTATCGCCGCACTCTTTCCCGAGTCCGGAATGCCCCCAACTGCAACGGAGTCAGGTGACGACGATGAGAGAGACACAGCCGAGGAGATGACAGGGTCCACGACTGGGGACGACCGGGGTATCGACGGGATCGAACGAGTTGCACTCTCGTTTGGCTTGAGCATCGCTATCGTCCCACTTATCGGGCTCATATTGAACTTCACACCGTGGGGGATTCGGCTCATTCCGGTCTTGCTGAGTGTGGCCGGTTTTACCCTCATCGCGACAGCTATCGCGACGCTGCGCCGTCGATCACTGCCCGCCGACGAGCGGTTTCGGGTTCCGTACAGACAGTGGTTGGCGGCGGGACAGGAGGAGTTGTTCGACCCCGAGACACGGCTCGACGGCGCGCTCAACGTGTTGCTCGTGGCTAGCATCCTGCTCGCCGTCGGTGCCGTCGGGTACGCCGTGGTCGTACCACCGGCGGGCGAGCAGTTTACAGAGCTCTATCTGCTCACCGAGGACGACGAAAACGAGCTGGTCGCTGCCGAGTATCCGACCGAATTCGTCCGCGGTGAGGCACAGCCCGTCGTCGTCGGGGTTGGAAATCACGAGAACGAGCAGCTCAGCTACACTGTGGTGGTCCAGTTGCAGTCCGTCGAGACGAGCGGTAACGAAACCATTGTTCGGGAGCGAACGGAGCTCGACCGGCTCAGCTCACCTCCAATCGTCGACAACGAAACCTGGCAGACGACCCACAATATCGTGCCGACGCGGACGGGCGAACGCCTGCGCGTCCAGTATCTCCTCTACACCGAACCGCCACCGGCCGAGCCGACCCGGGAGAATGCCCATCGGAGCGTCCATCTCTGGATAAACGTGACCGAATCCTGACCGCCCCACAGGAGAGAACTCCCAGAGCCCTCAGCACTCCTCTGCCTGGCCGAGTTCGTCTTCTGCATCCTCCCAGGCACTCTCGGCTTCCGAGCGGTTTTTGTCTCTCGCCACCTCGCAGTCTCGTAGTGGTCTGTAGCAGCCTGCAGGTGGCTGGTCTGACAGCGTGCCCGGTTGAGTTCGGTGGTAAAATACCAACTCGATTTACTGAAATGCTTCTCTCTGGCTGGCTCTAACAATCGTGCACCGAGTGCACAGAGTTTTGACGCGTTACGTCTTGAAATGCTAGAGAGAGTGACTAAACCATGGGACGCTTTGTATGACACACTCTGTAACGGTGTGGGTTCAGAAGTGTTGGAGAATAGGGTGAGCGTTTGCCGGTAGATTGACTCAATAGCGTACGGATTCATCTAACCCAAGGGATTGGTTTTCTCCTGTATTTCTAAAAAGTGCTGTGTTGAATAGCGGTCTCTGAGCCAAGGTGAAGTCACCTCGGTTCTGAGACTACGGGAGTCAACTCCCAACAAGCCGACTCAAATTCTGACTGATCCCGAAAACACCGCTATTCAACAGAGCACTAAAAAGATGATGAGGGTGACTGTATCGTGTGAAGACTTCTATGACAGGCTGCCAGCCTTAGTAATAAAAAATAAGATGATTCGGTATGAAAACGGAGAGTATAGATGTTTAATCAAAGAACGTTGGCCGTCCTGCTAACTAGCCTGATGGTGTTTGCACCGCTGGCAGGTGCAGCAACAGCCGGCACTCCACAGGATGTAGCCGATCAGTTACAGAGCAACACAACAACTATAACCGCCGCACAAAGCAGCGTTCCTGGTACATTCCTTAGTGTAAATGATAACGTTGATGTTTGGGATGAGGCCGCTTTGCCCCTCCGGGTGGATCGGTCAAGTGGCGTTGCGACGTCCGTAAAAAATCTGATTACACTAGCAGGCACGCCCAACCAAGGAACGACTGACCTCGGAATTAATGACCTCGTCACATATCAAAATGGCGAAACAATTGATCTGACATTCGACACGGACAGAACAAGAGCAGGGCTGGAGTTTGACGGGACTAACTTAGAGTTACTCGCAGTCAAAGCGATATCTTCTGATGGGCCGGAAGTACCTCGAACGCTAGATATTGACGAATTACGAACATTCTTTGAAGAAGAGAACGACAGTCCAAACCTTATATTTGAATCTGTGGACACGAAACAGGTTTCCGGGCAAACAGTGTCATTTAGCTTTGATACGTCTGACAGCGATCGAGGACCAGGCGCCTACACGTTCATTGCCGTTAACACGACAAGTGGGCAGGGCCCTGTGATTAACAACGATAACCTCACCCGAATAGACGGACATATCGAGATTCTTGGAACAGACGCCGCACACGTCCAACAGTCCGATTCTAGCGTGTCGGTTGACGGTACACACAAACCTGGCGACACAATTGAATTCGATGTTAACCCCGGCGTATCAACGTCCAGTAGCCAGGTTGAACACGTCGTCGCACTGTGGAACGAATCTGCGGTAAGTCAGGAAACGATGGAGATTCTGGCTCCAAATTCTGACGAGATTGACAGGGATACGACCCTCAGTGATTTCACAATCGAGCACTCGATTCAGACTGTTGAGGGTGTTGCAGACATGGAAGACGGCGTTACGGCATTCGGCAGAACGCTCACCGAAAACAAGGCGTCAGGAGTATTCGAACTTGCGAATATTGTCTCGTTCCTCGCCAACAATGGCAATTTCGAGGAACCAACCACACAAAAGACAGGCAGTACCACAGTCTACGCCTCTGCTACGTCACTGCAAGTCTCAGACGGTAGTACAACGACCGTGTCAGTCGACACCACTGGTAATTTCGACGCAGGTGACTATGTCGCAGTCCATATGGCAATGGCCGATGGTGACCTTACTAAGACATCCTCAGAACGAGTTGATCTGACGCTACGTACTCTCAACTCAGTTGAGGTCACACTGTCTGATTCGACAATTAACAGTGGAGATACAACAACCGCAACAGTCAATGCAAATTTCAATCAGCTATCAAGTGAGGAAGTCACAAACGAAGCGATAATCACAAGTCGTGATTCCAGTGTCGCAACCGTGAGTGGATCAACAATCACTGCTCAGAGTGAAGGAACAGTGACTATTGAGGCAACGTACACAGAAAATGGCGTCACCAAGACCGACACGTTCGATTTGACGATTGAAGCGAGCGACGATGGTGACGATAGTAGTGGTGGCGGCGTCGGCGGCGGCGGTGATGGTGACGGCGATGACGGCGATGATGGCGATGATGGCGATGATGGCGACGACGATAATCAACAAGATGAGGACTCGCCCAACGTTGAGATATTCGAAGGAGACGAAATTGCTGAAGAACTTGACGGTGACATTCAGATCCCGGAAGGTTCGACCCCTACGCGCGCTGAGCGAACACAGACACAAGTTGATGAGGAGTCAGGAACGAGTCGTGCAACGTTCACCGAAGAGTCGACCGTTGAACAAGTCGAGATAGAATCCCAAACTGAGGGGTCCGTCACTGTTGTGGAGTATGAGAATGAGCCAGCCGAAACGGGCGACACGCCCGGACAAGTCGTCTCTGTGACACAAATAGAGGTTCCTGATAATGCTGTGGATTCGGCAGGAACTATAACAAAACGGGTCTCAGACCAGCGGCTTAGCGAGATGGACGCCACTGCTGAGGACCTGCAGGTCTTCCGCTTTGCAGAGGGCGAATGGCAGAGTTTGCCAACGGAGGCCGAAGAAATCGAGAACGGCGTTCGCTTAGTCGCAGAAACGCCCGGGTTCTCGTTCTTCGCAGTGAGTGCGCTTGATGACCCCACATTCGAGGTTATGCCTAGTGAGCCAACTGTTGGAGAGGACGTCACACTTGACGCAAGTAGCTCCGAAGCCAGCGTTGGAGAGATTGTCTCCTACGAGTGGTCAATTGATGGTGAAACACAAACCGGTGAAGTCATCACGACCTCGTTTGACACAGCCGGCAGCATTGATGTCACCCTGACCGTCGAAAACGAAGGTGGCAACACGCGCAGCGTGACCGAAACGGTCACGATCACTGAGCGCCCGGCGGCATTTGAGGTTTCCAACCTTGATGTTCCGGCCGAGGCGATGAGCGGCGACACACTTGAGGTTACCGTTGAAATATCGAACACCGGTGGTGCTGGTGAGACGACTGTAACCTACGAGTTCGGTGATGCTGTCGAAGACGAACAGACTGTCCAGTTGGACGGGTCCGACTCAACGACACTTACGTTCACCGCAACAGCACCAGAAGAAGGCGGTTCTTATGAGCACACCGTCAGTGTTGGCGAAGATAGTGCAACTGGCGTAACAGACGTGGAAATCAGTGCTCAGACACCGACGGCGACGCCTGAGCCGACGGCCACGTCTGAACCGACACCGACAGCCACGGACACGCCCGATGACGGCGACAGCGATGATGGGTTTGCGCCAGGCTTCAGTCCCGTTATCGCTCTGCTCGCTGTGATTGGTGTTGCTCTGATAGCTCGTCGTCGAAGCTAAAGACGACGAGCCGCAGACAGCTCCTCCCAGGGGGCTGAAGTGGTCTGTTCCTGGTTACAGCGGTAGCGAGGCGAAAGCCCATCGGCTTTACAGTAGTTGCTGATTTGGACGAGTCGAGAAATTACCTTACGTATCGAAACTAACTATACGGTGCCAGACGGCAGTACATATAATTGCTTCAGTATATGAACGTACCCATACGGTGGATAGTACTGCTGGGTTGTGTGCCGGTGTTGTTAGGAAGTGGTGTGATTGCGCTCGACTCACCGAGTCTTCAGGTTGAGAATTCACACGACGTACCTGAACGGACCGTTACGATTGGTGGGGATAAGGTGACGATTGACGCAATTAGCCGTTATAACCGTGGAGAGACAATCAGTGTCACTGTAAGCGGGCCTGAGGATGCACTTGTGCAGTTACGGAACAAGGATCGGCAGCTTGAGGATGTGGTCCGGTTGTCAAACGATGGGACACGGCATGTAACGTTCTCTACAGAGTATCTCGAGCCGGGGACATATGCAGTCGCGCTTGAGATTAATGGTGCGTATGAGGAGGCTGTCCCAGTTGTCGTCTCTGGATACGACCTCAATGTAACGGCACCAAGCACAGTTGCGACTGATGAGCAGTTCGTTGTTACAACAGAACTTGATTATCGAAACCGTACATCACCGCCAGAAGCCGTAGAGATTGCTGTCTGGAACGGTGACACAGTATTCAATGCAACAGCAGAGCAGACAGCCGCGACGACCTACAGGGCGGATTTCAGCCTTCGTGACGCCAGTCCAGGTAATTTCCAAGTATACGTCGCAGCGATCAGTGACGAGCAGGTTGAAGGATTTCCCAATGCGCTTGCTATCGACAGCGATACCGCAGTCACCGTGACAGAGGGAGCTGGTAACCAAAACAACAGCGCTACTGAGACACCGACTGATAATAGAACACCAACCGAAAGCGGAGATGGAACGGGAACACCGCAACGTAGGACGCAGACAGAGAGCAATAGAGACGGTACCACACCTGATGACTCGGTGATTGAGCCAAATGGTACTAGGACACGGACAGGGGTAAATTCGGATGGCAATGGTCCGGGCTTTGGTGTCAGTTCGCTACTTTCTGGTTCGGTGCTTGGTATTGTATTATCTCTCGCGTATGCTCGCCGTTACCGGTAAACTACCCCACCCTACTTCGCTCACCGCATAGGCGGTTCGCTCGTTGAGGGTGGAGCTTTGATGTGGACTCCCGGCGATCAACTGTCGGCGGTTGGCCGATAGCCGTCGCCGTTCAACATCCCACCATTCAGACGCACGTCTACTGGTGCGTCTGCGCTCCCCGACGTGGGCGAGGAACGCAGTCTGTGTTGTCGCTCCCGCATATACCGCAGGCCGACGTTTTTCGCGCCGTTGTAGTCAGCGTTGATCTCGTACCCGCATTTGAGACACTGGAACTGCTCGCCGTCGCGGTTATCCTCGTGAGTGAAGCCACAGTCAGTGTGTGAACACCGCTGGCTCGTGTGATCTGGCTCGACCTGTTCAACCGCGACACCGCAGTCTGGCGCTTTGTACTCAACGTACTCGACAAGACGACGGAACGCCCAGATGTGATGCCAGTCAGCGTGAGGCAGTCGCTCACGGATATCAGTCAAGTCCTCGAACACGATCACGTCGCACTCGTGGTCAACCGCTTCCGCAACAATCTCGTTGGCGACTGTGTGGATATACTGTTTGCGCCATGCTCGCTCTCGCTTTCCAAGCCGCAACAAGGCGTTGTGAGCGGCTTGTGTCCCACGCTGTTGCATCTCTGCTCGGCGTTTTTCAAACTCCTGTATCCAGTGGTCGTACTCGTCACCACTCCAGAACGTGCCGGTTGACGCGACGGCAAGACTGTTCACGCCGAGGTCGATTCCGAGGACGGTCTGGTGCCCGGTATCGTCCGAACCCTCAACTTCAACAGCCTCGCCTTCGTCGTCCACTTTCCGCGTTTTGACGTGGAAGTAGAACTCGTCAGTCGCTTGGTCGTACTGGAGTGTACTCGTCCGAAACTCGTACTCTTCCGAGAGAACGTATTCCTCGTATGGTGTTGGACTATCTGCTGGCAACTCGAATTCACACTCGATTCGTCCGTTCACCGTCGAAAGTGAGATTTTGTTCCGGTAGAACGTCGCGCTCCGCTTGTCGTAGACCATGCTCCAGGAGGTGAACTCTGGTTTGTTCGTCCGTTTGCCTTTCTTCCAGCGGTCAACACCGCTATCGACGGCGTGGACGGCACGCCGGATGGATTCTTGGACGAGGTTTGCCGTGAGGTCAGTTTCCTCGCGGAGACGATCGTACAGCGCATCTCTAGCTTTCACGTTCGAGGTGACGCAGCCTTCGTAGTCAGTGTTGTCCCAGCAGTAGTCACTGGCCTCGTTCGCACAGTACAAGAATTGGTCGGCGGTTTCGTGGAGGTCGTCGTGATACTCGTCGGGAACGACGAGTTTGACCGGCGCGGTACGTCTGACCTCTATGTTCCAGGTGTGTTTTCGACGGTACTTAATTATTGGGAGTCGGTCGGCTACTGTCTTGTGGTATGCGTCACTCTGTGTCGGCTTCCTCCCCGGCCTACTCGCGTCGTGCTTCCGACCAGTCGGAAGCCCTCGCTCTCTCCTCACGGGCCGCGGGCCCGTTCGGATGGTCAGCGGGACCTTCGGTCCCGCACGACTTGAGGCCGGGGGCTCCGCCTCGAAACTGCTGAACGGTTGTCAACCACCCCGCGCACGGTGGCGCGGGGCTTGTCAGTCAATCGGTCGGATGGGACGAATCCCCAATTCGGCGTCACTGTTCCTGACTTCAGGGCGAGTTGACTGTCGTCCGTCTGCCGTGACGACTGTAGGCCACGACGGACGTACCGCCACCCAAGAGAAATTGAAGAAGGGCGAGAAAACGAGTTAGCCAGAATTTGACTCGTGGAGCGTTGTCTACCAAGATCAAGGCGGATACCTCGGGGCTTGACCCCGAGGCCGTTGACAGGGCTACAGAGTGGTCAATTTGTAAGAGCCGTCACCGAACTGTGACGTGTGACCTGCCACGTAGCAAGGACGGTACCGACGACCCCGAACACCAGTGCAATGCCGGCGCCAATCGCGTACGCAAACGGTGGTACCTGTACGAGCCCCTCGAAACCAGTAACCGCTGTCGCGGCCCGGTCTAAAGCCCAAGCAAGTGGCGGGGTAATGACCAACCCGAGAAGACATCCCACTGTGGCGATCGTTAGTGCTTGGACAAGTGCCAGGACCAATACGGACTCCCGAGACCCACCAATTGCCCGGTATGTCGCCATCTCCAAGCGCTGTTGATAAATAAGAGACAGAAAGAGATTCAACGACAGAGCCATACCAGCAAGGACAGCAAAGGCGACAAGCCCGAGGCCGCCAGCGATAACCAGTGCTTGCCGTTCAAGAATCGCTGTAATTTGTTCCTGATTTGTCCGGACGTCGAACTCAGGAAACGTGGTCGTGAGACGCTGTTTGACGGCGCTCTGGTCAGCATCATCAGCAAGACGAACGGAGATCAGTGTCGCGCGGTCATTGGCTGCCGAGCCGGTGAGCGTCTGTAACTCGCTTAATAGAAGGGCAACTGTGTTTGTCCCATGAAAGCGCCGAAATGTCGGTGAGATACCAATCACCTGGAATGTCGTCTCTCGTGCAAGGCTGATCGTCCCGCCAACATGCAGCGTATCGCCAACTGATAGGTTATACTTCGCTGCTGTCCCCGGGTCGATGATAGCCTCGCTAGTCAGTTCACCATCGTACTCCCCGTCAGCATAATGTGTGTCAGCAGCAGTAAAGCCGGTCCCTGCCTGTAATTCAATAAGCGGGCCGCTCCCCCCTACGCCAGTCCCCATTACCGTCTCGAAATCCTGACCGTCAGTGCTGACGTAGATTGCCTGAAACGCCATTGGCACCGCGACATCAACCCCCTGTTGTGATTCAATTGCTGCCGCCATCTCATGGGCGTCAGTGACCGGGTTTCGGAATCCACCGATCGACGTCGGACTGAGCTCAACTGGTCCACCGGTCATCCAGAGATCAAACTCACTTTGCTCTGTCAGATCGGCGCCAGTCTCGACAACGCCAGCACCAACCCCAAACAGAAGCGTGATTGCGAGGACGGCAGCAGCGACGCCAGTCACGGCAAATGCCAGCCGCGCAGGGTCTCCAACCAGCTGTCGCACACCGACACCGACGAGACCGGTAACGCGCGCACGTCTGCTCATTGTGTTAGTTCCTCCAAGACAGTGGTTCGACGAGCGATATAGAGCGGATAGCCTGTTGCAAGCAGGCCAACCACAGCTGCGGTTACAATTCCATACACCACCAGTACCGAATCAAGCACAGCGACTGCCGGGAGGCCAATCATCTCAGCGAGCCCAGCATTGAGTCCGACCACACAGCCCAATCCGAGCCCAGTTCCAATTACACCACCAAGCACTGCTACTGTCACGGTCTCGGCGACAAGGACGAGACTGATCGACAAACGGCTAAATCCGATTGCTGAAAGGACTGCAAGGCGCTGTCGCGACGCGTTCAGTTCCAGCCCCATCATCGTCGCAACGAACAGCGCACCGATGCCAAGTGACGTTATGCCAGCCGTTAAGGCCATCGCAAATGGGAGACTCGTCGGCGTCGGATCAATCTGACCGAGTCCAGCCCGTGTGACAACCTCAGTGTTCGGATAAACGCCTGTCAGTGTCTCCCGCACCGTGTCATCATTGGTTGCAACCAGAATCTGGTCGGCTAAATCGCCATCAGCGAGCCCAGCCAGTGTTTGTAACTCCGCAAGATGTGTAATCACAACTGGTACCTGACTCACACCGACTGTAACCTCGCTATCAGTAACGTCTTGCACGGTGAATGACTGATTCGCCTGGCCAGTCCTGAGGGTCTCGCCAGCATCGACATCAAGCTGGGCTGCTGCGGCCGGTGAGGCGAGTAACTCCCCCGTCCATACGCCATTGTAGCTTCCGTTTGCATAATGTGGATATGTCGCGTTGAGCTGGCTGACATCAGCACCGACAACAGATTGCTGTTGGTCGGCTGGAAGCACACCAAGAGCCAGCACATACGTTTCATTCCCACTAGTCGCCGATGTGAGTTGGATTGGCTCGATTGCAACGGGCGTTATATACGCGATACGGTCGTTACGCTGTAGTTCGAACGCGATATCGTGGGTCGAGCCAAGACGCGGCCCTTCTGAGGGCAGCGGTGTCGACGCAACATCACCAGTCTCAGGGACAATCCAGTAATCGACGTTATCTCCCTCAACAGTCGCTGTGCTTGACAAACCGAGTGCAAGCGCTGTTACAACAACCAGGACGGCGATAGCAGCCGCAATCCCACAAAGTGAGACGACCATTCGACCGGGTGCGGGGCCTCGTAACCGAGCGAATACGCGTCTGATGCCAAGCCCGATAAGCCCAGCAACTGAGCGGCGAGTCATTCTCTTCGGCCACCATCAAGCAGTTCGATAACGCGATCAGTTCGGTCAAGAGCACGACGGTCATGTGATGCGATCACAACAGCCCGATCCTCAGTTGTCTCGATGAGCGCATCGAGAACTCGCTTGCCTGTCTCGGTATCTAATTCACCAGTCGGTTCGTCTGCAACGATGAGTGCTGGATCTGTAACCAGTGCTCTTGCAACCGCAACACGCTGTTGTTCTCCACCGCTGAGTGAACGCGGTCGGTGATCCACACGGTCATCGAGACCCACTCGTTCAAGCATTGTCTCAGCGCGTTGGCGCCGCTCACGCCGGCTAACACCACGTTCAACGAGCGGCAGGGCGACGTTTCCTCGTGCTGAGAGGGACTGAAGCAGATAAAACCGCTGAAACACTAATCCGACAGTCTCCATTCGAAATTTAGTCCGCTCTCGATCAGACAGTGCTGCGATATCAGTCCCGCCAAACTCGATTGTTCCAGATGTCGGCGTATCCAGAGCTGCCAATATGTGCATGAGCGTTGATTTTCCACTGCCACTCGGACCCGCAATTCCAACCACCTCTGCTGTATCAATAGAAAGTGAAATATCTTCAATGGCTGTAACCGTGTTTCCGCCACCACGCGAAAACCGAGATTCATTCTGTTGATACATTCTTGTGATATCGTCGCACGTGACGAGAGACCGTTCTGACCTGTCGGCGGCAGCACCCATATGCGGACTTATCTAATCAACATCAAATAGCTTGCGCACTTGTGAGTGTCCTCGCCCTTCCGCGAAGGCGAGTGTTCTGACACTTGTCGTCTGGACCGCGGGCCGATCGAGAGGGCGAGGGTATGCACTCATATCTCCATCATACCCTCTCAAAACGACTTGTCGAGTACGCCAGTCAATTCACCAATCCAAGTCATCAAGCTCGAAGACTTGGAAAGTATCCGTCAGCTACCGTTCCAATTTTCAGTACCTTTCAGTTGTACACCGTATAAAACGGGTACACTGTTGGACGACTGGGCCACGTCCATCACTACCATCCGCATTCGACTCGGGCACGGCGACAGCGGGTGCTATGACAGCCGACCCACCACCAGCGGTCGCCGCTGCTTGGCCGGGTTCGTAGGCGACGATGCCAGACCCGAATGTGAGCCGCGTGCCAGCGGAACGGCCAGCTAGCACGGTTTCACAGTCCCCCGTGTAGGAGGAGGTAAAACCGTGGTCTAGCTCGTCCGTGCCGCTGAAGAACACACGGGCGACGTTCAGCGCCCCGATGTAATCCCGGTCGCTCTCGAACCCACACCGGGCGTTGTCACACCGGAAATGCCCGCCCCACCAGTGTTCTTGCTGGTGGTCGGGCGATTTGCAGGTGTGGCCGGTTGAGCCACACCGGGGACACGACCGGCTCGTCCCCTGTGGATAGACTCGTTCAACAGCTACTCCAGCGCAGTCTGCTCGGTATTCGATGTTCTCGATGATCTCACGCCGCGCCCACGACGACAATTCCCACGACAACGTGCCTTCGTCACTCGGTGGGGAGAGCGACCGCAAATCTTCGTGGACAATCGCGTCCACGTCGTAGGTGAGCGCAAGTGCGAGAACCTGGTTGGCTACGTCGTGTGTCAGTTGCTCGCGCTTGTGCCGAATCTTGCTGTTTACCCGCTCGTATTCGCTCTGGATGTGCGCGAACTCGTCAGTATGCGAGCGACCATCACGGCACAACGCGGCAAGGCGGTCGTTCAGTCGAGTTCGTTCCCGGTGGAGTCGTCGCATCCCGTCACGGTCAGTGAACTGGATGAAATGTGGCGTAGACAGTTGTTCGCCGTCGTCAGTGACCACCACGGCAGTCATATCTTTCCGCATCCCAGCATCGAGGGCCAGCACGCAATCAACATCGTCGTTCATCTCTGTCTGATCGACTTCGACGGGAAAGGACAGTTCGTAATAGGCGTCACCGGTCTTTCGCCGGGAAGGTTGGAACTCAGGAGCCGAGAGATCACCGTAGGACAGTAGGTCGTGAAACGCTTCGTAGCCGCCGCGCTCGTACTCCGTCCACGACCAGTCTCCCCGTGTCTCCGGCGACGGCGTGTCTGGCGTCTTGAGCCGGATGATCAACATCCCACTGTCGGCGTCGTACTGGTATTTGACGGCTTGGCCGCTGGTTGGGCCGTCGTCTGCAGAGAACGGCAAGACGCCGCTATCGTACTCTGGACAGTCCTGCATTTCGAAATACGTGGCTGGATACGCCCCGTGACGGTCGTAGTAGCTGTTGAGTTGGTCGATGAGGATGTCAACGTAGCCTGACGAGAGGTAGTCGCCGTCGTCCCAGAGCTGTTCTTTGATTTGTCGGCGGTGGATGCGTCGGATTTTGTGGTCGGGCAACACGCTCTGGATAGACTGGAAGGCGTCTCGGCGGTCGGCGTGACTCCGAAGCGTTTCACCGACTTTCTGCAAGATGCACCGTCGAAACCGCGAGGGAAGGTACAGGTCGAGTTCTTCGAACGGGTCGTGTTCATCGAAGTATTTCCACGCCTGATGGGATGTGTCGTCAACGCCGTCTAGATGGACTGGCGTCCAATAGTCTTTGAGGACATGGTTGGCGACACGACGGGAGAGTGTTGCCAGTCGCTCGAATCGTTGGTCGTCTTCATCTGGGAGACAAATTGGGAGCGAAAGGTGGTCACTCATCGGGTTTCACCTCTGATTCAACGGTGTTGACGACCTGTTGTTTTTTCGAGGAGCGCATACCGTAGAGTTTGCCGCTGAAGCTGGCGACGAGTTTGATGAGGTCATCAACGAGTTCTTCCTGTGCTGATTTGTCCGTCTCGTCTTCGATGACGGTAATGGTGACACCGTAGCAGTCGAAATACCGTTCAAGATATGAGAAGCCAAAGCGAGTGAGTCGATCTTCGTAGGTCACGAGAATGCGTCCATAGTCGGCTTCTTGTACGTCATCAAGGAGCGAGTCGAGTCCACGACGGTCTTCGTTGAGACCACTACCAACGTCGGTGTGCGTATTTTCGACGCTCCAGCCGTGGTCGTGGGCGTACTCTGTGAGTCGGTCAAGTTGGCGGTCGAGGTCGCCGTTGTCTTTCTGGCCGTGGCTTGAGACGCGAGCGTAGAGTACAACACGGTCTGTTGGCCGAGTATCGCCAGCGAGTCGGCGGAGTTCCCGATGTGGAATCCGTCGTTCACCGCCCGGTGTGCGGGTCTGACATCCTCCACACGGCTAAAGCCGTGGGGTTCCCCCACTGGGGGTTGAATCCACGAGTAGCGGGAGGTTCGCAGGTTCGTCGTCGCGTTGGACGATGACCTGCGTTTCGGGCTGTGCCAGTACAGCCCCCGCCTCGGACAGCGGTTTCGAGAACTTGCCCAAGGCTCGTTTGCCGATATTCAGCGCACCGTTCTTGTCTGCGTTGTCATCAAGCCCACATTCGGGACACTCGAAACGTCCCTGCGTTGCTCGGACACCTTCGCAGGCACAGCGGTTGCACGTCTGCGACGTGTCGTATTCTTCGACCAGTTGCACGTCGATACCCGCGTCGTGGGCTTTGTACTCGATGTAGTTGAGCAGGCGAGCGAACGGCATCTTGTGGGTCTTGTCGTTGACGTACCGCCCTTTATCGTTGTCCTTGCGAATCCCGCCGAGGTCGCCCACGACGATGATTGCGTTCCGTTCTTCGGCATCCTCCACGATTTGCCGAGCAATTTTGTGGAGGCGGTCGTCCACCTTCCGCGCTTCCGCGTCACCGATACGCTCGACCACCTGCTGTCCTTGTCGGGGTTTCGCTTTCCCGATGGACTTGCGGAGTTGCTTGTAGTGTTCGCGGATATGACGCACTTCCTCGCCGTAGAACGTGGTTTTGCGGTCAGAGAGGAACGCGCAGGTAGCGACCCAGCGTGCGCCCATGTCGATAGCCAGCACGTCGTCGTACTCGTCTTGGACGGTCACAGACCGCTTGACGACGAGATGCACGTACCAGTCACCGTCACGGCGCACCAGTTCGCTGTCTCGAAGATTCCCCTCATGGACGAGCTGTTCGTCCTTTCGTGGGACGTGGGCGGGACACCAGATGGAGTTGCCTTGTCCTTTGTCAGGGTCATAGACGGGGACTTTCACCCACCACGACGAGAGAACGGTGTCTTCGTCGTAGGCCACGTCGAACACGTCGTTGCGAAGGACGACAGGTTGTTCCGTACCGGGATTTGGGTCTTTCTGCCGTTGTACTTTCGACGCCTGCTGGTCGGTTGCAGAGTACAGGTCAGCGTCTCCACCGTGTACCTCAGTCTGGAACGCCTCGTACTCACGGGCGAGCAGGTCGGCTTTCCTGTTGGTCAGCGAGTGGAGTTTGACCCGCACCGTGGTTGAGACGTTCCGTTGCATGACTACTCACCTGCTTGGGCGTCGATGTACTCCTCGATTACTCCGCTGGATACGTCGCCCGCACTTGAGACGAAGTACGAGCGCGTCCACAGCGACGGCAAACCGAAGTCAAACTCGTCGCGGAGGTGGCGCGAGGAGTAGCCTTTGACCTGTTGCATTATCTTGTTCGGGGCGAGCGTCGGGTCGCCCGTGATGAACAGGTGTACGTGGTCGGGGCGAATCGCCAACTCCAAGATTTCGAGGTCAAGTTCGTCGGCTTTCACCTCGATGAGTTCTTCGAGACGGGTGCGTACCTCGCCCTCAAGTACCGATTTACGGTATTTCGGACACCAGATGAAGTGGTACTGGAGTTTGTGGACGCTGGTACGTTCCCTGTCAAACCCACGAGGCATCGTCAGTATATAGATATTACTCACCTAAAGATGTTACGTAAGCATCCAACCCCAGCCGTGGCTACGAGCGTGGAGAGATTCCCAGTTGTCGGCTTCATCCCACGGCTAAAGCCGATGGGCTTTCGCCTCGCTACCGCTGTAAATTCAACCAAATCAGGTATGAGAAGAAGAACCAATCAAATCTCCATCAGTATCTGCCCAAGATTAGAGAAGTCTCGATGAAGTCGCTTGAAAAGCTCCGTTGAACTCGTTATTTCGGCCGGTTCTGCTGAATGAGCCGCGAAGCGCGCTCATTCAGCACCGAGTTCGTATCCTTCAGCCCACATGCGTAGCTTTTGGAGCCCTTTCCACATCGTCTCCCAACCTGGTGGCGGATCTGAACCACGATCAAGATAACCGCCGAGTTTAGCGACGCTCACTGCGTATGATTTCCCATCTTGGTCGCTCAATTCTGGAAATTTCGTTTCCAGAATTGTGCGCTCTGCCTCACTCAGCAGGACCGCCGGAGATACTGAACTATCACCACGAGCAAGTTCTCGTAGCTCCAGAACTTTCCACGCGATCACTGAATACATGCTCAACAAAACTTCCATCCACTCCCAAGTCTGCAGTTGCCGTTCTTCGATGTTACAGCCACTCTTGAGTGCTTTATCCCAGTCTTCAATTCGCTAGCAGAGGCCGTAATAGTCAATGAGTGTCAGCGTCTCCTCCAACTCTTCGACCGATTCAGTGGTGAGCAACACCCACTGAATCGGGTCGTCATTTTCATAGACCTCGTCGACTCTCACGACATTCACCTCAATTGAACCGTCTTGATCAGGATTATTCCTTGGCGCGCGCAACTCACACGTTCCAGTGGCTATCGACAACTCCGCTGTTCTCGCTTCGCGCCCACCTCCCTGTTGAATCTCGATTGTTTTGCGACCTTGAACTGCCGAGTTCATCCCCAAGTTGAACCAATCGGTCAGTCAGGCGCTTGTCGCCAAACTCAGCTGACCGAAACTCCGTTCGAATCCACCCGGAAACATCCATGTCACACAGCTGTCCATCCTCATCGAGTTCTGGCTTCCAACTCCGTAAGCGGCGTCCCATCTACCTGTCTTGGTTCATCAGCTCTTCGATTAGGACTTGTGGGTAAGAGACAGGGCTGAAGCCGTGTGGAGGATGTCAAAATGTCTGGATGAGCGAACAATTAAATAGTTGAGAGAAGCTAATAATTTATACGCAAAGTTTCAATGCTCCCAGCGGTGCCTAAACGTCCTCCAATAGAAGTCGTTAATCAGGGCCAACTTTGGGTGATAGAAGAATATCGACGTACCGGCAACACGTATTCAACACACGATAGCCAGATGGAGGCCGTCCGCGCAGCGAAATCGAAGATGGACGAAGAGAATCATCCCTGCCTTCTCCATTGGGGGACACCAAACAGTGTCCGAAATGTGTTCTGGAACCCACTGTTTGAGTGTCTACATGTTAAATATGATGAACTTGCTGATACATGGGCGATTGTGCCCGCGAAGACACCGTGTGCGATCGCAGTCAATCAATCAAAAAAAGAGGCATACAAGCAAGCCAAACGGATCCAGCGCGACTACAATTTCAAAGAACTGTGCGCGTTTACCCGTGAAGGAACGAGCAAGGAGACACGCGACCATCGCTTTCTGCGATACGATATTACACAATCCGGCGTCCGGTTCGATAGAGCAGCGACAAAATCGTCCGACTCAACGAACGCTGCCACTGCAGACACAGACACTGGCACCGAACCGAGCCTCTCATACACTGAGCCAGCAAGTCTAACGCAACTTGATCTTTCGATACCAGACATCACGAAAGTTGAACTCATCAACACAAGTGACGTAGTTCTCCGCTATCGAACACCATGGGGTGACGGGACACACGCAGAGGTACTGCTGATCTCACAGAAACATGCTTCCAATGGAGCGGTTCAGAACAGGTTCAACACCGCTGTCAATGCGTGGGAACAGAGCGACCAGTCAGCATATGTCGCTCCGATATACGACTCGGGAAGTGAGCCAACACCGTGGGTCGCTTATCGATCCGGGAAACAGACACTCGCAGATGTCGGGCTAGATTTGCCTCTTGATACCAGATTCGAACTTCTTGATCAATTGTTGCGCGGGGCAATGACAGTGACAGCCGAACACGACCAAGTGTGTGGGATTCTGCCTGCAAATATCGGTCTCCAGACACAGGATGGAGGATGGCGGGCGTTGATGGCAAACTGGGGGATTAAATGGAGGACCACCACCGCAGTTGGCCAAGGATACACGTCGCCGTTTACTGCGCCTGAGCAGCTTCGCGGAACACTAACCGCTACGACCTGTGTCTACCAACTCGGCGCCGTCGCGTACTGGCTGCTCTGTGAACAGCCCCCAGTCGATGCAACTGCACCCGAGCAAGCACTTCGGGAGGGCGACATTCAGTCCCCAGAGACAATTTCGGGAGTCTCAGCAGAGCTTGACCGTGTAGTAGAGAAAGCGATCACCAGAGCGCCCGCACAACGCTATCAAACAATTGAACAGTTCCGGGCCGATTTGATCGCCTCTTCGACCAATTGACATCCAGTTGCCTTCTCAGAGTGATTTTGAACAAGCATATTATCATACATCATAACAATATTATATTGACTAAAATTATATCGTAATGGTGAAGTTGTAGGCTATATCAACATAGTAGTATAATGAGTTCGGGGGAAGACGACCAACATCCACGGTCGATGCGCCACAAACAGGTCCTCGATGTCGCCGCAGAGAATCCAGACGCCTCCATGGACGAACTTGCTTCGATGGTGCCGAGTGCGACGACCGAACTCGTTGAACGGACTCTCGACGAGTACGGCGACCCAGCGGCCGAAAACGACCAAGCGACTGCCGACGAGACAGGCGCTGACGAGTCTTCGCCAGCCGACACACCAGACGAGCGCACAACGGCTGAGACAGCTGTCACCGGCACAGCGATGACTGATGGCTCGACAGCCACAGCCTCACAGTCTGAAACGAGTACAGAGACTGAGGCAGCCACAACCGACGCTCCCGAAAGTGAAGCGACCACTACGGAGGAGTCAGCGGACGGCAATGGAGACGACAAACCAAGCCGGGACGACCTCTCGGCGAAAGAGATTGACGTGCTCAGGGTTATCGCCGACAAGCCGACTGCGACACAGCGTGAAATTGGTGACGAGCTCGGCGTATCGAGCGCAACGGTCAACAACCGTGTTAACGATATTAAGGGGTTCGAATGGAGCGATCGCGTGGCATTTACTGAAACTGTTCTCGAGACAGACGTCACAGAGGGCGACTCCGACGATCAGTCCGCGTCACCCACAGCGACGGCCCTTGAGCCGATGCTTGCGGACGTACTGACACAACTCGAAACGCTTGAGGATCGGATCGAGGCTGTCGAAGGGTGTCTCGAAACTGTTGAGCCATGCGCAGCGGAGGCGACTGGTGCGGACGGTGGGGCGCTGACGGCTGTCGACGAACCGGAACTAGTTCACAAGGCTCTCTGTGCGTGTCTGGAGTCGGACCGCTTCTCCGAAGCCGAAGAACTACAATTGGTCCGAGAAATGGTAAACTGAACTGCACAGGCGGCATACCAGTTGTTGGCAATGTGATCTACAGAGAAAGCAGGCAGAGTGCCTCGGGGTCGTACGGAAGACGCCGTCTTCCGTGATGACGAGAGACGAAGTCTCTCGAACCACTTGACCCCGGAGCAGTTGACAACAGGGGCGAACTGCGTGCGGTGACGAACTAGAGTGGCAAAGTTGGTGACAAAAAATATTTATAAATGTCGTACAAACTATTAATGCCGCTGTGACAGCGGTAGCGAATCCAAATCCCCTGTGGGCTAGATTCCGAGTCGCCTCACTTGCCAGACCCGTCCGGATGTAGCCCAGATCCCCCCTCACTTGGATTCGCTTTTTTTGTTGGCCCCAAACAGTCAATTGAGTGAGACGCCAACGACAGGTATGCCCGACCTTCGAGGGGTACGGTCGGCCTGCTCGTCGGCGGCCTCGCGCTGGCGCTGCTGTTCGCCGGACAGGTCCTGGGCTTCGCCGGACAGGTCCTGGGCTTCGCCGCATTTTGGCTTGGAAGAGCAATCACAAGCGCCGTGAATACGAACGTCAACGTGCTCGCCTCCAACAAAAAGGTACTCGAAGCGCACACCTCACCATCCAATCCATCGGTGACACCTTCGCCAACTGGTCAGAGGACTTCTTACATCACGCCTCGAAGGAACTGGTTACGGAAGCCGTCTCTCACGGGTGTACGACTATTGTCTTCGAGGACTTGGAAAACATCCGTGAACGCATCTCGGACGCCTCGAAATTCCAGCAGTGGGCGTTCAACGAACTGAAACGCCAAGTCGAATACAAGGCCAAACAAGAAGGTATTCTCGTTGAAACTGTCCATCCAGCATATACTAGTCAACGGTGTTCTGAGACTGGTTGCGGTTTCACTCACGAGGATAACCGGGATGGGGACGTGTTCGTGTGCCAGAAATGCAGCAAAGAGCTACACAGCGACTACAATGCGGCGCGAAACATTGCACACAAATTCATCCAGAATCGGCGCAAGTCTGGTTCTGGAGGGGTAACCTATCATCTGTAACCTATCATCTTGCCCTGAAGTCGGGAACAGTGAACGGGAACGGCGAGTACTCGCCTTCCACGGTCTAGTGGACAGACCGGGAGTTCACCGACAAACCTCGGCGTTTGCCGAGGTAGTTGATAGACTGGACACGTCATATGTGTCACCTACTTGCGTGATGTGTACTTATTTATACGAAATGCAGGAGAAAACCAACCCCTTCAGGGGTTGGATGAATCCGTAAGCTATTGAGCCAATCTACCGGCAAACGCTCGGCCTACTCCCCAATACTTTTGAATCTATGACGTTACATATAACATATGGAGGTGCGGCGTACTGTCCCGGTAAAACTCGATGTGGACAGTGACGACGCCGTACTCCTTGAAGACACCGTAGACACGTTCCTGTGGTGCGCTCAGTACGTCACAGACCATGCGTTCGAGGGCGAATACGTCACGACGAGCAAGACCACACTTGACGACGAAACCTACGACGACGTGCGAGAAGCCACAGACGGTTTCAACGGTGGACTGGTACAAGCTGCCCGCAACAAGGCCGCCGAAGCCTGCAAAAGCGTCGTCGCCAAGTGGAAACAGGGCAAGAAGGCATCGAAACCCTCCTTCACGACTCCACACGTCGTCTACGACCACCGCACGGCGACGTTTCACGACGACTACGTGAGTCTCGCCACCACAGACGGTCGCATCGAAGCCGACTACGTGCTGCCAGATGAGGACAGCGACACGCCCCACGCAAAATATCTATTCTCCGACGAGTACGAGACGACAGGGGCAGAGCTACACCACAAACACGGCAAATGGCAACTTCACATCCACTGCAAAAAGGACGTGGAGTCTGACACGCCGGAACAGGCAACGACCACGCACGGAACGGTGCTTGGCGTTGACCTCGGCGTGAACAACCTCGCCGTTACCTCGACTGGTACGTTCTGGACTGGCGACGAATTCGACCACTGGCGACGAGAATATGAGAAGCGGCGTGGAAACTTGCAAGAACACGGCACACGATGGGCACACGAGAATATGCAGGCGGTCGGACGCAAAGAGGATGGTCGGTTCAAGATGACGCTTCACCGCATATCGAACGAGTTGGTAGCTGAAGCCCGTAACCACGATTGTTCGGTGATAGCGTTCGAGGATTTGAGCGACATTCGTGACCGCACTGGCGCGTCGTGGGGGCACAAGTGGGCATTCAACCGGCTCTACGAATACGTCGACTACAAAGCTGAAAAATACGGTATCACGGTTGAGCAAGTTGACCCGGAGAACACCTCTCGACGGTGTTCACATTGTGGGTTCACACACCCAGACAACCGCGACGGTGAGAACTTTGAGTGTCTGAAATGCGGCTACGAGAACCACGCCGACTACAACGCGGCGAAGAACATCGGTCTGCGGTATCTCCGTCGGAACCAAACTGGCGACGACGGAGGCGCACCCTTGGGCGTGCGCTTGAACAGCGGGATGGTGAACGTGAATGGAGAGTATGAACCTCCTGCCGATGATTCGGCCAGAACGGGAGTCCACGCTGAATCCCACCCGTTCACGGGTGGGTAGCTCAAACCGTCGGGTGGCTACTCTTTGCACCTCTCGTGTGCAAAACAATACTTTTAATTTAATGAAATGCAGACACTACCAGATACTTGATGAGTGACGCTCGGGGGAGACGCTCCACAGTGGGGGCAGAGACACCGGCCCGTCTCAGGGAGGGAGTGAAAGCACTCGCCTCGACTGGGACGAGTGTCCTCCTGGTCAAAGAGCGCCACAGCGACGGCGACGTGTTCTGGACACTGCCCGGTGGCGGACTCAGGGCTGGCGAATCTCGCATCGAGGGACTCCAGCGGGAGTTACGCGAGGAACTGGGCTGTGACATCGTCGCTACCGACCGTGCGACAACGATGGTATATGCGCATCACTCGCAGGATGTGGTTTCCCTGTACCATACCTTTCAGTGTTTGCTTCTGTCGGAAGTCACACCGGCCCGGAGCCACGGGATTCTGGAGTGTCGCTGGGTGTCCCCGACTGACCTACCGCCAGCGACGCTGCCGCAAGTCCGGACAGCGGTGCACTCGGTTCTTGGAGGGCCTTCGGAGCAATCCACGCACTGATACTAGTGTGTACAGGGTACACACATACCGCAACGAGTGGGAAATCTCTGAAATCCATCAGAAACCCAGTGCAACATTCAGCGGGTGAAGTCAGCAATCGGTCATCGTTGGCTTCACACTGATCCCGATGAATCGACCGGTCGGTAGAACTGCGTAAGTATAGATTGCCACAGAGGGCGTATCAATACCTTCGGTGCTACGGCAAGCCACTCTGCGCGTTCACCAAGCTCTCATCATGATTCTTGACCGCTGTCCACCACGTCTTCAGCACAGCAATCGTAACGCGTTTTGGTGGTTGTTCAGCCCCGATACAGGATTGCTTGTGTGCGTCAAGATTAGTAGGTGGGTGAAAATGCCGTATTGGTTTCGTGGTGGTCTTATTCGCTGCCTCGCGTCCGAATCTAAACTCTAGTCCTTCTTCCCGATAGTGGTATTTGTAGTCTCCATTTTCCAACCACTGGATATCGAAATACCCAGCCTGCTTATGGATTCCAGGCGTAATCGTGACTCGTGCTGTTCTCACGTCTTTTCCGTCACGCGGTTTGAACGGTTGCCCTTTCTGGTATCGGAATCGCACGTTGACAACTCCTCTCCCGAGTTGTTGGTGCATCTGATTCACGCTCTCATCAATCGCTGCTGAATCGATTGGAGAGCCGTTCCCCAGTCCCATTATTCGAGTGGGGCCTGATTGTTCCTGGGTGCTGTTGTTTGATTCCCCGTGCGCCTCTCTTCCGGTTCACCTACGATTGACGCCTGCTCCTTTGCTTCTTTGAGGCGGTATGCCGCTCTGAGGTGGCTTAATTCTCGTTCTGCTGTCCGCCAGTGAGAGATGTCGTCGAGTTCAGTCTGGTCGAGTTCCTTGTCTGAAATCAGAAGTTCCTCCGGGCCATTCACGTCATATTTGGATTTGTACTCTGTGAGTTCCTGTTGTATTCGCTGGATTTGAGTGACAAGCGTTTCGCTGCTGGCGAGTTTCCTGATCTGTTTGAGAAGATGCCACTCTGGGTCTCGGCTGTATAGTTTTCCAGAGTCGGTCTGCTGACTTCTCACGATGCCTTCTTCAGCAAGCTTGTTGAGTGTCGTTCTGGCTTTTGTTTCTGAGACGAGAGCTGTGTCTGAGATGTCGGACGCCGATTTCGGAGTCGTCGTTCTGTTGATCACCGTGCGAATTCGTTCGTCCGCAGTGCTCTGGTTTGTCCACTCTGCGGCGGCGAAGTCATCGATGTCTTCAACGTCGTCGTCATCAACACTGAATGGATCAATATCAGCCACGGTCACCGGTTCGTCCGGGAGTTCCTCTCCAGAGGGGAACTCGTCAGGGCCGTCGGGAGATGGGTCGCCAGTCATACAATACACTATGCCGCAGACACATATATATTTTTCTGACTTACATATATGTTTCACAGGATTTTGATATCGATGGCCTTGAGAATGAGAGTGGTAGGTCAACCACCTGTACTGAGCGGTGGAACCTTCCACGAGGGCGTCTTGGGCGTGGTCACGCCGCTGTCGTGACGGGTGTGCTGTTCGGGTTGACGCACTTCTCTCGGGTCATTCTCAGTGCCTCGGTTGCGGAGTGGCTTCTCGGCGTGCTCCTGATGCTCCCGATAGCGATTGGACTTGCGGCAGTCACGTTCCGACTCGACAGTCTCTGGCCGCTGATCGTGTGGCACTTCATAGCCGACGTTCCCCTCATCATGATGCTCGGGACAGAATCGGCAACGTACGTCCTCGCGTACCTCGGACTCACTCTCGTCATCGGTGCAATGGGTCTGTGGCTTCTCTTGCAGGATCAGCGCGCAGGTCGCCGGGCTGACCAGCAGCGTGTGCCCGGCGGAGCGTAGTGAACAACGCTCTCTGATAACTATCACTCGTCTGTATATCCATCTCAAAGTTGTTCAATCCACAGCTATAGTGAGAGGCTATTCAGCGATTTAATCTGTGAAATAAAGGCACGCATCAAATCCATCCTTCGAGGTTGTGGACGACCAGTAGTTTTACGAGAGAACCGGTATCCAAAATCGTCGAAAACAGCAAAACAGCGGACCGATTTAGCTGAATGCAGGCGCTAAGCCCCCCTGCCTCAAGGAGCCGCCGGAGGCGGCGAGTAGGCAGGGGTAGTTCACCACAATTCGTAGTTGGACGAAAAATAGCTACGTTGAGCGTGCTCGTTCGCTTTTCGAACAGCTCTGAGTCTGTCATATTTCATCGGCAGACACGCGACTGCTCTTGAGCAGCTGGCTTGCCCCTGTGGCTCTGGCTGGTGTCCAACCCAAGCACTGATACGCCCACCCCTCGAACGGTCCCGCCAGTGAGCGAGCCGGTTCTGGCGGCCGAGTCGGTTTCGGTCGAGCGCGGCGGGATGACGCTCCTCGAAGACGTGTCGCTCTCGGTCTCCGCAGGGGACCGGCTGCTCGTCCGCGGGCCGAGCGGTGCCGGCAAGACCACGCTGTTTACGATGCTGGGGCTGCTCGACGAACCCGAGGCGGGGCAGGTGCTGGTCGCTGGGACGGACGCGACGGCGCTGTCCGAACGGGAGCGCGCCCGCCTGCGGCGTGAGACGCTCGGGTTCGTCTTCCAGGACTTCCAGCTGGTGCCCGATTTGACCGCCCGCGAGAACGCCGTGCTCCCCCAGACTCACGGGGGTGAGCGCGACGAGGCGTGGGTCGACGACCTGCTGTCGACACTCGGTGTCGCAGACAGAGGGGACCACTACCCGGCGACGCTGAGCGGCGGAGAGAAACAGCGCGTCGCCATCGCGCGGGCGCTGGCGAACCGGCCGGACGTGATTCTCGCGGACGAGCCGACCGGCCAGCTCGACCCCGAGACGACCGAGCAGGTGGCCTCGCTGTTGCTCGACGTACAGGCGTCGATCGGGACCGCGCTGGTGACGATCAGCCACGACCCGGCACTCGACCCGTACTTCGACCGGACGGAGACGCTGCGCGATGGCCGGATTGTCGAGTGAACACGGGGGGTGTCGGACTCTTGTGAGAGAAACGTCGTTGCTGAAACCAACTCGTGAGTCCGATTCGATATTGTTTATTTCTGTTTAGATCTATTGTCTCAGTTGTTGCTATATCATAACATTTTAATTACATTAAATGGAGATAAACGGACAGTATTTGCTATGAAAATATCATCATAATTCTTAAATATAATACAATCAGTCCATTTAATGAGCGATGAGCACAGATGACGAGGACAGCCCGTACCCTCGGTCGGTGCGCCACAAGCAGATCCTCGATAAAGCCGCGGCTCACCCCGACGCCTCGATGGACGAGTTCGCGTCGATGGTGCCGAGCGCGACGACCGAGCTGGTTGAGCGGACGCTCGACGAGTACGGGGACCCGGCGACTGCCGGGGAGTCGGATGCGTCCGACGGGGGGGACGAACAGGGCGTAGCTTCGGGGGAAGCTACGGAAACGGAGCCGACTGACGGGGACGGAACTGAAATGACAGAGACAGCCGACGACTCGACCGAGGCACCAGCAACGCCGGAATCCGGCGAACCAGGCGATGTCGATGGCGGGGAGGACTCTGCGGTCGCGTCGTCCGTCGACCCTGCACGCGACGGCGACGAGCACACCGAGTCCGCTGGGGAGACTGACGCTGCGAGTGGAGACAGCGATAGCACGCACGCTGGAGACGACGAAGACACCGTGCCGCGAGCGGACGAGTTCTCGCCGAAACAGCGGGAGGTTCTCGACGTTATCGCCGCCAATCCGACAGCGACACAGCGGGAGATCGGCGAGGCACTCGGCGTCTCGAGCGCGACGGTCAACAACCGCGTCAACAGCATCGACGGTTTCGAGTGGGCGGATCGTGCCTCGTTTGTTGACGAAGTTTTCGAACTGGACGCGACTCTCGAATCTGAAACGACAGCGGGGAATCCAGTGGCACCCGGGGAGGTCGAATCGGCGCTGGCCGATATCGAGAGCCACCTGACGGCGCTCGACGAGCGCATCGAGCGCCTGGAAGCGGGCCTCGACCAGGACGAGGGGCCGTCTGAAAGCGTTGCGTCGGGACTCGACGACCCCGAACTGGTCCACAAAGTCGTCCACGCGTGTCTCGAATCCGAGCGGATTACCGAAGACGAGGAGCTACGGTTGTTGCAGCAGATTCTGTGTTGATTCCGGGTTGCTCACTCGAACCATTCCGAGTAGTCGCCACAGTTCGTACACTCCGCGCGTGTATACCACGAATCACCCCGCTCGTGTTCGGAGGGCGGTACTTCTGCGACCTCGACGGAGATTGCGCCGCACTGGGGACACTGCGATGGTATCGTCACATCGGTAAAAGTCTACAAACCGATGCTACATAAGATTTATCTAGTCCTTGGTATGTATTCTTGCAATTCGCGCTGATAGCTCTTGTCGGGTGATTAATCACGGTAGTACCTCTCTATTTTCAATATCTGTGTCTGGTAGCCGCCCCTCATCAGGGGGATATTGTCTCCAATTATCAGATTAAAAAATATTACATTCAAACTCGCTGAATCAGTCTGCTATTTGTGGGGTGGGGCCAGCGTATTGCGTTACGTAGGCGCATTTTTCGGAAGCGGTCTTGACTAGTCGTTGATTTCGATTACGGTAATACTGCGTAGTATCGGGGTCAGTCACCATTCAACTGGGTATGAGCGCCGATGACTGCCCCGGAGAGATCGAGCGATGTGACCTGTGTCTGTTCGTCGATGAGTGAGTTGCGGATCTCGCTGTCAGTGATACTCGCATTCGGGAAGACAATAGTATTGCTGAGTGTGCTCTCTCTCACGGTTGCACCGGCCATGACCTGCACGTTTTCTTGTAGGTCGCAATTTTCGACTGTGGCCTCACGATGGATGGCATTCTCGCCATCGAGATACCATGCGATTGCATCGAGGTAACTCTCCGGCGTCCCGATATCGAACCACGGTTCGTCGAAGGTGAAGGCATGGACCTGCTCACGGTTCTGGAGCCACTGAATGAACCACCCGGGTTCGTCCGGGTTGTTGTCGCCGGCGAGGTACCCCTCAAAGAGTGAGAGCGTGTCTGCAGTGAATGCATAACAGGCGATGGAGACCAATGTGCTGTTCGGATCGTCTGGCTTCTCCTGGAACTCGGTTACGACGCCGTCGTTGTTGAGATCAACTAGTCCGTAGGAGGTCGCGCGTTCGTACGAGCCGACATCGTAGGCTGCAATTGTCGGGGCTGCGTTGGCCTCGAACGTATCGAGGAAGTCACTCACGTCAAAGCAGATGAGATTGTCGCCGGCAATGACGAGTGTATCGTCGGTCAGGTTTTCGCGGTCGACGAGCTGGCCGAGCGCGCCGACGACGCCGAACTTCTCGGCCTCGGCGGTCGTGTCTTCGATGGAGAGTTGCGGCTTGTCGTAGGGTGAGTTTGCTAGATATTCCTCGAACTCGGCGGCGAACTTCTCGTTCGTCGAAACGTAGACGTCGTCGATGCGGTCGTCGGCTTCGAGTTCCTCGAAGACAGTCCCGATGACGGTTTGCTCGCCAATCGGGAGGAGCATTTTCGGCCGGCTCTTGGTAATCGGCCAGAGCCGCGTCGCGTACCCACCTGCCAGTACGATTGCATCCATACGTACCAATATAGAAATAGGAGATACCTCTTAGTTGCATTGGTTTTCGCTATCACTGAACATTTCTCACATATGAATCAAACCGTTTTTCACGTAGTCGAGTGACTGCGTAGCCACACATGGAGGGACAGCGAATTCTCGTCACTGGTGGGGCCGGCTTCGTCGGCTCGAACCTGGCAAACGAGCTGGCAGTGAATAACGACGTGGTCGTGGTCGACGACTGTTATCTCGGGACGCCGGACAACCTTGACGACGCGGTTACGTTCTACGAGCAGAGTGTCCTCGCTGAGGACCTACCGACGGACGTCGATGTCGTGTTCCACCTGGCCGCGCTCTCGTCGTACGCGATGCACGAAGACGACCCCTGTCAGGGCGCGCGGGTGAACGTGGAGGGCTTTGTCAACGTCGTCGAGCAGGCGCGTGAGGAGGGTTGTGAGACGGTCGTCTACGCCTCGACCTCCTCGATTTACGGCAGCCGGACTGAGCCCTCGCCAGAGGACATGGACGTGACGGTCAACACCGGCTACGAGGCCTCGAAGATGGCCCGGGAACGGTACGCCGAGTACTTCGCCAACCACTACGACATGACGATGGCTGGAATGCGGTTTTTCTCGGTGTACCAGGGCTACGGCGGCGCGGAAGGTCACAAGGGCGAGTACGCGAACGTCATCGCGCAGTTTGCTGATGATATTGCAAACGGTGAGTCGCCAGTGTTGTATGGTGACGGAACACAGACGAGAGATTTCACGCACGTTGACGACGTGGTCCGCGGACTTGTGCTAGCCGGTGAACACGAACTAAACGGCGTGTTCAATCTCGGGACGGGAGAGAGCTACGACTTTAACACGGTCGTTAAGATGTTAAATGAGGAACTCGGTACAGATATCGAACCGGAGTACGTCGAGAATCCGATCCCTGAATCAGTGTACGTGCATGATACATGTGCGGATTACTCGAAAATGAAGGAAGCAACCGGATGGGGGCCACAGATTTCATTCGAAGAGGGGATTCGCCGCGTGTGTGCCGGGTATCCGTGACTCACGGTTTGAACTCGTTTGAAACCGGTGGGTTGTAATATCATCTTCGTGGGTTTCGGGGTTAGTCCTGAGAAACATATATAAATTAACATGATCCTGATTGACTGTCACTGATCTGTACTGGGACGACGAGCGTGTGTCCGTTGCTATCCGGTCCACCGTCGTACACAGCTTGACCCCGTTTGATGAATGTCTCAAGCGTGGTCGCCTCGGCAGGGATAGGGTCTGCAGGGACTGCTACTGCGCCGACGGAGTTCCATGAGTCGCGGATAAGTATCGGGCACTTTGGGGGGGTGCCGCCCTGAAGCCACCCAAGTGTCGGACTACGTGTTGTGTCGGCGTCGTAGTAGTTACGTGCAACTCGGGTGGGGTGGTCATCACTTGTCCACGTCCCCTCAATGTGGGTTTCTGTGAACGTGATGGTCTCAAACTCGGCGTTCGTCGTTGTACTCTGGTAGGGAATTACAGGTGGACCGGCAAAAGCGAGTGGCGCGGAAACAATCACAGCGATAAGAAGAATGACCGGAATGCCGAACTTTTTAATGGCATGGCTGTCCCCACGACACGCTACGTTGCCGACCGCAAGTGCAGCCATGATAGCGATCGAAACATGTCCGAAGGTCTGCGCTCGCCGGGCGAATAATGAGTACTCAGGACTGAGGCCAGCACTGAACGCAAAGCCAATGAATGGAATCGGAGCGAGCACGATTGCCAGGACGATTGGACTGTAATGCTGGTCAACCAGTGCCAGCGGCGCTCCCCAGACCATGAATACGGCAAGGATTATGAGCGGGCTGACATACAGAAGCAAATGTGGCTGTGTTGATGCTGTGCCGGGAAACACGTCTGTTATCGCATTGATTACCGTGATGCCGAATGCAACGCCAAGTGGGACGGCGAACGTAAGTCGTGTCTGGGCAGGTGTGGCAGTTCGTAGGAAGACCGCCAATCCGACAAGGACGATAATCCAGGCAAAGAATAGTCCAGGTTTGGCGGCCAAATCGCCGAAGTACGGCGGTCTTGTCACAATGTAGTACCCTCCAAAGTATCCCCAAAAGAGTGCGGGAATCAAAACTATCTGCATGAGCGTTCGCCAGTTGGGCCATCTGGTGAGATGATAGATTGCGAGCGTCGTTAACGCCAGGGCTACCATAATTGTACTGAGATGGTGTGTTATTGGAGTGACGATGAGAAGCGAAAGGAGGATCCCTAACCAGCGGGGCTGACCAGACTGCAGATACTGGTGAAACGCGTACGATGTTATTAAAAAAATACGAGACCCAACACTTCGTAGTGGACCCAGACTGTTCGTCGCAAGAACAATCCTTGGAACACGAGAATGAGTCCGGCCACAAGTGTGGTAGCAAAGATGCGAGAAAAGTCCCAGTCATATCGTCGTGCCAACCGTCGTGTGACTGCAACTGCCAATAGACAGGGAACTACACCGATTACAGCAATCACTGGTTGCGTGAGCCAGAGCAGTTCCGTGCCTGTGAGCAGTTGTATTTGACTCAATAATGTCGGAAATGTATAGCCGTGTGGTCCGATAGTTTGTATCGCTAATTCGGCATTAGTGGCAATCCGTTCTGCTTGGCTCGCGAATTTGAATCCATCGGGATTGAACGGTAGCGATGTCCAGTAACGAGGCGCGATTCGCAGTGCAGTCCCGGCGGTGAACACTAGAATCGTCCCGAGTACGACCTGTAGCGACAGTGGTCGTCTGAGTGTTCTCGTCACCGTATTTGCCTCCTCCTGGGATGTGTAAGTAGTTATCCCTCGTAGTCCTAGGGTATCCAGACTGTGTGATTGTGGGAGACATGGTGAAAGGTAGGCCCCGGGCCATGATTCACAAGGCTGTCGTAGGAAAGTTGACAATAGAAGCGTCGGATTCGGTATTTGAAGGGGTTGGACTATAGTTGATGAGTGATGGTTTCTCTAACGTTTTTGATGTGACTAGGGTAGCTGGGGTTGTGCAGCATATTGACTCCGATATTTTGGAATATTAGAGCGTGTCATAGAAAGCCTCCCAAGGGAGGCCGCAGGATTTGGAAACTGTGTCCAGCAGCACCAAAACCCTGCAAGACGTAGCTTCGGTCGACGACTTCTTGAATGTCGCGGCTACGGAGACAGCACCGTTGTTCGAGTACTTGGAGTTCGAGTTTCTGCTGGAGTACGACGTGTTCGCCCCCGCTGCGAGGGGGCGAACACGAGTGCACAAGCCACCAGAACTCTTCAAAGGCTTCCTGCACTGCTACTACAAAGGCATCTACGGCACACGCCCCGTCACACGAGAACTCCGAAATACACTGACTTGGCTGTCCTGTGGTTTCGAGAAACCACCT
>NZ_FNFC01000040.1 GCF_900100385.1 Halovenus aranensis
GGCAACTGTCGGAGAGCCGACTGAGGCAGAACGTGAGCGGTTCCAGGCAGCGGTCAACCGTATGGAGGGTCAGGGATGAGCGAGCAGCGAGCGGTCATCCTGGCGTCTGGAGGAATGGATAGTGCGACCGCAGCGGCTGTCGCGCAGGATGCTGGCTACGAGTTGTACCTGCTGCACACGTCCTACGGCCAGCAGACCGAGAGTAAGGAGTACGAGTGTGCGCAGGCCCAGGCCGAGGCCCTCGACGCCGCAGACTTCCTCCACCTGACGACGGACCACCTGTCGAAGATCGGTGCGTCGAGTCTCACTGACGACGAGATGGACGTCGAGGAGGCAGACTTGGAGAGCGACGAGATTCCGAGTTCCTACGTGCCGTTTCGGAACGCGAACCTGCTGTCGATGGCGACGTCGTATGCAGAAGCCAACGATTGTGAGGCCGTGTTTATCGGCGCGCATAGCGAGGACTTCTCGGGGTATCCGGATTGCCGGCCGGAGTTTTTCGAAGCGTTCCAGCAGGTCGTCGACGTCGGCACGAAACCGGAGACGGAGATCAGCGTCGAAGCGCCGTTCGTCGAGTTGTCGAAGACAGACATCGCCGAACGCGGTCTCGAACTCGACGTCCCCTATGAACACACCTGGAGCTGCTACCGGGAAGAAGCACCAGCGTGTGGCACGTGTGACGCGTGTGCGTTCCGTCTCCAAGCGTTCCAAAATCTCGGCGAGCGCGATCCAATCGAATACGCCGAGCGCCCCGATTATACCGAATCATAGACGCCGCTGAACCGATTTACTCACAATTAAGACAGATCTGGCTCTAATTCTTCTCGATGGAGGGTGGCTCCCGAAGAGTAGGACCGGTGCTGGAGACACCGAGCCTAAGATACCTGATGCAGAAAGTGATTTGACAATTATTCAACTATTCTAGTTAGTGAATATCTATGGTGGTTTCACCCATTCCTCTAATCGGACGACAAAGCGCCGCGTAGTGGTATGCGTGGCGGTGAAAAATGCCCGTCGTCCCACCTGGGAAGCTTGGGAGTTGCCAGTTCCATCGGTGGCACTACTCCCTTCACTAAAATGGCGGACATTGATTATCGTAGCCGAATGAGATTGACTCATGACCAGAATTACACAATCGACACGACTAAGTCAGGTTCAGCACATCATCGGTAGCGGGACGGGGTTGCTCGACTTCGCAGTAGATGGGGAGGACGACTACTACACGTGGGACGGCAATGAAGACGCTGATTGGGAGGTTGAGGATGTGGCTTCCGTTCAGAATATCGACGAAGATCGGTACATTATGTATCCAGAAGGGGAATTCTTTGTTTGCGAAATCGAATCACAGGGCGAGGAGCAAAACACCGGTCCAGTTCACTGTTGGTGCGAGTAAGACAGGAACAGAAATATCTGTCACCGAGAGTTGGCTATCAATATGTATGCTGACGATGTCGATTTCTACTCCCTCTCCGAAACCAAACAACGACGCTTGGTTCACAACAAGCGCGTTGCGACTACTGACCAACTTCTAAATGAACTGCCAAAGGGAAAACCTGCAGTTCGAATATTTGAACGCTCTCTCGACCAATTAGTGTTGGATAAACTGGAGCAAGGTCAATACACTATCGAAGAATTAGCAAACCACTTTAGCGTACAACCCGCCGACGTTCGACGTATACTACATAAGTATCGCCGACGCGGGTCAGACGACTTTACGAACGAGAATTTTAAACTGAACCTTCTTGAGGAACGGCACGGTGTGATACGCGGTGTCGACAGTGATGGAAGGTCACTCTATTATACGCTTCAAACAATCCCATTCTTCGCCCGTGTAGTAGATCCAACGTTGATGTTTTCTTTACTGGGACTAGACGAGTATGTCAATACGCTCCCTCATATTGCCGAACATATCCCTGGTGGAAAAGTCACTGAATTGGATGAAGACTACGCCTTCGTGATCGGTGAATACTGGAACATTGACCCGGAGGAAGTATTCGAATATCTGACTGAGTTTGACCGCGCATATATCGATACATCATTACTTCCGCTACCATATATTGAAGACGATGAGCACTATGAGCGTGTTTCCCGTCGGTTTAGGCAGTTTGAGGGGGTCTACCGTATGTTTCGTGGAACGTCAGATCATATCCAGGAAGTCGGTGAAGAATTCATAGGTCGTATCGAACAGAACCAAGTTGGAATAGCTACTTATCAAGTAATGAGTATTGATTTCGCTGATTTTGAGTGGTATGTGGATCAGTCTGGCGACAATGTCCTTCACAACGAAATCGGCGATTGGATAGACCAAATAGCCCGATCCCTTCATCCCGATGAACCTACTACGGACATCGACGATTCGACAGAGGACACAGAAATTAATCTCCGAGATGAAATCCAATTAATCCTCTCGGAGAAACGTCGAACTCCTGCCGAGATATACGAAGAACTCCCACGAGATATTCAATTGGGAACGGATCAATCAGAAGTAAAAGCAGTTCTAGAACGATTGGCCAATACAGGTGTTATCAGCAAAAAGAACGAGGAGTCGGTATTTCAGTATTTCCAGCGACAAGGGAAAACGTGGGAGTAGTCAGCGAAGCCTTTATTTACTTACGAGCGAGACCAACAATATCTTATTCGAATGACCCTCCAGTATGCGCGTCTCTTCCAACTACGAGCCGGCATTCAATTGATCGCAGAATCTGGCCCGATGTCCAAGGAAGAGCTTACAGACGCACTGAGACAACGGAAAACAATCGATGCTGATGAAACCGCTACAGAAGGAGCAGACGATATTATCGAGCAACTTCGTGATGCAAATCTCATAAAAAATAGCGAAGAGGGGTATCGACTAACATCCGAAGAGGAATTTAACGACAAGGAGGTCGTGTTGACATATTCAGGTGAGGAAGTCGTTGGTGCAGGAGATCAGCGCGCTCAAGCAGACCGGATTCTCGCGAATATCATTTATCAACACCCGATGCTGCTAGTCCTCTCGAAATTCATCTACCGAAAAGGCCCAGTCAAGGACTACGAAGTGATGCGGGAATTTGATGGGGAAGCGTTCATTGGTGACAAGATGAACCAATTCACAATTGATATGGGGCTCAATCTTCTGGAAGATGCCGACGTTATTGAGCCAGCTGATAATGGCTACATCCAAGGAAGATGGCCTGTTCGCCTATTTGCACACGTTATTTACGAAGAATATTCGGATTTAATTGGAGATGGAGGAAGCGTTCGAGAACCAGAACTCTTCGAGAGATTAGAAACATTATACGGAATCCCCCGAAGCACGTTCGATAGCTACATCAAAAGACTCCACACTGCCGGTATCGTTTCTGAAGGTAGCTACAAACAGTTGACTCTCAACGAAAGCGTACTTGAAGGAGCCAAAGTTCATGAGTGAACCAGCAAGCAAATTCGACGAACTAGGGTTGGAACGAGACCCCTTCTCGACCACTATCGCGGATGAGGAGATTGCGGCACAGTATAGTTTGGTCGGAAGAAATGATCAGGAGTATCGCCTACGTGAATTCGTCCAGTCGGGCATTCGTGAGCCCGACCTCATGAAACGTCGGCTGATTTTCGGAGAATATGGGACAGGTAAGTCCCACCATCTCATCGAGTTGCGGGACGAGGTAAGAGAAGGCGTTGAAGTCGAGGGGGAAACGTACGAAGCACTAGCAGTATACGTCGGCAACTTAGGCCTGAGTATTCGTCGGCTATATGAGAAAATCGTTGAGGAGATACTAGAAGACGAACCGAGACTTCAGGACTACGTAGAGGCACTTCCTGATGTCGAACCGGACAGTAGTGTCGACGAAGCCTATCAATATGAACGTCTGCAAGACAACGTTGCCACAAATCTTCGAAAA